>NZ_AUGY01000136.1 GCF_000422905.1 Paenibacillus alginolyticus DSM 5050 = NBRC 15375
CTAATTTTTCGAATCCTTCAATTGTATTTGAGAATGTAAGATGTCGCTTACTAAGTACGATACCGCGAAAATTAGTTGCTTGTGCTACATGAGTCTCTTTGGCGATATCTATACCCACAACAAGATGAGATGTAGAAATTCGTTCAATGCGTTGATTTTGTCCGTCTGTTTGTTTAAACTTCATAGTAAGAGCGCCTCCTTGATGTATTGGGTTAAAACCCTTCGACAAATCCATCATACCGAGGTGCTCCTTTTTTAACAAAGCCCAAATCTTAGGCCTTACAGGAATGTTTAGCTCAGTCGTTGCCCCTTTCCAGCTTGTGTTTTAAATTCATCTAATTTAATCAGTTGTTGAGAAAGGTTTTCAGTTACGTATAACAATACAAGTTCTTGTCATCATTCGGCAAACGATATATGTTCTTGTCATTGCTTTTTGACAAGAACATATATCGTTAAAATAAAAAAAGCCGCAACTACGCGACTTTTAAGCTTATATGTTCTTGTCACCCGACATCATACACCATATAGCATTTCTTTTCTGCAAAAAATTTATAAGAAGTTTTCGACGTCGTTTTGAATAATTCCTTCCACTATTAATCATACGTTTCTTTAATAAAAATAAACAAAAAGGAGCTGCTTCACGAAGCAAGCCCCTCCCTCAACTAATAGTTCACGTTTAGCGGAATACGCTGCCGAAACAACAGCGCTCAATGAAAATATTCACTCTATCGTATATGTCAACTTCTATCCTCTGCCTATAATAAATAGTAAATTTCTTTTCCTGTCAGCCACTCTTTCCACATTTCTACTTTTCTTTCTACGTGATCTTTAATCCAACCATTTCTGACCGAATCACGTATAAAAAACGCATAGCACAGGAATATACTCATAAGAATTAGCCCTTCAACGTATCTTAAGCTATCCTTGGAAAATGGGGCTTGTGAGGTGTAGCCCTTCAGAAATATATCCCGCTGTTTGCTTTCCATAATCGTAGATGCGCTGCCGATATCGAATAAGTAATGACCATAGCCGCATAGGCAAAAATCGATAAAACAAGGCTCACAGTTATCAGTGATGATGATATTACCCCGCTGAATATCTGTATGGATCAACCCCCAAGCTCCATCGTGAGAGTCCAGTTCCCTCATTATTCCCTTCACCTGTGTCAGCACTTCGATCATGATCCCGTAATGTTCCATACTATAAATGTCTACTTCAACACCATGCCTAAGTTTCTCAAGCGTATTATCGATTTTTTCCACTCCGTATACTGGTCTATTTAATTTCTTTAAGGCCGCACTAGCTCGAGTGAAGAGATGAAATCGTGCAAGCGTGACTCCAATTGCGTACACGATTTCATCCAAATTCTCTTCATTATGAGTAAAAGTATCCCCATCAATCCACTCGAGCAGCGTTGCATAAATATCCGCGTCCATATTCTCCAGGCGACATCCCGTTACATACTTCCCGAATCTATTCGCAACAGGCATTTGTACCCTCAACACTCCATTGAGCCCCAACTCCTGCAGCAGTACCGTCTCGGATTCCAACCCATCCAGCGTATGTTGAATGCCGTAAAACCCTTCTGTAACGGACGTATGGATCCGCAGTAAGAAGGAGCAGTTATTGCCACGGTCGGTTACTTTATATGTTATATTTTCGTTGTGCCTCAAGAACTCAAATACTGGATCTATAAACGAGTAGCTCTCGAGCACTTTTCGGGCTAAACATTCGTAATTCACCTTGTTCACTCTCCCACCACAATATGAATCAACGAGATACAATACATTATTTAACGCTTTTGTAAGGAAAGGGTTTACAATATTTAAAACTCGCAGTTTGGCGGTTTATTACTTACTGAGAGCTATACTGAACTATAGTTGAGCTGATCGCCCAGAAAAGAAAACAGGCGATGGATCGGTTCCATCGCCACGCTATAGTTCTCCAACAGCTTAACGTAAAAATGGCTATGGATAGATATTTACTAGTTAAGTTTAATAGTCTTATCAAAGCAGAATGAATCTTTGTCATAGCCATTATGCTCATAGAAAGCATGAGCAACTGTTCGCTTCATTCCGGTACATAGAATAATACTGGGTATACCTCTGTTTTTTGCATAATTTTCAGTGTATCGTAACAGTTCAGTGCCTACCCTATGACGCTGAAAATCTTTTTTAACAGCAAGGCCGGTTATATGGAGATAACCATTCGGAGACCCTACTGCTAATCCATGAACGATTGATATGAAACCAACAATATGATTCTCAAGTAGTGCTACAAACGTTTTGTAATTGCCGGCTTTGGTCATCTGTTCCATAGATACTTGAAAGTTCTCATCTGTGACCGTGCGCACTCCAAGTACATCATTCCATAAGACAACAACTTCATTATAATCATCTGCTGCGATTTCCCGGATTTTAGTTTCCATCCTCTACCCCCGTTAATAAAAATATTCGCAATCAGTGGTTAATACTATCGTTCAATAATCCCGGTAGTAATCTTCATATTTGGGGAGTAAGTGAGGAATACATCCTTACTGAAAACTTTTGACAAGAAAGATTCCAGCATAAATTCTTTCTGAGCTTCATCAAAAGTAGCCCCTCGATTCAACAAATTTGTAATGAACAACTTTTCTTCCCCGGGATCCGCACCGAAGCCATCTTCCTTAAGAGAGTTATATAGTTCATTGTTCTTTTCAGCGGCACAATTGGGATCTAAAAAATTTACCCTGTCGCTGACTCGGCACTCGATTTGCCTGACTCCAAGTCGACTTAAATAAATAGGCACTTTTATACCTACATTACCATCTTTCCCACTTCGTTGCGTATCTCTTTCAAATAACTCTTGAAGAAATCCTAATTGTACCATATCTGATGGATAGATCCCGTCTAGATAATAGCTTGCCATATTTGAGATCCAGTGTGTTTCAAAGCAAATAATCCTGCCTCGATCCACCAAACAATCTGTCATCTTTTGAAGAATCTCCCTCGGGTTTTCAACATGCAGTAAGAAGGCGTGGCAAACTACGATGTCATACTGCTGATTAAAATCCATTTCTTGAATATCACCGAGGATAAATTCAGTTTTGAAAGGAGCTTGTTGAAATATCTCCTTTGCGTGTTCAATTAACTTGCCACCAGCGTCAACACCTGTATAAGTGGATCCTTCAGGGAGCAACGGCAATAGTTTGGTTCCTAAATATCCGTATCCACACCCAAAATCGATGATTCGGACAGGGGATGTGATTTTCCAAACGTTAGTTAGTAGGAAATTTAAATAATCATCATTGTAATACAACCATCTAGTCTTGCTTAAATAATTAAATTTGCTGTCCCAATAGTAACCGTCCATTTGAATAACCCCATTCAGCGCAAAATTAAATCTAATAATCATAACACACCACTTTTGTGGCTTAAACGATCCATATCATTTATATTTTGCGCCGCGGTCGCATAACTACAATACAATATATTCCAAAAAAAACAATAGACTTATGTTGATTTTTTTTGTATAGTAGTATTTATCCATGGCATTTTTAGGGTTGTCCAAACCGGCACAATTGAGTGCCGGTTTATTTGCATTAAACTACCAATAATAGGAGGAACATCGAACTAAACTACCAGTTAGCTTAAAACCATCCCCAGGTTGCTTTATTTTCTTTGAACATTAGCTGTAATTATTATGCGCATCCCAGTGCTATTCGCTCTTGAAGCTTTCGAATTGATTTTTCAACCAGTGCTGATTTTGATTAGCAATGTATTGTTCCATTTGAATCAATTGGTTAACTAATTCGTTCTTTGTTAGTTGCATATACCGTTGTTTGACGCGAGTTATGTCCCTATCCTGCTTTATTTGCTTAAACGAATCCAGATCACTTGCAATGGGAACCCGAGAGCTCTTACGCGGCTTATAAAGCAGCTTTGCTGATATGTGTTTTGAAAAGTATGCGTGCAGCTCTTTATTCTTACGAATAGTGTTTGGATGGATGCCGATTCCTTCAGCGTCGATTTTTTTCGATTTATCTGAGACAGTGCGATACGAAACAGAAGAACCTTCTTTGACTAGTAAGTCAATCGCCTTCACCCCAAGTTCAAATGAACGCTTCTTCTTTTCATCGTACAATGACTGAAGCCATTCTCGTTCATTTGTTTGAGGAGATACGGATTTTTGAAACATGCAACTCATCCTTTTGTGTTTTTTCTATCAATTGAATTTCCTTCAACTCGATTTTAGCTCGATTCTTTACAATCTTCATCTTTTTTGCTTCAATAGGCAAACTAAGTTTTTCAAACCGCTTTTCACTTTCATCGGCCCAATTATAAAAAGATTCGATTTCATCTTTAAACTCTGGTCTAGGCACCTTCGCGCCACAACCAACACAAGCCATTTTTGTTGGGCAAATAGAGTCAATCGTACATATACCTCCAACAACTTTAGACAAAGTACCTACCTTCTCACGATAATCTTCAAAGCTCATCAGGCCCTCTAAGAATACCTTTTTGAATGTCGATATATGAGATCCAGTTTTCATGAAGTGAGTTCATAGATTCCGAGACTTGTTGTGCAGTTGGAGCTGAATAGTAAGAAGTTGCTTCTATATCCTTTTGGTGAAGCAACGTCTTCACAATATCAACCGGTATCTTCTCGGTTTGAACTGCATGAGTGGCAAATGCATGCCTTAGAAGATGAGCCTTTAAGATAACTTGACTGCCTTCTGCAGACTGAATAACCATACCATGTAGAAGAAAGCGAATGATTGCATTAATTGAAAATACGTTGATATGTCTGGACTGGTACTGAAAAATATACCTTTTCTGTGACATCAAATGTTTTCTGCTTTCTACATCATACTGAACTTCAGGTATTGTATCGGATTTATAGGACTCTTTAAGCATCTTCAAAATTTCGGTCATAAACTTAAAGACTTCTTCTGGCATATAATAGTTCTCAGGTTCTTCTCTTCCTTTTGGGATTAAACGGAAGATATAGTTCTTTCTAGGTGGACTAACGCTCTTATCAACTGTCACCACACAGCAGTCTTTATCATAACTGATCTGCAGCAACTCATTCATTCTGGCACCAGAGGATGTAATAATATCCAGTGCGAACTTGGCGAACATACATGCTACGTAAATGGGCTCTATGTTAATTAAGAGCTTGTTCGTTATCCTTGCGGTTCGAGTGGTCTCAAATCCCTGAATTAATAAACCAGGATTACGAGGCAAGAAAGGTGCATTTTTGCCTCCGTCTTCTATCTCATAACCCCAATGATTGAGATAATTCACGGCTTTTTCCCGATGTTCGTCTGAGATATAGTCCGTTGCCCAATGTCCGAGCAACTTAAGCTTTAGAAGATCTAAGAACCATGGTCCTTCCCCTTCCGACCCGTCCTCCAACTTTTCAGCTTTAACGAATTCAAGAACGCAGTCGTCATCACTGAACTCCCTGTAACTCTTCTTCTCGCCTTGAAACTGTCCGAAACCTTTCAGGTCTCTGAGAATGAAATACCATCGTTCCCCGACATATTCGGACTCATCATAATGAAATTCTATTGGTAGCGGTATACGTTGCTCTCTAACGTCTGCAATTGCTGTTCGAAAGGCTTCACGTAGCCGGCTAATCTGATTCCATCTCAAATGTGCCTCAGCCCTAATTTCAGGCAATAAGGGCGTAACGGCCGAAGTGTCTTCTTTCCGCTTGGTTTTTGCGTTAGTAATGGCCCTTGTGCGTGCGCTAAAATCTCGATTGTCGTAAGGTAGACTAGGTAGCATATACGCGGAAAGTTCAGCCTGCTTTTCATCACTGAATTTCGTACCCAACCACTTTTTCAGGTTAAACATAAAGGTGTTGTAGCCGGTTAATATCGATTGCCGTTGTCGATCAGAATGATTTGAAAGAATTTGTCCTGTTACATACTGTTCCACATGAGTTGGTAACAATTCGACCATGGCCGAAAGCTTAAAATGGCTGAATAAATCTCGGAATCGTGCATTCAATACACTTGTAATATTCATGATAGATTGCGGCGTCAAATTGCGGTCAGATAGGCACATCAGCGCTAAGGCAAAGTGATTTGCCCACGGTTGTCCAGCGCATTGACGAACAAAATACTTGATGTTTTTTCCCTCGACTTTTTCCCAGTAATATTCTCCATTCGGATCCATAAGCAACAACAGGTCCTCCGGTAAATGACCATAAAGTAGGGCTCCCCAGGGTTTGTCTTTTATTTCTTCTAGTAAATTCATGGCTGTCAACACTACTGTTCCATCCCTTCATAAAACTCATTTAACCAGTCTTGCTTGCCTTCGGAGCTCAGCAGATCAATTTCCGTCTGAAGTGCTGGTTTTGCGATCTGTGAGCGTGTCTTGGCTGATTTGAAGTATTCCTTTTCTCGTATCATATAGCTCTCCTGAAGCTTTTCATGTAAATCTCTGAACTTCTCCTCATCTTAATAATGCTCATACACATTTAAGGTGTCTGGGTCTCGCCATTTCATATACTCAATAAGCTGTTTCTTTTTATCTTCGATTTGTGCAGCCGTCTCCGATTGTTCATAGATACCACGAAGCATAGAGGTAACAAACCAGTGTCTTGCTTTATGCGGGTTTAGTTTAACTCCGGCGTGCTTTGTAATCGTAGCCCAGTTTGAATAGAACGCTGAGTATGTGTAAGGAGTACCTCTTATCGATAAAAATAGCGGTTCAGTATCAGGCAGGTCGTTGAATTTCACTTGCGTCTGGGCAAATAGACGTCGCTCTGAGTTCACGTATTTGATCAATAATTTCAATGTTTCCGGAGAAATACGAATGAATTTGATTCGTCGTTTAAAGCTGCCTTTATTGGTAGCAGCTAATTCATGAATATCAGATCGCTTTCGGTAGTCACCTACAGTCAGTTCCAATACTTCAGATATTCTTGCTCCTGTTTCAAATAAGAACCGGGAAATCACTTCATCACGTAACCTCCATTTATAAGCTTCGCCAGCCTGATATATGCGATATGGCAGGTCCCAATCACCGATGATCTCTGGAACCCATTCTTCATTGATGATCTTAAAGTAAGAATCCGTTATCTTTCTAAAAGAGAGAGGTTCCTCTGTCCCAGCTGCCTTAGGCATTCTAGGTCTTCCTTCTCTTTCTCCAGGGAGATCACTTAGAGTGTCCTTGAACTCCAAATCTATAAGTGGATTGGCGTGTCGATATCTCTTTAAGCGAACCATAACCTTGTAAAAACCTTTTATGGCTGATAAGAAGAGCTGTACCATTTTGGAACTTTTACTGGTTAAGTAGACGCCTTCATGAGCGTCTCTACCCCGGATCTTACAATGCATTTGGTTTAGCAAATACTGCCGCACGGCTTCCTTAACGGCTTCTGGTTCGTCATTCCACCAGACAGTCCGACTCTTGTAGTGACTTTTATATTTAAGCCAATAAAAGAAAGGTTCCAAGTTATTTAAATATGAAATTACAGAACTCTCATTAATCCTTTTAATCTGATCATGATAGAAATCTGTCAAAGGAATGAACGCCTCTTTTGCATCATCAAATACAATCAGGCGATACTTACTCTCAACTCCCTCAGGACAGTAAATATGAAAGAAAGAAGCCATTTTCTCCTCCTATTTATTCACAAAAAAATAGACTATTCCATTTCTCAAAACGGATGTCCAAATATGGTGTGTAACACTATAAGAAAATACAGTAGATTCATAGGTTCGTCAATAGAACTTAGCATTTAGTATTACATTGTATTTTATACATATGTTACAGTAAAGCGGTAAAGCATTAAATTGATGTTTGCTCGTCGTCGACCTTCGTCGGTTGACATGAACTTGATGCGTATTATATCTCTCCTTTCCCTTATCTTCATATACGAAGCAATTAAGTTAAAAGTTAATTCTAATCCGGATAATCAACCCGCGGTGCGATAAGCGCAGTTGCAGTTGCTCGAGCAGTTGCAAGCTCAATAACCTGGTTCTTCTGAATATTCACCCTCAGTGTGATTGGCCGGCTGCAGAGATAAACATCATGCCTCCGCATCTATTGAGTTTTTGTCTGACCTGATAATAAGCCTTGTTTCATTCGCCACACTTTAACAACATCTGGTATAATTAAGATAACTATAGATAATTGGTGAGGTGCTCCATATGCCCGATCTATTAAAACGATCTCAACTTGAAATTGAGCTTTCAAATCCTATGCTATCCGAGAAAGATAGAGTTAAAGTGTTACATAGACTCTATAAACTGGACAATAAGGCCGATTTTGGTTTAAAGCTCATAATGCTCGTTACTTTCGTGGCTCTCGGGTTTGCAACATATGTTATAACTCAATAACTTCTTAAGAGGAAGGATGAATAAATGACCCTAGAGTGATCATCAGCAACGTCCTTTGTAACGGTTCCTCCTCGTTATACCTACGGGTTCGTTTTGGCGGATGGTCGATATTGGTGTTTTATTCAAAGCCTGGAACCCTGATCTTTATGCGCTCACTTTCATCGGGCTAATTCTCAGTCAACAGACTGCAACTGACACTCCAGCTTTTCATCAAAATGTTGGTTCGCCACATTCGATCGGCACGCCGACAACTATGGCCGGAGGAACGGATCACACGTGCTGCCGGCAATGCTCAATGCGCTGGGTCTGATGTCCTACGGGGCCAAGTGATCCGGGAATTGTAGGACAAACGACAACACCGGATGGTCATCCCCCCTAATTAGCGTTGCCCGCAGATCCCGTCTAAGGAAAGCATTTACCTTACGGATCTGCGTCATGAAATGCGCAGATGTTTTGTTGATTTATATCCTATCAATATATCTAGCGAACTTTCCATATGGAATGAGACAATCAATTTGAGCAATACATTATTTGGTTTTTTCCGTATCTTTTGTCCTCTGGAGGGTGAGCATGAGAATTACGTGGTATAATATAAAAACTTTATCTCCAAAAAGTATACCTAATGCAATAACAAATTTTTTTGTCACTGAATGTACTATTTGTGAGTCTCTTACCGGGTTTGCAGTAGTCTGTACAACTGAACAGCCATACAAGATCACACATTTATATTGTGATGGTTGTGGAAACAATCTTGCTACTATAGTTGGTGGAAATGGTACTATTTTATCCCCAGTATTAACAATGTAATATAAGCCCGCTCAACAACACATAAGCCCTTCCTTCGCGGTGCCTCAACTATAAGGAAAATTTAAAAAGGAAATTTCCATAAGATCATGTGCTTTACTTAACGAGGGCATGCTTCATAGAACCGTTATTCTGTGAAGTAAAATTTGTTTCTAGCGTAGAATCCCTCTTTTTTTGTTTGTCACCTGACAAGAACATATATCGTTCGCCGCCATTCGCACAAAAAAAAGCCGTCAATTTATTGACGACGACCCCCTTTAAAATCTAAGTTTTGACACATAACGATCAATTTGTTGTTGGAGTTGCTTATTTTCTTTGCTTGGGTTATCAAAAACATTCATTGCAACTTTCATTGGTGTAAACGACTCCATACGATTTATTTTTCTCTTACTGCGGACAGCACAATTTGGACATTTGTAATCCGTGAATCTAATTGTGTCTCGCCCTTGTTGAAGTTGATAATATTCAATTGTTTGTGAATCATCTATTGTTGGCATCGTCCAAAAGCTCGACCTGTTTTATTGTGAGATCGAACCACCCTTTATCGTTCGGGTGAAGCTTGGATGATGGTGTGCAGACAACGATCCGCTTTCCACTACTCACTCCTTGAAACATGATTTGCTTCCTGTTAATTGTTGAAAGGGAACAGCCGTACTTTTGAGTTATCTTGTTAACGACGATTTTCTTGTCAGGAACAGACATTTCAAAACCCCCATATGTCGTATTTTTCCATATCATAACATACAGTTACTTGGTTTGTACTTGACAAATGAACAGCTAACAACAAGCTGTTAGCCCAACGCGGCTAAACGTGGTTGCATTACTTGTTTCTGCCTCCTGGCACAAAATCATTTCGGCACCATCTGACAAAGTTGGTTGAATGGGTTAGATAAGTCTTTGCGGTTTTTTCCTTTAGGATACCTGTTTTCAGTTGCTCCGTTACTTCTTTCTCATACTGCTCATACAATAACTCCAATTGCTTGATAAAGTCCTGAGATGCTTTCATTCGGTTCAGCTCCCTTGGGATAAGTATTAAGCCCATTATACTGAATTGGAAGCATTTGCATAAGTAATTGGAACTATGTGATTCGACATATGTGATTGAAGTATGTAATAAAAGTGTAACCTTCATGCTGCGTGATCCTACCCCTGATCGCGGAGAAGCTTCATGCTACATCGTTTTCTAAACAATAATTCTATAAAATGCCATTCACAGTACGCAACAAGATTCTCTCTTCGGAGAGCGTATACCCAAATGAATCTAAGACCATGACGTAGACTGTTCTCTATGATAAAACCTCCTGTAGTTGAGTTGATATGTAGCTAAGTACTTTAATTATTAGGATTAACCTTCGATTGTTGTATGGACTTCACCTTGTACTTAATTTATTTTCTCTCGGTGATACTCATGAAGTTGGGAAATCTCGAGCGTCTACCCCTGCTGCATAGGGCTGCGGAAAAATTGGTGTAGCGGTTGATACCGATTAACCACTCCTTGCAAAATAAAAAGCTCCCGGTTTTCACGGCAGCTGCAGAATACTAAATCATTTTACCTGACCCAATCGGAGTCGAGGAACGCTTATCTAACTAATATGTAGACTGTAAAATCATTAAAGCACACATCTGTTTCTAAAACATTCGTTGGAGTAGACTTGAAACGTATAGCGACTGGTAGAGTAACTGGTGGAATTCTTATAATCCACGGTTATAATGTTCTCACCGTCTACTGCATTGAATTGAACCCAAGTAACATCTTTAATTTTACTAGGAACAACTGATGGCTTTATTTCTTTTCCGTTTAACTTGTAAGTATCTCCGCTATCCGTTGGTAACATAAATTGCATCTTTATAGTCTGCTGCGTTATTACACTGGCGGTTTGACCATGATTAATTTGAAATATCTCATCTGGGGCATAATCTGGTAAAGAATAACTTGCTACAAAGATATCATATGTTTTGCCCGAATTTATTGGCTTCTTTTCATTACTACCGCTAGCGATATTATTGTTGCTAGTAGCGTTACTTGGTTTTGATACTCCAACTGAACTAGGAGCATCATGACCACTTTTTCCTCCGTTACCATAGCAGACCCATCCTTGACTTGTGGGCTATCAGAGTAAGCGTCAAACAGCCCCCACCTTGTCTTCAAGTTGAGGGCTGTTCTATATTTTTATTCAGATTTAAACACGCGACAAGTCACGGGAGCAAGCCGTCCAGCACTTCCGAATCTTTAGGATCGGGAAGCTGTGGTAGCTGCTCAAACAGGTACATCAAGTACTTAAAGGGATTCAGTCCGTTCTCTTTCGCTGTCTCGATCACACTGTAAATTATGCTACTTGCCCTTGCGCCGCGAGGCGTATTCGCAAATAGCCAGTTTTTCCGCCCGATGACAAATGGTTTAATTGCACGTTCGCTGCGATTGTTGTCAATCTCCAGACGCCCATCTTTCAGGTACGCCGTCAGCTTATCCCATTGGTTTAGACTGTAAGTAATCGCTTGTCCAAGTGCACTCTTCGGCAACGTGCGGGATCGCTGCTGACGCAGCCATGCCGAATAAGCATTCAAAATAGGGAGACTGCGCTCCATTCGAATAATATAACGTTCTTCCGATGTGACATCCTTCAGCTCTCGCTCAATAGCAAATAGCTGATTACAAAACTGGAGTCCCTGGTGAGCAACCGTTTCGGGCTTGTCTGAAGGAGGCAATGCTTTCAGCGCTTCATCGAATTTTCTGCGTGCATGAGCCCAACATCCGATGAGCGTTACATCCTTCACTTTGTGATAACCGGCGTAACCGTCTACATGAAGATAGCCTGCAAATCCAATTAGAAAGTTCCGAGGATGCTCGCCACCGCGTGTTGGGCGGTAGTCGTACAGCACGATCGGTGGACCGATGCGGCCTGTTCGGTACAGCCACAGATACGACTGTGCTTCTGCGGACTTACCAGGTTCGCGTAGTACTTGAAGTGTCGTTTCATCCGCATGCAAGATGTCTTGGCTGAGCAGATGCTCGTGCATACGATCCGTGAGCAGAGTTAGCCACTGGTCCGCGCCGTAGATCATCCAGTTTGCCAGCGTCTGCCGTGAGATCGTAAGACCAAGGCGTGCAAACTGCTGCTCTTGTCGGTACAGAGGCTGACTGTCCACATATTTCTGACTCATGACATACGCGATGATGGAGGCAGAAGCGAGACTTCCAGGATAAACAGGTTTTGGCATAGGTGCCGTTACGATGGGCGTACGAATTTCTTCACGTTCACAATGCCTGCAAGCATACACTTGCCGAACATGCCGCACAATTTTAACTTCTGCGGGAATAACTGTGATTTCATTTCGCGTCTCCGTACTCATTTCATGAAGCGCGCCGCCGCAACACGTACAAATTTGCTCTGCCTCTGGCAGCGTATAGCTAATTGTTTCCACAGGAAAGTGATCCAGCATAGCCTCGCGACTACCGACAGACTTCTTGCGACTGTAGGTTACGATCTCGACAGTTGGCTCTTCGGAGGCAGGCGTGGAAAGGACTTCGGCTTCATTGAATAAGTCCATCGCGATTTGATCTGAATCCGTTTTCTCGCTTGAGGCACCGAAGCGCTTTTGCTGAGCAAGACGAAACTGCTCTTCGTACCAGCTAATCTTAGCCGTCAGCTCGGCATTCTGCTGTTCAAGCTTAGCCGTTTTCTGCGAACATAGGCGCGCGCCTTGCTTGAAGGCTGCTGCATGTATGCGATTTATGGGTAAAAAATAGGCTCCCCTCATGAGGGGAGCAAGGCTAAATCATGAATTGTTAACTCCAGCATGCTTGAGACAGCAAAGACGAGAAGGGGCGGTTTACCGCAAACCCTTCTTTTTTCATTTAGACACCCAAGTCTGGAATCTTTAGGTTTGTACATTCAGATTATTGATTGCGGCTACTGTGTAAGGTTTTTTTCGTTTTCCATTCCTATTTTGCCAATTGTTTCGCTAAGGAAACGGCAACTTTCAATTGATCCGAACCCGGCTTCCCGGAACTCAATGAGGAAAGCAGCTGCGTTCTTGGCGCTTCGTCCATCCTCTTCACAATTAGCTCCGCTGTGTTCGGATCGCTCTTGAGAAGCTCGGTAATTAAAGCGGCCGCATTGGCGGCGGGCAGCTGATTGTATGTACTCACGAGAGTATCGATAGGCTTCTGCGCTGAGTCTATTTTATCCAATTGCACAGTAATTTGGGGTAGATTGTCGTCCGTTACGATCGCTGGAACCGAACCGAGTACCTGCAATAACTTTGCGGCATCCTTTGTTTGCATTTTAGCCAAAAGAGCGGCCCTTTGGGGTTGTGACATCCCCAGCATGACTGTCAACTGTTCCTTTAATGGAAGGCTGGATAGTAAACTCCCGGCCTGTGCGACCGGCATTTTATTGAACGGGGCAGCCATATCCGCAGCACTTTTTAAGAAAGCGGCACTATCGTGAGACGGGTCTTTCGCCGGAGCAGGCGATGAGTTTCCCCCATTGGCTTGAGAAGTGGTCACGACAGTTTCGCTTGGAATAGGAGTGGCCCCCGTTCCAGGATTACTCGCAGACGGCGAGGGATTAGCACCCGAGTCTTGACCGCTGGCTGGAGGGACCGGCTTATTTGTGGGCGACGCTTTCTTAGGGATAAACTTGCCCATGAGCGAACTGCCGGAGGATAAAGCATTATGGCCGGCGTTGATCATCGCGGATGCGAACGTATCGCTATTCCCGGATTGAACGAGAAAATAAAAGATTCCTAGTAGCATGGAAGTGAAAAGCGCGGGGATCAACATAAAATAAACAAATCGTTGTTTACCGCTAATGGCTTGCCCGTCTTGCACATTGAGATTTCTTCCCATCACAACTTTCCCCCAATCATTCATTACGAGGCTTTCGGCAGCCTGGCGGCCCTATGAATGAGATTCACTTAGGCCCGTGGCTTTGCGTCCCTGCCTTTCGGCAAGTTTGCGATTGTCGAAGTATGATGCAATTCGGATTTGCTCCTATCTTATAACGACAACATTAAGATTTAATGAGAAAAAATGGTCATTCGGTCGACAAAAAGCCCCTTTCCGCATCCCGCATTGGGATTGATATAGTCTCAATGCGGAGTGGTTTTTGGTCTAGTTCTCTTCCGTTTCTTTCTTAAGCTTTCTTCTTTTCTCTCATCCTAGATCTTACTTAGTCCTTGCATGAGCACTTTGGATCTAAATTCATCTTCTCCTCGGCTTATCTGGTTCTCCATTAATCGGGATGTGTTCAAATAGCCAGGCGTACCTACGCGCCCCGTATATCTTCTTTGGGAACTAGGATAAACCTTCCTTTTTCAACAAATTAATTAATTTTCTTCAACGAAATTTTTGTAGCAGTTGATATCTCCAAAATGGTTGCAGTCGGTTTATTTTTTATGAAATTATATATAATAGCGTATTCTTCTGTGCAAGATTCGCAAACACCGTTGTTCGTTACAGGAGTAAGTAGACCGCATAATTTGCATAATTGATTGTTTGCCATGTAACTACCTCCTAGGGAACTGATAGCCTCTCGCTACTCTACTAGTATAGTATATAGCTGCAATAAAACATAATATTCATCGAAATACTTCACAGATATCAGTTCAATTCAAATTTTGCTATAATATTTTTTTCTTCGTTGTTGGGTTGGTAGCACGATAATTGGAAAGATAATTGTTGGGATCATTAACCATAATATTGCGCCTCCCATTGCTAATAAACTTAACCAAAAGCCAATATAAATATTTGCTATTAATAATGGATAATTAAGGCTCCTTAAAAAAGTAGTCTTGCGTAAATAAATACTTGCAAACAGAAAATAACCTGTTACAACAGGAATACATAAAGACTTGTATTTAATAACTTCTTGATAACTCGGTTTTCCATTTTCATTAAAAAAAACCGTTCTTATCAGCATATGGCATTATAAAAAAGATCAAGTATATCGCCACGGACAGTGATACTAATAATACAAGAGCATTTAATTTGTGATTTAATACAATCAACTTGATTCTTCTATTTAAGATGATGGTCACCATCCATTTGTTCTTTGTATAATTTTTTTTGATTTCGTGTTTGCGCCAATTTCTTATAACGTCTTTTTTGCGAAATTCACAAAATATTATGCTATCTGGACAGTGAAAAGTTCTAACGCTTAAGAAGTCAGCAAATTGGCGTCAGAATCAGACGTTTCTTGCTTGGAACGAATTATTTTGGTTATGGATAAGTGCGGGTTTTGAGCAAACATCCGAAAAATAGACTTGCGCAAATATGCGGCAACGGTGGCCTCGGAAACAACTGTATGGGATGGGGTTCGCAAATAGCGAAAGAACAGAGCGGGAACACGACCGGAATAACGCAAAGCAATCAGTTGCAGGAGGCCCATAGCGATGCATTGGCACATGACGAATCCTTCCATAGCCTGAAGGGTCAAGCGAATCCGACGTTGGGCTTGTTCGTCTTTCACTCGTTCCAGCGGATGGG
>NZ_AUGY01000137.1 GCF_000422905.1 Paenibacillus alginolyticus DSM 5050 = NBRC 15375
GCCATAAAAATCACTCCCGAACATATGTTTGATTTCATTATACCAAACATTAGTTCGTATTTAAAGACATTCCTGAGCTAACTGGATAATCAAATTTTCTTATTACGAACTAGATTTGTATTGGGACTTACGTTATGTTCCTCTCGTAATTTCGAGCATCTATTGGGGACCTTTAGCAGGTATTGTTAATTATATGATGATATTGCTGATGCGTACTTATCTTGGTGGAGATGCGCTTCTATTTGGCTACATTAGTATGACACTCAGTTTCATTATCCCCTTTGTAGCTTCTTTCAAGATCAAAGGATTTACAGGAAGCTCACGAATAAAGGCAGCTATTTTGGTTTCGCTAAGTCCTTTAATGGTTATGCTGCTTATTTTGATGAGCTATGTGTCTCTTTACAAAGGGTTTGAAACGTTTGATTTAGCTATAATTCCTGCTATGCTCTCTTTTGGCATTCTCCTAGTGTTAGGAACCTGGTTATCATCACTGCTGCAAGAAATACATGAAGAACGATTTAGAATGAAAGTTCAAATTCAAAAAGCGGAAAAAATGAAAACGCTAGGCGAGTTAGCTGCCTCCATTGCCCATGAGGTTCGTAATCCTTTAACGGTTGTTCAAGGGTTTTTGCAGCTTATGCGTCCGAACGAGCAAGGGAAAAATCAACAATACCTGAACATCGCAATGGAAGAGCTAGCGAGAGCCGAATCGATTATTAATGATTACTTGAATTTTTCCAAGCCTAAACTAACCAAACTAGAATCTTTTTCATTTTCTGATGTATTAAACAACATTATTGTGCTTCTGACGCCAATGGCGATGAAGAATTGTGTTGAGATTACGGTCAGTCTCGAGGATCATATTTATATCTTTTCGGATCGGGGTCAATTGCAGCAAGCCTTGGTGAATGTGATTAAAAATGCCATCGAAGCGACGCCTGCGGGCGGAGAGGTAAAGGTAAGCTTAAAAAGATTGGTTGGCCGAGCCGAAATTAAGGTTATAGATAATGGTAAAGGAATGACAAAAGAGCAGCTCTCTCGTATCGGTAATTTGTTCTATTCAACGAAAGATGTTGGAACGGGGTTAGGGACAGCGGTTAGCATTCGGATTATAGAAACGATGAATGGGGAAATGAACTACGAAAGTGAGGAAGGCGTCGGTACGACTGTCACAATCACTTTGCCTTTGTAGGAGTCATACCATTGTAAGTGACAGGTCTGGGAGTGATGATGATGGAATTTACCCTGTATGTAAGCATAGCTGTAAAGTTGGTTGTTGCCTTGGTTGGATTGCTGATCATGACACGGCTTCTGGGGAAGAAAGAGATCTCTCAGCTTACGGCTTTTGACTTTGTCTCCTCCTTAATGCTCAGTGAGTTAGTTGGAAATACGATTTATGATGAAAATGTGCATCTTAGCCATCTCGTCTTCGCACTTGTAGTCTGGACACTGCTTGCCCTTGCCCTTGAGAAGTTTATCTGGACTGTCCCTTGGATTTCTCGCTACGCAACCGGAACTCCCGATTTGCTGATCCGTGATGGGATTATCGACTTTAAGGCGATGAAGCGCAACAATCTAGACTTTGGTCAGCTTAGTATGCTGCTGCGGGAAAATGATGTGTTCTCTATGAGGGAAGTCGCCTATGCGCTGTTCGAGACGAATGGGAGCATCAGCGTGCTCCGCCAGAATGATCCGGCAAGCCTGAATAACGGGGAGGCAAATTCGCCGAAGAAAAGGGTCTGTCTGCCGGAGAGTATTATTGAGAATGGGAGTATCAATGAAGCCGCACTGGGGCGCCTTGGCCGTGACCCGGAATGGCTGAAGCAGCTTCTGCAACTGAGTGGAATCAGCCATCATGAACGGGTCCTTTTTGCCGAATGGTCCGATTCAAACGGACTATTCTACCAGCTTAAATAAATTTATTTCTCGATTTTGCCGGTGTCAACAACTTCGAAATCGCTGCCCTTCAGCATGCCGAGGTTGTGCAGGTCATCGTCATCCCAATTCGGATTCGGCGCACCGCTGAGGTACAAATTACTGCCGTTATCAGCGACGATCATGCCGTATTTCTGCAGCGCGCAAAGGATGGCCCGATTCGTGAGTGAAAAGCCAGAGACATCGAAATCGCTTCGCAGCCGCAGCCTTAGTCCCATTGGCGGGTGGTTGGGATCCGTACTGCTTGAGGCGTAGTGAGTGGCGGGGGCGATGAACCCGCGCTGCGTCTTTTGTACGGTGAATCGCAGTGCATGATTGATTTCACCTGTGGCGGCTTCTTCATATCGAACGAGTCCCGGGAAAATAGGCAAGCCCGCTGCGTCTGCTGAAGTCCAATATTTCGGCCTTAGAGCATTGGATGTAAGATCCCATTTGGCACCATTCGAAGCTGTCCACCCTTCACTTGTAAAACGTGCATTGTAAAGCTCGTATAGCAGATGGTTGCTTTTATCCACCACGAGAACATGACGATCTCCGTCGCTAGCAGAACCTCCCTCTATCGGGGCATTCGCCGGAATGGGGTAAGGACCCGGATCACTTTCGTCAGCGTAATCTGTGAAGGTAACATTCACTTTGGGTTGATTGCCATCTACGATTGTGTACGGAATTCCAATGGGAGCACCCTCCCAGACCGTCCCGAAATCGGCATGCATCTTCGTATTCAAGCCGATCGAAGCGATGAACCCTGCAGAGTTTGCGTGAACCGGATACTTGGATATGTCCGTATTCCAAGGGTTATCCTTGGGGAATACTTGCAAAGCAGCATGCTCATCTGTCGGCACAGGCGGCTGTTTAGGCTTGTCCCCGACATAGATGGAGCTGGTCGCATCCTCCCAAGCGACGGGCTTACCCAATGCTTCAGACAGGAAGCGCAGCGGCACATAAGTCGTATTTTTATAAATGAATCCTTGTAAATCAGATGCGGGCTGCTTGTTCAACCCGTCAAAATAATAGCGAATATCGCGAAAATAAACGTCAATGCCAACTGCACCTGATGCTGCGTAGGTAAGACCGGAGAAAAACACGGCTCCACAAACGAAACCTACTGCGCCTGCCTTCCATCGTCCCATCGTGTTCAACTCCTCATGAGGTTCAGTCAGGCTTATTCCTAACCTGCTGTATCTCCCATTCTAGCTGTGCAAACTTAGGACAGCCATAGGACATCGAACTCATTTTGTGTCTAAATAAGCAGCAAAAAAAGCCTAACCAATCCCAATTACCCTTGGGACTGACTAGGCTTAATGCATATATGCTGCTAATTAGCGATTATCAATTTTTTCCGGATAGAGGTCATGGTTCATCAATCTATGCTCAGCCATCGCCTCGAACTTCGTACCGGGTTGACCCCAGTTGCAGTAAGGATCGATAGAAATGCCGCCGCGCGGGGTGAATTTGCCCCAAACCTCGATATAACGAGGCGCCATCAGCTCGATCAAATCATTCATAATAATATTCACGCAGTCCTCGTGGAAATCACCGTGATTCCGGAAGCTGAACAGGTAAAGCTTAAGTGATTTGCTCTCCACCATTTTAATGTTCGGAATATAGGAGATGTAGAGTGTAGCAAAATCAGGCTGTCCGGTTACAGGACACAAGCTAGTGAACTCAGGGAAATTAAACTTAACAAAGTAATCCCTGTTCGGGTGCTTGTTATCGAATGCTTCTAATAAAGTGGGATCATAGTTGAACACATACTTGGTTCCTTGATTGCCTAATAAGGTAATCTCTTTCAAATCTTCATTGCTTCTACCTGCTGACATGGGTGGTTCCTCATTTCATAGTTTTTTAGAGAGGGAGTTTGCGAACCTCTTGTATTTTTCATTAGAAATGTACCATATACGCACGCAAAATGCATCCTCGCCGCTATTGGAATTTCGTGGAGAGACCCTCTTTCATATGAAAGTTTCAACATTTTCACGATGGAAGACAGGTAGCCAAATGGACACTATGCGGGTAAAATAGATGAATACATGCGTAACATAGAGATGGAGGTTCGTAAGCTTGAAAGCCTATCAGGAACTATTACAAGATATTCTTGCCAATGGTACGAAAAAGGAAGATAGAACGGGGACTGGGACTATTTCAGTATTTGGCAGACAGATGCGCTTCGATCTCTCGGAAGGATTTCCTTTGGTGACGACGAAAAGAGTGCCTTTTCGATTAATCGCTAGTGAAATGTTGTGGTTTATTAAAGGTGATACGAATATTCGTTATCTGTTACAACATAATAACCACATATGGAATGAATGGGCTTTTAAGAAATGGGTGGAGAGCGCGGACTATTCCGGACCGGATATGAGTAATTTCGGGTTACGCTCACAGCAAGACGAGAACTTCAAGCTTCAATATGATGAGCAAATGGATGCGTTTGTGAAAAAGGTGCTCGAGGATGATGAATTTGCCAAGCAATACGGCGAGTTAGGTGATGTTTACGGCAAACAATGGAGGGATTGGACGACAACGCAGGGAGGCACGATTGATCAGCTCAAAGATGTTATTCATATGATCAAAACGAACCCTGATTCTCGTCGTCTCATCGTATCCGCATGGAATCCGGAGGACATACCCAGTATGGCGCTTCCGCCTTGTCACACCTTGTTTCAATTTTATGTGGCGGATGGCAAGCTGTCTTGCCAATTATATCAACGCAGCGCAGATACATTCCTCGGTGTCCCTTTCAATATCGCTGGCTATGCACTGCTGACACATCTTATTGCCCATGAATGCGGGCTAGGCGTCGGTGAGTTCGTCCATACGATCGGAGATGCTCATATTTATACGAATCATATGGATCAAATTCAAACATTGCTCAGCCGCGAGCCGAGAGAACTGCCAACGCTCAAGCTGAACAAGGATGTCGCTTCTATTTTTGATTTCGATGTTAGTGATATTGAAATGCTGGATTACAATCCGCATCCAACGATTAAAGCACCTGTGGCTGTATAAAAAGCAAGTGAAGAAGGGAGGGGCTCCTGCATGAGTATTTCATTTATTGTTGCAATGGATCGCAACCGAGCCATCGGAGTGAATAATAAACTGCCGTGGCATTTACCCGGGGATCTGAAGTTTTTCAAATCCGTGACGATGGGTCACCCTATTCTTATGGGGCGGAAGACATATGAATCTATTGGCAAGCCATTACCGGGCAGACGTAACATCATTCTCACTCAAAATCCGCAGTTCCATGCGGAAGGCTGTGAGGTCATTCACTCCGTGCAAGAAGCGGTGGACGGCTTCCGTGATCAGGAACTGTTCGTTATAGGCGGGGCGGAAATCTTCCGGCTGTTTACTCCCGTCGCGGACCGCATGTACATTACGCACATCGAGCATGAGTTTGAAGCGGATACGTTTATGACAGAACTAGACTTGTCCGATTGGACGTTGGTGTCCAGTGAGCAAGGCGAACGGAATGAGAAAAATCCTTACGAGTACTACTTCCGAATCTACCAAAGAAAACAAGCTTAAGCGTAAATAAGTAAAGGCCTTGAGTTATCTGTTACTTTCACAGAGAGCTCAAGGCCTTTTTATTATTTACGCTTTTTTGTAAGCGACACGATCAGAGATAAAGCTCCAAGTACGACTGCAGCAATGGATAGGTAGAGGGAAGTGTTGGATGACGTGCCACCGGCTGCAGCACTGCCTGCCGTTACCTGTCCGTGGCTATCTGTCGTTGCTCCGCCTGCAGCTTTGGCTTTAACTGTCGTTACAGAAGCGGGCTTGTCAGATCCATTAGCGCCAACCCATTCAACTACGCTGCCATCTTTATAAGTTTGATAGGCTTTCCACACGATCTCAGTAGCCGCATCGGCTACCTTGCCTTGCATATTGAATTCACCGAATTCCGTACTAGCCAGTCCATCTCCGGTTGCTTTCCAAGTGACACCTGTGATTTTACCAGCGCTATCTTTGGCTAGCTCGTAGGTCCAACCTGCTTTGGGCTCGAAACGTGAAACCGCTACAGCATCCATTGGGAATTTCACTTCTACTTTCACAGTAGGGATGTCTTTCTCTGAAGGCACACGTACCGTAAATTTCTCATAGCTGCCTTGTGTGGTTTCCTTTGGATATACAACAACGTGGGCGCTGGCGATTCCCGCGAGAAGCATGGAGCCAATCAACATAATACCTGCATTTAACATCAGTTTTTTAAACATAAAACGTGTTCCCCCTTCAAGTTATCTCTTATCATGTTGTCCATATTACCTGATCGACAAGCATAAGAGTATGACTCGACTGGGCTATTTTTTCGACTAGTTTTGTCCTTTTCGTGTCAATCCGTGCTTAATGGCGAATGCGGTGAGCTGAACACGATTCTCGAGTCCAAGCTTTACTAGTATATTTTTCATGTGGTTTTTAACCGTATGTTCAGATATCAGCAGCTTTTCTGCAATCTGCCGGTTGTTATCCCCTGAGGCAACATAGGCCGTAATTTCTTGTTCACGAGAGGTCAACATACTCGGTGTCGGGCCTTCTGTGTACGTACCCATGGGGGCGCGGAACCTTTGGAAAAGCTTATCCGCCATCCCCCTGGCAGCTTCTGAATTATCGTCCAGCAGTGCGCGAAGGTAAGTGAGCCATTCGTCGGGGTCCATGTTTTTTAACAAATAGCCTTGAGCTCCGAATTGCAGCGCTGTGAAGAGGTCGGCTACATCATCGGACACGGTAAGCATGACGATGCGAATAGCCCCGTAGGCTTGCTTAATGCGCCGCGTTGCTTCAAGTCCATCCATAGGAGACATATGGATATCCATCAAAACCACATCAGGCGCGACCTCGCTGCAAAGAAGAATAGCTTCTTCACCGCTGCTTGCTTCCCCCACAATATAGAAGTCGGAGACAGGCTCCAGCATGCTGCGAATCGCTTTCCTAGCCAGCGGATGATCGTCTACGATGAGAACACGGAACGGCTGATTGCTCAGCATTAGATCTTCCTCCTATCTGCTTGTACCAAAAGTGTAGTTCCCGTTGCCATCTCATCCTGTTCCTTCATCTTAAGCTCGAAAGATGCGCCTAGCTCGGCCGCACGCTTCTGCATTAATTCAATGCCATAAGTCTTGCCCTTTGATGTTTCGCGGTCCAACCCATTTCCGTTATCGGTAATTTGTAGCCGCCATGCCTCAGGATGAGCTTCCAGAACAATTGAAGTTTGCGTTGCCATGGAATGCTTGCGTATGTTGGTGAACGCTTCTTGTATAATGCCGAAAAGCTGAACTTCTTCTCCAGAAGAGAAACTGTTCTCTTCCACAGTTAACTGCTCACGAAGTTCAACACCCGTCACCAATTGCCAATTTTCCAGAAATTTATGGATGCGCTGCTGGAAGTTAGTTCCATCCTCTGGTGGTGTTCTTAGATTGAAAATGGCTTGTCGCAGCGAGTTATCGATTTCGGACACTGCTGCTTTGGCTTCTTCTAAATCTCCCTGTTTCAACTTCACATTAAGGAAGAAAAGGGTTTGAGCCAAGTCATCATGCAGCTCTCTGGCCAAACGCTCGCGTTCTTCATAGACAGCTCTGCGGGCTTCACCGATTGTCACTTTCTCATTGCTGCGCTCAATACTTTGAAACATCCACGAAGCGAAGAGATAGGAAAGCAGCAAAGTAATGATGGTAATCGTGAAATTACCAGCTTCCATGGTTAAATAATTGAGTAGAAATTCATGACGAATATATTCAAAGCCGCCAATGATGAGAACAGGCACTACAATCGTAAAAAGCTTGAAAATACGAAGAGACATAGGGGCCGATCCATTCCTTTCCGTCGTCCATCTTTGGAACGGTTTCTATTATATCAGATATGTATTAGATTTCTTCACAAAAAATAAGGGAGGTACTTCTCAAGTCATGCACACGTGTGCTACATTATTAGTAAATCGTAACACGAAAAGAAAGGCAGGGTGCCAATTAATCATGTGGAAATCAATTCTAACGCAGAGAAGAAGCTGGGCTGGATACGTTGTTGTGATCGTCCTTCTACATATATTTGGACTATTAGGGTTATATAGTGTAGCGAAAATGACGCCTGCCTTTTGGGGGATTGGGCTCCTTGCCTATACATTAGGGATGCGGCATGCTTTCGACGTTGACCATATTGCGGCAATCGACAATACCGTACGCAAGCTTGTTCAGCAGAAGAAGAATCCATTAGGTGTTGGTTTCTATTTTTCATTGGGACACTCCTCTGTCGTCTTCATCATGGCCATTGTGACGGCATTCTCCGTGCAATGGGCAGCGCGTGAGCTTCCTTGGATGCAGCGTTTTGGAGGCGTTATCGGCGCATCGGTTTCCGGTCTATTTCTTGTCATTATTGGCATTTTAAATTTACTCATTCTTATTAATCTATATAAAATGTTCTTGAAATTTCGTGGCAGCACCAATGATGATAAAGAGTTCGAGGAGCTTCTCGAGTCCCGTGGATTCATTGCTCGAATGATCAAACCGCTTTTCTCTTTCATAGGCAAAAGCTGGCATGTATATCCGTTAGGTTTTCTCTTTGGATTAGGTTTTGATACAGCGAGTGAAATTGCGCTCCTAGCGATCTCTGCCCATGCGGCGAAGGAAGCTATCCCTTTCATTGGCGTCATATCACTTCCGCTGTTGTTCGCGGCAGGGATGAGCCTCTTCGATACTGCCGATGGGATGTTCATGACCAAAGCTTACAAATGGGCATTTCATACACCGGTACGTAAGCTTTATTACAATTTAACAGTGACCGCATTGGCTGTCATTGCTGCTTTAATCATTGGCGTGATTGAGCTAGGTCAAGTTCTTTCCGAAGAATTCAGGTTGGAAGGGACCTTCTGGACGTGGCTGCAGGAGATTGATTTCGGGACATTAGGCTATATCTTAGTTGCTCTGTTTGTGGTGGCATGGGCCATTTCTATTGCGGTTTGGAAAGGGATGAAGATTGAAGAACGCTGGCGTGCAAAAGTATAAATCATCGTGAAAAAGTGGTCTCTGATAGCCTATGAGACCACTTTTTTGTTATGGATAACAATGGAATATGAATATTTTCTAAAGGTTATGATAGAAAAAAGGATTTTGCTGAAATATGTTGAAAGTAGTCTGTCTGAACTTCAGATACTCTGTAAAAGAAAGTAGGACTTATATGATTGAGTTTAAGCATATTTCCAAAGTATATCCTAACGGAACTATTGGGTTGAATGACATTAATTTAACTATTCATCCCGGAGAATTCGTTGTTATTGTAGGTCTATCAGGAGCAGGTAAATCCACCTTGCTGCGTGCGATTAACCGTTTGCATGAGACGACAGATGGAGAAATATTAATCGATGGCAAATCCATAACAAAGGCGAACGGTGCTGAATTACGCCGTATGCGCAGAGATATCGGGATGATCTTCCAAACCTTTAATCTAGTTAAGCGTTCTACCGTGATTCGAAACGTATTATCCGGACGTGTAGGCTATCATTCTACCTTGCGTACAGTGCTCGGATTGTTTCCTAAACACGATATCGAACTTTCCTTGAAAGCGCTGGAGAGAGTCAATATTCGGGAAAAAGCTTATTCACGCGCCGATGAATTGTCCGGCGGTCAACAGCAGCGTGTTTCCATCGCGAGGGCGCTGGCACAAGAAGCGAAAATCATTTTAGCAGATGAACCAGTAGCCTCCCTTGATCCATTAACGACGAGACAAGTTATGGACGACTTGAAGCGGATCAATACAGAGCTTGGTATAACGACTGTCGTTAACCTTCACTTTATTGACCTCGCACGTGAATATGCAACTCGAATTATCGGACTTCGCGCAGGTAAAGTCGTATACGACGGACCCGTTTCGGAAGCAACGGATGATGTATTCTCCGAGATTTATGGCCGTGCGATTAAGAAAGACGAGCTCTTGGGGGTGCTGGAGGAATGAGTGTAGCGACAGTCAAGAAGCCTCCTCGTACGAAAATCTATCTCATTGCCCTGATCATGGTGCTTTTCCTGATTGGGAGTATTTATCAGACAGATGCGACGCTGACGAAACTCGTTACCGGTACTCCGGAGATTGTTAAATTCATTGCCGAGATGTTTCCGCCGGATTGGCTGTTTTTCGCTGATATATGGAAGCCAATGGCACAAACGCTGCAGATGTCTATTATTGGTACAGCAATTGGAGCCTTGTTTGCATTCCCAATGGCACTGCTAGCAGCTCGTAATGTTACTACAGCGCCTTGGTTGTTCTATCCAGCAAGACTTATCATGAATCTATTCCGAACCATACCAGATCTGCTCTACGCAGCACTGTTTGCAGTTCTAGTAGGTTTTGGCCCAACGGCAGGTACACTTGCACTAATCTTCTTCACCTTTGGTATTATATCTAAGCTTTCTTACGAATCAACGGAAGCAATTGACCCCGGACCGTTGGAAGCCATGACGGCTGTTGGTGCTAACAAACTCAAACTCATTCGATTCGGCGTCATTCCACAGGTTGCTCCTACGTACTTGGCTCATTTATTGTACACATTCGAAGTTAGTATTCGTGCCTCAGCTATTCTCGGATTGGTTGGAGCCGGCGGTATTGGCTTGCTGCTCAAAAACACGCTGGATCTGTTCCGTTACGATCAGGCCTGTGCCATTGTTATTTATACCTTGTTAGTTGTTGTTATTATTGATTTGGTCAGTACACGATTCCGTTCCTATTTGCTAAAAGGCAGCGCTAAGCCGATGTCAGCTTCGCGTTCAACGACGTATAAGGTCATAGGTTGGATTGTCGTCATTGCCTTATTCATATGGGCATTAACCGGCCTTGAGTTAACAGGCTTCCAGCCAACGACCTGGGTTCTGACGAAATCCATGTTGTCTGGTTTAGTACATCCTGATTGGGCCTATGTGTATATCCCAGAAGGAGAAGATTTGCTTCGATCCTTGCTTGAAACCTTATCTATTTCCTACTTAGGGAACTTTGTTTCAGCGGTTGTCTGTATCCCGTTTGCTTTCTGGGCAGCAGCGAATATGAGCAGATTCCGTGCCGTTTCCGGCACTGGGAAATTGTTCTTAAGTATCGTACGAACCATTCCCGAGATTATTATGGCTTTGATCTTTATTAAAGCTGTAGGCCCTAATGCCTTCGCTGGGGTTATGGCTTTAGGACTTCACTCCGTAGGTATGCTTGGCAAGCTTTATGCAGAAGCCATTGAGAATATGGATATGGGACCTACGGAAGCCATGACAGCTGTGGGAGCAAACATTTGGCAGCGGATGGCGTTTGCCGTGGTGCCGCAGGTCATTCCTGACTTCATTTCGTATACCTTATATCGCTTTGAGATTAATGTCCGTTCAGCGACATTGCTAGGTGTGATTGGTGCAGGCGGTATTGGTACGCCACTCATCTTCGCGCTTAACGCAAGGCAGTGGCCGCGAGTAGGTATCATCCTCATTGGTATTATTGTCACCGTCTCAGTCATTGACTATATCTCAGGGACACTCCGCAAACGCATTGTATGAGGGAATAGGAAGTATTTACAAGTGAATTTAAGTTGAAAATAAGCCTCCAACTCCAGCTATCTTAGCGGGTTGGGGGCTTTGTTTTTCGGATTTCGCGGATTACAAATTACAACTTCCTTGAGGGGATATCTCTATTTAATCCTTAGCTGTAGTGCCTTCCTTGGGCAACCAAGCGAAGTGACCTATTTCCACGATGGGTCTTTGATGGGGTGTATGAATCCAAGACCGTTTCTAATACCTCAATTTGTTCGATCAGCTCTATAGGAATCAAGATGTTATTCAATTTCAAAAGTCGAAAAGTAGGATAATAATTCGTAATAACCCCCCTTATCTCGTCTTTACCGCACCGGATAGAGACTTCTTTTTTACAGCTAATAAGCATTTCGAACATCCAATTTTCACCTCACTATGATATATGACAGGTCCAGGTAAACGTTTGTCATGCAAAAGTAAAAAAACATTTACACGGACGTGCCACATTCATAGTATGCAAGGGAGGTTCGGAGTAGAATGCGAAAAAATACCTCTACATGATTTGAAAAGATCATGTAGAGGTATTTTTATTTACAGAGAGTTAAGCTTATTTCAAGCCCATTTCTTTGTTAACGCTACGAACGATATCGAATTTGGCATCATCAGAAGCTACATAGCCTTTGTGTGAGTAAACATCGAAAATGACTTTTTGACCTTCTGGATCATTACCGATCGCGATGAACGCGTCCGTAATTTTCTTTTTCCATGCTGCATCCATATCGGAACGAACAGCGATTGTATCATTTGGAATTTTATCAGAGTAGCTAAGAACACGAGTTTGTTTGAATACATCTGGGTAATCTTTCGTCATATTCGTACGAATGTCTTGGAATACGCCTACAGCGTCAACTTGACCGTTGAGAAGAGCGATAACCGCTTTATCATGACCTTGGAATTGAACGCCTGTTACATCTTTAACTGGATCAACGCCAGCTTTTTTCAGTACGAATCCTGGGTAAACGTAACCAGCTGCGGATGTAACACCTTGCCAGCCCATTTTCTTGCCTTTCAGATCAGCAACAGTTTTGATTGGGGAATCGGCTTTAACAAGAATTTCTGATTTATAGAAATCAACTAGATCCTTCGTTGGTTGGCCAGTTGCATCGTCAACGCCTAAACGTGTTGCTTGTACAAGCAGGTCTGCTGCTTTACGATTGTCATGAGCAACAACATAGTTACTTGGAGGCAAGAAGCCAACATCAACTTGCTTAGATGCCATTGCTTCGATAACAACGTTATAATCTGTTGATACGGAAACTTTAACTGGGATGCCCAGTTTGTCTCCTAAGAGTTTTTCAAGAGGCTTTGCTTTCGCTTCAAGCGTCTCTGCATTTTGGGAAGGAACGAACTGGACTTTAAGCTCTTTAGGTACAAAGCCTGCAGCTGCCGCCGGTGTAGCGGATGCTTTCGTAGTTGCGGATGCAGCAGGAGCTGTTTCCTCTTTTTTTGCGCAGCCTGCAAGAACACCTGCAGCTACGATCATGGACAAGCTAATGACAGTAAATTTTTTCATCATCTTTTTTTTGACCTCCGTTTAATAGTTTACTTTTATCTATGATGTACTATAACATTATCATATAATATATGGAAGATAGTGTGAAGTATTTGTTAATTTAACAATTGATATGTTGTGCGTTACAAAATAACATGCTTGGAGTGGGTAATTTGACACAACCTAGTAAGCTGCAGAAAAGTAGAGTAACCCTATTAGAAACGAGTGACCTGCATGGAAATATGCTGCCAATTCACTATGCAAACAATCAACCTAACGATGTGGGACTATCCAAAGTAGCTGCGCTTATTGCCGCAGAACGCAAGAAAGAAACCCATGTTATTGTGATTGATAACGGAGATCTGATTCAAGGTACGCCACTCGCGTATCATCATGCTAGATTGAATAACGAACCGATGGACCCGATGGTGCTTGGTTTGAATTATTTGGATTATGACGCGGCCGTTATTGGCAATCATGAATTTAATTATGGACTTCGTGTGCTGCACAAAGCTGTTCAGGAATCCAAGTTTCCTTGGTTATGTGCCAACATTGTGGATGCGGAGAGCGGAGAACCGTTCCTAGGAAAGCCATATTTGATTAAAGAGTTAACGGACGGAGTTCGAATAGGAATTCTGGGATTGACAACACCCTATATTCCGAATTGGGAAAATCCCGATCATATTGAAGGTCTGCGGTTCGAAGATGCTGTAGAGTCGGCTAAGAAATGGGTAAAGGTACTCAAGGAGCATGAGCAAGTGGATGCCGTTGTTGTCTCCTACCATGGTGGATTTGAAAGACATCTAACGACAGGTGAGCCAACGGAGCCTCTAACGGGAGAAAATCAGGGCTTTCAACTATGTATGGAAGTAGAAGGGATTGATGTTCTGCTTACAGGGCATCAACACCGAAGCATTGCGGGAGTAGAAATCAATGGTGTCGTCATTGTTCAACCAGGAACTGCCGGTGTAACGCTTGGTAAAGTTGAATTAGAGCTTTCGAAGCTAGATGGCAAATGGCGCATTGATGCCAAGAAATCGGAGCTGCTTTCTGTGGCTGCTGTTGAAGCGGATCAGAAATTAATAGAGCTTGTTAGTGATTATGAGGCGAAAACACAGGAGTGGCTCGACCAACCCATTGGTAAGCTATCCGGAGATATGCTCGTCAAAGATCCCATGCAAATTCGCTTGAAGGACAATGCGCTAATCGAGTTCATCAATCGCGTTCAGATGGAGCTCTCGGGAGCAGCCATTTCCAATACTGCGCTGTTTGATAACGTATCGCCAGGATTTCCATCGGATATTACTATGAGGGACATCGTCTCTAACTACATTTACCCGAATACACTGAAAGTGATTCGGATTTCCGGACAAGACATCAAGGATGCGTTAGAGCAGTCAGCAGAATACTTTGAGTTAATAGCAGTTGGTGAAGTTCAAGTGAGCAGCAAGTTTAGAGACCCGAAGCCGTCGCATTATAACTATGATATGTGGGAAGGGATAACCTATAAATTGAATATATCCCGTCCAATCGGCATGCGTGTCGTACAACTGGAATATGAAGGGAAACCAATGGATCTCGAAGCCTCATACGATGTTGTGATGAACAATTACCGAGCTGCAGGCGGAGGCAATTATGCGATGTTCCAGGATAAACCGGTCATCAAGGATATCCCGACGGATGTAGCTGAACTATTGGCAGGATACATCATGGAGCGCGGTACGATTGAAGCTAACGTGAATGAAAATTGGGAAGTCATCTGGGACTAGGATGTGATCACAAGGATAAACGACTCCGTCGTCCCACTGGGACGAGCGCGTTTGTCAAGACTGATGACGCGAAGTGTAATAAAACTTATACTTTCTTATCTACTAAATAAAGCCGCACATAAGAGAGCGTGTAGACTCTGGTAATATCCCCTTTAAGTAGACACTCAAAAAAAACCTTATGGTACCATAAGGAAATGAGTACAACTTGGAGGGGATATTTCTATGGCTAAA
>NZ_AUGY01000138.1 GCF_000422905.1 Paenibacillus alginolyticus DSM 5050 = NBRC 15375
TTCAGGTCCGTGTGGGCTTACCCCCGTGGAGGTTCGAGTCCTCTTGATCGCATACGAAGCAACAACCCTTTCAGATACGTCTGAAGGGGTTGTTTTGTTCTTGAACGCATAGGTGTGTAGCGACTTTCATGAAAACTAGGTATAATACATAGTATAGATTGTACATCCATACAAAGGGGCTGATGTTTCATGGATAGAACGATTACTGCTACGCATTCTGGCAGTTTTGCTCATGTGCTTCAAACGTTTGCAATCTCCCTGTTGGTTTCTTTCCTAGGGACATTGATCGGTGCCATTGTCGTTCCGCCATCGATGATTATGCTTTTCGTCATTGCTGAGGTGGTCATGCTGGTGGCCGCAATCATCATTCGTATTCGCGGCAAACATATCGGATACGGCTTTCTTTATGCATTTACTGCGATTTCAGGGGTTACTCTGTACCCAGTCATCATGGCGTATGGCGGCATGCTGGGCGCAAATGTAGTATCTGGCGCATTCTTCGCGACTGCAGCCATTTTTGGCGGACTTGCCTTCTATGCGCATCGTTCGCAGCGTGATTTCAGCTTTCTAGGCGGTTTCTTGTTCGCAGGAACGATTGGGCTTGTGCTCATGAGTGTGGTCGGTATGTTCGTTAACTTTGGTTCTGTGATGAACCTAGTTTGGTCGATGATCGGCATCTTGATATTCAGTGGTTGGGTTCTCTACGATGTGGCACAATACCGAAACGGTGTTTCCGCGGAAGAGGTTCCACTTGCAGCATTAAATATTTATCTCGATTTTATTAATCTCTTCCTGTATATCTTAAAGTTCATTGCGTCCATTGTTGGATTAAACAGGGATTAAGTTGACCGTCTGACATACCAAAAAAGCACTTTCGTCTCTCACCGCTGGGTGGGAATCGAAGGTGCTTTTTTGCTTGAAGCTATCTTAGGAGATCGAGCTGTGGCTTGACCATTACTTGAGCGGAATGAAAATAGGAGATGTCTCCACGGAAGCTTCGATTAATTTCAAGCAGGGTATGCAGGATTTGGATGAGTTCAGCATGGCTCAATCGAACGGCCGCTGTATCCTCTTGTTCGGTTCTTCTCAATCTGACCTCGAATAGATGATTGGATTCGTCCATTTGAATCTCTAGCTGCTCCGTTAGCAGCATCTGTTTCCACATCCAAGCTAACACCTCTCTCTCTACTTGATCTAGTGTATGCTTGGATACTGTGAATAGACGTGTAAGACGGCGCTATGATCAATGGATTTTAAAGAAACAAGCACGATTTCCTTTCTCTGTTCATACAATTTAATGATCCTATACGGGGAGAGAGGAGATGACCTATGGCGGCTTGCAGCACTTGGACGTATAGAGGGATTTCGTCTTCGGTATTCAAAGCCTTACAACAAGTCGGCAAAAAGCAGGGGATTACGATTCCTAATACAGCACAAGGCAAATTCATGATTACGGTAGTTGGCATGAATGTCGGATTTCAATATGCATGGGATATGAACGCTCAAACCTTGTTATTGCAGTGTGATAATAAACCGATGCTGCTCGGTTGCAGTACGATTAAATCATTTGCTGATAAAATCATTGCAGAGAGTGGCGGTAAACTCGGTTAATCCCTTTATCCACCTGTCTTTGTGAGTTTAAGCCCCTGTCTCTGTGGTTAAAATAGGGATAGAAGGCAGGTGGACAAATGGCAAAAAGCGATGATCTGGTTAAGTACATAACGCAGCAAGTCGTCACGTATATAGAAACACCCAAGGAAGTACGTCAGCAAGTTAAAGCCATGAGCAAGGAACAGCGGGAAAGCTGGCAAACACGCTGGTTCGGCATGCTGCCGCTGGCCACACGGATGCTGATTGATCAGGTAAAACCCAAAAAGTAAAATGACAAAGCCTCTTCACCTATATTCGGGAGATTTCGTTAAACCTGATGAATGGTGCGAGAGGTTTTTTAAGTTTGCATATCGAATATAGTCAAAATGAACGTACGACCATAAATTGGGGGGAGAAATCATAATGAAACTTGAGAAAAACAATAAGCTAGTCATGATTGGTGATTCGGTTACAGATTGCGAACGATCAAGACCGATTGGCGAAGGATTATTCGGAGCATTAGGCAAAGGCTATGTGTCTATCGTGGACGGGCTGATCAATGCAACGTATCCAGAGCTTCAAATTAGGACCGTTAATGTGGGTACCAGCGGCAATACGGTGCTTGATCTCCAAGACAGATGGCAAACCGATGTCATCGATTTGAAGCCCGATTGGTTATCGATCATGATCGGTATTAATGACGTATGGAGGCATTTTGACGTACCGCATCAAAATGAAAGGCATGTGGACATTGCGACTTATGAAAAGACGTTAAGAGAGCTAGTTGAACAGACACGTCCGCTTGTCAAAGGGCTTGTACTGATGACACCCTTTTACATAGAGCCGAATCCTCAAGATGCGATGCGTTGCAAAATGGATCAATACGGGGCAGTCGTGAAACAGATAGCCGAAGAAACGGGCTCCCTTTTCGTGGATACGCAAGCTGCCTTCGAACCTGTTCTCCAGGCTTACTACCCAGCCTATATCGCTTGGGATCGTGTACATCCGAACAACGTAGGACATACCATTTTAGCTAAAGCTTTTCTAAAAGCTATTGATTTTAATTGGAAATAATGCAGAAAGCCTTAGACTTCTGGAAATAGCGGTCTAAGGCTTTTTTTCACTTAAAAATATGTCCTAGCTTTAAAGCATTCTCCAGCAGCACGTAACGGGGTCCAACATGGTCTAAAGTCAGGTAGGTATCCCCACCTACCCATTGTTGATAACCAAGAATGGCAAGGGGCAGCGTGACTTGACCATCATAGAGCTCAGTGACGTAAGTTAACTTTGCTTGCGGGCTTAAAGCTTTTTGAAGCTCACTCAGTGTGGTCACTGGAAGCGGTTTGCCTTGGACCCAGGGGAGTCGATCATAAGGATCAAAGGCGGGAAATAACGCCGTTTGAGCTTTGCTCGACAAATCGGTTGCTACTGGCCGATCCTCTTTTATCCTCGGGGTAGGGTCCTCTTTGAGCGGAAGTAGTTCCCGGGATTTGGCATCCAAATAATACGTTTGATCTTGCAAACTGATTTTCCACACAGCGGTTAGCTGGTCCATGTAAAGTCGGTCTAAAATAATCGTTTCATTTTGAACAAAGTCGGAATAAGAAGTAGTAGTTGGAATGAGTTCTTGCTGTACCAAAGAACGATACAGCGTGGTCAAGCTGAATAGCGGGTTGTTACCTGTCCCGTATTCGGTCAATCGGAAGGACCCGTTGTCAGTGGCATGAACGATCATGTAGCCAACATCCTGTCCATGATCAGTAAGGATAACTACCCAACCATGTGTGCCAGGCCCTAGTGGATAACTGTTCCAAACTGCCGTCTGCCAGCGTTCAAACCCCGATTCTCGAGCGAGCGTTGTTCGCCAAGTGTTGATCGTAGCGGTCAAAGTAGATTCGCTCCGCAAATCTGGTAATGGCTTCGTCTCTGTATGACTAGCTATTGTTTCCCTTGCCGTCTGCGTATAGCTTGTCCGTTCTACGGAGTCGCCAGCAGAGGTTTGGATCGGTATGAATAATAAACTGCCCAAACTAATGAAGCATGCCGCCGTCCATGTTGTCCACAGCTTCATCCTCGTTCACCTACCTATCGTTAACCTCTAGTGGTATGAACCTATTAACCTATTGTAATTCTTATGCCCTAAAAAGATTGTTAGAACCTGTAGTGTTAATTTTGCGATGTTTTAGCGACTGACGTCAGTTCCTGGGTGCTCGGCCTGCGTTCAAATGAAACAAACCGCAATTGATGACACATACGACAATACGAGGCTTGTGCTGCCAGTCAATTTCTTGCAGGCGGTTGCGGCATTGGGTTTCGATTTCGTCTCTTTTGTCAGGTTCTGCGCTCAGCAGGAGACCGTTGTAATAAGCTTCCACACGATCGATTTCGCTGCGGTGCTGCTCGTTAGCTTCGTCGGCCCAAGAATGATCATAGCTACTTACTTTACGCTCGAGCATCATTTCAAGGGCATTAATAGCTTTCGGCAGTGAAATCGTGTCAGGTAAAATGTGACTATTCGCAGGAAGCTTCGGAGAGAGGCTCTTGGTAAGCATATGTTTATGAAAATGTTCGCGAATTTCACCGCTATTCAGTTGTATGGCGAGAGAGTGAATCTCGCTTCGTTTGCGGTCGCAAACAAGCTCTACCTTGTAATTCACGCAGAACCAGGTGTCATAGACAAGGGCAGCGTGATAGGTAGCACTCATCGGGAAAGGTTCCTCAAACAAATGAACGAATCGTCCGCGTTCACGGACAATCGTAAACATTTGCTCCAAACGCCTACTGCCGAAGGTCACTTCGTCCTGCGGAAGCCGCTGGGAGATGACAGTCGTAGGTACGAAGCCGAAATAGCGGCCGAGAATGCTGTCTGAATTTCCGTCAGGCGGCTGGGGTGCTTGGTTCTGGTTTTGGTTTTGGTTTTGCGCCCCCACATAAGGTGGGCTTTTGACAGCAGTTGCAGCGGTCTTCGCTTTCGTCTCCAGCTTCATCAGTTCAGGATCGAAGATGAACTTATAGGTCATCGTTTCGGCTGCAGCCCCTGTACGTTCTACGAAGCTCCAATAGTAAGGACGTCCTGTCATCACTCTATCTGCTTCAGGAGAAAGTTTTGCAGTAACGTAAGTTGGTGATTTCTCTAGAATCGTACAATTGTAAGCTTCAAGAAAGCGCATGACGAACGTGTGAATGTTGCGTTTATTCATGGTCTTACCTCGATGTTTTGCGTCCCGCCAACAGCATCAAGAATGCCTTGGAAGGCTGCCCCGTATACCGGATTTTGCTCAATTTCCGATTTGACCTCAATAAACGAGTGACCTAGCTCATCGATCTTTCTGCGTATATCCTCGCTGGAGCCTGCCTCCATGACCATGCGGAACAACGATGTTTCGAGTGAGCCTTTTTTCTCGATTTTCTCGAGAATGGTATCAAGTTGTCCGATAACCAGCTCAAACATATTGATTTTCTCATGCAGCAAAGAAAGAATATGCTCTTCAATCGTGTTTCGGGTGGAAAGGTTATAGATGTTGACATCGTGCGTTTGCCCGAGTCGATGTACACGGCCAATTCGCTGTTCAACCCGCATGGGGTTCCAAGGCAGATCGAAATTAATCATGTTATGGCAAAATTGTAGATTAATCCCTTCACCGCCAGCCTCTGTTGCGACTAAGACTTGGACACGATTGCGGAATAAATCCATCATCCAATCTTTTTTACCGCGATTCATACCGCCTCGATAAGGGACAGCTGTTATTTTATGTTCTTTCAAATAGTTGAGAAGATACTCCTGGGAAGCGCGATATTCGGTGAAAATGATGACTTTATCATTAATCTCTTGGACGAGCTTCATTGTGGTCTCGGCTTTGGTGTTCGATTTGATACTGCGAATCAGCTCAACAAGCTCCCATATTTTGGCGCGTTGCGGCGAGTCCTCGGCTGTTTTCTTGAACAAATTGACGAGTGTAATGAACACAGCGTCCCGGGAACTGCAGACTTCGCGCTGCAGAGTGATAAGCGAGAGCATACTGGTAAGATCACCGGCGCTCTCTTGGTACCTGGTTCGAACGAAATTCGTTACCCCATCGTAGAGTGCCTGTTCATCATTGGAGAGCGTGAGTGGAATGTTCCTAACAACCCGTTTCGTATAATGAACGCCGCCGTCGCCGCGACGATTGCGAATCATCACCTTGGAGAGCTCCTGCTGAAGTTGACCCTCGTTTTTAGGTACCCTTTTACCAACTACATAATTGGTTTTGAAGCTGCTATGAATCCCCAGTTGACCTGGCTTGAGCAGGGTGATGAGATTGAAAAGCTCTTTCAAGTCATTCTGCACCGGCGTGGCGGTGAGCAGCAGGCAATACTTTTTACGCAGCTCGTTTACGAAGGTGTAGTTGGTCGTTTTCTTATTTTTGAGCTTGTGCGCTTCATCGACGATCAACATGTCATATTCAAGACCCATGACAATTTCGCGATGCGGATCACGTTTGGCGGTGTCCATGGAGGCCACAATGACATCGCTTTGCTTCCACATATAGGCTTTTTTGTGAGCAACAGCTGGAATGCCGAATTTGCTATTCAACTCCCGGACCCATTGCAGCACAAGAGAAGCGGGTACGAGGATAAGTGTTTTGCGGACCAAGCCGCGGATCATGTATTCTTTTAAAATCAAACCAGCCTCAATCGTTTTCCCAAGCCCAACTTCATCGGCCAAAATAGCCCGGCCACGCATCTCGTTAAGCACACGTTTCGCCGTATCAATCTGATGCGCCATAGGTTCAAGCTGCCCTAGATGAACGAGGCACTGCATCTCGTCAAACGTCGAAATAAGCCCCGATTCTTCCGATTCGTAGGCTAGCTGGTACAGCGTCCAGTCGTCCCATGGACCACCTCCGCGCACACGATTATCCAGCTCAGTAAACCAGTCCCTCTCAAAGTGCATGTCAAGCTGATTATGAATGGGGCGAATGTTCTCTTGCTGTTCATGTTGACGCATCGATGTGCCCTCCTAAGAGTTTTCGTTAGAAAACTAACTTCGTAAGCATGAGCTGAGTTTTCGTTAGAAAACTGTCTTCGTAAGCGTGAGCTGAGTTCGTAAAAAATGACTTTGCAGGCATGAGCTGAGCTTTCGTGAGAAAATTGAGAAGTCTATTTCAGGCTTCTCAGCAACTCTTTGCTACTTTTCCGACGGTGAGAAGTCTATTTAAGCTCTCTCAGCATACATTTGTCGGTTAATAAGCATCCTTCTAGCTCCGAGAAGTCCTTTTCGGACTTCTCAGCAACACTTTGCTGCTTTTCCGGCGGTGAGAAGTCCATTTCGGCTTTCTCAGCATACATTTGTCGGTTACAAGCATCCTTCTAGCTCTGAGAAGTCCTTTTTGGACTTCTCAGCAACACTTTGCTACTTTTCCGACGGTGAGTAGTCCATTTCGGCTCTCTCAGCATACATTTGTCGGTTAATAAGCATCCTTCTAGCTCTAAGAAGTCCTTTTCGGACTTCTCAGCAACACTTTGCTGCTTTTCAGGCGATGAGAAGTCCATTTCGGCTCTCTCAGCATACATTTGACGGTCAACAAACATCCTTCTGGCTCCGAGAAGTCCTTCTCGGACTTCTCATCAACACTTTGCTGAGATAGAACCAGTACTGGGTTTTCAGAGCCGGGAAATGGCTTCAAGCTCACCAGTTTTCCGTCGATTACGTGTTAGTATGTCCAGAAGAGGCGCTTTCATAACTTTTCCATGGAAGTTGTCGTGATCTGTATCGAAGTTAAAAGTCCACCAAGTGACGCGGAACCTAAATTCATGTAAAAAGTGCATCAAATTCAGCATGCAGCAGCGTATTTGAAAGAATTACTGCAAAAAGTGCAGCTAATCTGGTAATTACGGCTCGTTTCACGCCAACACTCGGAAATTTGCTGCACAAAATGCATGATAATGACTAATAAAGGAATATGGATGATAATTTGCTGCACATTTTGCAGCTTCATGTTAGTAGAAGTCTCTGACACTGTCGGCTATGGCTCTTGAAGTAACCGCATAACCGACTAATTGTAGCTCCCGTGTGGAGATTTGATTACTTGGAGTAGCTAGCTCTTGCATTTGGGCTTATGTTCTGGATTTCATTGGCAGGCAGCGGCTCTCCACCGACTATAACATCGTAAGTATGTACGATTTTATGATATGATATAGGTTGACTTCGGAAGCAAAGTGGGAAAGGGTGACAGAAAGAGATGACGGCATGGCGATTCATACATACAGGAGATCGTTCTCCTGCTGAAAATATGGCATTAGATGAAGCAATACTAACGGCACACAGCGAAGGCATCGTTCCTCCAACGGTGCGATTCTACGGATGGAATCCGGCAACGCTGTCGATTGGCTATTTCCAAAAGGCATCGGAAGTCGATCAGGAAGCGGTAGCAAATGAGGGAATCGGCTTCGTAAGGCGCCCAACTGGGGGGAGAGCTGTTCTACACGATAAGGAGCTGACGTATAGCATTATCGTTGCCGAAGACTATCCGGGCATTCCGCGCAATGTGACGGAAGCCTATCGTGTGCTGAGCGAGGGGCTTTTGCAAGGATTTCGGGCGCTGGGACTGGGCGCAGAAATGGTACAGCTTGCGAGTGATGAGGAGAAGGAAAAGTACGCATCCGCCGGATCAGCGGCTTGCTTCGATTCCCCCTCCTGGTATGAGCTGGTTGTTGAGGGACGCAAAGTCGCCGGCAGCGCGCAGGTTCGGCAAAAGAATGTCGTTTTGCAGCACGGCTCCATCCTGCTCGACATGGATACCGATCAGCTATTTCGGATGCTGCGCTTCTCGAACGAGAAGGTTGCGGATCGGATGAAGGCGAGCTTTTTGAAGAAAGCTGTAGCGATTAATGAGCTGCTTCGGGCGCAAGGAAAAGAGGCGGTAACGCTCAGTCAGGTGGAGGAAGCCTTTCGTCGTGGGATCGCGCTGGGGCTAGGCGTGGAGCTTGTTGATGAATCTTTGACACCTTATGAAATTGAGCTTTCTGAGCGACTTGTGCGTGAGAAATATGGCACGGATGAGTGGAATTTGCGTCGTTAAGCGAAAGTGAAAGCTTGAGCGAATGAGCAAAAAAGCACGGACCTTTCTAAAGAAAGGATCGTGCTTTTTTTGTTTAGGTATATTAGGGCATTCTGTCCGTACTAAAACATTACTTCGCAAAAGTACGTTCAAACTCATTTTGCAGAGTAAGTGTAATAGGACCTGGCGCGCCCGTTCCAATTGCTTTGCCATCAATCTGTAAGATTGGTGTAATTTCCACGGTAGTTCCAGTTATAAAAGCTTCATCCGCCTGCAGGAGCTGCTCCGTCGTAAAGGGTTCTTCTTTGACGGTGATATTTTGTGAGTGAGCTAATCTCAAAACGACTGCCCGAGTAATACCATGAAGGATCAAATGGTTAGCTGGGTGTGTGTACAATACGCCATCCTTGATCATCATCAAATTAGAAGCACTGCATTCGGTGACAGTACCGCTGCGATGCAGCACGACTTCTTGAACCCCGTGATCGAGCGCTACTTGCTTGGCCATAACATTTGGAAGAAGATTGAGCGTTTTGAGATCACATCTCAGCCAGCGGATATCGTCTAATGTGATTGCATTAATGCCATTATGTATCGTAGCAATCGGTCTGCGCACCTCTGTGCAGTAGGCAAGCAGAATGGACTCGGCTTGAGCGGGGAACGGATGTGCCCGGGGAGCTTCGCCTCTGGTAATTTGCATATACACAGTGCCTTCATTGAGACCATTCTTTTCAATAAGCTGTGTGAGAATATGACCCATTTTATCAATAGTAAAAGGCAGTTCTATCCGCACTTCACTTGCGGTTCTTTGGAGTCTCTGCATATGAGCCTCTTGCTCGTAAATTTTTCCGTTATATACACGGAATACTTCATAAATGCCATCTCCAAAATAGTACCCACGGTCATCTGGTGAAAGAATAACGTCCTTCTTGTTGACGAAATCATTTTTATAGAAATACATATCCAACATCTCCTTAAGTATTTTCATATGAAAAGTAGTGTTGAAATCTTATCCCATATTTTAACAAAAGTATTTATCGAACAAATGTTCTAAAAAGAAATAAAATGTGGTATCCTATTTATAGGTTAGCAGAGGAATTAACGATCGTCAAAACGAGTTGTATAGCCTATTTCATCTTGCTTGGTTGAATGATTAAATTTGGTTATTCTGACTGCGAAAAAGAGAGAAATAGTAAGTAAGGATTAGCTAATATGATGAAGGGTTGTCTTAATAACGAAATTTGGTTCTTTAGCTATTAGAAGATCAATATATAGTGAGGTATAATGAATTTCGCACACCACATATTGTAATTTTACATAAACTTCATAAAGTAACTTTAATTTTAGTTGTAGCTGAGTATGTAGCTTATTGGGAGGGAATTATGGATGGGGATTGTACAGTCTAATAAGAAGTTGGATGGATTAAGCGAGAAAATATTTTTGGATCGTTATGCACTCAAAAATGCGGATACGAGTTTCGCCAAAGTCGGTGATACCGTTCTCGTTTTGACGAAAGATGACCCCAAATTCCCGGCCAAAGAAGTTGGCGAAATTGTGAGCCGTGATGGCGATACCGTTAAAGTAAAAACACGGAGCGGTGAGACAGTTGAATCCGCAGTTGAGAAGCTCACTTTAAATATTGAGAAGACACCGGAAGAAATGTGGGACCGCTTAGCAGGTGCAATGGCATCCGTAGAGGCAACTCCTGAGAAACGTAAAGAATGGACAGATAAATTCAGATATATCCTTGATGACTGGAAGCTTGTACCAGGCGGACGTATTGCTGCGGGTGCCGATGCAAGTGATGAACTGACCTTATTTAACTGCTATGTGATCCCGTCTCCACACGATAGCCGAGGCGGAATTATGAGCACACTCTCGGAAATGACCGAAATTATGTCACGCGGCGGTGGAGTTGGAATCAATCTATCTTCACTTCGTCCACGCCGATCTGTTGTGAAAGGTGTTAACGGATCATCCAGCGGAGCTGTTTCTTGGGGAGGTCTGTTTAGCTATACAACTGGCTTAATTGAACAAGGGGGCAGCCGTCGCGGAGCACTTATGCTCATGATTAACGACTGGCACCCTGATTTAGAGGATTTCATCACAGTGAAATCAACGATGGGCCAAATTACGAATGCCAATTTATCCGTTTGTGTAAGCAATGGATTTATGAAAGCCGTTAAGGAAGATCTCGAGTGGGAGCTTGTTTTCCCGGATACAACAGATCCTGAATACAATGATAAATGGGATGGCAACTTAGATGCTTGGAAAAAACTAGGCAAAGCCGTCAAGCCTTATCGTACCGTACGGGCACGTGATGTTTGGCATTCAATCATTGAATCTGCTTGGAAATCAGCTGAGCCGGGTGTCGTATTCTTGGAATACTACAATCAAATGTCTAACAGCTGGTACTTCAATCCGATTATTTGTACGAATCCATGCGGGGAGCAGGGGCTTCCAGCTTGGGGCGTTTGCAACTTATCTGCTATTAATCTATCTAAGTTCTATGACGCAGAGAATCATGATGTTGATTGGGCAGATTTGGCCAAAGTGGTTCGTTATTCGACTCGTTTTCTCGATAATGTTATTGACAAGACGCCTTATCATTTCGAAGAAAACCGTACGAATCAACAAGGTGAGCGCCGCGTAGGTTTAGGTACTATGGGCCTTGCTGAACTGATGATTAAATTGGAAATACGATATGGAAGTCCGGAATCTCTTGTATTTTTGGACAAAATCTATGGCTTTATGGCAAGAGAAGCTTATCTGGCATCGGCTGAAATTGCCGGTGAAAAAGGGTCTTTCAAAGAGTTTATCGAAGATAAGTTCCTTGAGAGCGGCTTTATGAAAAACATGACGAAAGTATTCCCAGAAGTTGGCGAAGCGATTAAGCAAAATGGTATGCGCAATGTAACAGTGATTACCCAAGCACCTACTGGAAGTACGGGTACAATGGTGGGAACATCGACGGGCATTGAGCCTTACTTTGCTTTTGAATATTTCCGTCAAAGTCGTCTTGGCTTTGATAAACAATATGTGCCGATCGCACAGGAGTGGAAAGATGCAAATCCAGGTCAAGAGCTGCCGGACTACTTCGTAACCTCCATGACATTGACTGCGGAAGATCATATCCGTGCTCAAGCGGCGATTCAAACATGGGTAGACAGCTCGATCTCCAAAACAGCGAATTGTCCGGCGGATTTCACCGTGGATGAAACGAAACGCTTGTATGAATTGGCTTTCGATCTAGGTTGTAAGGGTGTAACCATCTACCGTGATGGCAGCCGTGATGTGCAAGTATTGAGTACAACCGCGGAGAAAAAGGAAGAGAAGAAAGCAGAAGCAGCTCCAGTGGCTTTTGCCGCGGAAGCTGTGAAAGAAGAAGAGAGCTTTACTAATCTATCGGGCAAACTATCCGTAAATGTCGATTCGAAAACGGAGCAAGTATTCGATAAACAATACAAGCGCCGTCCGCAAATTCTACGGGGTGCAACCTATAAAGTGAATACACCGTTCGGGATGGCGTATATCACGATTAATGATATGAACGGAACGCCGAGTGAAATCTTCCTCAACGTAGGGAAAGCTGGGTCCGACGTATTCGCGATGTCCGAAGCACTCGGTCGCGTGTGCTCCTTGTTCCTGCGTTATGGCGATCACGGCGATAAAGTGAAGCTGCTCGTGAAGCACTTGAAAGGCATTGGCGGTTCCGGCGCCATTGGCTTCGGCAACAACCGCGTCGAGTCCATCGCAGACGCGGTTGCCAAAGCGCTCGAGCAGCACGACGAAGTGATGAACGAGCAAGACGACGCGCGGAACTATGTGACCGCGACGAGTGAAGTGCTGGATGCACCAGCGCCAGCACCTGTAGTAGAAGTGGGGCACACGGGTCATAGCGGCAGCGCGGCTAGCGCTGCGCCGAAGGACCTGTGCCCGTCGTGTGGATCCGCTTCGCTGGTGAACAGCGAAGGGTGTAAGAATTGCATCAACTGCGGGTACAGCAGGTGTTCTTAGGATTGAGCCAGGGCGGGAGCCCTGGTTCTTTCCTTTACACGTTTTTTTACAGTTACGAGTGAACTTTCGCTATCTTTACCTTGGCAAATTGAAACGAAATGCTCAGAAATGTATTGAGTAAACTCCTGGGAGAATTTTTCAAGCCTAATAAAGTGAATCTCAAATTGGGGATCCTTTTTAATTTCTACGGAGAAAAAAATTTTTTTACTCTTTGTAAAAGTACTAATTTTGACCATCCCCCAAAAATAATAGAGTTATTTAAAATATGCCCCTACTGTCGATTTCTATATTACAATTTTTTCTAAATTAATCTTTGTTTTTTAATTATTGAACTGAACCCACTTCGTTTAATTGCGTACCTTAACAAAACTGCAATTGAATGTCTATAATTCTTATATATTTTATTTCTTATATACTTCAATTGTATGGTATTTTTATCCATTTGACTACATGAAATTGTATCTATAGCGCTAGATAAAATGGGCCCTCAGAAAGAAGGATATTAAATTTGTAACAACTCACCGTTTCATCTCATTATTAATATAAGTTTTCTTCACTAAGGAATATTGAAAACAATTATAATAACCAAAACTACTCTCTGAAAAATGTCATTTCATGTTACAATTTTAGATCGTATCACTTAAGTAATATACCCATTATATTTACAATCAAATTTAATCATCAGTAATACTAAAATAATAGAAAAAAGCCCGTAGCAACAAGGCTCGGGCCAACGTCAATTATGTTCCAATCGAGTGACATTTCATCTTCCAATCACCGACATTACATGTTACAACTCACAATTATGTACTGTTCCAAAAATTGCATGAGAATAATGTTCGAATTAAGCATACCGCTGGAGCTTCTCTTTGTGTTCATTCAAGTAACGGGCAGAGCGCGCCTAACCAAGCTAGGTACAACTAACTGATGCAAGTTCAGTCGGGGTAAGGACCAATCCGCCTCGTAGCTAGCAGGCAGACATTGGCGAAATCCAACGGCTGAAGCCCTGTGAAAAGTCACGAAATATCGTGATGAAGCAAATCTGCAGGCCGTAATGAAGTGAATCTTACCGCATCGTGAAACTGAACCCGAAAGGGAAAAGAGGGAGTCGAGCCACGTCTGCCCTAGCGAAGGCCATAGAACGAGCGAAGATCTTGGAACTACCGCAGCGCGGAAGAACCCTCCGGTGTATGGGGAACGGCATGTAGAGAAAGTTGTATCTGGAACTAGGGAGACCCTCCACCGAACGTAGTTTTTTCGTAAACGGTAGACCTATAAGCCCTAAAGGTGAAGTGGCGAACTGCGGGAAGGGGGTCGGATGGGGTCATACTACTGTGGATCCGGTGGACCCGGGGAGGAAAGGGTGCCGAAGGGCAATACCCCACTTCGTTCATGGGAATTTGAGGAGGTAAGAGCAAGTGAATGCCGAACAGACGGCTGAAAACGCTCGACGACTCCAAAATACCCTCTAGCTTGCGGCTAAGGCCAACCCTAAGCGCAAATTTCATGCTCTGTACGATAAAATATTCCGGAAAGACGTCCTGCGGGAAGCATGGATGCGGGTGAAGAAGAATCGAGGTAGTGCTGGTGTAGATGGACATACGATTGAGTCCATCGTTCAAGAATACGGAGAAGAAACCGTTATCGAAGAAATCAGACAGCAGTTGGCGGACGGGACATACAAGCCTTCCCCTGTGAAGCGGAAAGATATACCTAAATCGGATGGGAAAAACTTGTTCTTTAGGAATTCCGAAGGTAAGTTCATACTGCACGCCTCCCAATTTGGTTTTGGACTTTATAGCATAGTAACCCTATTTCAGCAATTTGACTGGTTCAAGATGCCCAGAATCCTGAATACGTTGTCGTAGTGCAATCTCTTTTTGCTCGTCTAGCGGGATATCCCAAGGAAATCCCGGTCCTATCTTCTGACCCTGCAATATCCCATGATCAAGCCAATAATAGACAACATGAGTAGATACCTCCAAGCGCTGCGCCACCTCCTTTACCGTGAAGCCTTGTCGTGGTAGTGAAAAGGCAGGTATTTTGTTCAAGTAGCGGATCCACTTGATCGAGGGGACTGTGAAAATTCTACCT
>NZ_AUGY01000139.1 GCF_000422905.1 Paenibacillus alginolyticus DSM 5050 = NBRC 15375
GCCGAATCAAATACATTAGGAGAACTCCCTTCTCTTCTAGTGTTTGGTGGTACTTACACTTTCGATTAGATGGGGAGGTTCTCCTTTTTGCATCCGCCAGAAACCCTTATCTGGCGTGGGTTTTGAATTGTGAAACTTACTCTTAGAGACTTCTATTTCAATATTTTTGATCGAAATTGCTCAAATAACAGTCTTTAGGGACTCTTATTTGAGAACGAGGGGGGGCGAGTCTTAGAGTTACTCGCACGCCCATCGAATAGGCGTTACCGCCATCAGCGAATCTCCACATCATCCTTCCTTAAGTTACTCGTACGCCCATCCAAGAAGCGTGTTCACCATCAGCGAATCTCCACATCATCCTTCCTTAAGTTACTCCTACGTCCATCCAAAAGGCGTTACCGCCCTCAGCGAATCTCCACATCATCCTTCCTTAAGTTACTCCTACGCCCATCCAAAAGGCGTTACCGCCCATCAGCGAATCTCCACATCATCCTTCCTTAAGTTACTCGTACGCCCATCCAAGAGGCGTTACCGCCCATCAGCGAATCTCCACATCATCCTTCCTTAAGTTACTCATCTCCATCACTTACCCGACATCATCCTCTCCAACAAGTATCATCAATACTCCCCAGCATGGGAGGTTAAAGAGTTTATTTATGAACTCGCCCCACATCCTTCAAAGAGTAAACCCTTACATTCCGCTCACCAGCGACAAGTGAGATCATTCCTTCCAGGGAAAGGCGTTTCAACCAGTCCGCAGCAATACGAATATTTACATTGCATTCGGCAGCAACTTCCTGTAGTCGTACTTTGCCGCTGCGACGCTTGGCTATTTGGATGATTAGTTGCTTCCGTAACACCCACTTGTCAGCTTCTAGGATGGCGATAGGTGAGAGAGCGGGTATTTTAGCAGCAGCCTTTCTCGGCAACAACGGATAGACATTATTTTTCTGAACTACACTCATCTTGCTTTGCACAAATCCTTGTTGCTCATGAACAGCCTTCTTGCTTTGCACAAATCCTTGTTGCTCATGAACAGCCTTCTTGCTTTGCACAAATCCTTGTTGCTCATGAACAGCCTTCTTGTCGTGCGCAAATCTTGCTTGCTCATGAACAGCACTATTCCTACCTCTCACTAATCCTAATTGCTCAAGAACAGCAATGTTTCTGCCCTGCCGCTCTTGAACTGCTCTAAAATTCCCCCGCTGAACCATCAATTCAGAACCACTCATCCAACCACCAAACCCTTGATGTCCTAACCCAAGTTCACGCATTTTTCTTAGCCAACCTTTTGTTTTACGTGGCATAATAATCAACTCCCCCTTTTTTTTATGTACGAAAAAAAGCACACCCGAACTGCAGAAATTCTGCAAGATCGAGTGTGCTTCACTCCGATAGTCTATTACATTTATTTACAGTATAGAGGGCACATTTCAAATATGCAACCTTTTTTTAACAAACGTTTACTTTTCTCTGCAAGTAGTAAGTCGCTCTGGTTTAAATTCACTTTTCTCAGCAAGTAGTAAGTTTGGTCTGTACCCACTTTTCTCAGCAAATAGTACTTTACTCTGGTTTCACTATGTCATTCAACATTGCAAAAAAGCCAGCACCCGCTTCGCAAGTACTAGCTCTTTTATCAGAATTTACGCTTGCCCGGTCCGTCCGTCGATTGGGTGTCAGGCCACTCCTCTTGTGAGCGGCGGGTGCGGTAAAAGTACCAGCTATCATTCAGCAATCGGATTTGTCTGCGGTTTTTGTTCTGGAAGGCCCGCATTAATTGATTACAGAGCCATTGCGGCATATGCCCATCCCCTTCTTCGCCATGTAATAATAGCATATGAGGGATTGCTTCGATGGGTGCAGGTCCTTTTGATTTGCGTTACTTTTTTGCTTTGTCCTACTCTTTGCTTTTGCCTTACTCTTTGCTTTGTGTTTTAAATCTCTCTAAGATTAACCCTCAAATTCTTCCTCATACCACTGTTCCAGCTGGGCTTGAAGTGCGCGAATTTCAGTCAATAAGGAAATAAGCGGATAAGATTTTTCCTGGATGCCAGAGAAAGTCTTTTCCAATCGATTGATGTAATCTAACCCTTGAATGAGGGTGTGCGCTGTGCCAACCAATTCCAAGTCGTCGCATTCTGCAATAACACGTGGAAGCTGAGGGACATGGTCAGCGGTCAATTTCTCTAATTCTTTGTGCAATCTTTGATTCAGAGCTGTCAATTGATAAGAGTAGGAAGAAGGCATTTCAACGAATTCTACTTGTTGTTCGAACTTAAGAATGACATATCGCATTTGCGGCATAAGGGTTGTTCAAATCCTTTCTATTAGAAAGCTTTCGATCTTCTTTTCTACTTGACAGTATAGCCGTACATACGGTACAAATTCAAGTGAGAACTTGTCAAAGGAGCGAATGGGGATGGAGGATCGGGAGCTGCAGCAATGGATCGAGCAGATCTCTATGGATTCGTTTGGGAGGCCTTTTGTACATCAGGCGCGGTTTAACCGGAGGTTAAGGTCGACGGGCGGGCGCTATTTTACCAAATCCCATGATATCGAAATCAGTTGGATGCAGTGGGAAACATTTGGACGAGATGAGATTGAGAAGATCATTAAGCACGAACTTTGCCATTATCATTTGCATATATTAAAGCGTGGCTACCAGCATCGCGACAATGATTTCAAGACCTTGCTGGCGCAAGTCGGAGGTACCCGGTTCTGTCGTTCGCTGCCGCGGGCTTCCCAGAAACAGTCTTATAAATACAGGTTGGAATGCGTCAATTGCAAAACGGAATACTACCGCAAGCGCAAAATGGATGTACGGAAATATGCATGTGGAAAATGTAAGGGGAAATTGAAATCGTATACACTTGACTTACCAGCGCCTTCATAATAAAATAATACTTGTTCATTCCCTGATAGCTCAGTTGGTAGAGCACTCGACTGTTAATCGAGTTGTCACAGGTTCGAGTCCTGTTCGGGGAGCCATATCTTTGGAGAGATACCCAAGTGGCTATAAGGGGACCCTCTGCTAAGGGGTTAGACTGCGTAAGCGGTGCGAGGGTTCGAATCCCTCTCTCTCCGTATCGATTTAGGTGGAATTAAGCTCAATGGCATTCATGCCGTTGGGCTTTTTTTGTAGATAAGAAAGTATAATTTTTATTACACTTCGCGTCATCAGTCTTGACAAACGCGCTCGTCCCTGAAGGACGATGGAGTCGTTTATCCTTGGTTAGTTAATTACATTCATTTTTAACAGTTTTCTAACATCTATCACACGAATTTCCGTTATAGTTGATCAAAAATAGATCAATGACGGGGGCAGATTTTGTGGCAAAATTGTTATCTATACGTGTACGACTCCTTTTATTACTATTAGTTCCTTCCATGCTGTATCTGGGCACAAGTGTGTTCTTACTGCAGCAAAGTAAGTCCAATATGGAGGTATTGGCTTCATCCCTTTATGAAACCACGAATAAAAGCACTTCGCTTATTTTGAATGCCGATCGTGATATGTATCAGGCGTTGACAGCTTACCAGCTGCTGGTTTCGGGGACGTTGACTGCGGAAGAGAAGACGAAGCAGCTTAAAGCTTTGAAAGACAATATCGATCAAACGAATACAAGGGTTGGACAAGCGGCTGATATTATGAATGCTAAACAGTTGTTACAAACAGCGCACACAGAGACGAAAATGACCATTGAACAGAACATAGCTGGCTTTCATATGTATTTTGACCAATGGGTGAAAGAAGCGAATGCCGTTGTTCAGTCCTCAAGTACAGGAAAAGGGATTATTAATGACGCTAAATTAATAGCAACTTTTGAAAAAGGCCGCGAGGGCATGAATCAAATCGGTGAAATTTTGGATGCCTATGGGAAATAAGTATTGAAGATATCAAGGCTCAGCATGATAAAACAGCAAAAACGATCTACATATCCGTCGCTATTATAGTCATTTTGCTCACGACAGCAGGATGGATGGTAATTAGTCAAATCATGAAAACGGTCAAAAACATCGTGAAAGTTACCAGCCAAGTAGCGGCAGGAGATCTTCGTCATGAGCCTCAAGTCAATTATACCAAGTGCGAACTAGGCCAAATCACGGAATCGGTAGATATAATGGTTTCGAAAATCAAAGGTTTGATCGGTACGATCGCTCACAATACGCAGTTCGTGCACGACGCTTCTGTCGAGCTTTCGGACAGTTCCAAGGAATCGGCCACGGCCTCTGAGCATGTCGCTACCAGTATTCAAGAAATGACACAGGACGTCGAGATGCAGGCTAGAAGCAGTGTAGAAACAAGTAGAGCGATTGAAGAAATGACGATTGGGATTCAAAGGGTGGCTGAAAATTCAGGCGTTATGGCAGAGCACTCCTCCCTAACTTCTCGCCATGCCGAACTTGGCAATGACTTGCTTGGAAAACTGCAGCAGCAAATTGTGAACATGTTGACATCGGTCGAGCAGCTCTCACAAACCGTGCAATCCTTAACACGTAAATCGGAGGAGATTGGTCTTATTGCATCGAGCATTACTACGTTTGCGAATCAAACGAATCTGTTGTCACTGAATGCTTCCATCGAGGCAGCTAGAGCGGGTGAGCATGGCAAAGGGTTTAACGTTGTCGCGAATGAAATTCGTAAGCTTGCATCGCAATCTATCGAGTCAGCAGAGGGAATTAATCAGTTGATTCATGAGACGAGAGTGGAGATCGCCAGTGTTTCTAATTCCATGAATGCAACCAAGCAGGAAGCTAGCGCGGGGTCGAGCATGATGCAGGAAGTGAATCAGAGCTTCCATACCATCATGCAATCGGTGACACATATTGTGACTCAAATTCATGAGACTTCAGCGATCACCCAGCAAATGTCGGCAAGCTCCGAGGAGATTTCTGCGACAATGGATCAATCGGCAACGAGTTCAACGCATATTTTGAACAAATCACAAGGAGTTGCTGCTGCAACAGAGGAGCAGTTAGCGATGATGCAAAATATTGCTGCAGCCTCCGAACAGCTTAGATCCGTTGTAAATACATTAAATGAATCTGTTGCTTACTTTAAAATGAAGTAACTGCTAAAAGTAAAAAGGCACTCCCTGTGATTGGTTCACGGTGGCGCGCCTTTTTTTCTTTAAAACCAATGTTTCCGTTTAAAGTAATACCACATCACACAGCTTAAGAGGATCATAAGGATCCAGACATATAGATATCCATAATCCCAGTGAAGCTCGGGAATATTTTTGAAATTCATGCCGTACAGTCCGACGACGAAAGTCAGTGGAAGAAAGATCGTGCTAAAGATCGTTAATGTCTTCATAATTTCATTCATCCGATCAGACTTCATACTCATTTGGAGCTCGAGAAGACCGGTTAGCGATTCCCGGAAAATGTCCAAAGAATCCACGACTCGTGAGATGTGGTCTATGATATCCAGGAAATAGACATCATCTTCTTCACGTGTGTAGGGGAAGGAGTGGTGCGCGATAGCGGAAAGGGTAATTCGTTCCTCCACGATGACGCGGCGCAGCTGATGCATACTCCGTTTAAGTTGGAAAATATCCTGCGCAATGCGAATCCTAGGGTTGCGATACACGGCCTGTTCCATGCTATTCAGGCGATCATCAAAATGATCCGCAACGACGGAATAATCATCGACACAACGATCGAGTATCGCATGAAGAATGGCTCCCGGATGACTTAATCGTTCTTCGACCTCTTGGCAGGTATGGTAAAGCTGATCTATGAAGGGGAGCTTGTCCTTATACACGGTTATCACAAAATTTGCTCCGATCACGATCCCTATTTCCTGTGGTTCAAGCTGATCGGATACCGCGAAGAAGGTCATAAAAATATGATTCTTATAGGTATCCATCTTCGGTCGTTGGTTCAGCTTAATCGCATCCTCAACGAGGAGAGGGTGGCATTTGTATAAGTCGCCTAAAACATGTTTGACATCGTCAGGAGAGGGGTTCTCCATTCTCACCCAAGCTACTTCATTCGGACCGGGAACGCGTACCTTTTCCTCATAGACTGTTCCATGGGTAGATTCATAAATTAACATGAACGACAAGCACCTCGAGTATTTTGAATTGGTCTCAGCATACCATATTTGTCCCTGAGCATTCCAGATTTTGTGCTTGTCAACTAAGACAGAATCAATTATAATTACAAATGTCGTCAAAATGGGCTGCAAAAGCTTACAGACATGCGTGGCCCGTTGGTCAAGTGGTTAAGACACCTCCCTTTCACGGAGGTAACAGGGGTTCGAGTCCCCTACGGGTCATTTTTACTTCAATACCTCGCGGTCGTGGTGGAACGGCAGACACACCATCTTGAGGGGGTGGCGCTCACAAGGCGTGAGGGTTCAAATCCCTCCGACCGCATCCCAGTTTTAAAGCAGGAAACCCTTACTCTGTAAGGGTTTTTTTTCTGTTTATCTTTCGGCATACAGATCCAATACAGTTCAAGTAATCCCCCCCTCCCTTACTATGAAACTCTCTATAATTCACCTAAAAATGTAGGTTGTTTTCGGGGATGGAAAATTGAATCTCGTTTTTCAGATTTCAGACAAATCTTCAGGAAAAAGCATTATTTTGAAGCAGGCGCTTCCCTATGCACGGGTGGTCGGGGAATCCTGGCCATTAACCCTCGAGCGGGCACGAATTGAAAGTCATGCGTTGATCCTTCAACATGAAATTTATCCAGGTTTAGTACCTAAAATCTATCATTATGATCCTATTTTGGCGCTGACCGTGATGGAAGATCTGTCGAACTACCTGATTATGCGCAAAGGATTGGTTGCTCGGAAGCGCTATCCTCATTTTGCACAGCATATAGGCACTTTTTTGGCACGAACTTTGTTTCTGACGTCCGATTTTGCTTTGCCTGCTCAAGAGAAAAAGAAAAAAGCGGTCCAATTTTCGAATCCGGACAGGTGCAAAATCTCGGAAGATCTCATTTTTACGACCCCTATTTTGATTCCGAAACCAATCAATTTAATGCATTGATAGCAGATAAGGTGGAAGAAATATGGAAGAATGATCCATTGAAGCTTGAGGTGGCAAAATTAAAGGAAGGTTTCCTCACGCATGCTCAGGCGCTTATCCATGGGGATCTTCATACTGGCAGCATCATGGTGACAGAAGAAGATACCAAAGTGATTGATCCGGAGTTCGCCTTTTATGGATCTATCGGATTTGATATCGGGGCCGTGATAGGAAACCTTCTGCTCAGCCTTGCTTCCCATGAAGGACATACTTTGGATTGGCAGGAACGAACGAAATACCAAGCGTATCTTCTCAAGATGATCGAACAAATATGGACTTACTTTGAAAAAGAATTTAGGGATTTATGGGAAAAAGTATCAAAAGAAAGAATGGCAGTAATCCCGGGTTACCTAGATCAATATTTGCTCCAAATCCTTGAGGATACTGCAGGTTATGCAGGTTGAAAAATGATACGTAGGATTATTGGCCTCGCACATGTAGAAGATTTGGAAAGTATAAATGACCCAAGTTTGCGGGCGAAGGGAGAAAAGCTAGTACTTTTGGTCGGACAAAAGTTGGTACTGGAAAGACGGAAATTTCAAGGAATCAACGATATGACATCCTGTGTAAGACAGATAACAGGGTGCGGCGAAGAATGTTAAAACTTATTTTCAGGGGGAAATTGTTAACGGGGAGGTATTTTGTACGACTATTAAAAAAAGAAGCTATCTCTTTACGTCTGAATCTGTGACGGAAGGTCATCCTGATAAACTTTGTGACCAAATTTCTGATGGTATTTTAGATGCTATAGTTGAGATAGATCCGTATGCACGCGTTGGTTGTGAATGTTGTGTAGGTCGGGGGTTTATTCTTGTAACCGGCGAGATTACGGCTGATGCCAATGCCGATAGCTCTATCCCATAAACTGGCGTATCAATTGGCTCAAATGCGCAAGAATGGTACATTACCTTATTTGCGTCCCGATGGGAAAGTGCACAGAAGTGAGTCTTAGCGAGGCGTGTTTCTGCTGCATGTGGATAGAAGTGATAGATGACCCCGAATAAAGCCATAGAAACCCATCCGAGCAAATTGAAATGAGCGTGTACGGAAGCGAGTCTAAAATCTTGAATGATTCCCATAGTCATACCTAGAAGCACACCTGCCGTAAAATAATTCGCCGCAATTTTCAAAAATGTTTTTGCCATCCTCGTAATCCCTCCCCAAATATGCCTTTCACTACTATTGTATGTTTTATGCAACATAATGCAATACGTTAGGAATCAAATCGGATTATCGATATCCAAATTCTAGGATTCTTCTTTCACACAATTGGGTAAAATGAAATGAACTTAAAAAACGATGGCGGGTGTAAATCATGTTTTCCGTAATTAAACGATTTTTAATCGGTCAGCCATTAAAGTCAAACGAATTAGGGGAACAGAAGCTTAATAAAAAGAAAGCTTTAGCTATCCTTTCTTCCGACGCTTTATCATCCGTTGCTTATGGACCTGAGCAGATTCTTATAGTTTTGATTACCGTAAGTGCTGCTGCTTTTTGGTACACAATCCCTATAGCAATAGGCGTTCTGTTTCTTCTATTAGCACTTATCTTGTCATATCAACAAATCATATATGCCTATCCGCATGGAGGCGGAGCCTATGTCGTTTCGAAGGAAAATCTCTGGATGAACGCGGGTTTATTTGCAGGAGGCTCTCTTTTAGTTGATTACATACTGACAGTGGCAGTCAGTATCTCGGCAGGTACGGACGCCATTACTTCTGCCTTTCCGCACTTACATCGTTATACTGTAATTATTGCCATCGTACTGGTTATATTCATTACGATCTTAAATCTCAGGGGTATAACCGAGTCGGCTTCTATTTTAGCTTATCCTGTGTATCTATTTGTTCTGGCTTTGTTTATCTTAATTGGTGTCGGGTTATACCATATCGTAACGGGGAATGTCTCGGCGGATCTGCATGCTCCAATTGGTACGCCTGTTGCAGGTATTTCCTTGTTTCTATTACTAAGAGCCTTCTCATCAGGGAGTTCTGCTTTAACAGGGGTTGAGGCTATCTCTAATGCCATTCCGAACTTCGAAGATTCAGCTCCCAAAAATGCTTCCAAAACATTGATGGCTATGGGCTTGTTACTTGCCCTTTTATTTGCGGGAGTCGTGTATCTAGCGTATTACTATGGGATATCTCCCAAAGAAAAGGAAACGGTTGTCTCCCAAATTGCTGCTGAAACGTTCGGCAGAAATTTCATGTATTACATCATCCAATGTACAACAGCTATGATTCTTGTGCTCGCGGCGAATACGGGATATTCTGCTTTCCCCTTACTGGCTGTTAATCTGGCCAAGGATAAATACATAGCAAGAATGTTTACGATTAGAGGAGATCGACTAGGGTATTCCAACGGGATCATTTTCCTGGCGGTAACATCTATCTTGTTAATTATCCTTTTCAAAGGGAAAACAGAGCATTTAATCCCTCTGTATGCTGTCGGAGTGTTCATTCCATTTACCTTAGCTCAGACGGGTATGCTGATGAAATGGATCCGCGAGAAACCAAAAGGCTGGATGGTTAAATTAACGATTAATTTAGTTGGAGCATTGATGAGCTTTACGGTCATGATGATTTTCTTTATTACCAAGTTTGGGCAGGTCTGGTCCGTACTCATCTTTTTGCCCCTGATTGTTTTTATTTTTCATCAAATCAAGAAACACTACGAGGCCGTAGGCGAACAATTACGAATAACAACTTGCGAGCCGGCGATTCCGATTGAAGGAAATGTGATGATTGTGCCTGTTGCAGGCATTACGCATGTGGTTGAGAACTCCTTGAATTATGCCAAATCCCTTTCATCAGATCAGATCATCGCCGTTTATGTGGCTTTCGAAAGAGACGCCGAGAAACAATTTGAGGAGAAATGGAATACGTGGCAACCCGATATAAGGCTGGTAACGTTACATTCCCAATATCGGAGCATTGTTCAACCATTAACGAAATTTATTGATACGGTCGAAAATAAGGCGGCTGAATCCAATTTTCGGGTAACCGTCCTGATCCCGCAGTTTATTCCTAAGAAAAGCTGGCAGCATATTCTCCATAACCAATCCAGCTTGCTTATCCGAGCTTTTTTGCTTTACAGAAGGGACCTTATCATTACGACAGTACCTTATCATTTGAAAAAATAAGCTTAAGTAGGTGGTCTTACTTCATAAGTAAGGCTGTTTTTTTATGCACAAGCTCGTCTTGGTGCTCTTCATTCACCTGTTTAATGAACGCTTGAAGCTCTTCCTCGGTTTCACATAACGCTGAGTGCTCCAACCAAATAAAGAACTTTTTCTTGTGCACGGCTGAAGCATGCAGGGGGTATTTATCCCGGGATTTTAAAATATACAACCCTGAAGAGGCTTCTTTCCAAGGTGATTTGAAAATCGTACGGATGGATAATCGAGTCCGATTCTCCCAGTCCTGCTTTTGTTGTTTGTTTCTTATGGATTGATACATAGTCACAATGGTGGGTTGATCGGATATTTCAGTCCATTTTGAAAATCCTGCATGGATGGCCTGTTGGGTGATTCCTGATTTTACTTTGGAAAACCAATAACCAATGATAATTGGTTGATTATTTTCTTCTAGCCATAAGACACCAAACCACTGGTAATCTAAAAGAAGCGGATTTAACAATTGGGGTGCTACCCCTAAATAATAATGGGTAGATGTAGACATACATGTTCTCCTATATTTTGACCTAGGATCTAAGTGGTAGTGAACGAATATGGCATCATTGTAACGTTGAACCGTATAAAAAGGGGGTAAAGAATCGCTAGCGGCGTATAAAAAAAGAATAAAAACGTAAAGCAGGCTGCGCGGCTGTGTACAGCTGGAGCTTCCGGCAAATTGCATCCAGTACCAACAAAATAACAAAATCGGTAGAAAAGCGAAGTAATTCTACCGATAATAAATGAGTTTTCCAATTGGACACGCTCTCATTTTCCGAATATGCTCAAAAAAACGAAATAGCGTCTCTCCACAGCGTTTTACAATAATGGCTGAGAGGCGTAGCATTCTTTTCAACAACTTCACACACAAGTTTCAAAACGCTGAGTCCCCGCAAGGGGAGCGGGGGAACCAATCAGAAGCCGAACGTATGTAAACATCGGTTTCTCGGGGTGAATCCAAAGCAAGCGCAGCTTGCCAAGGTAGGGCACTTCCAAGCCCGAATCCGACAGCTAACCTCGTAAGCGTATTGGGAGAGAACCGCTTTCTATCGTGCCTTTCACAGCCTGTTTATTAACGCTGCAAAGAAGCCCGAGAGTAGAGATTCTCTGCTCCTAGGCTTCTTTTTGTTGTTCAAAAATTTGAGGAGAGTGAATCTATCATGTATCCAGAACCCCTGACTCTTTTAAAAAAAGATGAATGTATCGAACTTACCAAGAAATGCAAGATTACCCGTATTGAATGTTTTCGATTTGATTGTGAACTATCCGATAAACTGCAGCCGGGACATGGTGCTGACTGTCATTGCGGTTTACTCACGATTTCAACAAATCTCGGAACATCCGGTTTCGGGGAATTCGTGATTTCAAGCGGCAACTTGAAGGGGGATTTCATTCAATGGGCTGCTGTTTTTCAGCGAATCAAAGGGCTTACGCTTACGGACGGTTTAAAGTATGTTCATCAGAAACAAGAGGCATGGGGAGAGGTAAGAACACATTTAATTGAATCGGCTTTAACGGATCTATCAGATAAGCTTAATCACTCATCTGCGGGCAAAAAAGAACTAAGTTTCCTATCGGATCGCACTTATTTATTTGAGCATTCTGGGGCGTATATCTCTTTCTGAGTAAATCAATTTTTATGCTTTTTTTATGCGGATGCTATAGATTCTTTACCCCCTTTTTATACGGTTCGGCGTTACAATATGTCAGGAAAGGGGGCGGTGATGATCATGCAAAGTGATTGTTTGCTGATAGCTGCGCCGACCAAGGCAGGCGAGGACTTTATGAAACAGGTTAAAGTTGGTTGGTTTACCTTTTATTGCATTAACCAACAACGAGATGGTGAAACTCAAACTTGAGGGGCAGGGTGTGAAGCAAATTATCCAAGTGAATACGTCGGAACCGGGCCTATCCATCATTCCCGATTATCCAATCGGAAACGTTATTCTGTTCGAAGAGAGCTTACCCTTATGCTGCCGGTATATCCAGATATGTCGTGGCCTAACCTCTAGACCCATTTATGTCATTACGCAAAGCGTGAATCCCCGGTTGATTTACAAAGGCTTAGGCGCCGATTATGTCATTTATTCTAAAAAAGGTGATGCGAAGTTTCTGCTGCCATCTTTTAAAAATTCATAAATGATAGGCTTCTGTCTGACTTCAAGGAGGTGTGTTATGTACAACGATATAACGATGGTTTTATTAATCGCAGTATCATTTTTAGTGTTTTGGGGATTTGTGAAATATTGTGAAAAAGCGTGAGCTCATGTAACGAAACGAGGGTATTGACCAATCCTTTTAGGAGGCAAGCATATGATTGTTATTGGACTAATTGCATTTGCTATTATGGTATATCTCGGTTTTGTTCTAGTGAAACCAGAGAAATTTTAATTGTAGAAATATGAACTTATGTAAGCAAGGGGAGAACCTACTATGGGTATGGGATTGTTACAGGTAATCATCACACTGGGTATTATTATGCTTTTGGTGAAGCCTGTGGGAAGTTATTTGGTTAAAGTGTTCGGCAATGAGAAGAGTCGCCTTGATCGCGTATTTGGTCCTTTTGAGCGAGTATCCTATCGCTTGATGGGTGTAAAAGAAGAGGAAGCGATGGGCTGGAAAAAGTATTTAGGAGCCGTGTTATTAGTCAATTTGGTCATGCTGCTCTTGATTTATGCGGTATTTCGACTTCAGAAATATTTGCCTCTCAATCCAGACGGTATAGGTAATATGCCTCCAGCTTTAGCTTTTAATACAGCTGTTTCCTTTATTACGAATACGAACTGGCAAGCATACAGCGGTGAAAATACATTGTCCTATTTCTCACAAATGGTGGCAATTACGTTCCCGATGTTTACATCGGCAGCAACTGGATTTGCTGTGGCGGTTGCATTTATTCGCGGTTTAATTGGACGTCAAGATAATCTCGGTAACTTCTACGTGGATATAACTAGGGCGATTATAAGGGTGTTTCTACCGCTTAGCTTCATTGTAGCTTTAATCTTAGTTTTTCAAGGTATTCCGCAAACATTGCTGGGAGCCGTGCAGGCTACAACTATTGAGGGAGCGCAGCAAACGATTACTCGCGGGCTAGTAGCTTCTCTTGAGTCAATTAAGCATATCGGTACGAATGGTGGCGGGTGGTTCGGTACGAACGCCGCGCATCCTTTTGAAAATCCGACTCCGGTATCTAACTTGATCCATATTATTTGTATGATGCTGCTGCCTACATCTCTGGTGTACGCATTTGGACTAATGATTAAGAACAAAAAGCAAGGTTGGACGATCTTTGCTGCTATGGGGATCATTTTTATCGTGATGTTGTCAACGGTTTTTTACGCCGAGTATCGCGGTATAACGGCGGTTGATGCGATGGGTGTACATGGTAACATGGAAGGGAAGGAAGTCCGTTTCGGGATTGCTGAATCTGCTCTCTTTACTGCTGTAACTACGGCTGCAACAACAGGTTCCGTTAACAATATGCATGAGTCGCTTACTCCACTCGGAAGCATCGCCCCTTTTGCGGAAATGATGCTGAACAATGTGTTCGGCGGTAAAGGGGTTGGCTTGTTAAACGGCTTGCTTTACCTCATTTTATCGGTTTTCATCTGCGGACTGATGGTGGGTCGTACGCCTGAGTTTTTAGGTAAAAAAATTGAGGGCAAAGAAGTAAAGTTGGCGGCAATTGCTATTCTGATTCATCCGCTCATCATTTTGGCGCCGACGGCTTGGGCACTTATACGGCCTGAATCCGTTACTTCGATTGCTAATCAAGGGATGCACGGATTGTCGGAAGTGCTGTATGCTTTCACATCAGGTGCTGCTAATAACGGATCTGCCTTTGGCGGTTTGACTGCAAATACGAACTTCTATAACTTGGGTATCGGTATGGTCATGCTGTTTGGCCGTTTCATTTCAATCATCGCGATGCTGGCCATTGCGGGTTCACTTGCTACTAAGCGTGTAGTTCCTGTTACGACTGGCACACTGCGCACGAATACACCTTTATTTATGGGGATTTTAATCATGATTATTCTAGTTATTGGTGCTCTAACGTTCTTCCCGGCGCTGGCATTGGGGCCGATTGCTGAACATTTGGCGGCGCGTTAAAGGAAAAACGAATGAGTAGAGAGACTTTGAGCTACGCCCAAAGGTCCCTGAGCAGAGAGACTTTGAGCTGCACTCAAAGATCCCTATATTATCCCACGAAGTGACGCCAAGCTCTGGAGCATATTCCGAATACTTTGCGGGGGCCCCAAATGAACTTTAGAGCAGCGGTACTATGTCAAGACCTTAATTGGAAAAAATCTTGAAGAACCGTAACTTTTTTAGGGGGTGAGCCTAAAAAAGGCCGCACGAAACTAAACCCACCCTATTTTGGTTATATGGAAATATTTTCTAATTTCCAAAATAATAGGTGGAATGTTGAGTAAGGTTATGTCATTTCTGTTGTCGGATCACCTCCTTGGGTTCGTAGAGTCGGTTGGTTCGAAGCAGATAGTCGACCAACCGCACCAATTTACGAGCTGTAAGCGCAAGGGCACGTTTTTCGGCGTATTTGGCCGGCTCCGCTTTCTTAAGGC
>NZ_AUGY01000140.1 GCF_000422905.1 Paenibacillus alginolyticus DSM 5050 = NBRC 15375
CAAGCTGTTCTTCATACGCAACCTTCGTGACTTTATCTACTCCCGTCGCTTTGTCGGCTGGTAGTTTTAAGTGACTATCCCTAAGCATTTGCTTATTCAGCAGGTGAGCTAAGGATGTGAACCGTTCTTCGGGTTTTGCTTTTGCAACCTCTGCTATTCTTGCTAGTTTCGTTTCCATTTGTCCTCCGCCTCTGTGTGCTGTAAATGTGTCTCTACCAAGATCGGTAACATGTAGCCGCCTTCACTCCGCCGACATTACATCGGTTTCTTTGGTACTATGCAGCTATCCGACTCCCTGCGTACCGTTTGGCATTCTTCCTTTCGATCGGTTGTTTGCCATACTCTCATGTACTTTCCTAAAAAGTACTTGTTCATGAAAGAGTCGCAGGGTCTCCCAGGTTCCCGTGTAACCATTGTTCAGCATGCCTGGCTCTCTGACCCCGGGGAAGCTTGGTTACGCTCGCCAATTTCACGCTTAACCATGTGTTGCCTTCCAGTATACCTAGACTGTCGGCCTTCCCGTTGTTACGTATTTCGAGGCTCCATCACTTTCAGGCCTACTGCCTAACTGTCTACGCTTAGCACCCGACATTACTGGCGGTAGCCCAAGACTCGCTATTGGTGGCATGGCTTTTGCCTTTCCAAGCAGGAGTTCCACCTGCTAAATTACACGACTTTACCGTTGGTCGCTCAGGCCTCTACGTTCCGCAATAACCTAATCTTCTGCGTAAATCATTTTAATGGTCATCCCACCATCAATCGTTAAATTCTGACCTGTGATAAATCCAGCCTTTTCACTGGATAAATATAGGCAAGCAGCCGCGATATCCTCCGGTTTCCCGACCCGGCCAACCGGATGTTGATTTCGATCCGTTTCGGAATGGACCGGAAGTTCCTTCCGAGAAGAGAGCTGCCATTCTCTTACCTCGATCCACCCTGGTGATATTGAGTTTACGCGTATATCATAGCCCCCTAAACTGACGGCCATTGCGTGCGTTAATGCAGCAATTCCACCTTTGGAAGCAGAATATGCCTCCGTATTCGGTTCTGACATGAAAGCCCTAGTAGACGCCATGTTAATGATAGAACCTCCTCTACCATTCTTCTTCATCATTCGAGCAGCTGCTTGCGAACAGAGAAAAGCCCCGCTCAGATTGACAGAAAGAACACGTTGAAACTGCTCTGCCGAGAGCTCTAATACATCTGCAATTTGAAAAATACCTGCATTATTTACAAGCACATCGATTCCATCAAGATCAGTGGCTGTTCGTTCTATCCAATCACGGACTTCATCTTCCTTGGACACGTCCAACTCCACGAACATCGCATCGTCGGTGTATGGGCGAAGGAGATCAACGGTTTCCAAGCCAGCTTCCCTATCGATATCCGCAATAGAAATACCATATCCTTCTTGGGCGAAAGCCATGGCAATAGCACGTCCAATGCCTTGACCTCCTCCAGTAATCGCAGCAATTTTCCTCATTCAGTACCTACCTCCCGTGATATTACGTCTAATTCCATTCCTTTACTGTGCCCAAAAAAATCGGATAGCTGTTAACTTTTGGAGGAAATAGTTTCATTCGAGTGAACCCCAGCTCACAAATTAGTCAATATCCTTTAGCTGATAGCTGACAAATGCCAGCTGCCTGCTATCCGGCGACCAAGAGTTGACGTTAATTGTACCCTGACCACCGAACAGCTTTACCAGCGTACAAAATTCTCCACCAGCGCTAGACATCAGTCGAATTTCTACATGCTTATTCGCTGGATGGTCTCCAGGGGCGACATCATCCTTACCGTAGGACAGAAAGGCTACGGACTCTCCATTAGGAGAAATATGCGGAAACCAGCTGTTGCTTTCATCAAATGTCATTTGAGTCTGTTCACTGCCGTCGGCATTCATTCGCCATACCTGCATAAGGCCAGAACATACGGAGTTGAACCAAATGTGCTTTCCATCCGGTGAGTATTCGGGGCCGTCATCAAGACCGGGAGAATCCGTCAACTGCGTTTCGACGCCACCACTTACCGGGATGGTGTAGATATCGTACTGGCCGTTTCTCTCGGCACAATAAGCTAATGTGCTCCCGTCTGGCGACCAGCTATGCAGATAGCTGGGTGCCATTGGTGTGATGAGGACCGGATTGCCGCCATTTAAAGGCAAAACATAAATGCGCGAATGACCGTCCTCTTGTGTATGGTGACTTACCGCGATGTGAGTATTGTCTGGTGACAGCACATGGTCATTGTTACATTGCGTGGCATACCCCGTATCGATAATCGTACTTTCTAGCGTGGCAATGTCGAAGGAGTAGAGACGACCTAAGCTGTTATAAATGAGCCGCTTGCCGTCAACCGTCCAGTTAGGCGCTTCGATTAGATCGTCGAAATGAGCCAAAGCCTTTCTTTCGCCAGTCTGAATATCCACAGTTTCCAGGGTACTAATCACGTTCCGACCTAAGATCTTTTGAGGTTCCTTTAAAGTATTCATTTGTTGTTTTGCTCCTTTTTCAATTCATTGTTTGAAGTGGGATCTTACTCTGAGGAGATTATAAATTACATTGGGTATGTATGTATTCAAAGTTTCTTTTGTTTTACCTTCTTTCCATCCTTTTCAAATTTGATTGCTGATAATTAAATATTAACTCTTAAATTTTGTCATACTATTCAAATCAAAAATCCGACTGATTGCCTGCTCTCAGCAGCTGAGAAGTTCTTTTCAGACGTCTCGCGCCATCTTCGCCCCACTCGAGCTTCCGAGACTGCCTCTTCAGCCTTCTCAGGACGCAACACACTAAATTGCCTGCTCTCAGCAACTGAGAGGTTCTTTTCAGACGTCTCGCGCCATCTTCGCCCCACTCGGGCTTCCGAGACTGCCTTTTCGACCTTCTCAGGACGCAACATGCTACTTTACTAGATCATCTGAAAGCGCATTTTTGACCTCTCACTGCGTTTTAACACCATTCCCACACTATTGCAAAAAATTTCAATACCTCGGAGGAGCAAATAAAAAAGCAAGGCTCATTAGCCTCGCTTTTCAAATTCCGATCTGTTCGTTGTTCTATTTACTCCGTACCTCAAAGATAGCAAACTTCAAGTAATGTCCCTCATCTACACCAAGGATGCGAGGATGATCCATACCTGCTTCACGGAACTCTATTAATCGTAGAATTTTACCTGCATCAGTCGCAGCCGCGTGAATAGTTTCTAGGAACAACTCAGGGTGCATGTGATAGGAACAACTCGCTGTTACCAAGTAGCCGCCCTCATTCACAAGCTTCATGCCGTGGAGATTGATATCCTTGTATCCGCGGCAGGCGCCTTCAACGGCGCTTTTCGTTTTTGCGAATGCAGGAGGATCAAGAATGACGACATCCCAAGTCCGTCCACCCTCTGCAACTGGCTTCGACGTATCCACTTTAGCTTTACCGCTGCCCGCATTGGCGCGAACCTTCCGCTCATCCAAGCCTTTGACTTGTGTACGCAAGTATTCGAAAGCATCTGCGACTACAAACTCTACGCGTTCTTCAAAACCGTTCAAAGCAACGTTCGTCCGCGCACTTTCAATCGCATGCTCCGAAATATCAAGGCAGGTTACTTTTTTCGCACCGAATTTACATGCGTTTAACGTGAAGCTACCTGTGTGGGAGAAACATTCCAGTACCGACGCGCCATCCCAATAGGGGAAGGATACGACTTTACCATTCGCATTTACTGGGCGTGTCTGGCTCACGCCATCCTCCTCAACCTCTTTCAGTTCAATGCCGCTGCGATGGCCCCATCCTGTCATAAGCGGAGCAATGGCTGCGCGATTCTCTCTTTGGTCAAAGAAATAACCGGTTTTCTGACCTTCTTCAATGTCAACGCGGATGCGCAGGCCATTTTCCAAAATATCAACATGCTTGGGGCACTCGCCATACAGTAAGCCCTTGGTCTGTTTCAAACCCTCCAGCTCACGAATCGAAACATCACTGCGTTCAAATATGCCCTTTGGCTTCACAACCTGAACCAATGCAGCAACAATTTGTTCTCTACAACGATCCATTCCCATCGTGAGAATCTGAACAACTAGCGTATCCTCAAATTTATCTACAATGAGCCCCGGCAAAAAATCAGCTTCACCATAAACCAAGCGATAAGATTGCGCATCTTTCACAAAGCGATAGCGATGTTGCAAGCAGCGCGTAAACCGCTCGACGAAGAATTCCATTGTCATCGCTTCAAGCGGTTTATAGGATACGATCCGGACTGTAATTTGGGAAGCCTCGTTATAATAACCCGTTGCTAGGTATTGACCGAGATGCGTTTGAACAGGAACTAGTTGTCCTGGTTCGATTTCACCATCTACACGCTCGATTTCACTTTTGTATACCCATGGGTGTCCTTGCTCTAAACGAGGTTTGCGTTTCTTAAGTAAAAATACTGCTGCCATTATGCTTTTAGCCGTCCTTTGTGTGAAACCGTTCACTCTCATCAGCTTGCTTGTCATGCTTGTCTGTACGGTCACATATATTGGTTGAAAAATGATTAGCAAGCTCGCAAAGGAGATCTGCTGCAATGATAAATACCATAGTAGTGCCTGTATTAACAGGCTTAGCTCTATTTCTGTTTGGTATGAAGCTGATGGAAACCGCGCTTCAGAGGTGGGCAGGCCCCCGCCTCCAGCTGTGGCTGGAGCGGTTTACCCGCACGCCGGTACGCGGCCTCGCCACGGGCACTGTACTTACGGCGGCGCTCCAAAGCAGCACCGCCATAACCGTAATCGCCATCGGCCTTGTAGGCGCTGGCGTGCTAAGCTTCCCGAGAACGCTAGGCGTCATTCTCGGGACGAACATCGGCACGTGCCTCACCACCGAGCTGATCGGACTCAGCCTCGGAGGCATCGGCGTGCCGATGCTGCTCGCGAGCGCCGCCGTCTGGCTGGCGAGCTGGCTCGCCGGGCCGCTGCCGCAGGGCAGGGCCCCCGCTGCTGCCGCCGCGCGACCACTCGCGGCGACAACCATCTCGCCCGCCAACATCGGCGGGCACAGCTGGCTGCGCAGCGTCCGCTACGGCTCGCTTGCGGTCAGCGGCTTCTCTCTCGTGCTGCTCGGCATCGAGATCATGCAAACCATCGGGCCAGCCTTGCAGTCCCGAGGCCTGTTCGCCTGGTTCGTGCTCCAGGCGCAGCACAGTCTGCTGTGGGGCGTCATCGCAGGCGCCGCGGTCACCGCGCTAGTACACAGCAGCGCTGCTGTCATTGCGATGGCGATGGGCCTCGCAGCTGTCGGGGGCATTCCTGTCGAGCTTGGCGTAGCGATCACAATCGGTGCCAATGTTGGCACCTGTGTGACCGCACTCATCGCCGGAATGAGCAGTTCCCGCGCCGGGCGATACGTCGCCTGGTCGCATATCCTCCTCAATATCGGAGGCGCGGTCCTATTCTATCCCTTCATCCATGAGCTCGTTAGCCTTTCAGCCCTTCTTGCGAATAATCCTTCCGAGCAAATTGCCCGTTCCCAGACGATATTCAATATCGTATGTTCCTTACTCGCCTTGCCTTTTTGCTATTTTAATATGTGGAAGCGTCTTGAGTTCCGCTCACAATAGCAACACCTGAGCTTGTCCCTAATCTGGTTGCGCCTGCTTCAATCATAGCAATCGCAGTTGGCAAGTCTCTAACGCCACCCGATGCTTTCACACCAATCGTATCGGATACGTTTTGGCGCATTAAACGAACGTCTTCCACCGTAGCCCCGCCTGGACCAAAGCCAGTAGATGTTTTAACGAAATGAGCGCCTGCTTCTTCGGAAAGTCGGCAAGCTGCTGCTTTTTGCTCATCATTTAAGAAACCTGTTTCCATAATTACTTTAACAATCGCTCTGCCTTTTACAGCGTCCACAACTTGTTTAATGTCAGAACGAACAGCATCATACTGCCCTTCAAGCAATAATCCGATCGGCAGCACGGTATCAATTTCAGCGGCACCATTCTCAACAGCCTTTGCAGCTTCAAAAGCTTTCACTTCGCTCAAGCTAGCGCCAAGCGGGAAGCCAACAACTGCAGCAACTTTTACGCCTGTTCCTTCTAGTGCTTTACTTGCCGTTCCAACAAACTGAGAATTTACACAAACACTAAAAAACTGGTGCTTTGCAGCTTCCTCACACAATTTGTGAATTGCAGCCGTGCTCGCATCTGGTTTTAATAGCGTGTGGTCAATGTATTTAGCAATTTCTTTCCCGGTCAATGTAGTCATTTGATGCACCTCATCTTTTTATTTTTGTAATTTTCCATATTTAAACCCTTGAATGAGAAAACCTCTAGCGTAGTCATTCAAGATGAGCGACTATGATTAGAGGCAGGTTTTATAGCCTTAAGAGAATTTCATTACAAATTCACAACATTAGCCGTTTCCAAAACACGAACCAACTGTCCTTTGCTTTCATTAACGCCGGCTTCCGTTACCTTGACACGGCAAACTTGACCGATCATGTCTTCTGAGCCTTGGAACACTAGCTGCACATAATTATCGGAGTAACCCACGTACAATCCGCTGTCAGGAGCACCTTTATAAGTACGCTCCGGAATGACTTCTAGGACTTCACCCACAAATTTTTGTGCATAAGCAAGCTGCATTTTCTCGGAAAGATCGATGAGCTCATGTACGCGGGCATTTTTGATTTCCTCATCCACTTGATCTTCCATCCGCGCAGCAGGAGTTCCTGTCCGTTTGGAGTAAGGGAACACGTGCATTTCGGAGAACTTCATTTGCTCCATAAACTTGTAGCCCTCACGGAACATTTCCTCGGTTTCACCTGGAAAACCAACAATAACATCCGTCGTAATCGCGACATCCGGCATGATTTCATGAAGACGTTCGATCTTGCGAGCGAATTCCGCTGTTGTATATTTTCTGCGCATCCGTGCGAGAACTTGATCATCGCCAGCTTGCAGCGGGATATGCAGATGACGGCACATTTTGTCCGAAGACTTCAGAACTTCAATAACTTCATCTGTAATTTGGCTGGCTTCAATCGAGGAGATACGAATCCGTTTCAAGCCTTCGACTTTGTCCAGATCCCAAAGCAGCTTCGCCAAGCTGTAATCTTCAATATCTTCACCATAACCACCGGTGTGAATACCCGTTAGTACGATTTCTTGATAACCCGCAGCAACAAGCTGCTCAGCTTGCGCTATAACGCTTTGCGGTTCACGACTGCGCATCAAACCGCGCGACCATGGAATAATGCAGAAGGTGCAGAAGTTATTGCAGCCTTCTTGGATTTTAAGAAAAGCTCTTGTCCGATCGGCAAAATCTGGCACATCAAGTTCTTCGAACTGACGTGTTTTCATAATGTTGCGCACAGCATTGATCGGCTGACGATCTTGCTCAAATTGTTTCACAAGCGGAATGATCTTCTCCCGATCCTGCGTCCCAATCACCATATCTACGCCTGGAATTGCCATAATTTCTGCGGGCGACGTCTGCGCATAACAACCAGTTACAGCTACAATCGCTTCTGGATTACGACGAATCGCACGGCGAATCATTTGGCGGCTCTTCTTATCTCCTGTATTCGTAACCGTACATGTATTAATGACATACACATCTGCCGTATTCTCGAAATCTACCTGCTCATAACCCTCATTTTTGAATAACTGCCAAATGGCCTCTGTATCATAGAAATTAACTTTACAACCTAATGTATGAAACGCTACCGTTGCCATAACGCTTATCCTCCCATCTCTCCGGTTTCATAGAAAAGACACGTAAGACCTACCATTGCGGCAGTCTCCGTGCGTAATATGCGTGCACCCAGCGACACGGAAGCGAAGCCAGCCTCTTCAGCCTGCTTAATTTCCTGTTCCGTAAATCCACCTTCAGGGCCTACCGCAATCAACACTTGTTTTCCTGGCCCTAGTTTACCAGCAGCTTGCGCTTCCTGAATAGCAGGTTTTAATTGCTGACCATCTTCCTTCTCATAGCAAATCCAAGCAACATCCGCTTCCTTTGCACGCTGCAGCAACTGCTTCCAAGAATAAACGGAATCGACTTGCGGCACACGGTTTCGGTGAGCTTGCTCCGCCGCTTCCTTGGCAATTTTCTGCCAACGTTCGGTGCGCTTTGCTTCTTTCTTTGCATCGTACTGCACAATCGTGCGTTCTGATAAAAAAGGAAGAAACCGGGCTGCCCCGATCTCGGTCCCTTTTTGAATAATAAGTTCCATCTTATCGCCTTTGGGCAAGCTCTGTGCAATCCACACCTGAACAGCCGCTTCAGCATCCATAGGCAGCTCTTCCACGATTTCCGCGGTCGCCTGCCCCTTATCCAGCTCGGAAATACGAGCGAGCACTTCACGATCTACGCCATTGCTGCAAATAATCTGATCTCCAATATCTGCTCGCATGACTCGAATCAGGTGATGCGCGTCGTCTCCCTCTATGGTGACTGTGTGTGTAGCTTCGTGAAACTGCTCAGGCGGGAGAAAATAACGCTGCATAGTCTAAGCCTCTCTATCTTCGTTCATCTCGATATTGAAGTGAAACTTCCACTCACCATCATACCTTTTTTGGTCATGGAAATCTACAACGGGTTGAATTTGGAATCCTTACATCCCCAAGATCCAAACAATCGGCTTTGATAAAATACGGACGATGTCTCCGCCCAAGCTTAAGTAGGGATCTAAAGTCACTTGACGTAACGGTCTTACAAATACAACTAATAGGAAAATGACCGATGCCCATTGTTCAAACTTTTGCAATGATTCCGTGTATCTCAGATCTACGAGATCCTGAATAATTCGATAACCATCTAGTGGCGGAATCGGAATTAAGTTGAACAGAAACAAGGTTAAATTAATACTTAACATCTTACTCAGAAATTCTTGTGTAGCTGCAGCACTTCCCACAGTCATGCCTTCTAACCAGCCATACTTTTGAAATAAAGCTATAACAAATAATGTGATAAATGCCAAGATCAAGTTACTCAGCGGCCCCGCCGCGGTTACAATAATCCCCATCAAGCGTGGGCTTTTGAAATTACCTCGGTTCACAGGTACAGGCTTCGCCCAACCAAAGCCAGCAATCAACAGCATAATCGTACCGAACAAATCTAGATGAACCATCGGATTTAAGGAAACTCTGCCGAACTGATAAGCCGTAGAATCTCCTAATTTATAGGCGCTATACGCATGTGCAAATTCATGAATAGTAAAAGAAAGAACGAGGACTAGAATAACAAAAGGTAATGTACTCCAGTCATAAAACAATAATCCTCCCATATATGGACACCTACAGCTTTCTAGCTACAATCACAACCCAATTCGAATCATAGTTTTTCTCTACGATCGTAAATTTGGCTGCAATTAGTGCTTTTTCAACATCAGCTTCTTTGTTAGTAATAATCCCCGAGGTAATATAATAACCACCTTGCTGCAAGACTTCATACACATCATCTACGAACAGTACAATGACTTCAGCTAAAATATTCGCGACAACCAGTTGTACAGGAATGGTGACACCAAGCTGCGCAGCGCCTCCAGTCTCGCTTTCTTTCAGTACTCCTAATAAGTCACTAAGTTTGACAGTAATCTTATCTTCAAGTTGATTCTGCCTTGTATTATCAAGCGCACTCGTCACAGCTACCGGATCCAAGTCAACTGCTAACACATGCTTCGCACCTAGCTTCGCAGCCGCAATCGAAAGAATACCCGAACCGGTTCCCACGTCAATGACGTCGTCACCAGGCTTAAGTACCTTCTCAAGTGTTTTCAAACAAAGAGACGTTGTGGCATGCGTGCCAGTACCGAAAGCCATCCCAGGATCAAGCTCCAAGATCAATTCATCAGGCGAAGCCGTATACTCTTCCCATGTTGGTTTAATCGTCAAACGGTCAGACACGCGAATAGGTTTAAAATATTGCTTCCAAGCATGCGCCCAATCCTCATCGTCTACTTCTATTAATTCAAAGGTTGGATTTCCTGTATCGATATCGAACTCTTTGAGCTGCTCGACAGATTCCTTCAAGTTAGCCATGATGGGCTCCATATCAGTGCCATGGTAGAAGTAACCTTTAATGACGGCTCTTCCTTCTGGGATATCGTTAAAAGGTGTTTCGTACAATTGACCAAACGAGGTATCTCTTTCTTTGTTTAAGGTCCCTGATTCTTCAATGGAAACGCCCCCGGCGCCCAGTTCATGAACAAAGTTCGTAATCATTTCTATTGCTTCTTCTGTCGTATGTACAGTTAATTCCTGCCAAAGCATCGGTATTGCTCCTCCTGTCGGTTATCACTTACAAATAAACCAAGCCTCAGTCGGCTGTTTGGGCTATTTTCACATTGCTTATTGTACTACACTTCGCTTCTTGGGTAAAATGGCGAACAACTTGTAAGCGCTCTAATTTAATTCTACTTCCTAACAACTTCCTAATACCTTCATGATAAATTGAAAAAGTAGACAGCATTTATTATCCAAGTCCACATTATTAATCCTTAGAACGGAGTCTTCCCATGTTCAAAACACTCTTTTTCTTGTTTGTTTTCCTATCCGTTGAGTTGGCAGCCCCATTCACAACTACACCACTGCTTGCAGAAAACTATAGCCAAGTTACGGCACATCGCGGCAGTTCCGCTGTCACCCCTGAAAATACGCTCCGTTCTTTTCGTCAAGCTATCATCGATCGAGCAGGTATTGCTGAGCTAGATGTCCAAGAGACGGCCGATGAGGTCTTGATGGTCATGCACGATGATAATGTCCTCCGTACGACGGGAATTAACAAGAACATGTGGGAAATTACCTCATCAGAGCTAAAAGAAGCGAATGCTGGCGGCTGGCGCAGCCCAGAGTTTCAGAATGAGAACGTGCCAACGCTGGATGAAGTCATAGGAATAGCCAAAGGTCATATAAAGCTGAATATAGAAATGAAAAATAACGGCCATGGTAAGCTGCTTGCTGAAAAAACAGCCAACCTTATCCATGCACACGACTTTGAGAAAGAATGCACGGTGACATCGTTTGATGTTAAGCTGCTTGCTACCGTGAAAAAGCTCAATCCTAAGATCAAGACTGGTCTTATTGTGGGGCAAAAATCAGAAAACATGAACACAATCATGGATTGCTCTGATTACGATGTTATATCTGCGGCTTATCCGCTCGTAACTGAATCATTCATGAAGCTTGCCAAGACATACCAGAAGGAAGTTTATGTATGGACGGTGAATCAACCGACGATTATGAAGCAGATGCTTGCACTCGGTGTCTCCAGCATTATTACGGACCATCCAGACCAGCTTGTTGAAATCATGAATAAGCAATAAACAATAAGCACTTTCCTTTATAAAAAAAGCATCTTATCATAAGGCCTTAACCTTTGATCAGATGCTTTTTAAGCTTACATCGTTCCGCCAGCGCTTTGAATGACACGCACAGCCTGTTCATATACGGCATCGTCGATAACGGCAGCCAAAACAATGTCAATTCCCGTTACACCGCCGCCTCCGCCATCGCTCATACCGCTTGCCGCCGGGTCTGCTGCAATCAGAATGCCTTCATCCGGCGTAGACACATCCGCAGCCTGAGTTAACTTACCCAAGCTTCCGAAGTCCCCTGCATAGGGATTCATCACGGATTGCAACCCACTGCCTGCATATCTGCCGAATCGATCTACTTGAACATCAATAGCACGCAGTGCTTTCAGCTTGGAAGCTGCTCCTTCTGCTTGCTCCGGTGAATGAAAATAAGCGAGAATTTCTTTCTCAGCCATTATTGTTCTTCCTGTCTGTAATCCGCCGACTGCGCTCTCTCAGCCGCTTCGAAATCATCGGCATCAGCTACTTCTGCTGCGAACTCAACATCCTCGTTTTTGACAATAGGAAGATTGTTGGCGTCCTGCTGCTTCTGCTTGTTGTTCTCGCTCATGTCTGAACCTCCCTGAATCGGTATAGGTAAACCAATTTTATTGTCCCAAAGAGATTCATTTTTATGCAATGAAAAGCTTTCTTAATAAAATGAAGAGACCATTGGGTGCAAAGTACACCGCAATGGTCTCTTCGAATTTGATAAAATTAACGACTTAGGAAACTGTTCAGAACAGAAGTAGACATCATCGTTTTTTCGTTCTCAATACGAGATGCGTACGGCAATTGAACGGTTTGACCATCAACAATAGCCGAAGAATCGTTAATTTTCACGATCAGGGAATGACTGCCTCTAGTAACTGTAACGCTTCGATCTGTTTCATTCCATTTTACCGTTGCGCCGTTAGCTTCAGCCATATCACGGAGAGCAGATAGAGATTTATCAGTAGACATCCACTCCATCATTTGACCAGAAGTCGGGATTCCACTAATGTAGCCAACGCTGCCAGCATGCTTATTGTCATAGGTTTTGTTAATAATTGCATCAACTTGACCTTTCAACGGTTCTGGCAAAATCATTTCATCTCCGGGATGCTGCATATTGCTCATGATGTAGCTGAAGCCATTCAAGTTATCTACCATTTGCAGTCCTGTAGCTTCTCCACCAGCTGGGATGGAAAGAATACGAGAAAGCTTTTTCGTATCTACGTTATAAGCCCAAGTGAAGTTATTCGAGTGCATACCGCTGTCTTCGCCAATAAACAAAGTTCTTAGCTCATCGGAGTAGGATAGGTTATCAGGGTTTGCAACAAGATCCTCAGCGGCCGTATTGCCTTTGCTATCGGCTTTTGCCAAGTCTTGACCAACAATTAGCCCCTTCATCATAGAAGGAACGTATTCACTGTTGATTGGCTGCTTGCTGCGATCTATTTGTCCGCCTTTCATATCCAACTCATAAGTTACGCCTGCTTTGATTTTTTTGACTTGGATATCGTCTGTAGGATCAGCAGCTTTCGTATCTTTTTCCATGGATTTCTCAACATAAGACATGGCGACATAAACCTTATTATCCTTAGCGTTTACTGCAACGCCTTCCATTTTGTTGAATTCAGCTGTCGCTCCGACAACTGCCCCATAACGGCGAGACTCAAGGAAAGCAGCTGCCTTCTCCATACCCGGCTTCACTTTCAGCCATTCCACTTTACCGCTTGGATACGATTTGATTTTTGTAAATCCTGCTGTATCTTTGTCCGCTGTTTCGAAAATATCGCTAAATTTCAAGCCTTTATCTACATAGCTTTTTACTTCAGCATCTGTTGCATGACCGAGCGGAATCCATTGAATATTTGCGGATCCACCATTCTCATCACTTGTTTGGATCCATTTGGCAGCATAAAGCGTTCCGGCTGACAGGTCCTTCGCTTTGTCCGCAACATAAAGGAACAACATTGTATTCCCGCCATCATCGCCGAAGAAGACAGTTTTCATATCAGGTGCAACACGGCCAAGCTCATGTGAGAAACGACCCATACTATAATGTTTAACAACCGTTGTTGTGTTATCTGCAAGGACAGTTACTTCAGGAATATAACCGTTGGCATAAGGATTTCCAACTTTTTTGTCGTCTTGGTAGTAGGCTTTAGTGAAGGATGACACAAAAGTTTGTGTAGGATCCGCTTCATAAGCACGTGCATCGGCTTCATACTCTTCACTACTTAAGTGTGTATTCCACGGTGTTAAGGAACCGTTACACGGAATCCATAATCCGTCTACACCACTAAAATCCACTTTTTTCAAATCTGTAGCCGCGAGCTCACCCGTTGTTTTATTTTGATCAATCGTAGTTAGTGACATAGAAGCGGGAACCATACCATAAGCTGACTTTCCAGCATTATTTGATGTAATATATTCATAGTGTGTAATCAAAGAAAGTGGATTCCCGCCTTTTGCCGTCGCCTTAGCGCCATCTACTTTAAATAAGGAGTTGGAATCCGGTGAATCGGAAACAAAAGGAGTTGGGCTGTTAGGGACACTTGTGTCCATGACCGGTTTTCCATTCTTATCTAGAGACACACCAGCTACTGTGCCATTAATAGAGTCATCTGATTTAAACAGTGTTTTATAAGTTAAAGGGAATGATTTTACCGTACCATCTGTATATGTAACTTGAACAGAAGCGCCAGAGTACATTTTCGCCATATCTTGCGGGGTAGTTGGTGCAGCCATTCCTACGAATTCAACTGATTTCACTTTGACATCGTTAGCTGCGTGAGCCATATTCGGAAGTACACTAGGAGCTAGAAGGGCTAGTCCTAAAACGGGCACTAACATTTTGCGAGATTTAAATTGATTCTTCAAAGTAATCTACCTCTTCCTATTAAAATAATTTGATTATCCAGTTAGCTCAGGAATGTCTTTAAATACGAACTAATGTTTGGTATAATGAAATCAAACATATGTTCGGGAGTGATTTTTATGGCAAAGCAAGAATCGATGAATCTTATTCAATTTCAAAAGAAGTTTCAAACCGAGGAAGCTTGCCATCAGCATTTGTTCAAGATGAAGTGGCCTGAGGGATATCACTGTCCAAAATGTCAGCACCAGAAGGCTTACGAAATTAAGACTCGTAATTTACCTCTTTACGAGTGTACGAATTGCCAACACCAAACAACCGTGATCACCGGAACGATTTTCGAAAAGACAAGAACGGATTTGGTCAAATGGTTTTGGGC
>NZ_AUGY01000141.1 GCF_000422905.1 Paenibacillus alginolyticus DSM 5050 = NBRC 15375
AAAAGGACTACTTTTTTTTCAAATGCTGGCAGATGCCGGACAGTACGTAAACCGTTGCTCCCTTTAAGCGTGACGGCTTCATCTGATAGACAAATCGGACAGCATTGCTTTGAGGCCATAGGCACCGCTTCAATCTGTATTTCATCTGCATTCATCGGCAAAATCTGGTGAATCTGTAACTCTGGTATGTTAAGCATTTCACTGATATACTGGATTTGCATCTGTCTATTCCTTTTGTTGTTTGGTAGGACTTACAACAATACTGGATTGGCAGATGTTTTTCCATTTTCAACCGTAGTTCATACCGTCAAGCACTGATTTCTGTTTTGAGCCATTATTTATTTGTATTTCAGCTTTTTTACCGTGGAACTCCACTTCAGAACTTTAATTGTAAATTACTTTCACAAATAAAGTTCTGAAGTAGACAATAAAGTTTTGAAGTAAAAAGGCGTTCACTCAATTCTGTGAATGCCTTTTTTGTTTATTAAATTTGATTGACGGGTTCTCCGGGCGCAGATCGACACCACAACGTTCAGCGAGCCGGAAACGGCGAATTTCAGATTTGGACCCATAAGAAATGGCTCGAACTCTCTTGCGGGACGGAGTTTTTTTGACTATAGTCCAAGATAGGAAGATAGATAACGAAGCAAGGAGTGCGTGAAATGAAATCAGCTAGAGTGTTGTATGCGAATCTAAGTTTGAGAGTACGACTAACTGCTTCATACATCGCACTGATCGTTGTTTCGATGACGGTACTGGGCGTAGGATATTATGTGAAGAGTGCGGAAGTCATTTTGAAGAACGCAAGCGGAACGTATTTGGGGTTAGTGAGGAGCAGCAATCAGTCCTTGGATGCGAAGTTTGCGAGTGTTGAGCAGAGCGCTATCAACATGCATCTGGATGAAGATTTATTCGATTTATTTAACACAACTGATTTGCAAAAGAAATATCTGGATTATGAAAACGACAGAAAAATAACGCGGGTCCTACAGAAATATTTTCCAACCTCGGAGGATGTGTACTCGGTCAATTTGGCGACGAAAGATTACACGTTTGGAGGAAATCCTAATTTCTGGATCCCGAAAAAGGACTTCTCCGCTTCTGATATTTACCAGATTGGTATGAATTCCAAAGATCGCACTTTGTGGATTCCGACTTATAATTTACTAGAAAAATTTTACTCTTCTTCTGCAGTATTCAGTACTAAGGACCAGTATGTATTTACAGCTACCAGGCTGATTAACTTATCGCTTGTCTCAAATAACTTGTTGAGATCTATGGATAAAGATGCAGAAAGGCCGATTCTTCTCGTTAATTTCCAGGAATCCATGATTAGCAGGGCTTTCAAGGAGAGCCTTGTTGTTAAGGACTCTTATTACTACGTTTTGACGAAAGACAATGAGGTCGTTTCAACTTCCAATCGCTCCGGTTCCCGGCCTGTAAGCCAGGAATGGATCAACGATGCCATCATGAAGAAGAGTGGTACTGAATTTGTGCAAGTAGACGGGGAAAAGATGGTCGTTTGCTTTGATGTGATTGCTACGACAGGCTGGTTGTCCGTGGTATTTATTCCGTATAACAATCTATTGAAAACGATGCCCAATATGTTCAGCTATACGTTCTATTCCACCGTGTTGGTCCTTGGTTTATCCATTTTTCTTGCCTCTTTTTTTTCAAGCAAAATTACAATGCCTCTTAAGAAGCTGATGTGGGGGATTAAACAGATCGGAGAAGGGAATTTTAATACGAGGATTGAAACTTACGGTACTAGCGAAGTCAACCAAATCATCCATAAATTTAATCAGATGAACGATAAGATCCAAGTCTTGATCGAGGAAAATTACGAGACGCATTTGAAGGAGATGGAGGCGGAATTGAAAGCTCTGAATTTTCAATTCAACCCGCATTTTCTTTATAACACACTCAACATTATCAATTATTTGGCAATTGAAAATAAGCAGACGGTTATCAGTAATATGCTCGTGGAACTATCGGAGATGCTGGAATATACGGCTAAAAAATCAGGCGAAGTGGCTTTCAGCGAAGATGTGAAATATTTACAAAATTACGATTATATTATGAGGCAGAGGTTTGAAGATAAGTTTAATATCGAATATCATATCGATCCTGCCTTATACCAGTTCACCGTGCCCAAATTTTTCTTACAGCCTTTCATGGAGAATGCGCTGATTCATGCTTTGGAAGATAGGGAAACAGGCGGATGGATCCGGGTAAGCGGTCGAATCGAAGATAAGGTCAGAGTGTTTACTATTGAAGATAACGGGAAAGGCATGGAGCCGGACACTCTTATGCGCGTGCTAGCGACAATAGACGACCCAGTCAGCATGAGTAAATCGATAGGTATTGCCAATGTGAACAAGCGGGTAAAGCTCATCTATGGTTCCCAGTACGGTGTAGAAATTGAATCCCAAGGAAATAAAGGCACCATAATAACAATTACTTTACCCCTGCCATCTACCTTTTGAAGGGTGAAAAATGGACATTCCACCGTTACGGCGGTGGATTTTTCATTGTGATTATCAAAAATGTAAGGGTTTTCGGTACAAAAGTCCACCTTTTCACGTTTTTTAGAGTAGGATCGGCTGAAGTATCACGATATGATGAAAGCGTAAACAAGATAACGTTCATGGAGGGGTTTGAATGAAAGAAGGAAAAAAAGGGTTACTAATGGTCACTAGTTTACTCACGTTATCCCTACTTGCCGGATGTTCCACAGGTGGACAAACGAACTCAAGTGGCTCTACCGGAGAAAAGGGCCAAGCTGCCCAAAAGGAAGTGGAAATTTCCTATTGGAGACCGCAAGCGAGCGGACCGGAAGACGACTTCTACGTGAGAAGAGTGGATGAGTTCAATAAGGCTAATCAAGGGAAAATCAAGTTGAAAATGGAACCGATTACAAGAGGAAACTCATTTGCATATGAAGATAAAATCAATGCGGCTGTAGCCTCTCACACGCTTCCGGACGTGGTTTCTATGGACGGTCCGAATGTTGCGAACTACGCAGCGTCCCAAATTATCATCCCACTGGATGAATATTATGCCAAGGATGATCTGAACGACTTCGTTCCTTCCATCATTCAGCAGGGGACCTACAAAGACAAATTTTATGCCGCTGGGCTAGCCGAGTCATCTGTTGTTCTGTTCTACAATAAGAAAATTATGAAGCAGTACGGCATTGAACCTCCAACGAATATTAAGGATGCCTGGACGTGGGATCAGTGGTATGACGTGATGAAGAAGACGGCACAGAAAGATGTGTTTGGCACGAATATGATCAATGACAAAGGCGAGTGGATGACGTACGCTTTCGAGCAAATGTGGATTTCGGCGGGAACGGATATCGTGAATAAAGAAGGCACAAAAGCGCAGGGCTGGGTTAACAGCGACAAGGGAGTTGCAGCTGCAAGCTTCCTGCAAAAGCTTGCAAAAGAAAAATTGTTTAACATTGATCCGAAGCCAACCGAGTTCGAAGAAGGCAAAGCTGCGACAAAGCTTGGCGGACCGTGGAACATTCCAGGCTTCAAGAACTATTCGGATCTGGAATGGGGCATCACCTATTTCCCTAAGAAAGCTGACGGCAGCTTGACCTCTCCATCTGGCAGCTGGGCTATAGGTGTATCGACGGACAGCAAGCATCCGAAGGAAGCAGCAGAAGTGGTGAAATGGATGACGAACAAGGATAGTTCCGCTCAGCTTGCCAAAGCGATCAGCATGCCGGCAAGCAGGAAGTCGGCCTATGACACGCTCCCAGAGTATAACGATCTTCCTTTGCGAGTGATTAAGGAACAAGTGACCACGGTGTCCCATGCAAGACCTGTAACACCTGCTTATCCGGTGCTGACGCAAAAGTTCGCCGAAGCATTGACGGACATTATGATGGGAGCCGATGTGAAGAAATCTTTGGATAATGTAGCCACTTCTTATGATGATGAATATAAACGAAACTTTAACAACTAAATCTTTTCATGAAAACGCAGAAGCGGCATCAGGACATACCAGATATCGGTCTGATGCCGTTCCATGCGGTCATTTAGAAGTTTGACATTAGATTGAAGGTTCTTGGAGAGGAGTGATGATTGATCCATGCAGAACGTTAGTACGAAATTCCATACAAGCACAAAGTCTAAAGTGACATCAATCGGACTTCAGAAGCGAAGAGAGTCTATCACGGGATATTCATTCATTATACCAGCCGTACTCCTGTTGATTGTATTCCTGCTGCTGCCTTTTTTGCTGGCGGTGGTGTTCGGATTCACCAAATTCAATTTACTGCGGCCTGATCAGATTAAATTTACAGGCTTGGACAATTATGTGATCCTATTTAAGGATAAGCTTTTTTATAAATCCTTGTATAATACGATGTATTTCACAGTCGTAGTCGTTCCCGTCCAATCGGCTGTAGCGCTGCTGCTGGCCTTGTTAGTCAACAATCAGCTTAAGCTGAGAAATGTCTTTCGGATTGCTTACTTTAGCCCGGTCATTACATCCATGACGGTTATCGCAATTTTGTGGATTTCCCTTTATAACCCGAATGAGGGATTGATCAATTCCGCTTTACATCTGTTTGGCATACCGAAGCAGCCCTTTTTGCGAAGTGCAGATCAGGCGATGAATTCCATCATCTTCATGTCCGTATGGCAAGCCGCGGGATATCAAATGATGATTTTTCTGGCGGGTCTTCAAAGTATTCCGAAAGATTTGTACGAAGCCTCGGCTATGGACGGCGCCAATAAGTTCCAACAGCTCAAATATATTACGATTCCAAGCTTGTACAATGTGATCGTATTCGTTCTGACGATAACTACGATTCAAGCGGTGAAGTTATTCACCCAACCTTATGTGATGACGAATGGCGGACCGGAGAATTCCACAAGAACACTCGCACTGCTCATTTACCAGCAAGGATTCCAATTCAGGAATGCAGGTTATGCATCCGCCGTATCCGTTATTTTCTTCCTGATTGTAGTCGTGATTTCCTTTTCTATGAAGAAGTTTTTTAGAGATAGATAATTTCCGGAAGGAGATGAGCTCATGGCTGATCGTAAGATTAAAATATTCATCTATGCGTCCAATATTATCATGTCGGTGCTCTTTATTATCCCATTGTTATGGATGGTCGTTTCATCACTCAAACCGGAAAATCAAATTTTCGCGGATCTAGGCTCGATCAAGTCTTTACTTCCTACGAATATAACATTTGATAATTATATAAAAGCTTTCAACCGGATCCCCATGATGAAATACTTATTTAACAGCTTGTTCTACGTCTCGGTTATCGGCATAAGCGGCTTGGGGGTTAACTCTCTCTGCGGATATGCGCTGGCTAAGCTCAATTTTAAAGGAAAAAGTGTTATCCTTACCGTCATTATAGCGCTGATGATCGTACCGTTTGAAAGTATTGTGATGCCGCTATACTTTGTCGTTAACGGCTTGAGTTGGGTGAACACTTGGTTAGCGCTTATCGTTCCATTTATCGCGAACTGTTTCAGCATTTTCATGTTTCGTCAATTTTTTATGGATATTCCGAACGAACTTCTGGAATCGGCAGCGATGGACGGCTCATCTCCGCTGAAGACGTTTCTGAAAATTGTCATTCCCCTCTCAGGACCCGTATTTGCGACTGTTTTCATTCTGGACTTTATCTCCCATTGGGGGGATTTCATGTGGCCTATACTGGTAACCACAGGAGAATCATTGAGGAATATTCAGCTCGGTATTCAAACGTTCTTTACACTTCCTCCTATATTCTACGGGCAAATCATGGCGACGCTTACGTTCACCACCTTGCCAATCGTCGTGATCTTTCTGCTTCTGCAAAAGTACTATGTACAGGGCATCACCAGCACCGGGATCAAAGGGTAGTCTGGCTTGGGTTATTGGACAGGGCATCATTCTAAGCGAATTGAGGTAAGCGTATGACAAACGAACTTTACAGACCGCAATTTCATTTCTCTCCTCAGCAAAACTGGATGAACGATCCGAACGGACTCGTATACTTTCATGGTGAATACCACTTGTTTTATCAATATCATCCTCATGGAACAACATGGGGACCGATGCATTGGGGCCATGCTATTAGCAAGGACCTTGTGCACTGGGAGCATGCTCCGATCACTTTGGAGCCTGATGAGCATGGGCAAATATTTTCTGGAAGTGCCGTCGTGGATTGGCAGGATACGACCGGTTTTTTTAACGGAGAAGTCGGATTGGTTGCTATTTTCACGCATCATGATCAAGACCCGGATAGCGATCTCCCAAGAGAGCGCCAAAGTTTGGCTTATAGCAGCGATTCCGGCAGAACTTGGACCAAATACAGCGGCAACCCGGTGCTGACCGATTCCAGATTTCCGGATTTCCGCGATCCTAAGGTGTTCTGGCACACACAGACAAATCAATGGGTCATGATACTAGCCTCCGGTCAAACGGTAAGTATCTATCATTCAGCGAATTTGAAGGACTGGTCCTTTGCCAGTCAGTTCGGAGATGGGGAGGGGGCCCATGTCGGTGTTTGGGAATGTCCTGATTTATTCGAGCTTGCGATAGACGGTGATCCTGCCAGAACGAAATGGGTCATGCTGGTCTCTATCGGCAATTCCCCGGAACATCGCGAAGGATCCAGAACGCAGTACTTCATCGGAGATTTTGACGGTACAGCGTTTAAGAACGATGCCTCTCCAGAAACGGTTCAATGGCTCGATGGCGGGAGAGATAATTACGCGGGAGTCAGTTGGTCGGACATCCCGGCTAAGGATGGCCGACGCATCTACATTGGATGGATGAGCAACTGGAAATATGCGCAGGTGACGCCAACGGAAAGCTGGCGAAGCGCAATGACAATGCCAAGATCATTAGCTTTAATAAGCCGTAAGGATCAAATCATTCTTGTACAGCAGCCTGTTCATGAATTAAACCATTTGAAATTAGGCACATATAAATGGAATGAAACGATCGTTGAGCCCGGTCAAAACCTGCTGTCCAAACTTGATCTTCCATACTTTGTGATAGAGGCCGAGTTTGAATTACAGACTGCTGCGGAATTTGGACTCAAAGTACGCACATCTGATTTTTCCGAAACTGTGGTAGGCTATGAAATGGAGAAGCAAGAGATCTTTGTAGATCGATCTCGTTCCGGCGAGGTTTCCTTTCATGCGGATTTCTCAGGCAGACATGCGGTCAAGGCGGAAACGTCGGATGGGCGCCTCAAACTGCAGATTTGGGTAGATACGTCATCGATCGAAGTTTTTGCAGGCGAAGGGGAAGCTGTTATTACCGATTTAATATTTCCCGGAGAAGAAGAGCAAGGTCTGGAAATCTATGCACTTCATGGAACTGTTAAACTGATCTCGCTGAACATAACTCCGCTGAAGAGCATTTGGACATATAACGGGGTCCCCGCAAAGTAATGTATAAACTCTTATCGAAGCAATTCATGATGTATGACCGCACTTAGCGGTAAGTTTAAACGCCGATCGAGCAATGCTCAGATAGCGGACTAAGCTTCGAAGAGTCACAGTGTCACTTTGTGGGGAGATATAGGGATCTTTGATCGGAGATCAAAGTCTCACATTTTTAGGAGGCTTGCATGCAAAACATACTGGTAGTGGATGATGAGGCCATACAGCGAAGAGTATTGGCCAAAATGATCAGGGAAGCCAGACCTAACTGTAAAGTGCTGGAAGCCAAAAACGGTCAAGAAGCATTAGGGGTCATCCAGCGTGATGACATAGATATTGTGTTCACGGATATTAAGATGCCTATTTTGGATGGTTTAGAGCTGATTGAGGAGATGAATGCGTCATCTCATGAGATCAAGGTGATTATACTCAGCGGATACCGGTATTTTGAATATGCGCAAAAGGCGATTCAACTGGGGGCCTTTGATTATTTAGTGAAGCCCGTGAAAGAGGAAAGCATAGCTCAAATACTGGAGAAAGTAGAGAGCAGCATTCGAAAAGAAAAAACAAATCAGCTCGAAAACGAAGAAATCAAGCAGCAGTTGAACAGGACCTTATCCGTCTATTATGAGCGTCTTCTCTCTGACTGGGTAACTGGAGGAATAGCCGAGTCCAAATGTAATGAGATTCGTCAGCAATTTTCCCTTGAGAGCAAGGGGATAGTGATTGTAGCCAAACTGAACGATGAAAGTCTGCTGATGGAATCGCTCTACAGTGTGGATCGCATGAAAAGCGATATGTTAAGCGGGATAGAAGGCCGGAGCAGCAGCATCGGTCCTTCCGTCTCGTTCTACTCCGGCGAGGATAAGAGCATGTTAATCACGGTGTTGACCATGGTTCGATCCTTTACCGAAGAAATTGGAACGCTGACGAAGCTGCTGAAAGAGTTCACTGCACAAACGTTCGAGCAATTTGGGATGCCTTTGACGATCGGAATTGGAGAGGAACGAAGCAATCTGTTCCAGGAAGCGAGACATTCTTGCAAAGAAGCGCTGACAGCGGCTTCTTTTCGCTATTTTTTGCATACACAGGATGTGATCCAGTACTCGGAAATTAGCGGCCTTATTCGCACCATGCATTATGATTATTTGAAAGAAGAAGAGCTGTTCAAGGAATCCATCCGTAAAACAAAGAGCGAGCAGATCGTTAAACATGTCGATGATTGGTTTGAGCGTATCCTAGAAAACGGACTGCCTTATCCCGATCAATGGAATAAAGCAGTAATTCGTATGGTATCTGGCGTAGCTTCAGCGATTAAAGACTTTGTGACGGATCAGGACTATAAAGATATCCTGCTTGAGGCCGAAACCCGGCTGTCTGCCAGCAGCGATTATGCGATATGTAAAAGTAGATTTCTGGATACGCTTCTGCAGTTTATGGACATCATCCAAAAGAGCCGTTCCAAAAAGCACGAAACCGTTATTGCAACTTGTATCCATTATTTGGAAATGAACTATATGGAGGACTTGTCGCTCGATAGGGTTTCTAATCATTTGTTTTTTAGCCCCAATTATTTGAGTCTGATATTCAAAAATCATTTGGGCATGACATTCAGTAAATATTTGACCGACGTGAGGATTAAGAAAGGGATCGAACTGCTACAAAACAGCAACATGAAAGTTTACGAAATTGCCGCCAAAGTCGGCTTTAAGGACGACAAGTATTTCTATAGAGTGTTTAAAAGTCGATTTGGTGTGACACCGGATGAATATCGTAGGAACAATCACATGCACAAAAAGGAGGTAGATTAAGATGCTGCGTATTGGAGCCATTGAAGCTGGAGGGACTAAATTCGTTTGTGGTATCGGTAATGAATCTGGAACCGTCGAGGATCAAATTAGTTTTCCAACAGAACATCCTGAACAGACTTTAAAGAAAGTGATAAACTATTTTGCGGATAAAAATGTGGGAGCAATTGGAATAGGATCATTTGGACCGATTAATGTTGATCCAAACAGCCCCTTCTATGGCTATGTTACCACAACGCCTAAGCCAGGATGGGCCAATTTTAATTTTCTAGGTACATTGAAACAAGTTTTCAATGTACCTTTCGGATGGGACACGGATGTAAATGCTGCAGCTTTTGGGGAAGCGAAATGGGGTGCTGCGAAATGGCTTGATAGCTGTGTATATTATACGATTGGTACCGGAATCGGGGTAGGCATATACATGGAGGGACGCCTGGTTCATGGACTTGTACATCCCGAAGGCGGTCATGTTTTGGTCAGACGTCATAAGGAAGACCATTTCGAGGGAATATGTACGTATCATGGGGATTGCTTTGAGGGGCTGGCAGCGGGGCCGGCTATTGAGAAGCGGTGGCTTTTGAAAGGAAATATGATGCCGGCTGATCATCCAGCGTGGGATTTAGAAGCCTATTATATTGCACAATCTGTAAGTTCGACGATATTAATGCTGTCACCGAAAATAGTCATTTTAGGTGGAGGTGTTATGCACCAACAGCAGTTATTTCCATTGATTCGTTCTCATGTTCAAAGGAACTTGAACGGTTACATCGGCACTACGTTTTTAGGAGACGATATTAATAACTACATCGTGGCTCCAGGCTTAGGAAATAATGCAGGCTTGAGCGGAGCGCTTGCTTTGGGAGTAGAGGCTTTATTTAAGAGGGCATAGCCAGATTAATATCCGCCTAAAGTTGAAGTAACCAATTCAACAGCCGTCACTTGAGCGGAACGCAAGGCAAAGGGAACGGCAAAAGCTCCCGGAACGGAACCGATGTCCAGTACCGTGGCGCCCTCAAAACGTACGCCGAGCTGATCCAGCCACCCAATGACTTGCTCTGTCCGTCTTTTACCCGCATTTCCGAGGGCATTCCCGGCAAAGGATGGAGCACGGGAGTCCCACATGGAGATGTCTTGATCCCCATGTTGCTTATGCGTTTCTTGCCAGGCTTGATCCCACGAGGAGCAATCCTTAATGTTGACAGTTATCATGACACTGAACCTACGGACTCATCCAATTTCCCTGACTCCCGGCGTCGCCGATTCGTGAATACCAAAGACAATGCAATGACCGTGAGGATAATCCCAAGCACTTGAAATCCCTCGAAGCTGAACTTATTTCCCATTATGATGCCAATCAGCAATGAAGAGAGAATGGTTCCCAGGTATCTTGATGTATTAAATAATCCGGATGCTACACCTATAATTTCTTTTGGAGAACTTTTGAACAAGGCCGCCTGCATACCGACATTGTTCAACCCGTTGCTAACACCGAATGCAGCCAAAGCCAAACATACACTGATTACCGGTGAATTTTGATTCAATGTCACGAGCCACACCGACCCTAATGTCATCAGAATTGCGGACACCAGCAATGCCGGCCTGGGTCCTGATTTATCGATCCATCGTCCTGCTATTGGTGAAGTAACTAGCGAGCATAAGCCTAAGCTTAGCATGAGAATCCCTGTTTGGAACTCGCTGACATGGCGTACCATTTGCAAGTAGGACGGAAGCCCGAAAAAGAGCGAGTAAAAAAGTACGTTAACGAGCATGAATTCGACATTAACCCAAGTCATCGCAGGATATTTGGCGAATGTGCGCAAAGGAATAAAGGGAGACTTCGCTTTTAACTCATGTCGTACAAAAGCCCCCAGTGAAACGAGGCCTATCAGCCCGACAATAACGTTACTTAATGAGATTTGCCCAGATGATTTTGATGAAAGTAAGGAGGTGAGCAGGGCAACCAGACCCACAGTGAATAGCAGGATCCCTGACGCATCAATCAAATCAAACCATTTTCGAAGAGACATGCCCCGTTGGGCGGATGTTGACGGTTCGTCCTTAGGAATATGCCTCCAAGATAATAGAAAGCTCACCACCACGAACGGAATATTGACGAAAAAGATAGCAGACCAGCCCCTCCAGTGAATGATGACCCCGCCAATAAAGGGACCAATTGCTGCCGCTCCGGATAGAAATATGGACAAAACAGACAATGCGGTCGCTTGTTTCTCCGTAATATGAATTCGCACAATGGCCATTCCAACTGCAACCATCATGCTTGTTCCAATGGATTGCACAATACGGAACACGATGAGCCACCCAAAACTTGGTGATAGTGGAGCTAATAAGGATGCAACGAAGGCTACAACAAGCCCGGTAAGAAATATCTTCCTGCGACCGAATAAATCGCTGGCTTTTCCCATGACAGGTTGAGCGATAGCACTTGCAATATAGAAAGAAAAAATAATCCAGGAAACTACTGTAAAGTCAAGTTGGAACACATTTTGCAGTCTTGGAATAGCAACTGAAACCATGGAAGAATTTAATGGGTTCAATAGTATCCCAAGGCCAACGGAAATCATCAACCACCTGCTGCGAGCATTCATTTTTGGTCACCCCTCTAAGTGTATTGATGTCATCCTACTTGAAATCGATTATTTATTCCAACGCATTTTATGTTATGATTTCATTGACTTGAAGGAATGAATCGAGGGAATGAAATGGAACTACTACAACTGCAATACTTTCTCGCGGTAGCTCGATTGGAACATGTAACCGAAGCTGCACGAAGTCTGCATGTTACGCAATCATCACTAAGCAAAACGATTGGGCGCCTGGAAGAGGATTTAGGGGTTCCTCTATTCGATCGAACTGGGAGGAAGCTGCGATTGAATGAGTTCGGAAGCAGATTCCTTCGCCGTGCGGAAAGGGCTTTGTTTGAATTGGAACAGGGGAAGCAAGAGATTAGCGATTTGTCCAGCCCGGAACATGGCATAATTGAATTGGCGGTGACCAACGCAAGCACGTTGCCAAATATCCTTCGAGAGTTTCGGAAAAAGCATCCCCATATTCAATTTCATGTACAGATGCTGACCACGCAGGAAATGGTTACGCTTCTTCATAGAGGAGAGGTCGATTTCTGCTTGTCCTCACCTCCCATACAAGGGGATGACATTGAATGTCAAATCGTGTTTATCGACCCCATCCTTGTAGCTGTTCCAAAGGGGCATCGGCTGGCAGACCGAAGCAGCGTAACCTTGACAGAACTTAAGGATGAATGGTTCGTCGGAGTAAAGAGAGGCTACAGTACTCGCGATTTAGTAGATTCCGTATGTAAATCGGTTGGATTTGCACCGAACTATGTGTATGAGGGAAATGAGCCTGCCAGGCTAAGCGCTCTAGTGGAAGCCGGAATTGGCATTGCCTTCATACCAAGCACGGCAATGAATTCACGGGAACATATCCACTATCTCCAAATAGAGGAACACGAATTGGTACGGGAGATTGCTTTATTACGGCACAAAAGTCGGTACATCTCGCGGGCTGCTCTGGAATTCCGTGAGGTCGTTGTCGAATATTTTGGGGCGATATCCAAACAGGAGTAACCCATTCAAGGAATAGTAAAAGATCCAATCCTTCGGCAGATACCGAAGGATTTTTTGTTTTGCTCCATAATGGCATTCCCTCATTTCGGATTTTTCTAATTTTCCAGGATTTCCAGATGGGATCATGGGTCCGGAACTGATGGACAACATGCGCAAGCAGGCGGAACGCTTCGGCGCCGAGTTTCGCACAGGTTGGGTAAACGAACTCGATTTGTCGCAAAGACCGTTTAAGCTGAAGGTGGAAGGCATCGGAGAGCTGAGTGCGGAGACGTTGATCATTTCCACCGGGGCATCGGCCAGATTGCTTGGTATTCCGCGCGAGAAGGAGAACATCGGCCGCGGTGTAAGCACCTGTGCAACATGCGACGGTTTCTTCTACCGCGGCAAGAAAATCATCGTTGTCGGCGGCGGCGACTCTGCCATAGAAGAAGCGAATTTCCTGACGCGCTTCGCCTCAGAAGTTCAAGTTGTACATCGCCGTAGCGAGTTGCGCGCCTCGAAAATCATGCAGGATCGAGCCCGCAGCAATAGTAAAATTACATGGAGCTTGGACAAGACGCCGCTCGAGGTCGTCTCCGATAACAAAGGTGTGACCGGGCTAAAGGTGAAAGATAATGCGTCCGGTGCTGAAGAAGTCATCGAAACTGACGGTATTTTCGTAGCGATTGGCCATACACCGAACACCGGCTTTTTGAATGGCCAACTGGAGATTGACGAACTTGGGTACATCGTTGTGACTGCTGGAAGTTCCGAAACGAATATTCCCGGCGTATTCGCCTGCGGGGACGTGCAGGACCACAAGTATCGACAAGCCATAACGGCAGCAGGCAGCGGTTGTATGGCCGCAATCGACTGCGAGAAGTTCCTGGAGCATGAGGCGGTACATGAAAAGATCCAATCCATGTAACGGTACTAACGATCTGATTTATGACAAAGAAAAGGAGCGACTTTATCCATGCAATGGAAAGAAATCGCGACGTTGGACGAATGGAAAGATGTGTTGGAGCAATCAGCTGAACGGGGACAAGTTATATTCAAACATAGCACTACATGTCCGGTTAGCGCTAACGCGCTGAATGAAATCAAGCAGTACTTAGCGGTTGATCCGAACAGAGATGTTGAATATTTGTTGGTAAAAGTCATTGAATCCCGTCCTGTTTCCAATCAGATTGCCGAAGATCTGGCAGTTAAGCACGAATCACCACAAATCATCTATGTGGAAATAAAGAGAAATACTGGACGACATCCCATTGGGCGATTACGAATGAGCATATGACAGCGGTGCTAAACAAAAACAAAATTCTTTGAAAATAGCGGGAAAAGTTAGACGAATGAAATACCCCGACTTCTATTTCGCCATTAAGGTGGCCATTCAAAAACTTCTGCAATTGTGCAAAGTCGGCTGTCGATTCATTGTGGACAAACGCTAACGAACTCAGAAAACGTTATGAAGCC
>NZ_AUGY01000142.1 GCF_000422905.1 Paenibacillus alginolyticus DSM 5050 = NBRC 15375
ACCGGTTCCGGTTCTCCTTCTTTACATCCCTTGCACTCATACAACGCAAAGCCCAGATCTCTACTGCCGCACTTCATCGCTTTCTGAACCGTTTCTTCTATGCTTTTACGAACAGATTCGGGATAGGATTCGGCATGCATTTGCCAAAACCCATGAAAGTGATCTTTCAAGATTTTCTTGACTGTCCCTTTCTTTTTATACGATTTCGGCTCACCCATCCTTCATCCCCCCCATTTCCATTCTACATTACTTATCCACAGATCCGCATCCCGCATAATTTCCTATACAATAAAGAAAGACCTGAGGCTTTGCCTCAGGTCCTTTGTATGCTAATTCATATGTTTGAGCTTGGGGAGGGAATTGGATATAGGGCTCCAACCGCCCGTATCCGCTTTCTCCATGATCATCCTCTTTTCTCTGCAGACCGATTTTGGAAGCTGTCGCAAAGCTAACGAACCGTGCACACGCAATTGTCCTCATAATGCGCATACTCGAATGGCTAACGAATCGCAGCTGCGTTACGTTAGCGAAAAAGCGTGATTTGGGGCTTTCTTTCCTGTAATAGCGTTTTCTCGATTCGTTAGACTATCAAAAGCCCGCTTTTGGGCTTCATAACGTTATCTGAGTTCGTTAGCGTTTGTCCACAATGATCGACAGCCGACTTTGCACAATTGCAGAAGTTTTTGAATGTCCACCTTAGAAAGGGGATGCCATTAAGCTCTACCTCGAAACTTATACTTTCTGGCGTGGAACTAAAGCTGCCCCTCACTCATAGATTTCTCTACAAAGAGGAGCAGCTTTCTATCTTTTATTCACTTCGTTATTCTAACCCCTAGATGCAACCTGTTCGTTCAGCCATGCTGCAATGTCATTCATGACTTCATCCCGATTCACTTCATTCAACATTTCATGCCTGCCGCGAGGATAGAGCTTACTGCTAACGTTCTTAAGCCCTAGCCCTTGGTACATGCTAAGCAGCCTGCGTACCCCTTTACCCCCACCAACCGGATCATCTTCACCTGAGAATACGTATAAAGGCAAATCTTTACGAATTTGGTTGATGTGCTTAGCTTGATGAATTTCCTTTAGTCCTCGAAAGAAATCTCTGAAATAACCCGATGTAAATGTAACGCCGCAATAAGGATCGTCTACATACTTATCAACTTCACTTGCATCATTACTTAGCCAATCGAATGGCGTTCGGTTCGGTGCGAATCTTTTATTAAAAGCTCCAAATGAAAGAGACGTTACAAGCTTACTCCGGTGATGATCTCCACGAATAGCTGCTTCGGCTGTAGCAATAGCGATTGCTGCTTGTAAAGCTGCACCTTGTTTGCCATTTGTACCTGAAAGAATGATTCCTTGAACGTTATCGGGATGTCCATTTAAATACGACACCATGTAGTGCTGCGTTAAAAACGATCCCATACTATGACCCATCACAAATAACGGAATAGGATTTGGATACCTTTTACGGATCTCGTTTGTGGTTTGTCCCATATTTTCAACCATGCTATGAAAGCAATCTTTGCCAAATTTACCTACGGCTTCTGGTGAACCTGCTGTTCGCCCATGCCCCAAATGATCGTTTGCATAGACAGCATAACCTTGACTCGTTAATAAAGCAGCTAGCCTCTCGTACCTAACGGCCGTCTCGGACATGCCATGTGCGATTTGCACAATCGCTTTTATTTCACAGGACTCATCAGGCAGCCATTCATAAACATAGTTATTATTCTGTTTAGAGTCTTTCCAAATAAAATGCTGCTTCTGCATAAGCGCCCTCCATTTACTTTCCATTTTACTCCAAAATGTTACGCCTATTCTTCCTCATTATAAAGCTTTTACTACATGAAAACAGCCCTCTTTCCGAAGAAAGAGGGCTTGTAGAACATTTTAAATTTAAACCGCTAAACTCTAACCTTTACTTGTTTGTTTGACTGATTTCACTGCTTGCAATTGGGATTGCGGTTGAGATGGCGCGTCGAATCGTTTTCTCTCTGTCTTATCGATTTGAGCAATTTTACCATCGTGAACGACGATTTGAACGGAACCGTATTCCAACCCGTTTAACATTTGTTTAATCCTATCTACCCAAATATCATCTAATTCTAGTGGTTTCGCCATTCTCTTGCCTCCGCTTCCTTTAAATAGTCCAATCGTTCCAATCTTTTTTCTGCTTCTGAATAAAGGACAGCCAGTTCCCTGTTTTCTCAAAAAGTTCTTTCTTTGAGCTTGTTGTTGAATAAGTATGATCGGCTTGATAAACAAGCTCGAGTTCGCATTGACCCTCTGATCGCATCCAGAACATCTTCTGGTATAATGGCGCATAATCGACTGGTACCGTGTCGTCCGCGGTACCGTGGATAACGAGGACATCGCCGTTAAATTTACGCAGTTGTTCAAACGGTTGATACTGGGATAAAGAGTCAAAAAATCGACTTGTTAATATATAACCATGATGATCAATCGATCCACCTAGTGGAAGCTTCTCATATTCACTTTTGCTTACAATTCTTACAATATCGTTGTGGGGATGTGCGACTGCGGACCATAGTACGAGCGTTTTCACACGATTATCTCTCGCTGCTGTTAAAACGGCAGCCGCACCGCCTAAACTATGACCTACTAAAATCACACGGCTAAGATCTACACAATCAATTGTTGAGGCATAATCAATGACACTTCGCGTTTGTTCAATCAGAACATCCAGCCCGCCGGCGCCATATTCGCCAGTGCTTTCACCGCAACCACCGTAATCAAAACGGAGAACGAGGTATCCTTGGGAGCTAAATTCACGAGCTGCTTTCACAAATAACCGATCCCCCCCTATTCGACTGCCAATAAATCCATGACAGATGATAATAAGCGGCCAACGTTGACAATCAATTTGCGCAGTTCCTGATTGATTCGTCGGGTAATGTAACGTTGCGGCCAATTCGACGTCGTCGCTTTGAATTGTGATAGCATGCTCCATGTTGTTAACTCCCTTTCGTTTTCACATATAATTCCGATAAGTTTAGTAAGGATTAGTTATAAACCAATATTAGCATCACCTTTTAGAGGTGTCAATCCTATTTTCAACATATTTTCGGTAATCATTATTGATCCTAATAAGATGTTTATTACTTTATAATGCGGATAGAAAAGACTCCCACCTTGCTCTAGTGAGAGTCTTTCCATATTTACCTTTCATTAACCGCGCTTCACTCGCCGACTGACGATGAACTGCTTATACTGATAATAAATCGTACATCCAACGCAATAGCCCAACAATGCTGCTCCTGCGGCTAAAAGTAAGAAGCCTGTGAAGATATATCCCACCATACTCCAACCTATGACAAATGATGCAAGCGATAAAGATAGAAATAATACCGCTAAAGCATTGTTAAACCTTGTCAATTCTGCAGCTTGTGTTTCAGTGCCGCTTGGAGACAGAAACCGTTTAGACAGCGCTACGAACAGATTCCATTTCCCGCCACCTACTAGGCTAAATACCTGAATCACCCAAAGCAAGGCAACAAGCCAGGTCCATTGAAACGCAAATGCCAGCAGAACAAAGACAACAATACCCGTTTGATTGGCCTTTACATAGGAAATTGGAACTTCTTTCACCCTCATCCCCCCTTGGTCAATCTTATTTTATCACCCATTCGGTTATAACAAAATCTTTCTTCGCCAATCCTTGTTCCACGAGAAATTTCTTCGCTTCCTCTACAAGCTTTAAACCATCTGGAGTGCTTGATTCAACGGGCCACTGCTCGATTTTGAAAGATGCTTTCACAACGTCCACTGGATAACCGGATGCTTCCGCATAGAATTTGAAAAATTCTTCATTGTTTTCACGAATTTCCTTCACTGCTTTCGTGCGAAGATCGTTCCAAATTTTAGGAAATTGAGGATTCTTAGCCACATAATCTTCTGTAACTACCGTTAGACTTGAGCCTTGCAGAACTGGATGTTTGGCCGCTTCATCAATGGCAACATATCCTTTTTTCAGAAGTAATGGTCCGAATCCCGTTGGATAGGCATAAGCTGCAATGTCACCGCGGGATAGCGCAGCTTCGCCATCAGCAGGCAATAAATGCAGGATCTTCACATCCTTATCAAGGCCTTGCTCCTTAAGCAAGCTAGTTAAATACCGGCTCATATAGGAACCTTGGGAAGTAGCGACTTTTTTACCTTTGAGATCAGCTAAAGTCTTCGGACCGTCTGCTTTAGCTACCAGCCAAGCATTCATATTGATTTGCGTTTGGTTAATCAAACGCGTCTTCAGACCTGCAGCTTTCCCATTAATAGCGGGAGTATCCCCATAAATCCCAACATCCAGCGTTCCCGCGGTAATCGCCTCGTTCAAGTTAGGACCATTTGGGAAGTTGAAATATTTAAACTCCTTAACACCGTATTTCTTAAGTTCGCCCTCCAAGTAACCCTTGGATTGCGCCCAGCCTTCAGGTCCGGTAATGGTTTTATTATTATTCGCCGAAATAAATCCAATTCGAAGGGTTTCAGGCAGTGTAATTTTTGCATCTGATGCTGTTGTCGTCGTTGCTGTAGCCGATGTTTTGGTCGATTTTGCACCGCAAGCCGCTAACAATACTGTAAATAAAGTTAAAATAAGTGCAATACTGAGCAATTTAATTGATCTCTGTGTCATATGTCTTTGGACCCCCTGATAATTGTGAAATGGATATTGAAAGAATTAATGCGATGCCCGCATACGTTGGAAAATGATATAGGAACCGTCAGAGGAGGCTGTCGATTCTCTGCCTTTTCCCCAGCCTATGTTCTCTTTATAGCTTCCTAATAAACCTTCTTGAACTAATTCCCCTTCGTTGACTGCTACCGTTTGTTCAGCTACTGGAGAAACGTATAGAGCATCCGTTGGGCAGTATAACTCACACATGAAGCAGCTTTGGCAGTCTGATTGTCTGGCGATGACCGGAATATCTCCTGCTACCGATTCAAAGACATTCGTTGGACATACGGATACGCACTGATTGCAGCTAATGCAGCGATCCTTACTGAGGAGTTCAATCATTACACAACTGCCTCCTTTTTGACGCTTGAAATGGATGAATCAAGTAAAGGCTTAGCCCAAGCTGTATCCAACCCGCCACTAATGATGCGATATTGCTGATCTTGATCAACTCGCGGGAAGTCCTCCCGGCGATGCATGCCACGTGTTTCCTTTCGCTCCAAACCACTGGTATACATCCATCTTGCTGTGGCCGTCATAGCTGCCGCTTCGCGAACACGTACAACATTCCCATCACTAGCTTGAATGCCCTGCTTCAGTTCATGCCAGAGATGATTCAAGCGCCCCAGCGAATCCTGCAAGCCTTCACCTGTGCGGAACCAATTGCGATCATACGGGAATACTTCTGCTTGAACCGCTTTTATAATTTCTTGTGTATCGGGAGCATCGGATCTTGTCGTTGACTTTTTGGGTACACCTGTTGCTTCGGACAATCCTTTCGCCTTCCTATTTAAAGCTCCAACACCCAGTTTCAATGCATATTTAGCCGATGCCTCACCTGAGAAATACCCAGAGGACATAGCCCAAGCTGCGTTGTGACTTCCACCACCGGTAAATCCACCGCAGATTAGTTCTCTTGTCGCTGCATCTCCTGCTGCATAAAGACCAGGCACTTCCGTCGCGCACGTTTCGTCAATGATATGGATGCCGCCTGTCCCTCTTACAGTCCCTTCAAAGCGCAGGGTGATAGGAAACTTTTGCGTGAACGGGTCAATGCCCAGACGATCGAACGATAGAAAGAAGTTAGGCTGCGCTTGGCGCATCGCTTTTTTGACGATATCATCAGCCTTATCGATTCTAGCGAATACTTGCTGAGTCAGCAGCGTTCGAGCAATCACCGAACGCCCCCTTTGCGAGCCCGCGCCTTCAATTACGCTACCATCTTCATAATAAAAAGTGGCCCATGTATAGAAAGCAGACTTCGTTACAGGAGAAAAGGCCGGTGCTAACGAATACGCGGTAGAAAATTCCATGCCTGATAAGCTAGCTCCCGCTTCAGCTGCTAGCAAGTACCCATCACCTGTCAAGACATTCGTGCCTAGAGCCTTACTAAGGAAAGCACATCCGCCCGTTGCAATCACAACTGAAGCCGCATCTACACGCCATGTATCTTTCGTTTGGTTGTTCACCCCCGTTGCCCCGGCAACACCATGCTCATCAGCTAGCAGTTCGAGCGCCGGGCTGTGGTCCAGGATGCGAACTCCTGCTTTCTGCACTTGCTTACGCATCAACTTCATGTATTCGGGTCCCTGTAAGCTCTTCCGATGCGAAGTTCCCGTTTCGTCGAGCGGGAATGGATATCCCCATGCCGCAATTTGATTCGTATTGGTATAAGTTTGATCTAGAACTTTCTTCATCCAACCGCGGTCAGCTAAATAACCGCCTAGCGCTTCCCTGCTTTTCATCGCTTCCTCACGCTCATCCGCATTAGGATTCACGTACCATAAGCCTGTTCCTGATGGTGCCGTGGCGCCGCTCGTTCCGCAATATCCTTTATCGACCAGGATGACTTTCGCTCCTTCTTTCGCCGCTGTGATGGCCGCCCATGCGCCAGATGGTCCCCCACCAATAATTAGTACATCCGCTTGAAGCTGCAAATCAAATTGAGCCATTCCTTCGTCCTCCTTTATGATCCTTCTTCTATTGGTTAAATTGAAAATGCATCTGCTGCAGCTCTTGCCTGCTCATACGGCTGCTTCACAAGAAGCCTATCCAAAATGGTCTTCTCATAATAAGCAAATCCACTATCATGCTCTCTAGGTCGAGAAAGTGAGATCTTTAAGTCTAGCCCTATTTTTCCATCTTCGATAATAATGACCCTATCAGCTAACGCTACTGCTTCACTAACATCGTGCGTGACCAACAGAACCGTGAATTGCTTCTCCAACCATAGCTGCTCAATAAGCTGCTGCATTTCTATCCGAGTTAAAGCATCCAAAGCGCCTAACGGTTCATCTAAAAGCAGTAGACGCGGATTACCGGCCAATGCTCTTGCCAAGGCTACCCGCTGCCTTTGACCACCGGAGAGAACAGCAGGCCAATCATACCGTTTATGCTCAAGCCCAACTTGCTGGAGTGCTTTAAAGGCGACTTCCTTGTCGCCGGATTTAACACCGATCCGCACGTTATCGATATTCTTTTTCCATGGCAGCAGACGGTGTTCCTGAAACAGTACTCTTGTATCTTCGTGAATACCATTAATCGCCTGAGCATCTAATAAGATTGCACCACTTGAAGCTTCATCGAGACCTGCAATTAAACGAAGCAACGTACTTTTTCCACATCCGCTGCGACCCACTATGGCTACAAATTCACCTTGTTTAATCGATAAATCAATCCCAGATAACACTTGAGTTTGACCAAATGCTTTGTTTACATTCCGAATGTGCAGCTGAGTGCCTCCGCTTTTCATAGTCATGACTTATCCCCCTTCTCTAGGCTTTATTCAAGTAGTTGTGATGCCACTTCAGCCAACGATTTTCAAAATACTTGGCAATTAAATCAGATAATTTCCCTAATAAGGCGTACAAGATTACACATAATACAACAACATCCATTTGCATAAATTCCCTCGCATGCGTTGCCATGTAACCAATTCCGGAATCTGCCGCGATCGTTTCAGCAACAATTAAACTGAGCCACATGATGCCTAATGAAAATCGGATGCCTAGTAAAATGTTCGCTAATGCCCCTGGCAAAATCACTTTCGCAAATAACGCGAATCCTTTTAGGCCATACACTTTGCCCATTTCTACTAAACCTGGATCGACGGATCGAATCCCATGAAATGTATTAAGGTATATGGGGAACGCAACTCCCAATGAAACAAGGAAAAGCTTCGATGTCTCGCCGATACCGAACCACATAATAACGAGTGGAATCATCGCTAAGTGCGGGATGGTTCGCACCATTTGAACAGATGAATCTATATATCGTTCGGCTATTGGGAACACCCCATTTAGCAAACCAATGACGAAAGCAATACTCCCGCCAATCAGGAACCCAAGAAAAGCCCGCTTCGTGCTCACGGCTACGTATTCAAACATAGTTCCATCTTTAATTACACCGTATAAAGCAGTTAAAACCTCCCAAGGCGTTGGCAAGATGCGCTCAGATAACCAACCGGATAATCCAAGAACTTGCCAGAGAAGCAAAATGACGATCGGTATGACCCAAGGCTGCCAAAACTTAGATTCCTTTAATGATGAAGTGCCATTAGCTAGCATGTGAATCCCTCTTTCTTCTCATAAAGTAAAGTGGCGTTAGAAAACAGAAAAGACTCCCGATTCCTGCCTCAAAATACGAAGCGAGAATGGGAGTCTCCAGTCATCTGGTCGACTCTTTTAATTAATTTAATAATTCATACCTGTTTACTTGGTTTTAATATGTTTACTATACTATCACCGGTTTTAAGCTGCGTCAATGACTTTTTGTACCTGCGAAAAGACTATGTCATTAAGAAATAGTTATTTTCAAACACCATTTATTCATACTAAAATATCTCTTCATTAATAGGTTTGTCTTATAACATCCGAAAGTCATGTAATAAAACAGTGCTTTTGTCTTGGAAATCATGAATATTATTTGTGAAATGACTTATCAAATAAATATTTGATTTTTCTTTGCATAAAATTGCGGTTAGGCGTATTGACAAATCAGACCATCCGTTGGTATAGTCAATTTATTATTCCGAGTAAAAAGATATGATTAATGACATTAGGTGGTGTAATGTGGGAAATAAGGTTTTTAAAGCTACGGTTCGATCTGTGCTTATCGGCTATTTGATAGTACTTCTTGTCATCCCGATAGGTTCCATCTATTTGAAAGGATTTTCATTAGGATGGGATCCATTTTGGAAAGAGGTTACAGGACCCTTAGCCTGGAAGTCCATTGTGCTAACCGTTAAGCTCAGTGTTGTCTCGACCATCATTCAAGCAATTGTAGGCACCATCATTGCTTATGTCCTCGTCCGTTACACCTTCCGCGGGAAAAGCATTTTAAACAGTATGGTAGATCTACCCTTCTCGCTTCCGACTTCCGTAGCTGGTTTAATGTTCCTAACCCTATTAGGACCTTCAAGTCCGCTTGGTGTCTGGCTCGACCATTTGGGAATTAAACTGCTTTATAATCAAACGGCTATCGTGATAGGGCTTGTATTTGTTACCTTTCCATTTGTTATTCGAACTGTTCAGCCTTTGCTTGAACAAATCGATCCAGCGGAAGAACAAGCCAGCTTTACGCTTGGTGCGGGTAGATTTTACACCTTCTGTAGAATCGTTTTCCCAGCCATTTTCCCTGGGATCATAGCCGGAAGCATGCTCGCCTTCTCCCGATCACTTGCCGAATTTGGAGCCATCTCCCTCATATCAGGCAATTTGCCAGGTAAAACGATGGTCGCATCGGTCTATATATATGGTGAAACACAGAATTTCAACCCCGAAGGCGCAGCCGCTATCTCTCTAGTGCTCCTTACATTGTCCGTCCTTATTCTCTGGATCATCAATGTACTGACACGCGGAAAGGGGCGCCTAGCATGAGAAAAGTATTAATCAGTATTTCATTTCTCGTTATTTTCTTACTTATTATGTTGCCTTTTCTTGGGATTACCTTTGGTGCTTTTGAAGAAGGCCCGCAAGCTTTTTTCGACGCTCTCGTACGACCTGAAGCCCTGCATGCCATGAAAATTTCGTTAATTATCGTAGTGATTGTAACCATTCTTAATGCCATTGTCGGCATTTACGTTTCTTTAGAAATTGTCAGAGGTTCTTGGATCTCCCGCTGGTTGAAACCAATCATCAACGCACTTATTGATCTCCCTTTTGCTGTATCTCCTATCATTGTTGGGTTAATGGTTATTTTGATCTTTGGTCCAAACACCGCGTTTGGCACCTTCATGGAAGACCATAATATGAAAATTGTCTATGCTGTACCCGGCATGGTCTTAGCAACAATGTTCATTACATTTCCTCTGATGGTACGAGAAGTGGTGCCTTTACTTGAAGAGATTGGTACACAGTCGGAAGAAGCTTCTGCTACTTTAGGAGCTGGCGCCTGGCGTACATTCATTCAAATTACATGGCCAGGTATTCGTTGGGGCGTGCTATACGGTCTCATCTTAACGATCGCAAGAGCGCTTGGCGAATTTGGATCGATTCTTGTCGTATCCGGCAATATCATTAATCAAACGCAAACAGCGACAACCCTTGTTTATCAAGATGCCGAACAATTCCACCTCGTGGCAGCTAACAGCGTTGCTTTCGTCTTAGGTCTCATTTCGATTTCTATTTTATTAGCGCTTGAGTGGTTGAAAAGAAGAAGTGAAAAATTGAGAAGCCATTAAGGAGGAGCCCAGCATGCATATCGAAGTCAAGAACCTAAATAAACATTTCGGGCAGTTTCATGCCATCAAGGACGTCAATTTCAGTATTACGAAAGGTCATCTGGTCGGTTTGATCGGGCCAAGCGGAGGCGGTAAAACGTCCATTCTTCGAATGTTATCGGGACTAGAAAGCCCAACTTCTGGCGATATTTACTTCGACGGGAAACTGGCGACTCATCTTCCGGTTCAAGAAAGAGGAATTGGCTTCGTATTTCAAAGCTATGCTCTCTTCAAACATATGACTGTTTTTGAAAATGTCGCTTATGGCCTAAAGGTTTTGAAAAAGCCTAAGGACTTCATTCAAGATCGCGTTTCTTACCTTCTGGGTTTGATGGGGCTTGCCGGTAGTGAACGTAAATACCCTCATCAGCTCTCTGGCGGTCAACGCCAACGGGTTGCCTTCGCAAGAGCTTTAGCACCCGAGCCTCAACTGCTCCTGCTTGATGAACCTTTTGCAGCCATTGACGCTAAAATTCGAAAAGAGCTCCGCGTTTGGCTGAGAAACCTCATCGACGAGTTTAAAGTAACAACGTTATTCGTCACGCATGATCAGGATGAAGCCATCGAAGTTGCGGACGAAATCATTCTTGTTCAGGGGGGGAAAATTGAGCAACAAGGAAGTCCTTGGGAGATTTACACAAAACCTGCTTCCTCTTTTGTAGCCTCGTTCATTGGAGAATCCAATATTATTTCGCAATATACCCCACTAATCGGGTTTCCTTACTTGGAAGAATTACAGAAGGATGGTCAATGGCTTCCAGACGTTAACGTGTTGATTCGACCAGAATCCATTGAAGTTCGCAACCATGATGTTTCTCATCTCGCTACAGCTGGGGAAAAAGGAAAAGTAACACATGCTCATTTCCGCGGGGATTCCTGGTATTTGGAAATTGATACAGGGGCTATCAAGCTATTTGCTTATCAGTCCGTAAAGGAAAAGATTTACCAACCTGGAGACGAGGTAAATATCCTCATCCATCACATCTCTGTGTTTACGAAAACGGACAATAAGTTGATTGAGAATCAGGCTAAACAAGATCCACTGCCTGTTTTTATATAAAAATTGTTTGTATACATTAGAAGGGGAGTTGTAAACCATGAAAAATTTCAAAACGCTTGGCTTAATCACAGCAACATTATTCACAGCAAGTATTGCTCTAACAGCCTGCGGAACGGGGACGAAACCCGGTAGCTCACCTTCTCCATCTGCAGCGGCGGCATCAACATCCGTGGCAAGCGCTGCTCTAAAGGCTGAAGGCGGCAAAGTGACAATTACGCTTGGAGCTTATTCGGTCGTCAAAGAATCCTTCGATCTCATTATTCCTAAATTTAAAGATCAATGGAAAAAGAAAACGGGTCAAACTGTTGAATTCCAAGAATCCTATGTGGCTTCCGGTGCGCAAGCTACTGCCATTATTCAAGGCTTTGAAGCAGATATCGCTCCACTGTCTTTGGAAGGTGATATTCAAAAGATCGCTGAAAAAGGTTTAATTACGCACGACTGGAAAAACAATCCTTACAAAGGTAATATCACAGCTTCGATCGCTGCAATTGGTGTTCGTGAAGGCAATCCAAAAGGAATTAAAGACTGGGCAGATTTGACGAAACCGGGTGTTGAAGTTCTGATTCCTAATCCGAGCACTTCCGGTGGAGCCAAATGGGATATTAATGCAATCTACGGAGCAGGCTTGAAAGCTTCTGAAGCTGCTGGTAAAAAAGACCCTGCTGCGGCAAAAGATCTCGTAAGCAAAGTCTATAAAAACATAAAAGTACTGGATAAAAGTGGTGCAGATTCCCTTACTACCTTCGATAAAGGTGTTGGCGATGCGATCGTCACTTATGAAAATGAGCTGCTGGCTCGTATTCAATCCGGTAAAAAGTATGTTGAAATCATTCCACAATACACAACATCCATTGAGAATCCAGTTGCCCTTATTGATAAATACGTAGACAAACATGGTAATCGCGAAGTAGCGCAAGCCTTCCTAGACTTCTTATACACACCTGAAGCTCAAAAAGTATTCGCAGAAAAAGGCTTCCGTCCCGTTCTGCCTGAGGTTGCTAAGCAATACGAGAAAAACTATACAACACCTGCCGGCTTGTTCAACATTGAATACCTCGGCGGCTGGGATAAAGTGAACAAAGAGCTTTATGGCAAAGGCGCTATCTGGGAAACCATTCTTGCCGAAGGTGGAACCAAGTAAGAACATAGGAAAAGCCCGTTGCGAATGTGTAATTCGCTTCCGGGCTTTCTTTATTGTTATACGTTATGAGTTTTGGCAGTATAGACCAAGTTCAAATAAACTTATAATTTTTCTTTATTTGTTCTACTGATTCACGTAAAGATGCACTTGTCTTTACTTCAATCACAACGGACAAGTCATGATTTTCAGCAAAAAGAAGTCGATCATTAATAGGAACATTACCGCTATATAAGGGCTGGTGGTCAGATTTATCATTGCAATCATGGAGATGCATATGCTTAATGCGATCAGTAAATCTTCGGAATACAACCTCTTCCTTAAAACTAACTTTAGCATCGTGCCCTACATCCCATGTGAGGTGAAAATTATCGAACTTCGCTAACATCTCGAGAGCCCTACTAATGAATGGAATATGAAAATTACATGTATTTTCAATCGATAAAACAACATCTAAACTATTAGCAAGCTGATAGAGTTGTGAATAGGATTCAAAGAGTAATTTATTAAATTCTGATTCGTATTGTTCATTAATCCACATTCGTTCGTGTGGTAATGTAAAGTAGATGCCATTATTTAAATGCATATTTAGAGTTTGTATCCCTGCCATGTTAGCCCATTCAATTGTTTCTTTACACCTCTGTAAATGTCCCATTCTTATTGAAGGATGAAACGATGATAAATCAATTTCTTCTGGTAAATGAACAGTAAATTCAATGTCATAACCTTTCTTAATATGCCTTATTTCCTGATGGCTTAAATTCTCAGGTAGACATATCGGAAGATTCATATTTAGTTCAATGAAATCAAGACCTAATTCTTTGCATAGGTCAACATTTTGTTCAAGAGTTTTAAATTCTATTAACGTTGGCATTCCTAATTGCATTTTGGACTACCTCCCTTTCTTGTTTGCTGAGTTCCTTGTATCACTTCCTTTAAATGAATCGGTGGACTGAGGGTCGTGCGTCCGCATCGGGGTAACAGTGTTATTAGACTTTCATATTACCTTCGAAATCCAGTTAAGATTATTCAGTAACAAATGCTCTATATCTCACCAGAACAAGATCATCCTCTTCATCGTACCTATAAATAACCCAGTACCTGTCATAATCAGTTTGCATTTCTTCAATTTTATTCTGAAAACAATTGGTTATATCTTCTATTAATCTATCGGTCTATGAAAATTTCTTATTTGCTCTTATCTTTATTAATTTTGAATATTTCGGTGCGGCAGAGCCGCTGGGTTAATGAGTGAGAGCCACGTTGTTAATGAAATAGAGCCGCCCTCTCAGAGGTGAGAGCCACCGCGAATAGATGGCTCTCGTTAGCAATGCTGGACTTAAATCAACTGTGCTTTTCGCTTTCTCATCGAATCTTCGCCGTCGATGAGCATGTGATAGGAATTATGAACGATACGGTCTAAGATGGCGTCCGCCATGGTGTGTTCTCCAATTTTATCGTGCCATCCTTCGGGAGCAAATTGAGAGATGAAAATCGTTGAGGCATTCTGATGCCGAGCCTCAATGATTT
>NZ_KE383954.1:0-3760 GCF_000422905.1 Paenibacillus alginolyticus DSM 5050 = NBRC 15375
GGACAAGAAAAAGAGACGTAGCGGAAGCCGTGCTCCATTCGGATCAAGGCTTCCAATATACGTCTCAGGCGTACAACACGCGATTAGAAGCATTCGGCGTTAAAGGCAGCCACTCTCGCAAAGCAACCTGCCTGGATAACGCATGCATCGAATCCTTTTTTTCGCATCTCAAGTCAGAGAAGTTGTATCTCAAACAGTGTAAATCAGGAACTGAAATTCATCAAGCGGTGGAAGATTATATTTATTTTTATAACTACCAACGGTTTCAAACCAAACTTAAAAAGCGCGCCCCGATTGAATATCGGTGCGCGCTAGCAGCATAGCTTTTTTCCTTGACAGGGGTAAGACCAAAATAAAGTGTTTGACTGGGTTTTTATTTTGCTGCTCTGCCAAGCAGGGTTCAACTCTCGTTTGCGGTCAGGCGTGGCCTGGTTCCTATTACGACTGTGGCGTCCATTTCGTCTAATCTGGCCACCTGCGGGATCAGCCCATTGCTAGCGAAAATTTTGGCTGTCTGCGGCGCCTGCCGCTGGCTAGTCTCGACCAGAAGATGGCCACCCGGTGCCAGCCAGAGTGGCGCCGCAGCCGCCACCCGGCGCTGGACGTCAAGACCATCTGCGCCTCCATCGAGCGCCACCGGCGACTCGTGAATCCGAGCCTCTGGAGGCAGCAGCCTGATCGCCTCGGTGGGAACGTAAGGTGCGTTGGCGACCAAGATGTCGACGCGGCCTCGCAGTATGACGGGCAGCGGCTCGTAGAGGTCGCCTTCAAATACGTGACCACTGGCGGAAGTGACGTTGCGGCGGGCACACCGTACTGCGGCTGGGTCGATATCGGAGGCGTACAAATCGATTCGTTCTAAGGCGGCAGCCAGTACTGTGCCCACCGCGCCCGAGCCGCAGCATAGGTCGACCACTACGGCTCCTGGCTGTGCGAGGGCTGCGGCCTGGCGAACGAGAAACTCTGTGCGCTGGCGAGGTACGAAGACTCCTGGATCCACGGCTATCTTGAGACCGCAAAATTCCGCCCATCCGATGACGTGTTCCAGAGGCAAACCGGCGACTCGACGATCCACCATGGTGATGAGATCGTCCGGCGTCCGAGCTGCTGAGACGAGCAACCGGGCCTCCTCTTCGGCGAAAACACAACCAGCTGCTCGAAGCCTGCTGACATAGATTGTTTCATTTATAATTTATCTTCACTCTCTTTCGAATAAATCCATCATGTTTCCTTATAAACATGATAACAAAACATAGAATGACAATGCGGATAAAGAATCGCTATAGTCATTCTGTCCGGTATCCACCTGAGTAAGATTTGGTTGACGTAGCCCCCTAAACCACCTATACTGAGCATGATTCTCATTCTCATACATAACTAGTTTGAGGTACCCTTAATTAAAAGAAGGTCACAACAAATATGCCAACAAAGAAACAAATGATTCGTTTCATGGCGATCCTTTTGATCGTTTGTTCTATTGTTTTGACGTGGCAATGGTTCGATTCGAAAGAATGGCTCCGCGACGTAGAACTTCTTTTCCATCAACCGCAATGGTTGGTCTTCATGTTCGTCGTGTACCTAGTCTCCTTCCTTCTAAAGGCTGCGGCTTGGCGAATTTATACAGGCTCTGAGGTGCGATTCAGCATTTATTTTCATGCCATCAGCTATAGCTTGCTCGTGAATCATCTGCTTCCGGTTAAAGCGGGAGATGGCCGGAATACTATGGAGAAACCGTGGATCACCCCTTCTCGGATCTGCGTCATCGGACGTGGCTCACATTTGGCGGCGAATCTGAGGATGTTAGCCTTGTGATCCGTGGCTACCAGCAGGTGTACAACGCAGAAGTGAGAATCCGGCGGACGGATGCCCGTACAGCCGAAATGGCGAAGTATATGGAGAATTGCTTCCTTGCGCTTAAAGTGTCGTTTTGCAATGAGTTTTATGATATTGCCGGAGCACACGGGATTGATTACAATGAGCTACGGGAAGTTTGGCTTGAGGACCCGAGAATCGGCCGCAGCCATACCTTCGTGTATGAGGATAGCCGCGGGTACGGCGGGAAATGCTTGCCGAAGGATGTTCATGCGCTGATTAGCATGGCGGACGAGAAAGAAGTTAATGCCGATTTGATGAAGTCTGTTCAACGGAAAAATAGCGATCTTCGTGCTTCATTCGAGTGAATATATAGTAAAGCCTCCATGTCCACGGATTGCTCGTGGGATTGGAGGCTTTCTTTCATATACCGTCTTGAACAACTGTAATGGTGCCCATATTTCCTACATAGACTCGGTTCGTCCGTGTGTTCAATGCCATATTCCCCGCAGATTTCCCCGTGCGAAGCGTTGTTAAACGCGTGTTGGTTCGTCCACTGTAAACAAATAAATTTCTTCCTTCGGAATGCCCGACGAAAAAGTGGTTCGTGAATGGATTGACGAGAATCGATGAAAATGTCGGGATCTTTAAAGTCTTTTCGATCTTATTCGTTTGTCCGTTAAGGACGAAGAGTTTGCCGCCGCCTTCCTGCTGCGCGCTTGTGACATAGATGCGATTCGACAGCGGGTTCAAAGTGATCTCGCTTTGCCTGCTTCCTAGCTGAATGGGGACGCTTTTCCCATGGGTGCGGCCCTTTATCACAGATGCAAAACGGCTCAGGTTATTAGCCACGTAAATACGATTGGTCACGCTATTGATAGCCGGTGTAATAATGGGATTACGGCCTACTTTGATCGTCGTAACGACTTGAAGTGTCTTCCCATCAATCACATGAACCGAATCCGTGCTTACATTCGTGACATAAATGCGGTTCGTCCGCTCATTAACGGACACAAGCGCTGGTGATCCGCCAACCCTCAACGTCTTGAGGATACGGTTGGTGCTGCCGTCTATGACGCTAATCGTGCCGCTCAGATTGGCTACATAGATTCGATTGCTGCCTCGGTGGATACCAAGGCCATAAGGGCGCTGCCCGACGCGTACAGCTGTCAGCACGCTGTTTGTTTTTCCGCTGATCACGGAAACGGTAGCATCCTGGAAGTTCGTGGCGTAGATGCGATTGGTACGGGAATTCACCGCGAGGAACGTGGTGCCATCGCCCACCTTCACATTTCGGAGGACCTTAGTGGTCTTCCCATCAAGAACACCTACTTGGCTTTCACTATGAACAAAATAGACACGATTCGTTACTGAATTCGTTTGGATATCACCGACAGCCCCGGCTACTTTAACAATTGTAATGACTTGGGGCAACGTCTGCGACAATCGGGCAAGGGTGAGGGAATCTCGTCTACGATCCATGGAAGGTCCCCTTTCAATGAACATATTCGTACACATATTAGTACTACTATATGAGCAATCGTGTAAGGGGGAACCTTTGGCTAATCCCATATTCTAGATATAGACACAGTGCTAGCTACTCCAAGTAATCTAAACACCGTACACATAGCTAGCTACTCCAATTGATCTAAACAACCTCATTAGCTAGTATTGGCCATTTTTGCAGCAGAGGGTGGGTTCTTCACACAATTAGATGCAAAAAGTGCATCAAAATATCGGCTATTTTGATTTTGAGCAGCGATGATGCATTTTGTGCATCAAATATCGGGAATTCGACCCAAAGTGGGCTGAATTTGACTGATTTGATGCGCTTTTTGCAGTAAATCTGTTGAAATCGCCAATATAGACTGAATTTGATGCACTTTTTGCATCTTTGATGGATAATCGTTTAGCCACCAGCCACCAGCCACCAGCCACCAGCCACCAG
>NZ_KE383954.1:3800-12956 GCF_000422905.1 Paenibacillus alginolyticus DSM 5050 = NBRC 15375
AGCCACCAGCCACCAGCCACCAGCCACCAGCCACCAGATGTGCTATCCGATTTGCATCTAAAGAGACGCATACAGGCCAACAATCCGACTAGCATGCTGCGCTAGTTGGATTGCTGGCCTGTATGCGTTAGCGTATCGCTTAGCGCAGATTGGCGCGCTTGAGCAACCGCTGAATAGAGCGGTTCGCTTCGGGCAGGACGATGTCTTTGTCGATCGTCCGCATGATGCGGTTTTCCATGACGATACGACCGTTAATGATCGTCGTTTCCACGTCAGCTCGCGTCGCGGAGTAAACGATGCGCGAGATCGGATCCACGTCGAAGGACGGATACGTGTGAAAGTTGTTGAGATCGAGAATGGCCAGGTCGGCCTTCTTGCCGACCTCGAGGCTGCCGATCTCCTTCTCCATGCCGACCGCGCGGGCGCCTCCGATGGTTGCCATGCGGAAGACCGTCTGCGCATTCATGGCCGTCGGCCCATGGTTCGGCTTCTGGATTAGCGCAGCCAAACGCATCTCGTTGAACATATCGAGATTATTATTGCACGGCGCGCCATCCGCTCCTAGGCTGACGGAGATATCGAGCTTCAGCATGTCTGGTGTCTCGGCAATGCCTGAAGCAAGCTTCAGGTTAGAGCCGGGACAATGGCTCACATGCACGCCTCGGTCATGGATGATGCGCTTTTCTTCCTCATCAAGCCAAATGCAGTGCGCCAGAATCAGGCGCTCATTCGCCAAACCGAGATGATCGAGATAGACGATATTGCGCATGCCAGTCTCGGCCTGCACAATCTCGATCTCGCCGAGATTCTCAGATGCGTGCGTGTGCACTTTCACTTGGTACTGCTCCGATAGGCTGCGGACCTCACGCAGCAGCTCTTCCGTGCACGATATGACGAATCGTGGAGAGAATGCGTACTGGATGCGGCCATCGTCGTGGCCGTTCCATTTCTCCAATAAATCGACGCTTTGCTGGAGCGATTCGGAGGTCTTCTCCTGCAAAGCAAAAGGAACTTCGTCCCCTTTGTCCATCATCACCTTGCCGGATAAAGCGCGCATACCGCTCTCCGCAATAGCTTGAAAAGCAAAGTCGGTATGGTGCACCGTCTCCATATCGACGATCGTCGTTGTACCGCTTTGAATAAGCTCGCCGATGCCAAGCATGGCGGAATAATAGATCGATTCCTCATCATGCGAGGCTTCCAGCGGCCATATCCGCGTTTTCAACCAATCCATTAGTTCCAGATCGTCCCCTTTACCGCGGAATAAAGTTTGGCATAAATGAATATGGGTTTGAATGAAGCCTGGAATGATCGTACGATGCTTGGCGTCAATCACCTTATCTACCTGTGCGGGATTCAAATCCGGACCCATTGCTGTAATTCGGTCATTTTCGATGAAAATATCCCCAGTAATAATATCTCCATTGCCGTTCATGGTCACAATTTGCGCATCTTTAATTAGAATGGTTGTCATCATAAACCTCCTACTCCTATTATTGTATGAAGCAATGGACACAAAAAAACTAGCCATGAAAAATATGCCTGACATGCGCACATTTTTCGTAGCTAGAAATTTACGGTTTCTAAGTAGAGACCCTTAATCCAATTATTAAGGTTATACGAAATGGGTAGTATTCAGTTCAGTTCCTGCTTTTCTATAGCGTAATCGGATACAGGCCATTTTGTCAACAGTGTGTTACGTAATCTAACATCTCCTCCCTCTTTTATGAAAACGGAGTCAATCATTCTGGATGATTGATCGTTCCGCTTCCTACCGAGAATGGCGTCGTAACGCCTTCATACATAAGATGCATCGTCATTCCAGCTGCGGCATGTACGAGGTTATGGCAATGATCCATCCATAGTCCTGGATTATTTGCAACGAAAGCTACCTCATAAGTTTCTCCTGGCAATACAGCCAATGTATCGGACCACCAAGGGCTGCCTGTGGATGGTTTACCATTGCGAGACAGCACAAGCACATGATGACCATGTAAGTGCATGGGATGTTCGACGTTACCCCGGTTCACAATAGTCGTTTTGACGAGATCGCCTTCTTTCACCATTAGCATGGGTGTATTCGGGAACACTTCGCCATTCAACGTATAAAGGAAATTCAGATTACGATTGTAGAATCCCAGTTTATTATCCAAAATTAAGGTGAAATTTCGATCAAACCGACTATTTGCATCAAAGGGTGTTGAGGTCGGGGTACCATAGTGAAGGGGATCGAAAGCGATCGTTTGAGAAAGCTCTGGAAGTTCTCCCTTTCCGTCTGGTGACATCAAGATGCCGCTGCTGCGGTTATCGCCAACATTCAGGTACACAGGACGCTCTGGCATGATGAACGTGATGTCATACCGACCACCTGTAGTCACTACCAAATGTGTATTAGTCAATACATCCGGCTTATTCAGTTCCGTTCCGTCAATCGCTGACACCTCAAAATGAGTGCCGACAAGAGTGTATTTTTGCTGCACCCAATCGTCTGTGTTAATGAGTCTCATGCGGACAGGCGTCCCTGGCGCGATTGTCATGCGTTCTAATTGATCTGACTCGCCAATGGCGAAATTATTGCCTTTCCAGCGGTGTGTCATGACCGTAATGTCCTTAACTTGCTGCAGGGTTTCCACCTTCGGCTCAACGATTAATGCTCCGAAGAGTCCCATGCTCACTGCCTCTTGTGAATCTTGGTGAGAGTGATACCAGAAAGTGCCCACTTGCTCTGCGCGGAAGCGATACGTGTAGCTCTCGCCTGGCATAACCGCATTTTGCGTGGCTCCGGCAACGCCATCCTCGGCATTCGGCACATCCAAACCATGCCAATGCGCGGTAACGCCATGCTCGATATCCTCGTTGACCAAAGTGATCTCGACCAGCTCTCCCTGTTTCATACGCAGTTCCGGACCTGGAATTTGCCCATTGTACGACCATGCATCCACGGTTTTGCCAGAGCTAAGTGTGACCGGTTTTTTCTGAGCTGTAAGTGTAAAATGGCGATCCGGCGTCCCTTCTCGCGGACCCTTAAGGTCAGCAACAGACACCATTTTGGCAGAGGAGGAGGAGCCGTTCATACCCTCTGTTCCGTGATTATGCGGACTCATTTTCGCCGTTACTGCCTGCCCGCCATAATCGTGTGTCCCGCTTGCCATATCGATTTCCGCTGGCAATTGACTGTTGTTCACCGCTAGCATAAACAAATAATAGGCGGATCCAGCCACAACAGCCAAAACTCCTACCATTGTTAAGGCGCGTTTCCATAACGTAGGAACGACATAATTTTCCATTTTACTTACCTGCTTGAAGCGAATTTGATGTCTCGACCAAAGTCCAACCGTTGCGAGTACAAAGGCAGCCAGAGGTATGGAAATGTCCAACCACCGAAATGGAACCGGAGGCACGAGTGAGAAATATAAAGTGGTTAGCGCGCCTAGAGCCGTCATTTGAAAAGGAATAATGAGACCGGGGCTAGCAGCTCTATGGTAAATAGTTGGTTCAATTGCAGCACCAGGCTCGGCTAAGCTTTGTTTCGTTAGGGATCGCAATTTGATCAGTTTTGGAACCGATACGAACCATATTGTCAAAATAGGAAGAACTACCAGTGGAGCTTGAATAAACACACGGTCTTGCCAGAAGACCGGATCCATGGATTGCTGCATCCAGACAATAGCTCCAATTATTATGGCAGCTGGAATAGCCGGAAACCATGACCAGAAAAGCAGCTTGCTTGCCTTGCGGTGCATCCGTTCCAGACTCTGGTTATATAGTAATCGGGACGCTTTGACGCTCCCTATCCAGGTGAATATGAGGAATAATAAACTAACAAACAGTATGATTAGAACACTTATGCTGTACAATGAAAACCCTCCTAAGAATCGATAACTTCAGTATAGTTCCCCTGCTTCATACGGAATACGGTCCAGAGGCTAAGTGAATACCTAGACTTAAGTAGGGGTTGAAAGTACATCGACTGACATTCGTCCATTTCTTAAGGTAAGCGGTTACTTTGTATGAATCAACTGGAAATAGTTTGCGTTTTCATGAGGGGTATGGTATGATGAATCCAATCGACAAAAAGAACCTGAATTCACATATTGTAAAGGGTTTTCATTTTTGTTAGTGAACCTTATACAATGTGTGAATTTTTTCTCTTTGAAGAATAAAAAACATGTTAATAATTTTTGGAGGTATTTCTCATGGCTACTGGTACAGTAAAATGGTTTAACGCAGAAAAAGGTTTCGGTTTCATCGAAGTTGAAGGCGGCAACGATGTATTCGTTCACTTCTCCGCAATCCAAGGCGACGGTTTCAAAACTTTGGACGAAGGCCAACACGTTGAGTTCAGCGTTGTTCAAGGCAACCGCGGACCACAAGCAGAAAACGTTGTAAAACTGTAATATAATTAAAAAGACTGCCTTTACTTGTGTAATGGCAGTCTTTTTCAATTTAGCTTATGAGGGCGGAGAACGTTTTGTCAATAGCAGAACGCTGCGTCACTGCTTACCAAGCTAGTTTTACTAACGTAAAACTCTAAGGAGGTTTATCCATGTATTCCAGAAAAAAGTCGCTTGAAGAGATGCCTCTAGAAAATGTGACGGTATGGTCTTGTGAAAAAGAAGGCTGTAAAGGCTGGATGCGAGATAATTTTGCATTCGATCACGTGCCGACTTGTCATTTATGTCAGTCCACTATGGTTCGAAGTGTCAAGTTACTTCCTTTAGTTAATAACACGAATACGGATCAGAAGGCGCTCAAAAAGGGCGTGCAAATTTAATATAACGAAACCCGAAGGCACGGATGTCTTCGGGTTTTTTGTGTTCCCACGGAAGAAGTAGGCATATAAGAGACAACTCACTTGTAAGCTGGGGAGGATAAATGTCAGTGAAATCAACAAAACGTCGTCATTGGCCGCTATTGGCCGGCGCATTCCTACTTGCCGCATGTGTGGTGGTATTGATTGGCAAATCGCCATTCGGTGCACCATTCTCTTGGAAAGACAATACGCCTGCAGTTGCAGTAGCAACACCGCTGCCAACGCCACCACCGCGAGAGGCTGTGGAATTTCGTATGTTGGACTTTGATCGCGGCTGGGTGAAATATGCAGATGGGATCGCGAGAACAGAGGATGGCGGGGCGAAGTGGCAAGAAGCGCTCGGAACAGACATCTCGGCCGAAGAAGCGGGAGGCTCCTTGCCAACAGACGGGCCGATTACGGAGCTGCTTAGCCTTGAGGCAAGTTCAGGCTCGACCGCTCAGGACAGCCCCAAACCGCTTACGGTCACAGTGGGCAATGCCTCTTTGCAAGTAAAGCAATCGCAGTTCCTGACCCCTCGCATCGGATGGGTGCTTCTCGCCAGTACGAAAGATAGTAAGAACCCGCTGCTCATCACGACAGATGGTGGACAGACCTGGGTGGACGGTATGACGGCTGAGGTCAAAGAGGCCATTCTGAAGGAGAAAAAGCATCTGCAGCAACTGAAAATGGAATCGGCGCTCTACGGAAGCAAGGAGGAGGCCAAAGCGGTCATCGGCTCGAAGTGGAAGCTCGTTCCCGATAGCGCAGCCCCTGGAGATGCGGTGCTGGTGCGTCATAACGAACCTGGGAGTATCACTTGGTTGGATAAAACGTATACCCTTCAACCTTATGGGACGGGATATTTTACGTATTTGCCGATTACGATGAGTGCAAAGCCAGGGAAATATCCGATCGGTGATCAGACGCTGACCATTCAACCGAAGAAGTTCGAAACGCAGTATCTGAAGGTGACGGCTCAGATGGAAAGTATGAAGCAGGACACGGGGCGCATTGCAGCCGACCAGAAGAAGATCGATCTGGCGCGAAGTAAGTCCGAGCCGGAGTTTCTGTTCAGCGGGCCGTTCGTGCAGCCCGTCGAGGGGATTTTGACGACACCGTATGGGTACACCCGTTATGTGAACGGGAAATACGACAGCTCTCATCTGGCCATTGATCTGGCCGCGAAGGAAGGCACCCCGATCAAAGCTACGAACGACGGGGTCGTCGCGCTGGCGGAACCCTTGTATTTGACCGGCAACGCCATCTATATCGACCATGGGATGGGGCTTTTCTCGCAGTACGCCCATCTCTCGGAGCTTCGCGTGAAAGCAGGAGATCGGGTCAAGCAGGGCGATATCATTGGGCTCGTCGGCACGACCGGTTTCTCGACCGGGCCGCATTTGCACTTTACTTTTTGGGCGCACAATGTGCAGGTCAATCCGAATTTGTTTTTTAATACGACACCTTTTCGCTGGGTTCAGCCGAAGGGGTAAATTGAATAGGACGCCGACTCTCAACATGAACAGAGAGAGGGTGTCCTTTTTTATACGATCGTGAGAGAAGTAGCTATTTGGTACTGTTGCATGCTACAATAAGGAACAAATGTTCTAGGACGGAGAAAAATAGAGATGACCTCTAACGTCAACATTTCCGTGCGCTCCTTGGTGGAATATGTGTATCGCAGCGGCAGCATTGAGTCAGGTTTTCGGACGAGCCGTGCGCTGACGGAAGGGACCAAAGCGCATCAAAAAGTGCAGAAGCAATACGGCGAGTCGGACCAGCATGAGGTTTATGTTTCAGCAGAGATCCCCTATGAGGATCTTTTATTTGTCATTGATGGGCGCTGTGACGGGCTTCTGTTGGACGCGGATGGTGTGTCGGTTACCGTGGACGAAATCAAATCAACCTCATCCGATATTGGACAGATCGAGGAGGATTCCTATCCAGTTCACTGGGCACAAGCCAAATGCTATGCCTATATGGTGGCCAAGGATCGAGGGCTAAGCCGTATGCGAATTCAACTCACGTACATGCAGGTCGATACGGAAGAGACTCGGCGATTTGTTGTGGAAGTGTCATCGGACGAGCTTGAACAGTTCATGCTTGACGTGCTGGAGCGGTATTATCCTTATGCACAGGCGAGAAACGAGCATGAACTGCGTAGGAATCAGAGCATCAAGGAGCTGTCTTTTCCGTTTCCGAATTATCGTGAAGGGCAGCGTAAGCTGGCCGGTGCGGTGTACAAAACGATAAACGAAGGACGCAAGCTGTTCGCCAAGGCGCCTACAGGCATCGGGAAGACGATGTCGACCCTGTTTCCATCGGTCAAAGCGATTGGTGAGGGACTGCTGCAGCGGATCTTTTATTTGACGGCGAGAACAACGACCCGTACCGCTGCGGAAGAAGCCTATTCGCTACTGCATGCTGGGGGACTTCAATTGCATGTCGTCACGATCACAGCGAAGGAGAAAGTCTGCTTTAAGGAGGAAGTACGGTGCTCGAAGGAGCATTGTGAGTTCGCCGACGGCTATTATGACCGAGTTAATGAAGCTGTGCTCGATCTACTGAGACATGAGACGATCATGACCCGCACAGTCATTGAGTCATATGCGCGAAAGCATCGGGTGTGTCCTTTTGAATTTTCACTCGATGTCGCCTATGCAGCAGATGCTGTCATTTGCGATTACAATTACATTTTCGATCCTCGTGTGAATTTAAAAAGGCTGTTTGAGGAACAGAAGCGGCAAACATCACTCCTGGTAGATGAGGCACATAATTTAGTAGACCGTGCGCGCGAGATGTATTCCAGCAGTTTAAATAAATCGGATTTCCTTGCGCTGCAGCGGGAGTTCAAGGGCGCTCGAGCCGAGCTGCATGATGCGGCCAAGGCCATTAATCAGTACTTTATTGCGATGCGTAAGCAGATTGGGGATCGCCAGATGCAGGTGGAGCCGGAGCTGCCGGAGGCATTGATTGGGCTGCTGGACGTGTTTATTGCAGCAGCGGAAAAGGAGCTGGCCGGGGCCAGAGGTTTGGCAAGCCCGGGAAGCCTGCAAGGCGCAGAAACCGAGCCCGCGACGGCAGCACCCCCTGCGGCTCCGCTGCTGCTAGAGACTTACTTCGGCGCACAAAATTTTGTGCGCATTGCGAAACTGTACGATGAACGGTATGTGACGTTCATGGAATGTGACAGGAACGAGGTCAGAGTGAAGTTGTTCTGCCTTGATCCGTCCCATTTGCTCCAGCAGATGGGCAAGGGGTATCGGTCGCATGTGTTTTTCTCGGCGACCCTTTCGCCGCTGTCCTATTTCATGGACACGCTTGGAGCTGGGGAGGACGACTATTCCGTGACGGTGCCGTCCCCTTTTTCCAAAGAGCAGCTGGATGTCTTCGTTCAGCCTCTTTCAACTCGCTATCAGGATCGTGAGCGCAGCCGCGAGCCGATTGCCCGCTCGCTGTATGAGCTGCTGGCGAAGCGTTCGGGTAATTATTTGGTGTTTTTCCCTTCGTATGCTTATATGAGCAGCGTGTATGAGGCTTTCACTGACCTCGTTGGTGAACAGGAGGCATTGCATCCAGAGCAACCGGAGCTCCGAGTTCTCGTGCAGCAAACGCAGATGTCGGAGGAGGAGCGGGAGCACTTTCTAGCGGAGTTTCAAGCGGGAACGGAGAAGACGCATGTAGGCTTTGCTGTGATGGGCGGCATCTTCTCGGAGGGCATTGATCTGGTAGGAGACCGGCTAACAGGCGTGGCCGTCGTCGGGGTCGGTTTGCCGCAGCTTGGGCCAGAACGGAACCTTATCAAGGCGTACATGGACAGAACCGGCAAAAATGGCTACGAGTATGCCTATGTGTTCCCGGGTATGAACAAAGTGCAGCAGGCTGGCGGGCGCTTGATCCGCTCCGAAACGGATCGCGGCGTTCTGCTGTTGATCGACGACCGCTACCTTCAGCCGCTGTATCAACGTCTACTGCCAGAAGAGTGGCGCGGCTACACAGTGCTGCAGGCACAGCGTCGTTAATTTATTAGCGAATAAAGCCCTGCAACTTTTAAAGCGAGGCACCACAAAAGGCGAAGAACCCTTTTATCTAGAGGGATCTTCGCCTTTCATTGCAGCAGGAAGTAATTCTCTGTAGTTGTGGGAATCAAAGAGTGAATTGAATGGCATTGGAATTTTTACAGTGCTGGATATTTCCAATGAAAAGATATATCTAGCATGCTTACAGTCCCAACTCATTCACGAACAAAAAATAGTGGAATTTATAGCATTACCGATGCATCAAACCTCACATCAAATATTTACTTAATTTGTAATATAAAGTATTTATTAATCTAGACAAACAAAGAAAAAGCACCTATG
>NZ_AUGY01000145.1 GCF_000422905.1 Paenibacillus alginolyticus DSM 5050 = NBRC 15375
CTTTTCTCCAAGCAGCTTAATGGCTGTATCCATCTTGGTTTCCAACTCCTGAAGGCGTTTAGAATCTTCTATACGCTCACTCACAGAAGGAAGGGATTCCTCACCAAATCTTTCTTTGTAGAACTTAACCCAGTTCGTGATCGTGCTAGGAGACACTGAATATTTACGTGCAAGATAAGATAACTTCGTTCCACTAAGTGCCTCTTGAGCTACCTTGATTCGTTGCTCATCATATAGGATATTGCTTTTCATACGTCTCATTCCCCCTCACCAATATTGTACCTTATTGCATATTGATGACTCCAATCTAATTAGGGGGCTTCAGAGTATCGCTTGATATACATGCACAAAATGCAGCTTACAGCTCGTGGAAGGAAGAAAGAGTGAATGCTGAATATTTCCGTGAGTACATAGGGTGATTCCATGAGTGCTTAGTATGATTCCGTGATTACTTTTGGAGTTTCCATGAGAGCTTAGCGTGTTTCCGTGAGTACTTTTGGAGTTTCCATGAGTGTTTAGTGTGTTTCCATGAGTACTTTTGGAGTTTCCATGAGTACTTAGTGTGTTTCCGTGATTACATTTGGTGTTCCATGAATACTAAGAAGCATGCTTCCGTGACTACTAAATGTTCCAGTAACTACCAAGGGTTTGAAAGGAATTGAAGGTTTCCCTCCCCCATCCCTACTCCCCAGCAGCATCCGCCAAATCCTTCTCCTGCAGCAGCTCCAAAAACAACCGAACCAATTCAGGCTCAGGCTGCGCGCCACCTGTTTGACGCGAATAAAAGCGTGTGAAGTGCTCCTCCATCGACAAATCAGCTCTCGATACAACAGCTCGGACTGCCTCCATCTCTGGGTAAATGGGTCGAATATGTATGAAGCCTTCATATGCTTTGCGCAGTGATTGAATCTGCTCAATGGACATGGCTTCTGTCATCGTGACTTCCAAATCAATCCAGGCATTGGCATCGCGTTGTTCATCCAGCCACTGGTGTACCTGACCAATCCCTTCTTTAGCTTTCCAACTAACAAGAGGGCGGCCCGAAGTCAGAAATATCTCTTTAGGCTCTGCCGCTTGTCCCGGAGCTAGATCGAGAACTGTGACCGACTTCGCTTGACCCGCTTCTGAGAAGCTGTAGGCAATAGGAGAACCACAGTAACGGATAGGTGATGCTGCTTTCACATTTTGCGGTCTATGCAAATGGCCAAGTGCAACATATTGCGCTCCTGCCGTTAGAGCATTCGTATCCACCGTGTAGGCGCCTCCTACTTGGATTGGGCGCTCCGATTCCGTTTCATGACCGCCGAGAACGTACAAATGGCTCATAATCAGATTTACCGTGCCGGCTTCAAAAGAAGCTGCTTGTTTACGAATAAGCGCACCCACTCGCTCGGAATATTTACTGCGCAGCACTTCCTCCTCGGCAACATCCGATAGCAGCTCCTTGAGTCGCGATTCCGACGGGTACGGGAGTGCAATCAGTCGTGCCAACTCACCTGTTCTAGCGATACCTATTGACTGAATGTCAGGGACCGGTAAGCCAATTATCGTGATCCCTTGTTTAGCCGCAAGCGGACCTGAAGCTGCAAGCCGATCCGGATGATCATGGTTGCCGGAGATAATGGCCACTTGGCGCTTACCGCCGTCAGCCAATCTGGCAATGCCTTCATAGAAAAGCTGTTCCGCAGCAGCGGGAGGATTTACACTGTCATAGATATCTCCTGCGATCAGAACCAAATCGATGCCTTGATCTTGCACAATCTGCACAAGCTCATCCATGAAAGCTGTCTGTTCCTCTAACCGACTGCGTCCTTCGAGTGTTCGACCGAAGTGCCAGTCAGCCGTATGTAAAATCCGCATAACTCATCTCCTCTCTAAGCATGTCATATGCTCCGTATCTATCTATCTATCTATCTATCTATCTATCTATCTATCTATCTATCTTTACATCTCCAACAATTTCGCCCCATCAAAGAAATACAAGAACTTCCCATTTACAGGACGCTTCCAAATATGTTCAACGGCCCGGGTATACAGTGAAATTTGCTTCTCATAACGTACCATCAGTTCTGAATCACTGCTTCCCTTTACCGCATCCGTTTTATAATCAACCAACACGAGACCTAGCTCATCTTCGAATAAACAATCGATAACCCCTTGAATTAACACTGTCTCACCTTTCGTGGAGCGGTCTGTTCCCATATAGACCTCATCTGCAGGCAGTCCGTAGCTAAATGGCACCTCACGCTGCACGTTCGCAGCTTGTACCATCCGTTTGCCAACCTCTGTTTCGAAAAACTTCAATATAACCGGAATATCCACAACATCACACTGCTCCTGCGTGAGCGTTTGTTTGTTCAGCATCTCCGCAAGAGTTGCCTGTATACTTGATGTCGTCGGCGATTCTTGCAAAGAAAGATTTTGCATGACAGCATGAACAACGGTCCCTTTTTCAGCTGCAGTTAGCTTTTTCTCTTCCATGAATCTAGGCCTGCGCCATACCGCAGTCTTTGGCTTCATCTGAGACTCATCCAAAACAGCAGTCTCTGCTCCAGATGGAAATTCCATTTCTCCCGCTAGGCGATTCATTTCAGACAACCGCTTCATTTCCGACACAGTGGTCTTAGCAAAATGCTTAGGCGCATCCGGGTATTCGTATGTCCAAGAAAGCCGATCCTCCAACCAATCCTTCCATCTGCCCACCGTAGGCACAGAATGACTTTGATAAACAGCTGACAATCGGTCTGTGTCGGGTACCACGCTCTCAGCTTCCAGCGTTTCTTCCATATGCAAGCTCTCTGGCTGGATAACCGTCAACTTCCACTGTGAAGGATCCTGCAGCAGACGCACGCCAGAGGATGCCTCACTAATGCCTAGGCGTTCTCTCCAAAGAGCCGCATCTGGATGACGAAGCAGGGCAGGCCCGACCCAATCGAGATAGCTCCGAGCTTTCGCCAGTTCAAAGTCCGGCAAATACCAATCTGTCCTAGATAGATGACGCCCCCAACCACGCAGCAGCTTATCGAGTGATTTCACAGTCCCAAGTAAATACAGCTTTTCTCTCGCCCTTGTGAGAGCAACATACAAGACGCGCATTTCCTCTGCAAGCAGCTCTAGCTTCATTCTTCTTTTAATAGCTAAGGAAGGCAGTGTCGGATAGCTTACACGCAAATTCGTATCCACAAACCGAGGTCCGAAGCCAAGCTCTTTATGCAGTAAAAAAGCATCATTCAAATCTCGCTGATTGAACATTTTGGCCATTCCTGCCACGAATACAACAGGGAACTCAAGCCCTTTACTTTTATGAATGGACATGATGCGAACCACATCTTCTTGTTCACCGAGCGCACGTGCTGTGCCCAGATCTCCGCCACTCTCTTTCATTCGTTCGATAAAACGCAGGAAGCGGAATAATCCACGTAAAGATGTGCTTTCATATTGTCTTGCACGATCGTATAACGCTCTTAAATTTGCTTGTCTTTGCATGCCCCCCGGCAATCCACCGGCGAAATCGTAGTAGCCCGTTTGTTTATAGATACTCCAAATTAAATCTGCAAGGGAGCCTTGTCTAGCGTCATTCCGCCACTTTTCCAGAAGCCGAAGAAAATGGTTCAGCTTTTGTAAAAGAGCATCGTTATCCTCTGACTCTGCACTTTTTACTACCTGTAAAACAGACTCGTAAAAAGCCACTGATTTATCTGCGACCCTGATTTGTGCTAAATCCTCAGCGGTTAGCTGCACAACCGGTGAACGCAGTACAGCCGCCAAAGGCACATCTTGATACGGATTGTCAATGACTTTCAACAAGGAAAGCATCACTTCAACTTCGGTTGCAGAAAAATATCCCGTGCTTAGTTCCGCGTAGGCCGGTATGCCCTGTTTTTTGAGTTCTTCAATAATGACAGGAGACCACGCCTGCGTCGCTCGCAGCAAAATCACGATATCGCGATAGGTCGCAGGACGATCACCGCCGGTTCTTTTATCAAAAACCTGAAAAGCTTCCTGTCCCCCAGCACCCAGCAATCCTCGAATTTGGCGGGCAATCGTGCGGGCTTCCAGCTGCGCTGTTTCCAGTTCTTGCGCTTCAATTACGGGATCAGAAGCCCCTTCGGCGCCCTCTCCAAAAGCTTCTGAGTCTTGATCGTCTGCCTCTTCATTGAACGATTCACTCTTGTCTGGCAATTCCGTCCCACGATCGACAATCAGCATTTCCACCGAACAATCTGAAGCAGATGGCGGATAGCCCGCTCCGTATACAAGTTCAGCGCGCTCATCATAGGCGATTTCACCAACGGTTTCATTCATCATTTGTTTAAAAATAAAATTGACCGCATCGACAACCTGAATGCGACTGCGGAAATTACGTGCCAAATCGATTCTCCCACCATCGTAAGACATGTCTGTTGATACCTCTTTATTGGAACGGTACGCCTTATACTTCTCCAGAAAGAGACCTGGCTCAGCAAGACGGAACCGATATATACTCTGTTTCACGTCACCTACCATAAATCGATTACCAGGCTTCGTATTCGAGATCAGTTCAACAATAGCTTCCTGGACGCGGTTCGTATCCTGATATTCATCCAGAAGCACTTCCACGAATTGTCTGCGATATGCCTGTGCAGCCTCGGATGGAATCAGTTCCCCGGGGATAGAGCCGTCAGCGCTAAGAATTTGTAAGCAATAATGCTCCAAATCAGCAAAATCGATCAAACCCTTAGCTTGCTTGGCCTCTTGATACCGCTGTCCGAAATCAACAACCAGATCCACTAACGTGTGAAGCAGAGGAGCCATTTCGCCAATTTCTTGATGGAATTGTTCCGGTGTACGTCCGAACAGCTCTTCTTTCATTTTGTTAATTTGCTCTTTAGCTTTATTGCGCAGTTCTTTGACTTCCTCTTGAAGCTCTTTATCGTAGTCATCGCCCTTGCAAGCTTTTAGCTTCCCGAACTCGACCGTTTGAAAACCAAGATACAAGACCGACCACGGATACGTGGTCGTTTCACGCAAATTGTTTACGAGCAGCAAATCTTCTCGCAAATTATCCAAATACGGAGCCGGCCCTCCAGGCGATTCAGCGATTTGCTGCGCTTGCCGCAGCAGATCATTGGCTCCTTCCAGCTCCAAAGACAGGTCGCGGATCAGACTCTGCTCCCAGATCGAATAATCCGCTGGCGCAGTCGCAGCGGCAACATAAGGCAGCGCCTCCTGTATAACGGAGGCCGCCTCATCCGGCACCTCCTGCGGTGCCTGCGGCGCTGGTCCAAACATCGAAGCCGTCGCCCTGAGCCAGTACTCCGGCCACGGATGACTGCGCGACACATCATACAGCTTCTGAATAAGCTGCATGATCGCGTCGTCGTTACGCTCGCCGCTAAACGAATCGACCAGCCGCCAGAAGGCGCTGTTCTCTCCGCTCACGGCGTAGTACTGCTCAAGCATTTCGCCTAACAAGTCTTGGCGAAGCAGGTCTGCTTCCGTTTCGTTTGCAATACGGAAGCCCGGGTCCAACCGAATAAGACTGAAGTAACGTTGAACGACTTCGAGACAGAAGGAATGCAGCGTAGTTATCGATGCGCGTCCCATCAGTGCGAGCTGCTTGCGCAAATGCTGCGAATGCGGCTGCTTCATCAACTCTTTTTCCAGCGCTTCACGAATGCGATGCTTCATCTCGGATGCCGCTGCTTTGGTAAATGTCGCAACGAGCAAACGGTCAACATCAATCGGCTCCCATTCATTGGATATCCGGCGTATAATCCGCTCCACCAGTACGGCGGTTTTGCCTGAACCAGCAGCAGCGGCGACCAACATATTTTGACCCTTGAGTGTAATCGCATCCCATTGATCGTCCGTCCACGTACTGCCGGGAGGCTTAGGCTGTTGTTGTTTATTCACGTATGTACGCTCCTTTCTGCCTTTAGGCTTGGCTCACGTTTTGCTCCAGATCGGACCAGAGCTGATCTTTGCCCCGTTGTTTGAGCTGGTGAACCTCATTGCCTTCAAATAACGGATCAAATTGACAAATCGATTTATACGAGCAATGCAGGCAGGCTGTTTTTTTACCCAAGCGATACGGAGAGATATCCACATGTCCATCTGTGATTCCCGTTCCGATCTGTTTGACCTGTTTCCGCACATATTTCCGAAGTGTATCCCACTGTTCATCCGTTGCAACCGAAGAGGTTGAATAAAAGCTTCCGTCCTTCTTCAAGGCAACGGGGATAAGCTGTGAGTGTCCGGCACTTTTCACCAGCTCATCGTCCATCATACCGGCTACTTCCGCATCAGCGGTGATTAGACCTTTCATTTTATAACGTTTGCGCAGCTCCTTCTCCACTTCAGAGGGATCGAGCGCATTTTTTTGTTGGAGCATCGGATTGTGCACATGGAAATAAAGCACGCCTGCCGGCTTCGCCGCAATGCCCAGCCACTGCTCCGCATGCGTAATAATGACGTCCAGATACGTCAACATCTGTAAGGAAAGACCGTAATACACCTCAGACAACTGCAAGGAGGTTTGACTCGATTTATAGTCAATAACGCGCAAAAGTACGCCTTGCTCGCCATCCGCTCGATCCACTCGATCAATCCGACCAATAATTTCCATGGTGCAGCCATTATCTAACTCAAAGGTCAGTGACGGCAATTCTTTGCCAGGTCCAAAATCGATCTCCAGCCCCAATGGCTGGAACTGTCCATGCTTGGCATGTTCACCGAGCACAACTGCTGCTCTGCCTACAACCTGCTTCAACTTTCTTGCTATGTAAGCATAACGGCTTGAGCTTAATAGAATTTCTCCTTGGAGCCTAGGCGCTAGCTCGTCCACGACTTGAGCGGAACGCTCCATGCATTGCTCAGCTGTAAGCGAGCCCCAATCAAGCTGATCCTGTTGGAGCTTTTGCACAAACTGATTTAAAGCTGCGTGGAACAATTGCCCTATATCCGGAGCATCTAGTCGGTAAACCCGTCTTTCCTGCAGTCTTAAGCCATGAGACACGAAATGCGAGAAAGGACAAGCCACATACTTCTCCATTCTCGATACACTCGCACGTAAATTTTGCCCATATAGAAGCTTGCTGGTCTTCGAACTGAGGCCATTCTCTTTATTCGTATATTGCAGCGCCTGAACTAATGATTGCAGCTTCATCTGCCATGCAGGCTGCTCGGCATACCAATTGTACGTTTCCCACCAAAGGTCAGCCATTCGTCCACCTAACATCCAATGCTTCATTCGAACAGCCAAATAGGAGATGGCTTGAATGGGGTGTGAAATATAAGCCGCCTGTTCGCCTTCTGACGATTCAGCTGCTGGTTCAGCAAGTAAAAGCGGGGCTTCTGTTCCCGGAAAAAGCTGACTCATCTGCTTGATTAGCTCCGAAGGAAGAAGGGATTTCCCTTCTTCGTCGGCAAGCGGGTAGCTCATCCAAAGCCTTTTACCTGGTACGGTTAGCGACGTATACACAATAAACTGCTCGTCCAGCAGTTTGCGGCGAGTACCATCCGCCATTGGCAAGCCCGACTCTGTCAGTACACTTCTTTCCGCTTCTGTAAGAACGCCTTTTTCATCCATTTGTGCAGGGATAACCCCATCGTTGACGCCCAAAATGTAAGCATATCGAATCCCGCTGGAACGTGTCCGGTCCATGCTGCCGATCAATAGCTGGTCCATCGAAGGCGGCACTAAGCCTAGCTTCATACTCTCCATACCGGTCTCAATAAGTCCGTTAAAAAGCTCCAGACTTAAGGAGTCTTCCCCCATCGTCTCTACCAATTGATCCAGCATATCCATGACACTATCCCACATTTGGCCATGCTCTCGCGCTTTTTCTGGCTTCCCATCTTGGATTGCTTGCTGGCTCCAGGACTCTAATTTCTCAGGAGCCTGTACAGTGACCAGAAGCTCATATAACGCTTCAACCTGCTCTTTAACCGAGCTTGCTTGCTGCAAACGTTTCGAAAAGGCAAGCAGTGGTCTTACAACCCATGCTTTGCTCGTATTCAAGGACTGAAGCTCTGCCGTTTGCTCATGTCCACTGTCGTCCGCTTGCTCTAAATTAGCCCGGAATTTAAAGGTCCATGGCTTGCCATCCGTCCATCTGTACCCTTGAATGCCGAAGGCCAGTACATAATTCTCTAATTTATCCAGCTCCGTCCGCTGGAAAGCTGCTTCCATTGGCAGGAGCAGATCCGTTTTGACACACCGAAATACAGCATCGTAATGCCAATTGTGCTGCACAACTTCCAAGGCTGAGCGAATGAATTCAACGAGCGGATGATGAAGGACTGACCGCTTTTGGTCAAAAAAGTGAGGAATGTCATAATCGGTCAAAACCGCTTTTAACAAATCCTGATAGCCATCCATGTTCCGTACCATGACAGCAATTTCCCGCCATCGAACACCATGTTCACGTACCAGCAGCAGCATATCCCGCACAGCACCCTCAACTTCAGCACGGCGATGGACAGCCTCTCTAATAACAAGCTGGTCGTTTAATTTCTCGTTTGGCGCAGGCGTATATCGCCCAGCACCGCCACCAATACGCCGATCGAAATTCCGCTCTAAATAGCCTAGAGCCGGACTATCTTCATAGCGCGGCGATGTTTCAGGAGCCATAAGATGAACTTCAGCTGTCGGTAAGCCAAGCTTCCAAATGAGTTCTTGCATCCGTACCATCGTCGTCGCTGTCGGGTGAAACAAATCCAGCTCATCGGGCGTATCCCCGGCCTGCAGCTCACGATCAAGACAAAGTGTAACCGTCACCTGTTTGCACGCAGCGAATAGTGCGCCAAGCACCGCAAACTCCTGCGGCGTAAAACCGTGAAAACCGTCGATCCATACCGATGCCGACCGCAAATAAGCGGAATTCGGAATTTGCTCCGCCAGAAGTGTTAAATAATCCTCGCCGTCCAAATACTGACGGGAAAGCTCAGCTTCAAATTGCCGATAGACCAGCCCTATGTCATGCATTTTATCACGCAGCAAACCGCTCTCTCCAAGAGTAACCACACGTCTACTCTCGTGTTCTTCCAGCTGCTTAGCAGTTACACAATACCGTTTCATTTCTGTAAAAAGCTGATTCAATCGGTCTACGAACCCCATTTGTTCAGCCGAATGACCAAATAAGTGAAGTTCATCTTTAAATTTATGTAAAATGCTGGTTAGCAGCAATTTCTTGCCTGTATCATCAATGGGCAGCCTCGCTGTGCCGCCCTCTTCTTGCATGACACGCCATGCTAAACGGTGAAAACTTAACACCTGAGCGCGGATCATTCCACGAATGCTAGGATCAGAGACAAGCGCATGCTCCGCCTGAAACGTTGCTTGCTCAGGAACGAGTAAAATAAGCGGATAGCCTTCCGGCTCTGTCGCCAAATGCTGCTTCATCTCTGTGAGACAGCGCTCGCTTTTGCCACTTCCGGCTCTGCCGATTACGAATCGAATGGACATATACAGGGCCTCCTTAAAGCTTTCCTTGGAAAGCTTGCTTCGTAAGCATATACTTTGTTCTCATATCTCTCCTATTCTATCATACTTTTGGTAGAAAAGAGGTGTGGGAGATGATGGGCTTTCGCCAGAACAAATAAGCTGTTCCCCCGTCATTAGGACAGAGAGACCAGCTTATAAGCACCATTTGCGTTGTTCTATTCTATACTGCTGACTGCTATTTTGTACTTTTCATACCACTTTTCCCAATCGCCTTTTGGAAAGTCCATGAAGTGTCCATCCAATAAAGCGTACATCATATCGAGGCAAATGTGCCATCCCGATAAATCTTTCGGTGTATGATCGGTTATTGCGCTAATAAACTCATTTAATACGAGTAAACAGCCTTCCGGCTTTGGGAATAATTCGAAACGTACTCGATCCTTCCCCCATTCGAATTCTAGAACGGAGAATGGTTCGAAATCTGTAATTTTCATATCGATATATGTCCCTGAATCGTCCTTCATATCGAACTTGATAATACCCCCATTACGAAGATCCTCAACTTGGAGATTAGGCATCCATCTGGCCAGCTTATCATTTTCGGTTAAAGCAGCCCAGACTTTTTCAACGGAATGCTTCAATGGACGATCAAAGCGAGCGATATAGCCACCCTCAACCTTTTGTACAGAAGCCAACATATTTTATTCCTCCTCATCTAAAAACTGTTCAAGCGCATCCAGCTTGTTCGACCAGACTTGACGATAAGGCTCCAGCCTATTATCAATTTCTACTAACGGTTCCGCACGTAAATGGTAAATGTGCTTCTGTGAATCCTTGCTAATCGTCACTAAGCCTGCTTCACGCAAAATACGAAGATGCTTCGATACGCCTGGTTGACTCAATTGAGAACTTTCGACAAGCTCCCCAACAGATCTAGGACGAGTTCTTAGAAGGTCAATAATGTTCCTGCGATTGGTTTCGGCAATTATCTCGAAAAGGTTGATGGGTTTATTTTGATTTCGCATGATAATAACCATCCTGTTTCCATGTTATATAACCTTTCGGTTATATTGCCATATAGTTATATAGCTTTCAAGTTAAGGCAGCTGGATGTGGAACGTCAGTCTCTTATTTGTCTCAAATCAGAGTCTTAGTTCATCAAATGGGACAAAAAAAGGAAGGCTCAGCTGCCTCACTTCTTAAGATTTTAAGGCTATTGCAAGGCAGTAGGCATCTTACCGATATAGACCGATTGAGGCCGAAAAATACGATTACAACTTGCTTGCTCTAGTAAATGAGCCGTCCATCCGACCATTCGGCTAGCTGTAAAGCTAGGTGTAAATAAAGATTTTGGTAAAGCAATAGCTCGCATAACGGCTGCGGCATAAAACTCCACGTTCACATACAATTTCCGGCCAGGTTTATAGACAGCCAACAAATCGACGGCCAACTTTTCAACGTGAACAGCAAGATCGAACCAAGGATCCTCTGAGGCTAATTCCGTCATAATTTGCCTTAGCGCTTCCGCTCGAGGATCGTTCGTTTTATAAATGCGATGGCCAAAACCCATCAGCCGATGACCCGATTCCAGCTGTTCGATCAACCAAGCTTCTGCGCGATCTTTGGTTCCTATTTCATCCAGCATGTGAAGGACTTCAGACGGTGCTCCGCCATGAAGCGGCCCTTTCATCGCGCCAATCGAAGCGCAGAGAGCTGAAGCAATATCAGATTGTGTAGACAGCACTACACGTCCTGCAAACGTAGAAGCATTCATTCCATGCTCCATTGCTAATATGAAATAAGCTGTTAACACCTTCACATGTACAGATTGTGGTACTATACCAGTCAGCATGTACAAATAGTTGGCAACATGATCCAGCTCTGGATTAGGTTCAATAGGCTGAAGTCCCAATGATTGTCGATACTTATAAGCAATAATGGTTGGAAGTAAAGCTGTATGTGCTAAAACTGACTCATATTGGGGAGGCCACGCAGCATCCTTCACGGACTCTGTGCCTAGAAACGAGATCGCTGTACGCAGTACACTCATCATGTCGCATTCCAATGGCAACAAATTTAAGGCTGCTTTCAATGTTTCGGGCAAACGCCGATGAGCCGACCATTGGACTCTGAAATTGACAAGCATCTCCTCTGTTGGCAGCTCGCCATGCCAGAGTAAATAAGCCACTTCTTCGAAACTCTTATCCAAGGCTAACTTCTTAGCTTCATGGCCGCGATATACAAGATATCCTTTCTCCCCATCCACCAAGGACAATTCTGTTTCTGCTGCAATAATGCCTTCTAAACCAGTTACGGATGCCATCCTGTCATCTTCCTTTCAATGAGAAGTTAAATCGTTCTATCCTCATCTTAGTTGGTAATGACAGTTTCATCCAATTGGAGTTTTCTTTCATCTCGATAAATAAAATTCAATAAAATATATGTATCGATCATATAAATTTATGAATTTAATAAGTCACTACCAGCCAATGAGGTCACGTGAAGGCATTCGGACATAAAAGCTGCTAATCTGAGGATTGCACGGAACGAGGAGCCGCTATTTCGATGATTATGCCGTTGCAGGATCGGTAAGCGGAACGTGGGGGCGCCATTTTGGCGTTCTACCGGTTTTTTACGCCTCAAAGCGGGAAATAGAGGCTCCTCGTTCCGCGAAAACGTAACATATGCGTTTTCGAGCAAAATAGTCGAGTAGGCGGGGCCTTTCCATCTCGGATTGTGCCCCTTACCCCTCACAGATCCGTACGTGCCCAAGCCAGAAAGTCGAACTTAATTTCGGAATGCTCCCCTTTACGGTCATCATCTTTGCAATACACAATTCGCGTTTTATCCGGATGCAGTTCGAGTTTACACGCGTTGAACCTATTTCTGAGTTGCTCAAGCAGGCGTTCAGCTTCCTCTTTCGTACGACAGTGGATCACTGCATCATCCGCGTATCTTGCCCACGGATTATGGGGATGTTTGATTCCATCCATTTATCGAATGTATAGTGCATGAACAGATTCGCAAGTACTGGACTGATCACCCCACCTTG
>NZ_KE383955.1:0-9922 GCF_000422905.1 Paenibacillus alginolyticus DSM 5050 = NBRC 15375
TATATTTCTTCCCACAGCCGTGACAAAACCGGCTCTTGCAGGTGAAACATACATACACCGGTTCCGGTTCTCCTTCTTTACATCCCTTGCACTCATACAACGCAAAGCCCAGATCTCTACTGCCGCACTTCATCGCTTTCTGAACCGTTTCTTCTATGCTTTTACGAACAGATTCGGGATAGGATTCGGCATGCATTTGCCAAAACCCATGAAAGTGATCTTTCAAGATTTTCTTGACTGTCCCTTTCTTTTTATACGATTTCGGCTCACCCATCCTTCATCCCCCCCATTTCCATTCTACATTACTTATCCACAGATCCGCATCCCGCATAATTTCCTATACAACAAAAAAAAGAGCTGTACGGCTCTATAGCATACAACTCTCATTTCTCATTCATTCTTTCACGAATCGTCTGAAGAGGATTCCCTGCCACAAAGCTATACGGTGCCACATCCTTGTGCACAACCGAACCCGCTCCAATAATGGCATAGTCTCCAATCGTCACACCAGGCAGGATCGTCGTATTGGCACCTACCATCACATGCGATCCAATATTTACATCCCCGAGTCTATACTCATTGGTTAAATATTCATGGGCTAATATCGTCGTGTTATACCCAATAATCGTATTGCTCCCAATATGAATCTTCTCTGGAAAAAAGACATCCACCATCACCATCAAAGCAAAAGCGGTATGCTCACCAATCTTCATCCCCAAAACGTGTCGGTAGATCCAATTTTTCATACGCAGCGAAGGCGAGTACCGCGTTATTTGTATGAATACAAAATTCCGCATCGCCTTCCATTTGCTAACGGTATGATAGATTTGCCATAAAGCATTCGGTCCATCTACCGGATACTTATCCGTTTTTCTCAAACAGCATCCACATCCGACGTCAGCCCCACAATAGGAAGCAGGTCAAGCATATCGTCGATCAAATGATCCGGGTTATACTGCTCTAAGTAGGAGCGCCCTTTCCATGACCAAGATACGCCCACAGATATAACTCCTGCATTTTTGGCTGCCTCAATGTCATAATGGCTATCTCCGACCATCATCGATTGGTCTGCAGAACTTCCTAACACCTTAAGCGCTGCAATTATGCCTTCGGGGTGCGGTTTCGGCTCCTTCACATCTTCAACGGTCACGATGGTACTAACGAAACTATCCAGCCCACACAGCTTCAGACCCATCAGAGTGGTTTGCCGAATTTTACTCGTTACGATTCCGATTTTAATCCCGTTTGCATGCAGCTTAGCCATCGCCGTGCGTACATTCGGGAATTCTTTGACCAGTTCATCATGCTTGGATAAGTTGAAGGTCCGATATTTCTTAATGATCTCTTCAACCTCTTTCCTGCCTGTAAAAAATTCCATTTGTTCCACAAGCGGACGTCCCATATTCGGAATGATGAGTTCCCTGCTAACAGGCTCTGCCGTCTCGCCTTCCAAGCTATGCAAAAAAGATTGCACAATAAGCTCGTTCGTATCAACAATCGTTCCATCCAGATCAAATAGTACGGTTTGAATCATAGTCTGCTCCTTTATCTACTTCTTGATCTTTCAATACTTTGCTTTTATCAGCTTTCGTGGAAACAATAGGATCAGCATAGCGCACATTCGCGTATCCTTTTTTCCTTCTTACGATAATAATAATAACCATCCCTATCACGATCAGAAGCGCTAACAGCTGCGAGAATCTTATATTTCCGCCATATGTCAGTACGCCCGGTTCAAATACAACTCTCATTGGTGACCACAGTGCATTCAAGAGCGACGCAAGCCACGTGGGGCCAGTGAAATCAAGACTATCTGTACGCACACCTTCGATAAAGAAACGACCAATGGAATACCAGATAAAATAACTGAAAAATAGTTCCCCTGCCCGAAGGATGGGCCTGCGACGAAGCCAGAGTAGAACCAACAACCCTAAGATATTCCAGACTGATTCATACAGGAAAGCCGGGTGATAAAAAGTCCCCTCAATGTTCATTTGATTCACGATAAAATTAGGTAAGTGCAAAGTATTACGTAGGAATGACTCCGTAACAGGGCCTCCATGGGCTTCGTGATTCATGAAGTTGCCCCAACGTCCTATCGCTTGACCCACAATTAAACCTGGTGCACATATATCGGCAATTCTCAAGAATGAGTACCCTTTGGCTCTTACGTAGAAAAAAGTACCGATAATCGCACCAATTAGCGCTCCATAAATGGCAATACCGCCGTGCCAGATCATAAAAATTTCAGCTAAATTATCCTTATAATCGGACCACTGGAAGGCTACATAGTAAAGCCTAGCGCCAACAATCGCAGAAGGTACCCCAATTAACAATAAATCCATGAAAAAGTCAGGAACGATTCGGAATCGTTTCCCTTCTCGAATTGCCAGTAACAAACCAATTAACGCAGCTGTACCTAAAATAATGCCATACCACCGCACGTGTATCGGTCCTAAGGAAAACGCAACACTTTCGAGCATAGTTTCACTCCTTCATTATATTTATATAAATTGCTGCTTAATCATTATCAATCGAAATCCTCAAAATCTTCGTTCAGCGACTCCGTAAGCTTATTCGTAAACTGAAGTGCCGCGTTATATCCCATTCGTTTTAGACGATAGTTCATCGCTGCCACTTCGACGATAACCGCTAAGTTTCGTCCTGGGCGAACAGGAATCGTGACGAGCGGCAGATCCGTATCAATGATGCGTGTCAATTCTTCATCGAGGCCCAATCGGTCATATTGCTTGTCCTGCTGCCAATTTTCCAATTTAACCACAACCGAAATCTTCTTCACATTACGGATAGCACCAGCTCCGAATAAAGTCATCACATTAATGATACCCACACCGCGGATTTCAAGCAAATGACGAATAAGCTCAGGAGCATTTCCTGTCAGCACCTTATCGCCATTTTGACGAATTTCTACGGCGTCATCCGCAATAAGCCGATGACCTCTTTTTACAAGTTCAAGCGCAGTTTCACTTTTCCCGATGCCGCTGCTCCCTGTAATGAGCATACCTATTCCGTATACATCGACAAGTACACCATGAATTGTCGTACTTGGAGCTAGTTTATTCTCTAGAAACCCTGTTAAGCGGCTTGCAAAAATCGTCGTAGACATTTGACTGCGAAGTACGGGGAGATCACGCTTCGTCGCTTCTTCCAATAATTCAACAGGAACATCTAGTCCTCTTGTCACGATGATACAAGGCGTTTCTTCCGGCGAGCATAGCTGCTCTACACGATTGCGCCTGACACCCGTCGTTAACATTTCCATGAAGGTGACTTCCGTCTTCCCTAGCACCTGGATACGTTCTCTCGGATGGTAATTAAAATATCCGGCCATCTCGAGACCTGGACGGTATAGATCACCGGTTGTTATGGGACGTTTCAGTCCAGACTCACCTGCAAGAACCTCCATATGGAGTTGTTCTACCAATTCGGAAACCTTCACTTTTTTGGCCATCGTCCTGTCTCCTCCGAGTTTTGCCTGTGCAAAACGTGCTTCATCTGCTATTATTCATTCTTTTCAATAGTTTCATCGTAATGGAATAGTTAGGTGAAATCAACTAAAGTGTTCGTGAAACCGTATAAACAGACAAAAAAGCCAGCCGATAACGGCTGGCCTTTCTGTTAAAGCTTATAGATTAGGGTTAACCAAGATGGACAATGTTGTATCTTTATCGAAGAAATGAACTTTGTTCATATCAAGTGCCAATTTAACGTTTGTGCCTTCTTTGATTCCTGAACGACCGTCAACACGTGCGATTACTGTGTTAGCACCGATACCATTCAGGTACAAGTACATTTCGTGACCCAAGTTCTCAGTCAACTCAACGTTAACGTTGAATACTGTGTTCGGGGATGCTTCCAAGAATACAGGCTCTTCGTGGATATCTTCTGGACGAACACCCAGAATAACTTCTTTACCAACGAAACCTTTGTCTTTCAGTACTTGTGCTTTTCCAGCTGGAACTTCAACGTTCACAGTACCTGCTTTGAAGAAAACACCACTGCCTTCTTGTGTCAATGAACCTGTCATGAAGTTCATGGATGGGGATCCAATGAAGCCCGCAACGAAGATGTTCACTGGGAAGTTGTAGATTTCTTCAGGTGTAGCTGCTTGTTGAATGATACCTTTATCCATAACAACGATGCGATCGCCCATTGTCATTGCTTCGATTTGGTCATGCGTTACGTAGATCGTTGTAACACCAAGACGTTTTGTTAATTTTGTGATTTCCGCACGCATTTGTACACGAAGTTTCGCATCCAAGTTGGAAAGCGGCTCATCCATTAAGAATACTTGTGGCTCACGAACAATCGCACGACCCAAGGCAACACGTTGACGTTGACCACCGGAAAGAGCTTTTGGTTTGCGATCAAGCAAATGAACGATATCCAAGATTTTCGCTGCTTCGCGAACGCGAGCATCGATATCTGCTTTTTTGAATTTACGAAGTTTCAAGCCGAATGCCATGTTTTGATATACAGTCATATGTGGGTAAAGGGCGTAAGATTGGAATACCATCGCGATATCGCGGTCTTTTGGAGCTACATCATTTACAAGGCGGTCACCGATGTAAAGTTCACCTTCAGTAATTTCCTCTAATCCTGCGATCATACGAAGAGTTGTGGATTTTCCGCAACCGGATGCTCCAACTAATACAACGAACTCTTTATCTTCAACTTCAAGATGGAAATCTTTAACTGTGGATTCTTCTGCACCAGAATATCTTTTTACGATATGATTTAAACGTACGCCTGCCATGGTTTCATTCCCCCTACGATTTATCGATCATATGCTTGCTGATCAACTTTTCAATATACTCATCTTACCCTACGAAGTCCGGACTGACTATGCACAATCCCTACAAAAAAATCACTTTCTTTTCGTTACTTTGTACAATAGTAATGCAAGTCTCACTAAAACCGCATGATTGAACGTTCTAACATCCAGTCCAGTCTCATTTTTAAACTTGTCCAAACGATAGAGCAGGGTATTACGGTGTATATATAACTTCTTCGCCGTTTCACTAACGTTGCAGTCCAGTGTGAAGAAATGTTCCAACGTGATTACCGTCTCTGCATCCAGCACATGGTCTATGCCGCGAAGCACCTGCTCTAAGAATTCAGCTTTTTCCTCTTCATCAATCAAATGCAGCAGCTTCTCCAAACGAAGCTCCCAGCGAAGATGAATAAAGCTGCCCACATGAAAGGAGCGCCCTAACATGATGGTCTCTCGTAGCTTAAGAATCGTAGCGAACAGCGATTTTGAAGGCTTTACCGGATAATCGATGGCCAGGTGGCATTCGCCAACCCACTCATTAGCCAGCATTTCATACAGCCCAGAACCGAGAGCGTCGAGAATCTGCTCTACGCTTTCTTCCTCATCCCCTTCTCGCTCTTCGCTGCCACTGGTGAGTAGACCTTCAGGTGCTAGAATCAACCACTCTTTTTCTAGTAAAGGAATCAGGATGATCTCCGATTCAAAAAAGGACTCCAATAGCTTCTTCAGCTCCGCATAGGAAACGCGCTGATTTTGAGAATAATCCCCGTACAACAACAGCGGAATTTTCGTCGAATACAGGGAGGATTGTGAAGCAAGCGCATCCGGGAGCTCGGCATGGGTTGAGCCGCGTTCCATCTGCAGCAGCAGCCAATCTCTTAATTGGTGCGCCTTTCTTTCATCTTCAGATAAAAAAATTCCCCACTGTTTCTTTTCTGATGTCATCTTAGAATCTACAGTTAACTCCACGAGCTTACGCTCTGAAGCGGTTAGTTTGGCTTTGGAAACCTGCAGAACGCGAATATCTTTATGTTCTTTGGATAAATAAAAAAGCACATCCTGTCCACGGACAACACTTCGATTAAAGCCCTCAAGATTCTCTGCCTGCTCTTCCGCCAAATGCTCCCAATCTACCTCGGGTATCAAGCTAATCTGCATAGGTGACTGTAAAACCGCTTCCAAACGCTCCTTTACACGCTCCCAATCCATCTGCCTCTCTCCTTACTCCCTTATATCTTCTATATCTATCTCCTTATTGTAACATATGTGCTCCCCCTCATGTGAATGTGAAGGACCCCCTATTCACGTCACCTTCACCGTACGTAAGGATCATACTCCCGTTATCCACATATCTGGTAAATATGGCTATTTAAAACCAACTCATAATCTTTGGTAATTTGGAAATAATTGTACTAGGGTGATTTCATCCTATATTTAGTTTCGTCTCCCTCATCAGCACACTGCTGAATAGCAATGGCTGGTATATAGTGACCCGTATCTGCTTCTGGCTTGGTGTCATTCAAGGAATAATCGGCTTTATTTTTGGACTTACTGCTATCTATGGAGGTTGACTTACCTTGAAGAATCATACCTATTATCCGAACTACAACGTCCTAGATGAGCAAAAGGAATGGGATTCCCATACTCGGTCCATAGTGACCTCCCGACTGGTGCGTGAACACTCTCACCATTTTCTAACACCGTTAGAAACGGAAACATTACGGGCTTGGTGCGCTTTGCTCATGGATGATCATCGAGGAGATATTATTCAAACGATCCTTACCCATATTGATCGAACGTTGGCAGAAAATAAAGGGGAAGGACAGCGCAAAGTCAATGTACCCCCCATTCAAAACCTCCTGCGTCAGGGACTTAAAGCGATTGACGAGGCTGGATGGATAGCCGATAGCCGACCTTTCTTCGAATTAGACGAAGCTGCTCAAAAGCACATCATGCTCCAAATCAGCGATGCCAGCTACCCTCCAACGGAAGCTTGGGATGAAGTTCCACAAAAAGCACTGTTTCTTAAACTCCTTCAGTTAAGTGTAGAGGCCTACTACTCACATCCATTAGTTTGGTCGGAGATCGGTTTTGGCGGCCCAGCCTATCCTCGCGGATATGTACGAGCAGAACCTGGCCAACTTGACCCTTGGGAGGCAGTGAGGGAGCCATGAAGTGGAGACATGAACATGATGCTGTCGATATCGTAATTGTAGGCGCAGGTGCAGCAGGAGGTGTGCTGGCCAAAGAGTTGAGTGAAGCCGGCCTGAGTGTTGTTGTGCTCGATGCGGGACCTTGGCGGGATCCTCAGAAGGATTTCGCTAGTGACGAGCTGAGCATGCGGAGTTTGGCATGGGAAGATACTCGTATTGTCGATGTGACGGAACCATTTGGAGTGGAAAGGCATAATTCGGGTAAGGGTATAGGCGGCGGAACGCAGAACTTTACCGGTGTTTTTTTGCGCTTTCATGAATCAGATTTCAAAGCAAAGTCCATTGACGGCGTTGGTGATGATTGGCCCATTCACTACAAAGATCTGGAACCTTACTACAGCAGAATCGAAAAAGAAATTGCAGTTTCCGGCCCGAGACATTTCCCCTGGGGAAATTTCAAGGGACCTTACCCATATCCAGAGCGTGACCCTCTAAGTCCTAATGCTTATTTATTTCAAAAAGGCTGCGAAGCACTTGGCATTCAATCCGCGGTTACACCGCTTGCTATTCTCTCTGCTCCTTTTGAAGGGCGTCCTCCCTGCACCAATCGCGGCTTCTGTATCGAAGTCTGTATGCCGAATGCCAAGTTTAGCACCTTGATCGTTCATATTCCAAAAGCCGTTCAAGCTGGGGCTGAAATTCCCCCTAATTGTATGGTTACCCAGATCGAAGTCGATAAAGAGGGGCATATCAGTGGTGTTCTCTTTGTTAACCAAGGAAATACCTATCGCCAACGCGCCAAAACTGTGATTATAAGCGCACATGTTGTCGAGACCTCTCGCCTGCTGCTTCACTCTGCTCCGCCTCAATTTCCAGACGGTCTGGCGAATTCCAGCGGCTGGGTAGGCCGCGCGATTATGACGCATAGCAGCAATGATGTTTACGCCAAATTTGAGCAAGAGGTTCGATTATACAAAGGCACGCCTGTGTTAGCCTCCACACAAGATTTCTATGAAACGGATCCGCGCAGAGGCTTTGCTCGCGGCTATACCATTCACTCACACGGCTCGAGACCTATAGGTATGGCTCAGGGGATTAGCAAATCGTCTCACGAGCCCATCTGGGGAACGCAGCTCAGGCAAATCATGCTTGATTATAACTACTATGGGCGTTTAACCATGGTTGGTGAAGTTCTTCCGCAATGGGGCAACCATATCTCCTTATCTGATGAAAAAGATGGAAATGGCATGCCTCGTGCCTCCGTGACCTTCCATTATGGGGGTAACGATCTTAAATTAATCGATCACGCTGTAGAGAATATGAAACTCATCCTCAAAGCAGCCGGAGGCGAGGTTGCCCACGTAGTATCAGACACGCAGCATCTGATGGGTGGCTGCCGTATGGGTAATGACCCAGCTACCTCCGTTGTCAATTCATATGGTCAAAGCCACGACATTCCAAACTTGTTCATCTGCGATGCGAGTCTCTTCGTAACCTCAAGCGGAGGGAATCCAACAAACACTGTCATGGCGCTTGCAGCAAGAACAGCCGATTATATTATTGACCTTGCCTGCTCTTAATAGGGGGAGTAGCTTCACGTTGAATTGCATTGCCTGTAGTCAATCATCTACAATAAAAGAGAGCATTCAATATGAAAGGAGAAGTGACCTCCATGGCTATCGCAGAATTCACCATTATCCCTATAGGAACAGCCACTACAAGCCTCAGCGGCTACGTCGCAGATCTGCATAAAGAACTAGAGAAACATGCCGATATCGCTTTTGAAATGACACCAATGGGTACAATTCTAGAGGGTCCATTAGACCGACTGCTTGAAGTCATTCGTGCCGTCCACGAAGTCCCATTTACGAATGGAGCAGAACGAGTCTCCACCTCCATCAAAATCGACGATCGCCGTGATAAAACGGCCTCTATGAAGCAAAAAATGAAGTCCGTTGCCGACAAGTTGAAATAGAAAAAAAGCATCCGGCTTATGGATGCTTTTTCCTTGTGTAAGGGCGAACTAACTTTGCCCATTGGCTTATATAAAACAAAAAAAGACCTCACGGCCTTCAACGTTTACTTATAAAAGTGAGTCATGTAGGATTCGAACCTACGACACCCTGATTAAAAGTCAGGTGCTCTACCAACTGAGCTAATGACTCAAGGTAAAATGGAGGCTGATGGATTCGAACCACCGAACTCGAAGAGAGCAGATTTACAGTCTGCCGTGTTTAGCCACTTCACTAAGCCTCCAGATGAGAGATAACCATGCTGCATTGTTGCAGCACAACCATCTCAATGGCTCGGGACGGAATCGAACCGCCGACACGAGGATTTTCAGTCCTCTGCTCTACCGACTGAGCTACCGAGCCTTATGTAATTGTTTTTAGCTTGTCCAAATTCACTAAAAAATAAATGGCGGAGCTGACGGGATTCGAACCCGCGGTCTCCTGCGTGACAGGCAGGCATGTTAGGCCACTACACCACAGCTCCGCGTTAAAACTACCGGGGTCTCCAGAAAATGATCGGAAACTCCATCATTTATCCATCTTTACTTTTTGAAGTAAAATGGTGCCGTCGAGAGGACTTGAACCCCCAACCTACTGATTACAAGTCAGTTGCTCTACCAGTTGAGCTACAACGGCATATGAAGTTAATGGTGGAGGCTGACGGGATCGAACCGCCGACCCTCTGCTTGTAAGGCAGATGCTCTCCCAGCTGAGCTAAGCCTCCGACTTGATTGGTTTTATGGTAGCGGCAGAGGGGCTCGAACCCCCGACCTTACGGGTATGAACCGTACGCTCTAGCCAGCTGAGCTACGCCGCCACATAAAAAGTATATATATTTGGAAACTGGCGGAGAGAGAGGGATTCGAACCCTCGCACCACTTACGCAGTCTAACCCCTTAGCAGAGGGTCCCCTTATAGCCACTTGGGTATCTCTCCATTATCTAGTAGCGGCAGAGGGGCTC
>NZ_KE383955.1:9938-12213 GCF_000422905.1 Paenibacillus alginolyticus DSM 5050 = NBRC 15375
TAAAATGGTGCCGTCGAGAGGACTTGAACCCCCACGGTCGCCCGCTAGATCCTAAGTCTAGTGCGTCTGCCAATTCCGCCATACGCGCATGCTGTAAATAAGGAATAGGAGAGACTTTAGTCTCCGCCTAAAGATCCCTATATATAGTGAGTCATGTAGGATTCGAACCTACGACACCCTGATTAAAAGTCAGGTGCTCTACCAACTGAGCTAATGACTCATGTAATTTATTGGGGCCCCCGGAAAGTAATTGGAATTCGCTTCAGAGCTTACCTTCACTTTATGGGGTGTAGTACTGGGGATCAAGGATTTGAACCTTGGCATGACGGAGTCAAAGTCCGTTGCCTTACCGCTTGGCTAATCCCCAACGTCATTGGAAATGGAGGCTGATGGATTCGAACCACCGAACTCGAAGAGAGCAGATTTACAGTCTGCCGTGTTTAGCCACTTCACTAAGCCTCCACATATAAAGCCTTACCGGGCCCCAAAAAAGTAATAGACTTTACTATAAAATTTGCTTCACTTTTTGGGAATTATGGTGCCGTCGAGAGGACTTGAACCCCCAACCTACTGATTACAAGTCAGTTGCTCTACCAGTTGAGCTACAACGGCATATTATTAGTTATGGGGTCCCCGGAAAGTAATGTCTAAACTCTTATCGAAGTAATGCGGAGAAGAATGACCGCGAATTAAGGTTAGTTTAGACGCCGAACGAGTTAACACTCGTTGCGGACGGAATTTACTAGAAAGCTTAGCGTCACTTTTTGGGGTATTATGGCGGAGCTGACGGGATTCGAACCCGCGGTCTCCTGCGTGACAGGCAGGCATGTTAGGCCACTACACCACAGCTCCATACTAGTTAAAATAACTCTGAGTAAGAGTTTGGTTGCGGGGGCAGGATTTGAACCTGCGGCCTTCGGGTTATGAGCCCGACGAGCTACCGGGCTGCTCCACCCCGCGTCATTGAAAGCATAATTTCTTTATGGGCCCCGAAAAAGTAATCAGTGTTGCTACAAAGCTTCACTTCACTTTTTTGGGTAGTATGGTGGAGGCTGACGGGATCGAACCGCCGACCCTCTGCTTGTAAGGCAGATGCTCTCCCAGCTGAGCTAAGCCTCCATGGTATAGAACTAGAAAATTAATGGTGACCCGTAGGGGACTCGAACCCCTGTTACCTCCGTGAAAGGGAGGTGTCTTAACCACTTGACCAACGGGCCAAACTTAAAAATTACCGAAGAATTGTAGAGGCTGACGGGATCGAACCGCCGACCCTCTGCTTGTAAGGCAGATGCTCTCCCAGCTGAGCTAAGCCTCCGACTTGATTGGTTTTATGCTGCTCTTACCCCTCGCACCACTTACGCAGTCTAACCCCTTAGCAGAGGGTCCCCTTATAGCCACTTGGGTATCTCTCCAAATTTACTAGTAGCGGCAGAGGGGCTCGAACCCCCGACCTTACGGGTATGAACCGTACGCTCTAGCCAGCTGAGCTACGCCGCCAAAGGGTCTATCCTTTATATAAAGAACGGAGAAGGAGGGATTCGAACCCTCGAGACGCTTGTGACGCCTACACGATTTCCAATCGTGCTCCTTCGGCCGCTCGGACACTTCTCCATATATTTTATGGGTTCCCCAAAAAGTAATCGGAATATGCTACGAAGCATCACTTTACTTTTTGGGGATTTGACTCCCCGAACAGGACTCGAACCTGTGACAACTCGATTAACAGTCGAGTGCTCTACCAACTGAGCTATCAGGGAATATGGTGGAGCCAAGCGGGATCGAACCGCTGACCTCCTGCTTGCAAGGCAGGCGCTCTCCCAGCTGAGCTATGGCCCCATAAACTGTATTTAAATGGTGGGCCCTAGTGGACTCGAACCACCGACCTCACCCTTATCAGGGGTGCGCTCTAACCAGCTGAGCTAAGGGCCCTAATGTACAAAACAGTCTAGAGGGTAACAAAAAAAATACCCACTAGGGGTATTCTGCTTGGCAACGTTCTACTCTCCCAGAACCCTGCGGTTCAAGTACCATCGACGCTGGAGGGCTTAACGGTCGTGTTCGAGATGGGAACGCGTGGGTCCCCTCCGCCATCATCACCAAACAGTCAAAGCGTAGTTTGCGCCTTGAAAACTAGATACGAAACTTGCGTAAAGGTTTGAATTGCTTAGGTTTTCTGGGCCCCAATCAAGTATTCGGAATTCGCTACAAAGCTTATCTTCACTTGGTTGGGATTGTTTGGTTAAGCCCTCGACCGATTAGTATTCGTCAGCTGCAT
>NZ_AUGY01000148.1 GCF_000422905.1 Paenibacillus alginolyticus DSM 5050 = NBRC 15375
CACGTAAAGGTGGTCGTAAAGCGGCTGTTGCTGTTGCACACGCCATCATGAAGATCGCCTATCATCTCTTAACTCGCAACGAAGATTACCGAGATTTAGGTGCTGATTATTTTGAAAAACGTCAGCAAGATTTCATCGTTAAACAATCCGTTCGTAGGCTAGAGAATCTTGGCTTTACAGTAACAATCGCTGCTCCCAACGCCTCATAATACCTCACTCATATTAAAACATGAGACGCAGCCTTTTGAAAAAAACGTCATAGCTGCGCCTAATTTGGTATTGCCATTTTTAGCTCTCAGCTATGTGAGATTTTCAGGGTAGTTCAACGGAACGTCAATATAGCTTGTTTGTAGGCCTTAGTTCACTACCCCATATCTGTTCCCATCAGGATCCTGAATTGAAAATCCTCGCATTCCGTCGAACTCCTCAATCTCACCAACATCGGCTCCTCGCTGCCGCAGCAGGTTATATGCCGACTCAATATCGTGCGTATGAAAGTTAAAATACTGTCCTACACCATAATCATTTTTAGGAAATGGTTTTTGTTCAATGTTGTAGGAACGAACGAGGCAAAAAATGATTTTGTTATCATTCATCATAGTCACAGTAGCGTTCGGATCATCTTTATGCCTGATTTCAAATCCTAACACACGGGTATACCATTCTGTTGATCGTTTCAGGTCGCTGACCGGGACGAAAATACCAACACCAAAAAATGGACTTTGACTCATTTTGAAGATCTCCTCCTTAAGTATTAATGTGAACTTGACTAATAAACGACACATTCACCGAAAACCAAACAGAGAGTTTAAAAAATTTTTTCCGTCACCAAAAATTTATTCCCGTCTGGATCTTCTAAATAGAAAGCGATCCTCCCATTTACCAATTGGATGTTGCTGATTTTCACCCGTATCTTGACCAGTTCGAGGTAACTCCTGCATATCGCACTAAGGTCTCTCTGTTTGAAGGCATTGACGAGGCTATCCAAATCCAGTTGTGAGGCATACGATTTCGGAACTTCCTTCTAAAAGGATCTGAGCTAGGTTCCTCTATTCGACGGGCCAGCTTCTTTAATCTCAATCGTGCACGCCCCAGAGTCACCTGGACAGTCCCTTCCGCTTGTGATAAGAACTCGGCGGTTTCTTTCGCAGTAGAATCAAAAACATCTATGAGCAACAAAATGACTAAGGCCCGTGGTGATAACCGGTGAGCTAATGCTTCCAGCAGCTCTCGTGTAGATAGCTCCCCATCATGAAATGATGTATCATTAAAAGCCGTATCTGTGGTCTGGATGCGGCGTTTATCCATTTTTATTTTATCTTTCCATGCGTTTGAGGCGATTCGATACAGATAAGCCTTTGATATCATACGTGAAGGATCCGATTTAACCACCTTATACACTTTAAATAGAACCTCTTGCGATAAGTCATCTGCATCCCACTGATTATGGGTAATATGCAAACAATACCGATATATGGTTTGTTCCATTTGCGTTAGCTCTAGAGTAGATATGTAAATTCACCTCACCTAATAACCTTTTCGCCAATTACCTTAGTTTTCCTTTTACATATAAATTAAACTGACCGTTACTTGAATAATGAACAACAAAAAGAGGAGCTGCCGCGAGGTAAGTCCGTTAGTGTAACAAATTTCTATTCATTTTATTTGCGAAAAAGTCTCAACATAACACCCAGTAAGAAAACCGTCCTTGCGGACGGCCTCTGACGATTGAGTTCAGTTTGGCGAGTGGGAGGAGGTTTATGCCCTTTATTAAGTCAAAAAGTTAGCTTTCCTGAGAAACGTAAGCGTTGCGCCCAGCTCCTAGACCGACAAGAAGCAAAAGCACGCTGACGATTACAAGAGTCATCAAGGATAACGACCAAGCATGCGTGACATCATGAAGAAATCCGAACAGAATCGGACCGGCCGCCGCCAGAAGATACCCGACCGACTGAGCCATCCCTGACAATTCCGCCGCTTGCCTGGAGTCCTTTGTTCGAAGTCCGAAGAAAGCGAGAGCCAAACTAATGCTTGACCCTACGGCGATTCCAATGCAAATCATCCATAACCATGTCAATTCCGTATTCCCCGTCAGCAAGCCAATATATCCGATAAGGTGGAAGAGAACGGTCATCGCGACAATACCTCTTTGGTTCTTATTCCGGGCAGCAATAATCGGAACGATAAAAGAAAACGGAAGACTAATGAACTGCATTCCAGCTAACATCCATCCGGCGGTAGCGATGCTCATTCCCCGCTCATGAAGCAGCTCCGGTAACCAATTGGCATTGATATAGAACAGAAAAGATTGCAGACCCATGAACAAAGTAACTTGCCAGGCCAGCTTCGAGCGCCAGACAGAGCCTCCTTTAGCTGGAATAGAGGCATAGGTGCGGCGATTCCGCAGCTGCGGCAGCCAACACAAAACCGCGAGTCCTGCTAACAATGCCCAGCACCCTAATGACCCTCTCCAACCTAATCCGGCTCCAACCGAGAGAGGTATGCTTATTCCGGAGGCCAGCGCTCCGAATATATTCATGGATGCGGAGAAGGCTCCAGTCATGGGTCCAACTTGGTCAGGAAAGTCCCTTTTAATTAAACTAGGCAGAAGCACATTCCCAACCGCAATTGCAAGCCCAATGACCAGAGTCCCAACAAACAAAGCCGTAACGGAGGGTAACGATCGCAATAGGATGCCTGCCGTTAACAATACCAAGCTTGCCATCAAGGAAGATTCCATCCCTATCCGGTGCGCTATTTTGGGTGCAAGCGGAGAAAGGATGGCAAAAGCGAGCAGCGGCAAAGCACTAAGCAGGCCCGTAATTGTATTAGACAAATGGGTTTGGGAATGAATATATCCAACCAACGGACCCAGTCCAGTGATGGGTGCCCTAAGATTCGCTGCAATGAATAAAATCCCCAAAATCAGCCAAACTATATTGGCTCGGGAACGTACGGCTACTTCTTTATTAACGTTATCAATAATCAAAGCGAATACCTCCTCCTGTCTTCCGTCTCTAAGTTGTCTTTACGAGGCCGGGATAAGCTTGATTTGGGCTTGCGATTGACCAGATAAATGCTGATTCCAATGAGAACAAGCCCGACCAAAAGGTAGCTGGAAAAAGCTTCGTTCAAAAACAGCACGCCGCTAATAACGGAGATGACCGGGACGAGAAACGTATAAGAAGCAACTTTGCTGGCATCGCCTGCATTCACTAGCATGAAATAAACAACCCAAGAGGCCGAAATCCCAACAACGATCCCAAATACAAGTCCAAATAAATAATGCCCATTCCACACGATATCCGACCATTTTTCCGTAATCGAACCAACAGAAGTCAGCGCGATTCCCCCGATTGTACATTGAAAGGCCACCAGCCAAATGGAATCTATCCGCGAGCTCACTTTTTTGACATACACCGTGCCGATAGCCCAACTGAATGCCGTAATAAGCGCCAATACGATACCCAGGACAGCTATATGCCCCGATAACCCTCCCGCGCTTACAGCCGCCACGCCAAGGACCCCGATAATCAAGCCCGTTACCTTTAATCCCGTCATCAATTCTCCTAACCATAACCAGGCCAAAATCCCGACAAGGACAGGCTGAAGATAAACGATAACCGAGAACAATCCCGATGGCATATGCATCATCCCGACGGTCTGCAGCCCATAGAACAGAGCGACGTTAAACAGGGATGAAGTCAGATAGACCGGCCAGTTTTCTTTCCAGCGTATTTCTTTCCGTTTGGACCAATAGACGACGATTAATAATATTCCTCCGATCAACGTGCGCAATCCGGCGAATAGAAGAGGAGGCGTATATTCAAGAGCGATTTTATAAATAGGCCACGATATTCCCCATACAATAACAAGAAAAGTGACCAGACTTATGGTTTTGGATCGTGATAATTTCTGCATGTTGGCTACCATTCTCCTGTTCTCTAATCTAATTATCCTAAGAATCAATCATACGCCTCTTTTTTTTAGTTATCAAATTACTTTTTTTAGTTATCCTTTTTTTGAATATATTGGTTAATACTTGTTTGAAAAATAGGCCATGAACTCTACTCGCGTAGATATTCATGACCTTCTCAGTGCATCTTTAATATGTTTTACGTACTGAGTTTAGGACAGGAGCGCCCCGCCCTCAATCAGGATAACGGAGCCAGTGGTGAATCCGTTTTTCGCAAGGTAAACATAAGCTTCGGCAATATCTTCCGACTGCGCGATCCGTCCGACAGGCAATTGGCGCGCAATGGCGTTGAACATGGATTTCCGGTCTTCCTCCGGCATACCTGCGTAGACAGGCGTATCTACGATTCCGGGAGAAACCACATTGACCCGAATCGGGGCAAGATCCACCGTCAATCCCCGCATTAAACCCTCCAACGCCGAGTTGATCGCAGCCAGCGTGGATGCCCCCTTCGGAGGCCGTTTGCCGTAAACGCCGGAAGTCAAGGAGATGGAACCTTCTTGGTTCAAATAGGGGATAGCCGCTTTAACGGTGATATACTGGCCCCAGAACTTGCTGTCGAAAGCAGTTTGCGCCTGTTCAACCGGCAATTCGCGGAACTCACCCATCGCGCCTTCGCCCGCGGTGATCACCAAGTGATCAAACTTGCCAACCTTTTCGAAAAATTCCGCGGCTTTCTCTTCACTCCGAAAATCCAGCTCGTAAGCTTCAACATTCCCGCCAAGCGTTTGTTTGGCTTCCGAGAGCTTGGCAGCGGAACGGCTTGCGATAACTACCTTTGCCCCTTCATCCAGAAATGCCTTGGCAGTCGATAATCCAATACCTGATGTGCCTCCTACAACTATGACTCGCTTCTCTTTCAATGACATTCGGATAGCCTCCCTATTTTCCCATTAATGATAAGCCCGCTCATATTGCTTTGGAATGGTGGTATATTCACTTCTAAGCGATTTAGCAGCATGGATAGTCCAGTAAGGATCTCGAAGCATGCCACGGGCGATCGCCACTAAATCCGCTTCTTCGCTGCAGATGACGGATTGAGCAAGTGCCGGGTCCTCAAGCATGCCTACAGCTACGACGGGCACCCCAAGAGCCTCCCGAATTTTGCGCGCAAAAGGAACTTGATAACCTGGGTAGTTGCCAGGCTTTCTTTCCCCTACGGGTCCTTCCCCGCCAGAACTTACATGAAAGACATCTACACCTGCTGCATGGTAAGCTTTAGATAACTTAATGGCATGTTCCATACCATAACCCCCATCCGCGTACTCTACGGCAGTGATTCGGAAAAATAACGGCATATCTGCAGGCATTTCCTTTTTGACCGCCTGTATGACCTCTACCCCAAATTTGGTCAGGTCTTGTCCATACGCATCTTCGCGTTTGTTGGTAAAAGGGGATTGAAACTGATGAATTAAATATCCGTGCGCCCCGTGAAGCTCAATCATATCTACGCCTGCCTGAACAGCCCGGCGGGCTGCATCAGCGTAGAGCTGTACCATCTGATTTACCTCATCGACTGTAAGTGCACGGGGCATCTTATAGCGGGATCCCGGATATGGTATAGCGGAAGGGGCCACTGGCTCTTTAGCATCTTCCGCTTTTCGGCCAGCATGAGCAATTTGAATCCCAATCTTGGCCCCGTGAGCATGAACCCCATCAATAATTCTGGCAAATGCCGGAATATGGTCATCGGACCAAATCCCTAAATCAAAGTCGGTTATTCGACCATCCGGCTCAACGTCCGTCATTTCCATGATGATCAAGGCTGCACCGCCAATTGCGCGGCTATGGTAGTGAACATAATGCCATTCGTTGGGTTTGCCATCCCTAGCGGTTACGGAATATTGGCACATGGGGGCCATGACTACCCGATTTTTCAATTGTAAACCTTTAATTTCATAAGGAGAAAATAAGTGATTGGTCAAGTCAGAACCTCCATTAATTGATTGTTTACATAGGTCATATCATCAACTCTTCGCCTATCGGATATTCCCATAGTCCCAGTTTTCCCTTCACTGGAATATAGGGCTTCAGCAGACGGAAACCCGCTATTTCCCACGCAAAATAACCTGGACTGTAATCGCCTAACAGGAAGTCATCCCCCGTCACGACCTTCCCGCAATCCAGAATGGCTGACGTATGATTAGCGTCGATGACTTGATAACAATTCGTAAGCTCGCAAGTTGCAAGGATAACCCCCGTAGGGAGGTTTTGTTCCGTATAGCCATTCTTGGCGAGTAAAGAACGGATGGGTTCATATTTGCAGGCCTGCTTATCGACTTTCTGGCTTGCATGAATGGCCAACGGTCCGCGATACCGGGTCTTCCAGGATCTTGTTTCATAGAGAGTCTCGCCTTGGACAAGCAGAGTCGCCCACGGTTGAATCATGGATAATACTTTCATTCCTCTACGCTCCATTACTGTTCATAATGAAGTACTATTCCCCAAACATTCTCTAGACTTTCCATACACGCATAAAAAAGACGCAATCCCTCCGGTCGCATTAGACCTTCGGGAACAACCTCTGTTTCGCACGCTCAATTAAGCCTGAATTTCGTTTACGATTTGACGTAGACCCTCTTCGAGTGACGTGGCCGGACGTCCAAGCAGCTTCTGAAGATCATTGCTCTCGACTTCCAATGCGCCATCGCGAATCGCACTCTGAATTCCAACCAGAATCGGAACGACCGGTTCAGGTACACCTACGCTGCTCATTATGCTGGCATAAGTTTCGTCATCCACTTGTTGAACGGGAACTTCCCGGCCCAAGACACCGGCAAGGACAGAAGCTAGCTCTTCTTGTGTAGCAAGTTTGCCGGACAGCTCATACACGGAATTCTCATGGCCAACGCCCGCCAGTACGGCTGCAGCTGCCTGTGCATAATCGCCACGGGTCGCCCAGCCTACTTTGCCGGATCCCGCCGAAGTCAACCAAGGTGCTCCTCCAAGGACTGCTTGAATGCTGCTAGTCTCGTTCTCCAAGTACCAGTTGTTGCGCAGGTAGGAATAAGGAATCCCCGAGTTTCTGATGGCTTCCTCAGTGGCACGATGCACCGGCGCAAGGAATATCGTGTTCTCGCTAGCGTTTCCTAAACTGGTATAAGCAATGAAACCGACATTAGCGCGCTTAGCAGCCGCTACAGCCGCAGTATGCTGGCGAGTCCGAGTTTCGTTGTCGCCGTCCGTGGAAACGATCAAGAGGCGGTCGATACCTGCGAACGCTTTATCTAGCTTATCCGGCTGTTCAAAATCCCCAAGCCTTACATCAACGCCGCGAGCTCGAAGGCTCTCCGCTTTCTCCGGGTTGCGAACGCTGACGGCAAGATCCTTAGCCGGTACGGTTTCCAATAAAGTTTCTACTACAAGTGATCCCAATTTCCCTGTTGCGCCTGTCACCAAAATTTTCATCGTAATTCCTCCTATAGTATGAATCTAATAATCACAGTCGTTATAACTACTTTGGTTACAACGACGGCATAAAAAAGCTATAAGAGCTTTTATTACACAAACTGAGAAGCTAGCTGGCTTAAGTTCACTTGAGCCAACCTTTGTTCCATCGCGGTTTGGGCTTCCTTCATTTCCGAACGAAGAGCCGCTTCAATATTCCGGCCAACCGGGCATTGGAGATTCGGTTCATCGTGAAAATTAAACAGTTGACCGTCCTCGATGACTTCCACGGCGCGGTACACGTCCAGAAGCGTGATCTGATCGGAATCCTTCAGCAAGAAAGCGCCGCCCACCCCGAGACGAATGTCTACCAAACCCGCCTTCTTAAGCATCCCCATTATCCTGCGGATTATAACTGGATTCGTATTCACGCTGCCCGCTATGAAATCGCCGGTACAATCTTTGGAGCTAACGGCGATCAGAGAAAGGATATGGACAGCAATGGAAAATCTGCTACTAATCTGTTTCACTTTAGCATCACCACCGTTGTAACCATTGCAGTTACTTCGCGACAGAATGTCAACCCATAACCCGACCAAAGTTAATTTTCGAGTTCATAGTCCCATTCGATTCCAATCTTATTGAGGGTTGGTTGTCCAAATTCCAGCGGCTTTGACGAATACACGCTGTGGTAATTTTAAAGTCATCAGAATCAACTCTGCCACATCCTCCGGCTGCATCATCCGATCCTCTTCCCCTATTTTCAACCCTGCATTGGATGCCAGCTCGGTGTTAACGGTACTTGGTGTAAGGGCCGTTACCCGAATATTGGATTTCCGTACTTCCTGCATAAGGGATTCGGTCATTCCGATCACCGCAAATTTGGAGGCGCTGTAGGCGGAAGCAGTAGCGTTTCCGCGCTCGCCGGCGGAGGAAGAAATATTAATAATAGAACCGCTGCTTTGTTTCAGCATGGCAGGCAGAGCAGCACGAGTTACGTAGTAGGTCCCAAGGACATTCGTTTTGATGATATTCTCCCACACATCGGGATCCATATCGAGCAGTGTACCGAACTGCGCCATTCCCGCATTATTAAGCAAAATATCGATGGACCCGAGTCTTTCGATCAAATTGGAAACGGCGGCGTCCACTTCAGCCTTAACAGATACATCAGCGCTTGCAATAAAAACTTTAATTCCATAAGTTCGGGTCAATTCTGCCTGTAAGGACTCCAAGTCGCTGTTCGTTCTTGCCATTAAACCAAGCTGTACGCCTTCTGTGGCCAAAGCAATCGCAGTCGCCTTTCCGATTCCTTTCCCCGCTCCGGTAATAATTGCTGTCTTATTGTGCAATTCCATGAACATCTCTCCCATTCAATCGTTTAATTGATCCAATCTGGACAAACTGAAAAAAGATGATTTTCAGCATCTCTCAGCTCCTGCTCATTAACAATCATTATTCCCATTTTTGGTGTTGAGCATGTGCTTCAAAATCATGCAGTGAAAAAGTAAGTTGCTACAGTTATTTTAACTATTATACAATAAGAAAAACCGTCCTTGCGGACGGCCTCTGGCGATTGAGTTCAGTTTGGCGAGTGGGAGGGCAGCAAGGTGGGCTACGATTGCCTTTTGAACTTGTGTACATTTGATCATATTTTTATTGGTTTGAACACAAGATTCAAAGGGCAACCGCTGACGCTTCTCCGCTCCACCTTCCCGCCCTTTCTGTTCAACTTTGGATTAAGGAGTTTTGTTCTCCATATTCTCTTCCTCTGTCTTTGCTGGAAGGACATCTTCAATCCTGTACTCATATCCATGCACACCTTTGTAGAATTCCGGGTACATCTCTCCGCCACAGCTTTCACAGCCGAACTTGGGCGGTACTGATTACCACCAATTTTATTCTCTTTGATATTTACATCATTCGATTTAATCAATTCTAATGGTTTGAAAGTTATTTTCTCAATGTAATCTTTTCGAAGTGTTGCCTCATCGTTTTGAAAAGTAAGGACTTTAAAATTACGTTGATAATTCTTTAAGAAGCTTTTTGGTATTACAGCATTTTTTAAACTTCCATCTAACATCTCTGGAATTAGGTAATTACCGTCATAACAAGATGTACAATAAAACAAAGCAATCGTTAATCCATTCCACCGATGCTCTTCTGGGAGTTCAATTTGGAAAAAGAATGTTTGCATAGAACCACATAGAGTACACGTTGGGAGAGCAATGTATTCTGGAATCCTTGGGCTTCCACCTATGTATGAATTTATTTTCGTTTACCTGAATCCACTACTTTGAGAATGTATGAACAATTCATGATTTCCCTCTTCCGATCTTGTTAAGATTTATAGTAGTAGTTGCAAAAAGCAGGAACCAACCAAGTATTAATTACTTATACCTAATACTAATACTATCATAGGGGAGAGCTAGTTGTGTTAATCTGCTCGTTACTTGAATGAAAACAGGGAGCGGCTGCCACGGCAGTTTGCTCCCTGTTTAGTTTAGCAATGACTTATAATAACTTACTTCTTAGGTTTACTTAGTGGAAGAATTATTTCTTCATGTCGATTGAACACGACTTTGTAAGCCTCAATTATTGGAATCATATTTCGAATCTCTTCCTCAGATAACCCACTGGTATTTACGTTGAATTTTCCATTAAACTGAACTTGTTCGCCAGATTTCAAAATTTGACCTCTTCAAGAGGCATGACTTCACCTATCAATACATCATGACCTCTTCTAGTTAGGATAGGCTCTACGGAGACGATCTTGAACGTACGTTTCGTTGGGTTATCAAAAGATACTGAGTAACTTACTTTCTCCATCCTTCACAGGAAATTGGCTGATTACCTCACCATTCCCCCCGATGTAAAAAAGTGTAGGGCTCTCCCCTACATTATCTGCACTACCCGAGATGAATTTAATAAGAAATATTATTATACCTAAAATTAAAAACAAAAAACCTATGGACTTTTGTTTAAAGGGGAACGTCCTGTGTATTTGACGCATTCATTAACCTCCTTCAAGGCCACGATTATACCATATATTGGAACCAACCTGCCCGTTAGGTGAGCGAAAGGCTGCCGATCGTGCCGGCAGCCTCCCATTGCTGTGTTTTGAACAAACGTTACCCGCTTAATTGATTCTCCCAATTTCCCTTCCAAGAATAAGAAGTTCATCATAAGGGTCTCCTGTTAATTCGAAAACTTGAGCAAATGCTGGCTCAGTCTTAATGCCTTTTTCCTTAAGGCTTATAATCTTACTTCTTATGTGGGGATTCTTTAATAAAAGGTGATTTTCAATAATCATATGCCGATAAGCATTTTGTTGTTGAACTGGGCTTGGTTGAGCAAATAGTTCGAATTCAAAACCTCTAAAGTGAAAGTTTGACACGATTGTTGGCACACTTCTGACCACTAACTCCCTTAAAACAAACCCATCTAAGTTCCCATAAAGTGAATAGACTTCATCTTTTAAAACCTTTAAATCATATACCTCCAGAATAATGTCTAGGTCAGACCCCTTCACATCAATCGAAATTGGAATGGTACCGCAGAGTGTAGGGGTATATCTAGACAGGTCATTGAGAATATTGAGTTCTTTGATTACTTGATAGGCTCGACGCTGAACTTCATTTCCTGACTGAGGTAATTTATTGTGTTGAAAAAAATAATACTCCCCCCGAACTAAGCTGATTCACATCATTTATGATTGCAACAAGTCCCGAGCTTCTATGCCCTAAATAAATACGATCGTTCACCAATCTGTCTCTCTTCATGCTAGATGCTCTCAAAAAATTATACCACATATTGGAACTATCCTGCCCGTTAGTTGAGCAAAGGCTGCCGATTTTGCCGGCAGCCTTTGCTTGATAGTGTATGTAACTAACGTTTCTCGATAGCTAGTATTCCCAGAATAGCGTTTCGTGATCTAAGAAGGCTTCATTCAATTCGGATTCCCTACGATTCCTTATGTTTATAACCGTCCACTATTAAATCCAACTTTCCTGTTTCCGGGTCGATTACAAGGCCATGAACTGGAATGTGTTTTGGCAGGAGGGGATGGTTCTTGACCGTTTGCACACTTCCTTTGACGGAATCTTCAACACTATCGAAACCGTGTAGCCACTGTTGCAAATTAATTCCGGAACTTTCGAGGGTGTCGATAGTTTCGGAAGATATGCC
>NZ_AUGY01000149.1 GCF_000422905.1 Paenibacillus alginolyticus DSM 5050 = NBRC 15375
GGGTGAACAAATCGCTCACACAGCTGTCAAAAGTGCGCTGAAAACGATGCGTAACTGGCAGGATGAAATCCTCAATTACCACCATTGCCGTTGGACAAATGCTACTGTAGAAGGTCGTCATAACCGTATTAAAGCATTTCAACGACGTCATTATTTCTTGCGTAACCCAGATCGATACAAAGCGGGCATTTTAGTTGAATGTAATCGTCATCGACTTTCAAGCTAAATATTCAAGCACTGATTTTGAGGTTGAGCCATTTTTTTCTTGACACTTTTTTAAAAGTGAAGATATAATAAAAACGGAAAACATGTAACCGGTTACACATTGTTTCATACATCAAGAGTTCCGGTGATAATTTTCTAAGTAATTACTGATAATAATAGAGAAATAGGAAAATATCGGATATGTGTAACCGTTTCCCTACTTGGTTTAAATTGGTTTGTGAATTTGGTTGCTCGCATCATTAGGAGTGGGATGTAACAAGTGGTAACGATTAGAGATGTCGCGAAATTGGCTGGGGTTTCGGTAGCAACTATTTCCCGTTTTCTCAACAAAAATGGGTATGTTAACGAAGATACCAAGCTAAGAGTGGAGCAAGCGATTAAGACGCTGCAGTATGAGCCTAACGCGATAGCGAGAGGGCTGGCGGGAAGGAAAACAGGGACGATCGCTCTTATCTTTCCCGATATTACGAATCCATTCTTTGCTGAACTGGCCAGAGCTGTTGAAGATGTGGCAAGGATGTATGGGTACACGGTTATCTTGTGTAACTCGGACAATCAGGCGGACAAGGAGCAAACGTACATTAAGGTACTGAAGCAGCGTTATGTGGATGGCATTTTGTTCGCCTCTTACAACCTTCGCTCTGATGATGTAGAAGCGCTAAAAAGTGAAAAGATTCCGCTTGTCATGCTCGACAGAGCGCCGCGAGATGCTTCCTGCTCCATCGTGAGCTCGAAGCATTTGGAAGGAGCCCAGATGGCTGTGCAGCATCTGATGGATGTGGGCTGCAAGAAGATTGCCCACATTTATGGTCCGCAAGAGACGGTGACGGGAAGAGAACGGTTCATAGGATACGAACAATCAGTGAAGCATCTTCCTTGGTACTCACCGAGTCTGGTAGAGCCCGGCTACTTCCGCGTAGATGGCGGGATGGCCGCCGTAGAGAATTTGATGCAGCGTCATCCGGATATCGACGGTATTTTCGCCGGCAACGACACAATGGCTGTCGGGGCGCTGAAGAAGCTTCAACGTTTGGGGCTGCGCGTACCGGATCAAGTAGCGTTGGTCGGGTTTGACGGCATCGATTTAACACTCATCGTCGAACCGGAAATTACAACGGTTGCCCAACCTATTTACGATATGGGCATGCTATCTACGAGGCTACTGATCAAAAAGATTGAAGGCGACATCCAAGAAGAGCAGACACATCTGTTTGATGTGACGCTCATACCTAGAGGTTCGACAGAAAGGAAAAGAAATGATGAATAAACCCCGTATTGTGGTCATCGGGAGCTTGAATATGGACATTGTAGTGGAAACATCTCGATTTCCGCGTGTTGGAGAAACACTAACAGGCGAGCATGTCCACTTTATACCAGGCGGTAAAGGCGCGAATCAGGCCGTAGCTGCTGCGAGGTTAGGCGGTCAGACGACGATGATCGGCTCCGTGGGAGACGATATGTTCGGACAATCGCTCATTGAATCGCTTCAGCAGGATGCGATTTCCACAGATCACGTCATTCGGATCGCGGGAACCCCGACAGGTATCGCCTCCATCATGCTTGCCGAATCAGACAATCAGATTGTAGTCGTTCCGGGGGCAAACGCAAGCTGTTTGCCAGAACATATTCAAGCCGTGGAGCAAGTCATCGCGGAGCATGATATCGTGCTCGTGCAATTGGAAATTCCGCTTGAAACGGCTTCGGCCGTTTGCCAGTTAGCGAAGAAGTTAGGCAAGATAGTTATTCTGAATCCAGCACCTGCGCGCGAGCTGCCGGAGGCCATGCTGAAATGCGTGGACTATATAACGCCGAACCGCTTAGAGCTAGCGACGCTCACGGGCATCGATGCATCTGGCGATCACCTGCAGACAGCTATGGAAGCGCTGCTTGAGATGGGACCGAGCTGTGTCATAACGACGCTCGGTGAGGAAGGCTCTGCCTTTCTGCGCAAAGGAGAAACACTAGTGAAAGTTCCGGCTTACCGTGTTCCTGTTGTTGATACGACTGGAGCGGGTGACGCCTACAATGGCGGACTAGCCTATGCGCTGGCCGCGGGCAATGAGTTGAAAGAGGCGGTAGCTTTCGCCTGTAAGGTGTCTGCAATGTCTGTAACAAAGCTCGGTGCACAAGCCGGCATGCCGACTCAGGAAGATTTAAAAACACTTAACCAACCAATAAGATAATCCTAAGGGGGATTTAAGCTATGAGAAAAAGATTGGGAATCACTGCATTATTGTTATTGTCCGTATTGGTGTTCTTAGCAGGTTGCGGGAAATCCAACACATCGACAAGCACGCCAGGAGCAGCAGGTACACCTGCTGCGGGCAAGAAAATCAATGCGGTCTACTTCGTGAACGGAACGCTTGGAGATAAAGGATTTTTCGACTCTGCACAAAGAGGCGTGAAGCAAGCTGGTGAAACACTTGGCATGACAGTGAAAACCGTTGAAGGCGGCACGAACCAAGCTGACTGGCCTTCAGGTTTGGAATCACTGGCTTCCAGCGGGAAATATGACGTAATCGTCCTTGGGACAAGCCAAATGACGGACATCATCAAAGATGTGGCGAAGCGTTACGAGAAACAGAAGTTTATTTTCTTCGATGAAGCCATTACAGGCCTTCCGAATGTGTACTCCATGACTTACTCGCAAAATGAAGGTTCCTTTATGGCAGGAGCATTTGCCGCATTGGTTACGACAAGCACTGAATTGAAAGGTGCAAATCCAGAAAAAGTGATCGGCTTTATCGGCGGTATGGACATTCCGATTATTAATGACTTTAAAGCAGGCTATGAGCAAGGCGCGAAATACGTGGATCCTGCAATTACAGTTGTCGCTTCTTATGTTGGTGACTTTGCAAACGCTCCCAAGGGTAAAGAACTTGCATTAGCTCAGTATAATTCGCAAAAAGTAGATATCGCATTCAACGTAGCCGGAGGAGCTGGACTTGGCCTTCTGGAAGCGGGTAATTCTTTAGGAAAATATTCGATCGGTGTAGACTCCAACCAAAACGGTCTGTATCCGGGCAGTGTGTTAACTTCCATGGTGAAAGCTATTGACAACTCAGTTCTACGTGCATTGACTTTGTTCAGCCAAGATAGACTAGGATTTGGGAAGAATGAAGTATTAGGTATTAAAGAAGGCGGCGTAGGCTTGGCGAAAGACGAATTGTACAACAAACATGTTCCTAAAGCTATACAAGATAAGATCACGGATATCGAGCAGAAGTTAAACAAAGGCGAAATCAAAGTTCAAACCACTTTGAAATAAGCCGGTAACGAGGGGGAAACGTATCCATGGCTATTTTGCTGGAGATGAAAGACATCCATAAAACTTACCCCAATGGTACGAAGGCGAACCGTGGTGTGGATTTGACGATACATGAGGGCGAGATTCACGCGTTAGTCGGCGAGAATGGGGCTGGCAAATCGACGCTCATGAAAATATTGTTCGGACTTGAGGCACCGACTAGCGGTTCCATCCTGTATAAAGGCCAACCGCTTCGCTTCCAAGGACCGAAAGATGCGATAAAGCAAGGGATGGGCATGGTGCATCAACATTTCATGCTTGTCCCCTCGCTCACGGTTTCTGAAAACATTGTGCTTGGCGAGGAGCCCGTCAAAGGGCTTTTCTCCCTCTTACGAGATCGTGCTAAGGAGCTTTCCGAAATTGAGAAATTGATTGAAACTTTCAAATTGAAGGTTGATCCTCGTGCGACGGTTGAAACGATATCCGTTGGGCAAAAACAACGTGTGGAAATTATCAAGGTGCTGTATCGCGGTGCACGCCTCATTATTCTTGATGAACCTACGGCAGTCTTAACACCGCAGGAAACCGATGAACTGTTTGAATCGATCCAAACGCTGGTGCGACAAGGATATACGATCATTTTCATTACGCATAAACTGCGTGAAGTGATGGAAATATCCAATCGTGTTACGGTGCTTAAGGCAGGGAAAACGATCACGACACTGCTCACCAAAGAAACGAATCCAGAAGAAATTTCGAGACTCATGGTTGGCAGGGAAGTCTTGTTCCGCGTCGAAAAGCAGCCTTCCGAACCGAAAGAAATCGTATTGTCAACTAAGAATCTGTTCGCTTCTGATGACAAGGGATCACCGGCGCTTCGGGGTATTTCGCTCGAGATTCGGGCTGGCGAGGTTGTAGGAATCGCAGGGGTAGAAGGAAACGGACAAACGGAGCTGGTCGAAACGATCACGGGTATGCGAAAAGCAACGTCAGGTGCAATCAACTATTTGGGTGAGGAACTGATCGGAAAAAGCGTCGCACAAATCCGCGCGATGAAAATCGGGCACGTACCGGAAGATCGGCAAACGACAGGAGCGAGTTTAACCTCGACGATTGCTGAAAATTTAATTCTTGACCATTACCGGAATCCTGAATTTCGACGGGGACCATTTCTGAATAAAAAGAAAATCAAGGAATTTGCAAAAGTAATGATGGATGTTTATGACGTGCGCGCTCAAAACGAAGACGTGATGGCCGGAGCTTTATCCGGGGGGAACTTGCAAAAAGTGGTGATCGCCCGGGAGATTTCGAAAAATCCGAAGCTTCTGATCGCATCGCAGCCAACCCGTGGTGTCGATATCGGAGCCATCGAATCTATCCATCGTGAGATTATCAAAAGGCGGGATGGGGGCGCAGCCGTACTGCTCGTTTCTGCTGAATTATCGGAAGTCATGGGCTTAAGCGACCGCATTGCCGTTATGTACAATGGGAAAATAGTGGCCGTTCTTGATAATCATGACGGGCTGACAGAAGAGGAACTCGGCTATTACATGCTGGGGATCAAGAATCAAGAAAGGAAAGAGGCGCTCCAATGAATACAAGACAAGCTATCTATTTGGAAATCACAGGTATCATTGCCGCAGCTGTCATGGCGATCCTTTGCGGATTCATCGTGATCTTGTTCTCCAGCCAACATCCGATTGAGGCGATCAGTTCTTTTCTGGGCGGTCCGCTTTCAGGAGCGTTCAATATCGGCACCATTTTGAATAAAGCCGTTCCTCTGATTTTGACGGGATTGGCGCTATCTGTTGTCTTTCAAAGTGGCGTATTCAGCATGGGGGCAGAAGGTCAGCTGTATGTTGGGGCATTCGTAGGTTCTCTAGTCGCTGTTTATGTGCACGGATTACCGGCTTGGATTTTGCTTCCCATGGTTCTCATATGTGCAATGGTTGGCGGAGCACTCTATGGCGCGATCCCAGGCTGGCTCAAGACAAAATGGAATGCGAACGAGATTGTCACCACGCTGATGATGAACTTCGTTGCAATTTTGACCACCTCATACTTGGTTAACAACGTATTCAAAGATCCAGCTAGCGGCGGCTTTGCTCGCATGCATTATGTGGATGCAGGTGCAAAGTTGGGCAAAATATTCGCAGGTTTCCCGGCACACTATGGTGTGATCATCGCACTGCTGGCAGCTGCTGTCGTGTATCTCTTTATGTACAAAACGAGATCGGGGTATGAGCTGCGCTTAGTAGGTAAAAACAGCCGATTCGCCGATTACGGCGGTATTTCAACGAAACGTGTTGTGATTGTAAGCGTGATGATTAGCGGAGCGCTTGCTGGACTCGCTGGGATTGTTGAAATTCTGGGAGTACACGGCACATATAAAGATAATTTCTCGTCTGGATTAGGCTTTGATGGGATTATCATTGCTCTGCTCGCAAGAAATCATCCGATTGGCGTAGTGGCTGTTAGTTTGTTCTATGCTTATCTTCAAGTGGGTGCTGCATCCATGCAAGTTGGGAGCGATATGCCGCGTGAGCTGGCCATTATTATTCAAGTTATGTTGGTCTTGTTCGTTTCTTCGCAAGCGATCTTTGCTTATTTGAAACAAAAATTCGTCCTGCGGCAAAAGGCGGTGAACTAGATGCTATCAGCTCTTTGGGGTCAAATTATCGACTTATCTCTATTTGTTGTACTGCTCAGATTCACAACACCGATTCTGCTATCGGCTTTGGGCGGGCTTATCGCCGATGTCGCAGGCGTCATCAATATCGGTTTGGAAGGTTTGATGCTAATCTCAGCGTTTAGCGCCATTGCCGTTGGATCTGTAACGGACAGTTGGATTCTCGGTTTGGTTGCAGGAGTCGCTTCTTCCATGCTCATTTGTTACGGGATGGGGTTCTTCTCACTCAAACTGAAAGTAGATATAATCATTACCGGTTTTGCCGTGAATATTTTGGGTTCGGGCTTGACGATTTTCCTTATGAACAAAATTTTCGGAGTGACAGGCAACTACTCACCTACTGGATTACACAATATTCCGGTTGTTCGAATTCCGTTTATTGATACGATTCCTTTCTTGAATAAGCTGCTTAGCGGGCACAGTCTCATGACCTGGATCGCTTTCTTATCTGTACTGTTATGTGTATTCATTCTGTACAAAACACCCTACGGTGTTCACCTACGTTCCGTTGGCGAGGCGCCGCAAGCGGCCAAATCGCTCGGTATTTCTGTCAATCGCATTCAATATTCAGCGCTTGCTTGGAGCGGATTGTTTACGGGTTTAGCTGGCGCTTACTTATCGATGGGCATGACGAGTATGTTCGTTAAAGATATGACTGCAGGCACAGGCTTCCTGGCACTTGCCGTCGTTTTACTCGGAAACCGCAATCCAGTTGGCATCTTGTTCGGCTCGCTGATCTTCGGTTTAGCTAGCGCGATTGCTACCGTTGTCCAAACGATTCCGGGCAGTAAAGTTCCGAGTCAATTTATCCAAATGATTCCTTATCTTGTAACCATTGCAGCACTTGTATTCTTTGCTATTCGCAAGAAGAAAAAGCTGAACGATGCGCTGAGGGCGCAAGCCGAAGGCGCAGTGAAAATCGCTGCGGCTTAAGAAAAGGAGCGAACGATGGAAACTAATGTGAAAAGAAAAATTATTATTGATTGCGATCCGGGGCACGATGATGCTATCGCGATCTTGCTGGCAGGGGCAAATCCGCACGTGGAGTTGGTTGCCATTACGACGGTGGCAGGCAATGCTGAGGTCGAGAAAACGACCGTCAACGCACTTAAAGTATGCGAGTTAGCAGGCATAACGCACATTCCTGTGGCCAAAGGGGCGGGACAGCCGCTTATACGTGTGCGTCAGACAGCAGCCGACATTCATGGCGACTCTGGCATGGATGGACCTAATCTGCCTAATCCAAGTAAGCCTGTGGAGAAGGAACATGCCGTTGATCTTCTTATTCGCAAGTTGATGGAATCAGACGGAGATATTACGCTGGTTCCGGTCGCGCCGCTCACGAACATTGCTCTGGCGATGCGCAAAGAACCTGCTATTTTATCTAAAATACAAGAGATCGTCATCATGGGTGGAGGAACGTTCGGCAATACAACACCTGCTGCTGAATTCAATATTTACGTGGATGCGGAAGCGGCAAAGGTTGTTTTTGAGAGCGGCGTGCCCATCACGATGATGGGGCTGGATTTAACGCATCAAGCGATCGTGACGGATGAAATTCATCAACGAATTCTCGATGTGGATAACCGGGTTTCTCATTTTGTTCATGAACTTCTGGGTTTTTTCGCCCATACGTATAAAGAAGTTTTCGGTTTTGCCGGCGCTCCGATTCATGATGCTTGCTGCGTCGCTTACTGTATTGATCCCACGGCATTCGGAACGAGAAAGCTGCGGGTTGATATTGAAACAAAAGGTGAGCATACGTACGGCATGACGGTTGTTGATTTGCTGGGTGTCACAGGTCGGGAGCCTAATGTAAATGTGGCTTTCACACTTGACCAAGATAAATTTTGGAACATGCTTATTCAAACTTTGAAAAACTACACATAGAGGTGAATACATTGCAAAACGTTCGCATGATTCTTGATGTTGATACAGGTATTGATGATTCCATGGCGATTTTGCTTGCCCTGAAAACGAAACATATCAAAGTAGAAGGAATTACAACTGTGTTCGGTAATACGGATGTCGTGCAAGCCACTCGCAACACACTGCAAGTGATTGAGCTTTCGGGTGTTGATTACGAAGTTCCGGTGGCTATGGGCGCGGCTAAACCGCTGTTCCGCGACTGGCGCGGTCCTGTCACGCATATCCACGGCGATAACGGTATCGGGAACTGCGAGCTGCCGCAGCCCAAAGGGAAAGCCATTGCGGAAAGCGCCGCTCAGTTCATCGTTCGTAAAGTAAATGAAAACCCTCACGAGCTAACGCTAGTGTTCGTGGGCCGAATGACGAACCTGGCTATCGCACTCGCACAAGATCCTTCCATCGCTTCCAAGGTGAAGCGACTTGTTATCATGGGCGGCGCGGTGAAAGTGCCTGGCAACGTGACACCTGTTGCCGAAGCAAATATCTACGGCGATCCTGAGGCTGCGCATCGTGTGTTTGAATCTGGCATCCCGATTACGCTAGTCGGATTAGATGTAACGATGAAGACGGTTATTGGCGAGGAGCACCGCCGGTTATTAATGGATTCGCCTGCTCCAGGCAATGAAAGAGCAGCCGCTTATATCGGTGAAGCTTTCCAGTTTTATTTTGGCGCGTACGACAAGCAGAACGGTTTCTACGGCGCACCTCTGCATGATCCGCTTGCGGTTGCAGTAGCTGCTTATCCGGACCTTGTCACGACGGAAGATCTTTATATCAGCATTGAGACAAAAGGGACCATGTCCTACGGAGCTACATTAGCGGATTTCCGCAGAACGGTACCGGTTACGAATACAGCAGTGGCGTTTGAAGTCAACAGCCCGCGGTTTCTTGATTATTTCATCAACACATTAAAGAGCTAACGAGAGGAGAAACTTAGATGAAACCGATTATTTTGGATGTTGATACAGGCATTGATGATGCGCTTGCCATAAGCTACGCGGTGAATTCCCCTGAAGTGGAATTACTGGGGGTGACGACTTGCTTCGGCAACGTTACAGTTCAAGAAGCGACCCGCAATACGCTGCTAGTTCTGGAACATTTGGATAGCTCAGTTCCCGTTATTCCGGGAGCTTCTAAGCCGCTTTTCGTTAGCCGGGTAAAAGCGAGTGCGACCCATATTCATGGCGAAGACGGCATTGGGAACACGCTGACAGATATGTCTACACGAGAAGCATCAAAGCAATACGGACCACAATTTATTATTGATCAGGTACGGAGTAAACCGCATCAAGTGACGATTATTACGGTTGCAGCGATGACGAATCTGGCGCTAGCGATCATGCAGGCTCCTGATATTGTGGGCTTAGTGGACAAGGTGGTTGTAATGGGAGGGGCTGTAACCCGAGCGGGTAATGTGACTCCGCATGCGGAAGCAAACATTTATGCTGACCCTGAAGCGGCGGATTATGTGTTCGCCTCCGGTATCCCGATCACACTCGTAGGCCTTGACGTAACGATGGAGACGCTGCTTCCGAAGAAAGACGTTCAGGTATGGCGGGACAAGCAGACAGCTCTCAGTACCTTATTGGCGGATATGACCGATTTCTATATCGATGCTTATGAAGATTTCTATCCAGGCATCGATGGCTGCGGTCTTCACGATCCGCTTGCGGTTGGTGTGGCCATTAATCCGGATTTCGTCAAAACGAAACCCCTGTATGTTCGGGTCGATCTCGATGGTTTCCACTCATTAGGCCGAACAGTTGGTGATCTGCGAAGCAAGCCTGCAAACGAGCCTAACATGGATGTTTGTTTGGAAGTAGACGCTGAGCGCTTCTTGGAACACTTTCTCAGTAAAGTAGTTTAAATGGAAGTGGCTCGATTTCTTCATAAGATTTATATATAATGGCATAATAACGAAACGTGGCGGACTGGGCACACAGTCCGCTTTTTTCTTTTCGCAGGGAGGCATCATGAAATACATTTTATTTGTTTTAGCTGGGGCATGCAGCTTCGGTTTATTATCTACTTTTGTAAAGAAAGCTTACGAGTCTGGTTTCAATGTCGGCGATGTCGTCGGGAGCCAAAACCTATTTGGTGTGATAATGCTGTGGCTCTTGGTATTCGTGACCGCGAAATCCGCCAAGCAGTCTACAGGGTCGCCTACATTTAAAGTAACAAAGAGGCAAGCTCTCTCGCTCATGGCCGTAGGAACGACGACAGGCTTAACGGGAATGCTATACTATGCGGCTCTACAGTATATTTCGGCTTCGTTCGCTATTATCTTATTGTTCCAATTTACATGGATGGGCATCCTGCTGGAGGCAATCGTCGAGCGCAAACGTCCCGGTAAGGACAAGATTCTATCACTCGTTATCTTGTTTGTTGGGATTATTATGGCAAGCGGTTATTTGGGTGGGGGCCAGGAGGCTATATCCTGGATAGGTGTTACCCTTGGCTTGTTGGCTGCTGTTACCTATGCGCTCTTCATCTGGTTCAGCGGGAAAACAGCCAAACAAGTCGCACCAATCACAAGAAGTGCGATTATGCTGACGGGTTCGTTTATTCTCGTCATGTTAGTATTTCCACCGCATTTTCTTTTCAACGGATCTTTGCATGAGGCGCTTCTTCCTTGGGCGCTGCTGTTAGCTCTATTCGGCGTTGTCATTCCGCCGTTGTTCTATGCAATTGGTGTACCACGCATTGGCGGCGGACTAGCAACCATCTTGAGTGCGGCTGAACTGCCAACGGCCGTCATTATGTCCTACGTCGTGCTGAATGAGTCCGTCAACTGGCTGCAATGGCTTGGCGTGGGGATCACGATGTTCGGTATTGCCCTTCCTGAGCTTATGAAGCGCAAGAAGGGTAAATCCGTAGTTATCGGCGCAAATGTAGGTGCGTGATCATTTCTAAAGAGGTGGACTCGAAATCGTAAAGATTTCGTGTTCGCCTTTATTTCATTTCAGAACTTATATATTTTGGGTTGGAGCGAATTTTAAGGAGAAGGAGTGACTGTGGTTGTGGTAAGCCTGCAATTGTACATGCTTTTTTTCTTTAAATAGCTCATAATCGAAAATTCCTGTGATTGTGCAGGCTTTTTCGGTCTTTTTTTAATTTCAGGATGGAAACGGTTCGGCCCCTTAATTATGGAGTCTAGCTGCTAAATGCTCTCGCTCTCGCAGCTTCTCATTTCTCTAGCACACTAAAGCGCAATTTCTACGGCTTCTAATTTTTTAGCTTCCCAAGCTGCATGGTACTGGCTTGGACTCATTTTGTGCAGACTTCCGTGGAAACGCCGTTGGTTGTAGAATTCAATGTATGTGTGTACTCTTTGGTAAGCTTCTTCAAACGTTTCAAAGTACTCTTTTGTGTACACATCTCTTTCAATAATGCTATGAAATGACTCAATGTATGCGTTCATATTGGGGGTCTTGGGCGGTATGCGCTCGTGCTCGATCG
>NZ_AUGY01000151.1 GCF_000422905.1 Paenibacillus alginolyticus DSM 5050 = NBRC 15375
ATGTGTTGTTTGCGGAAACATATCCACCGGTGTCACCTCCGCGACGCCGTACCCGCCATCGACCAGCACGCGTAAGTCGCGCGCCAGTGTCGATGCACTGCACGACACATAGACGACGCGCCGCGGCTGCAGCTCGAGGATCGTCGCCAGCAGCGCCGGATCGCAGCCCTTGCGGGGCGGGTCCACCACGATCACGTCGGGTCGAACGCCTTGACGTGTCCACTCGGGGAGGACCACTTCTGCTGGACCTGCCTCGAAGTGCACGTTCGTCATGCCGTTTAACTCGGCATTCTTCCGTGCATCCGCGATCGCCTCCTCGACGATCTCGACGCCGTACACCTGTCCCGCCTTCTGTGCGAGGAACAGGGAAATCGTGCCGATGCCGCAGTAGGCATCGACCACCGTCTCGCCGCCTGTCAACGCGGCGTACTCCAGTGCCTTCCCGTACAAGACTTCCGTCTGGACGGGGTTTACTTGATAGAACGATCGCGCGGAAATTGCAAATTTCACATCGCCGATATAGTCATAGATGACTTCGCTGCCCCACAGGACGCGAGTCTCATCCCCAAAAATAACATTGGTCTGTTTCACATTAATGTTATGGCAAATGCTCTTCACGCCGGGCAGCGCGGCACGAATGCCAGCAACCCACTCGGCGACGCGAGGAATCTCCACACCATTGGTCACCAAAACGACCATGATCTCTCCCGTGCGGAAGCCGACTTTGACGACGACATGGCGAAGCAGTCCGTCATTACGCTCTTCATTATAAGCGCGAATACCAAGACGCGCGCCGATCTCTTTCACACGAGCAACGACTTCGTCGTTCGACTCATGTTGGATCAAACACTCATCCATATTGATGATGCGATGGCTTCCCTGCGCATAAAACCCGCCGATGAGGCCGCCCTGCTCTTCCCCAAAAGGAACCTGCGCCTTGTTCCGATACCGCCACGGATCAGTCATCCCCAGCGTTGGATGAACAACAATCCCTTCATCAGAAGCACCAGCATCAAGATGACCTAGTGTTGGCTCGCCCACCACCTGCAGCTTCCCAATCCGCTGCAAATTATCCACCACCTGTTGGCGCTTCACGCGAAGCTGCGCCTCATAACTTAGGTGCTGCAGCTGACAGCCGCCACATTCCTCATATATCCCACAATCCGGCTTAACCCGATCCGGACTAACTTCCAGCACTTCCACAAGCGCAGCATAACCATACTGCTTCTTCAAATGCCCCACCCGCACAAGCGCGCGCTCACCTGGCAGCGCACCAGCGACAAAAAGGGTAAAGCCGTTCACACGGCCTACCCCTTCGCCATCATGGCTGATCCCAATGATCTCAGCCTCATATTGCTGCCCAATCTGCACCGGCAGATCAGCCATCCAAGCCGGAGCCGCCTTCTGGGCGGAACTCCCTGCCCTTCCATAATTCCCTGTCTTTCCAGTCCTTTCAGGATTCCCTGCCGTCCCAAACTTCCCAGTTCCTCTATCTTTACCTGACACAGAGCCAGATTTACCTTTTGCTCTCATAAGAACCTCACTTTAATAAAAACCTAAAATTAAACAATAGCTCAATACCTTTATTAGCTAGAATGGTTGAATTACTCATGATCCCCATCCACATTCCCTCTCAACTGAAACGGCGTAGTCAACGTCTCTAACAGCGTCTTCTTATAAATCGACTGTCCCGATTGATCCACAATAATCTGCAAATGACTCTTCAAATTAGTCATCACACAAGGCAGCGTGCCCCCGAACTCCCCATCCAAATTCAACTGGACGTAGTCCGGCGAATTAATCTCAATATGATTCGTTTGGAAATAAATCAGATTCGGATCGCTCAGATGCTCACCGCGCAATGCGAGCGTAACGACTCTTATGAACTCCGCAAGATTACACTTGCGCAGAATCAGCACATCGAACAGCCCATCATTCATACTCGCTTCCGGAGCCAGCTTCTCGAAGCCGCCGACGGAATTGGAGTTGCCGACGAGGAACATCATGACTTCCTCATGAAGCTCCATTTCGCCTGCCTTGACGTACAATTCGATCGGCTTCAGCCTAGGCAGTTTCTCCAGTCCCTTCATATAATAGGCCAACTGGCCGATCATGGTCTTGAGCTTGCTCGGGACTTCGTACGTCAGCTCGGTCATCGAGCCGCCGCCGGCGATATTAATGAAGTAACGGTTGTTGATTTTGCCTACATCGATGTCGGTTGTGTACTGCTGCACGATCAGGTCGCAGGCGTACTCCAAATTCTTAGGAATGCCTAGCGCCCTGGCAAAATCGTTGGTCGTTCCCAGCGGCAAAATGCCAAGCGGGGGCCTGCCTTCCCTCTCGGCCATGCCGTTGACGACTTCGCACAGGGTACCGTCTCCACCCGCAGCGATGATTAGATCGAAGCCTCGGCTAACGGCTTGTGCCGCTGCCAGTGTGGCGTCGCCTTCACCGATGGTGGCGTGAGCGGATGTTTCGAAACCGCCGCGCTCTAAGCGCTGAAGGATTTCTGGCAAACGTTTTTTCATTTCTTCCCGGCCAGAAGTCGGATTATAGATCAGTCTTGCTCTTTTGACCATTGCGTCTCATCACCTGTTTCGCCTTCTGCGATTTCTGAAGCAATCTGCTTCTCGATCCATTTGGAAATTAGCGGACTAGGCAGCAGCGCCCGTCCATTGTACCGATATTCAAACCCTTCCATGCGGGAAGGGATGACTTGTGTCGTGAAATAGCCTTCACTTAGAAAAAGCGGCGCAACGACGACTGCGTGGTCAGGCTTCTTCTGGGCCCACCAGGTCATCTTCCGTTTCACTTGATCTGGCAAAAGCATAGCGACATCCGCCTCGTCGTAGCCGCCTAACGCTTTCAACCGCTCAGCGAGCAGCTCTAAGCCTTTGCGCCACTTGAGATGGAAGCCCTTCTCTTTACTTCCGTGACCGATGAGCAGGACGATTTCCTGACTTGGCGATTCGGAAAGCTCTTTGATTTTCGCATAAATAATCTCAGCAATAACGGGGTCGTCATCAATCGGTGATGTGAAATGAATGCGCGCCTTGATATCAAAAGGTTCCATATCTGTCTCGAGTAGTGGCTGTTCAATCACACCTAGGGCGTAGCTGATTTCATCAATATGTGTACTCCCAGAGGACACGAACAGTGGGATGACGATAATATCGGTCACGCCCTGAGCCTCTAAACTGTAAATACCATCTTGAATTAATCGGCCTTCCACCAGCTCCAGATAAGAAGCGTAGATCGGAACATTCATCGGCATCCTGACCGCAGACACGGCATCATCGACGAGCTGAACCCAGCCTTCATCCCGAGATCCATGGCTTATGACTAGCACACCATACACGCTCATTTTGTTTTCCCCACCCGTTCTAACCATGCCTATAATCCTATGCTAACGAATGTGTTCACACATGTCAATTGACCTGCAAATAAACAGGAAAAATCCCGCATTACGCAAGGTAACGCAGGATCTTGAATTCTTTTTCGAACAACCGACTTCATTAACGACCTAAACGATCCAGCGTCAGCACGTAGCCGTCGTTTCCGTAGTTCAGGCATCTTTTGACACGAGAAATGGTTGCTGTTGATGCGCCCGTCTCGGCTTCGATCTGGTTATACGTACAGCCCTTGCGCAGCATGCGAGCAACCTCAAGGCGTTGGGAAAGCGATTGAATCTCGTTCACTGTGCATAGGTCATCAAAAAAGACATAGCACTCTTCAATATCTTTGAGCGTCAGCACGGCTTCAAAAAGCTGGTCTATTGCTTTATCATTTAATTTTTTTAATTGCATAGGTTGTCAACTCCCGGTAGAAAAGCATGTTAGCTTATAAGATCAGTTTAAGCTCCTGTGTATCATTCGACACGCCATGTATAAATCCTTCCTTTAGGATTGCGAAACGGTAAAATTTCTATGCGTTAATGAGGTGAATTGTGACAATTAACTAGACCCGTGACATTCGTCCATACCAACGGTAGGCAATTGACATATCCTGTAGAAGACAAATCTGATATAAAGGATCGTGAATCCTAGTGAGCAATCAAAGACAAATCATTGGCAATGGCGGTAATCGTCCTGAAGTGTATACTAGAAGCCTCACTGTACCTCCGCAAATGGGTAATGGCGGCTTCGGGCAATATCCGGGCTTAGGCGGTGGCGGCAATCCGTTCGCACAAGGCGGAGGATTTCCTACTCCTTTCGAAGGAGGCGGTAATTTCTTCGGCGGCCCAAGCGGCGGTAATGCGGGTGGCGGATTTTTTGGCGGCGGCGGAGGTAACGCTGGCGGCGGATTGTTTGGTGGCGGCGGCGCGAACCCCAGCGGTGCTGGCGGTGGCGGCGGCGGTAATTTCCTCAGCAACCTCTTAGGCGGTGGCGGTGGTGGAGCTGGCGGGTCCTCGTCTAACCCGCTGAGCGGTTTGAATTTGAATCAAATCTCCGGCTTCGTTGAACGTATGGGTGGTATTGACGGCATTCTCGGCACAATGGGCAAAGTCCAGAAGTTCGTGAGCACCTTTAGACAAATGGCACCTATGATAAAAACCCTTATTGGAGCGATTGGCAAAGGCAAAGTGAATTCATCGGATGACTTGGATGAAATACTTAAACCCAAACGCAAACGTCGTAAGAAATCAGGCTCAAGCGCTAGAAGAAAAGGAGCACCCAAATCCGGCCCAACTACACGTAATCGCCGATAAAATTATCCTACACAGATCACTCTCAGGTCAACCTCTAGTCATTCGCAGCTCAAAATAATTCCAAAAAAGCGCACGAGAAAAGCCGCCTCGTCTTGGTTCTAAACCAAGCAGGGCGGCTTCTCTGCGCCTCTATGGCTATTCCATTTTCAACGTTGTACCCTCCGGTACGATCTGAATCCAGGTGTTGCCCGGCAGCAGCGGCACCTCCTTGCCACCCTCTGCATAGGCGCGCAGCATGCCATTTTTGCGTTCCCAAGTGATCTGCTGAGATTTGCCCTCTTGCAAGATGAGTCCTTTACCAGGTCCAAAAACATCCACCGTCCGACGCCCCTCTTTGTCCACAATCTTGTGCTTGCTCTCGAGTACGAGCAGATTTCGGGTTTGCAGCTGTTTGCCCGTCTCCTTGTCGAGATGCGGCTTGCCCTCCATGCTGCGCTTGTACACACCTTCGGCGGCATTGTATTCGTAGGAGACGAAATACCCTTGAATATACGGAATTTGAATATAATTCACGGCTGCGCCCGTAAGTTTACTTTGAGCATCCTTGGCAAAAGTGAGCAGCGGTCCGTTCCATTCGGAGCGGAATTTGCGCGCCTCGGCGCCCTGCTTCATTTTATCCATAGAGGTATAGAGATTATGGGGTGCTTTGCGATCGGTCGCGCGCCAATAGTAGGCGCCATCGCCGTACACCTCGTCAAGATGGGCCAGCTTGCGGCCTGCCATCATATCCATCGCTTCCTGACTCCAGCCAGCATGGACGATAACCGCATCGAGCGCGTCGCCGATCTCCACGAAATAAGGCCGGATGCTGCGCACGGGACCAATGGTCTTCGCTGCTTGACTCTGGAACACCGAGACGAATCTCGTAATCTCGCCCTCTGCGAGAATCTCATAGACGATGTCCGCTTGATCTAGGCCGGTTTGGGGCCTGGCTTGCGGGGCATTTTCGACCATGACCATGAAGGGCCGGCTCTTCACTTCTTTATCGGTGGGCAAACCCGTTAGCGGGAATTTGTACGGCTGCTCCGTCTCCACAGCTGTGACAGCAGGTTTGGTAGCTGGCGATGCGGCGGCGGACGTGGCTTCAGCGGTAATCGGGCTGGTCGATGGTAAGGAGGCAGGCGTATCGCTGCAACCGACAATGGCTATGACAGAGCATCCAAGGACGAGCCAGGCGCTAAGGTTTTTGGGACGGAATAAAGGTAATGATTTCAACAGGGCTGCACCTCTTCTCTTAATCGTTCTAGTAAATGTATATGCTAGTGATGCGATAGATAGAAGACATTTTGTGCTGTGGGTCAAAAGGTGGTTGGAGCCGCGACTGTGATTAGGTATAGTAGGGAGAGATGGATGATTTGTCGAATTACTTCTATACGCGTGATGGACTTGGTTGCTGGAATGCTCTCTTTTTGCGCGATGGCCGTGTTTTAAACTAGTTAATGCATTTTGTGCATCAAATTCTGCTCAAATCGGCGTTTTCAGTAGATTTGCTGCAAAAACTACAGCTAATTTATCCCTAACAAGTTGATTTGGCTAAAATGGGCCATTTTTGCTGCACTTTTTGCAGCTTCTACCTTATAGACGGTGTGACCACCGGAATTACATGCACTTTTTGCAGCTAATTCATCTATTCCCTACTCACCAAAAAGGAGGCTATTCCATGACCAAGCTCACCGATAACCAAGCCATCGTTTTGTTCGACGGGGTCTGTAATCTGTGCAGCGGTGCTGTTCAGTTCATCCTTCGGAACGACCCGAAGGGGATTTTCCGGTTTGCTTCCTTGCAATCGGATAGCGGCCAAAAGCTGCTCGAGCAGCACAACCTGCCGACGGATATGATCAGCACGATCGTCCTGATCGAGGGCGGCCGCTCCTATACCCGCTCGACCGCTGCGCTGCGCATTGCCCGGCGATTGCGTGGCGCTTGGCCCCTAGCGTATGCGGCCATCATCATTCCCGCTCCGCTTAGGAATCTGGGCTATGCCTTCGTGGCGCGCAACCGCTATCGCTGGTTCGGCAAAGCCGAGCACTGCATGCTGCCGAAGCCTGAGTTCAAGGCGCGGTTCCTGGATTAGCGATCGGGATGTATTCGCAGTCCGACTACGACTTCCTCATCCCGCCAAACATCCAACAGCACAAGCTCAGCGTGCCCATCTGAAAGCTATGATGCAGCAGCTTCGCCCTGCGTGCACTGTCCGCCGCACCTAGGGCAAGCAGCAAAGGCACAAAATGCTCCGGCGTCGGAACCGCCTCCCGCGCGTTAGGCGCTCTTTCATCATAGCGAACGAGCGCATCCAAGTTCCACGTCTCCAGCTGCTCCGCTAACCACTCATCGAATTCCACCGCCCACACCTGCGGCACAGGGTCATTCCGATCCAGCCTGCGCAAGTTGTGAACCGTCCCTCCACTGCCGAGGATGAGAACATCTTCTTCCCGCAAGGGGCCTAATGCTGCACCGATGCGATAATGCTCTTCCGCCGTCAAACGCGGATTCACAGAGAGCGCAACTACCGGTACTTGCGCATCCGGATACATAATATGCAGCGGTGCCCATGCCCCGTGGTCCAAGCCTCGCTCATCATCGAGCTCACAACGAATGCCCTCTTCCTGAAACAGCCGCTGTATATGTAAACTTAGCGTCAAATCCCCTTTTGCTCGGTACTTAATGTCATAAAGCTTTTCCGAAAAGCCCGAGAAATCATAGATCGTTTCGAGATGAATCGCCGAGCTAATCTTCTGCACGGGACTTTCCCAATGAGCGCTGAACAGCACGATGGCTTTGGGCGCAGGAATGCTCTTGGCCAGCTTCTGCAAAAACTCGGTGTAAGCATGCTGCTCAATCGCCAAACTCGGTGCTCCATGGGCAATGAAAAAAGATGGCAGCACGGCAGATCCCCCTTCTTCCTAAATGGTAACTTTTCACCAATATACTCTACATTATACGCCTTTGGGCACAAATAAAACCTGACCGATGGCCAGGTTCTTGTCTAAAGTTTACGTTTACGCATGGGGAACGAATTTCTCTTTGCTATCGCTCGCTGCCTCAAGTCATTGGTGTAAACCCAATCTTTCGTGCATAGGGGGTCCTTTGTAAGGGACTATTACTGTTCGTTGATGTACAACAAGCTATTGCGTGTAGCAGCTAATCCATTAGGGCTTCACCAACGTTCAAAGAGAACGATTATTCAGCGGCCCACAATAACTGCGAAAGTGCAGGTATTTTTACTAAAATCGTTTGAAAAGAGGAAAAGTCTGCTATTATGCAGGAATTTTATCTCTTCCATCCTGAAATTAAAAAAATGACCGTAAAAGCCTGCACAATTGCAGGAATGTACGAATAGGAGCTATTCGAAGAAAAAAGCCTGCACAATTGCAGGCTTACCACAACCACAGTTACTTCTTATCATTAAGCCGTTGACAGGGGCTAATCTTCGCTGACCCCAAAACCCCAAACATATAAATTCAAAATAAAACCGCTCTGATAGGGGCAGCTCATCGGCTTTTCAGAAAATGCTCAATCCCGTCGGCGATACCTTGGGCCAGCTTCTTCTGATACTCCGCTTCGGACATCAGCTCATCTTCTTCCGGGTTGGTCATGAAGCCAAGCTCGACCAGCACGACTGGCACTTTGGACCAATTGAAGCCTGATAAGTCGCTGCGTGCTGACAGTCCTCTTCCAGCTGTATCAGTCGCAGCCTTCAGATGCTCTAGAATCAAGCCTGCTGCTTGATGGCTTTCTGCTGCGATGGGCTTCACCGCTGCGGTGGAAGTCGACGGGTACAACACCGAAAACCCTTTGGTTTTCGGTGAACTATCACCATCCGCATGAATGCGCACAGCCAGCGCTGCTCCAGCTTCGTTGGCCATATCCGCACGCTGCTTGTTGCTGATATCGACATCATGCGACTCGCGGGTCATCGCAACCTCGATGCCACGGCGGACCAGCTCGTCCTTGATCAACAGGGATACCTCCAGATTGAGGACATATTCCGGTTTTTTCGTCCGTACGCCGACTGTGCCGGAGCTGACCTTTGGCTTGGTTTCCCGCGAATCCGGGCCCACCGACTCAGGAGCATTATTCCCATAACGCTGATGTCCGGGATCCAGCATGACGAGCTTTCCCTTTTGAGGCGTGGCAGCAGTTTTAGAAGCCACGGACTCTGTTCTAGGCTTTGCAATAGACTTAATTGCGGCCTCTGATGTAGCCTTTGCAATAGTCTCTGTTCCAGCCCCTGCTGCAGCCTTAGCTATAGTCTCTGTTCCAGCTCCAGCCCCCTGCAATGAATCAGCGACAGAACTTCCCGCCACCGGCTGCATGGTCGCGCTACTCGTAACCGCAGGTGTTTCCTTATTTACTATAGGCGATTCCTGCAGTATAGCCTGTCTGTCCAATACTTGTGGCGTACAACCAGCCGCGACCAGTACGCAGACTATCCATATCGCAACAATCATGAAAGTCATCCACGGCCTCCGGTTTTTTCCTGCTTTCAAGGTTCTCCGCCTTTTCATTTTTTTGCTACCTTCACGGTTCTCCGCCTTTCATGTTGTCGCTTGCCCGATGCATGAAACAACCATCTCCTGCCAAAACTATCCTCCATATAAACAAAATAGAAGGAGGTACTCACATGAATACTTTCTGGAGCTTCATTTCTCACCACTGGTTATCGATTGCTTTAATCGTCGGTGTACTGCTTGCCTTATGGTCCGTTTACAAGCATAGGGACAAGCTTCTTAGAAACACCGATGACAACTAACTTCGGACAGTAGAATCTTATTTATTATACCTTAAATACTTTGACAACCTCTTGGAGCTCGTCAGCCATTTTGGACAACGATTGGGAAGCTGCGCTAACTTCTTCCATGGAAGCAAGCTGCTGCTCAGCAGCTGCGGCTATGCTGTGTGTGTTCTCTAGCGATTTACTGGAAATGGTACACATTTGCTCGACAACCTCAACCATATGTTTCGAATCGGATTGAATGAAGACAGCCGATTGAGACACTTCTTTCACATGTCCAAAAACATCCTCCACCGCTTGGAGAATAGCCAGAAATGCCGCCTTCGCACTTTCGCTCATTAAGGTTCCATCATTGACTGCTTGAGTACCCTTATTCATGGAATCTACTGCACTGTTGATCTCCGATTGGATGTCACCGATTAAGCTCCGAATACGATCCGCTGCTGTCGCGGATTGTTCGGCCAGCTTGCGAACTTCGGTCGCAACGACGGCGAAGCCCTTACCGTGCTCGCCAGCCCGCGCTGCTTCAATCGAGGCATTGAGCGCTAACAAGTTCGTCTGACTGGATAAAGATGTAATCAACGTGATCATTTCCCCGATTTGCAGCGATTTCCCGCTCAGCTCATCTACAATCATGGACGATTGCTCCATGTTGCGATGAATGAGCTTCATTTGCTCCGTTACCTCGCTTACGGCTCTGTTCCCTTTTTCAGCTGTCTCGGCTGTTTTCTCAGTCGAAACATTTACTTTCTTAACGCCGTCAACAATCGAGACAAGCCGCTTGGCGATGTCGGTAACCGTCTTTTTCGACGTATCATTCATATGACTTTGCTCATCGGCGCTTGAAGCGACTTGTTGGATCGAATCTGCAATCTGCTCCGTTGCTCTCGAAGTTTCCTCTGCGCTTGCCGATAATTGCTCGGACATAGAAGCAACTGTGTGCGTGTGCATCGAAATAGAACCAAGCATCGTACGAAGCCTCTGAATCATTTCATTGAAGGAATGCCCCATTTGCCCTAATTCGTCACTCGTTTTCACTTCCATTTGCTGCGTTAAATCACCTTCCGCGATGCGACCTGCCATCATTTTGGCTCTACGTATTTGGTTAATGAGGTATCGACTGAATAAAATAATCACAAGCACCATAATAACCAGCGCAATCAGGCCGCCTATGCCCAAAGAAATAACAAGCTTCTGCAGAGGCTCTAGCAGCTCTTTCTCTGGCATAACGAGCGCAATCGTCCAGCCGGTTTCCGGTATTTTTTGATAATAAATGCGATTAATTCCCTTGTCATCTGTGATGGTGGACTGGCCATTTGGCTGTGAAAGCAGCGTTGGCGCCAGCGCGCTTATAGACGGGTTCGGGTCCTTATCCATACTGACCTTCATTACCTTGGACTTATCCGGCAAAGCTAGATAGTTCCCTTTGGCATCGACCAAGAACGCCCACCCCGTGCGGCCTACCTTCGTTTCTTCAACAAGCTTTTGCAAGCGAGCAAGGTTAAAATCACCGGTGACTACAGCGAGAAACTGCTTTTTTTGATCATAAACGGGCACACTCGCCGTCACCATGGTGACTTTCGTCGGTTCGTCATAGTAAGGATCGGAATACGCAAATGTTTGCTTCGTGTCCTGAGCCAATTTGTACCAATCCCAATGCGGATAATCGTAATCGGCCGTGTTATAGTCTTGCGTTAAGTTAATTTTGTCCCCTTCTCGGAACGCATAACTAGAAAAATATTTCGTTTTGGCATTGTATTTGAAAGGTTCGAAGAAAATTCCTAAACCAAATGTATCTTCACTTGTAGTCAAATCATTACTTAGCCTGAAATATTCATAGCTCTTATCTAATATGATTTAATATCAATAGTAACAAGGGATTACGGCCATTTTTCATCTCTCTTAAAAAGTGAAAGAAAAAATGGAAAAAGAGCCCTTACTTTGGTAGTGTTGATGGTGACCAAACACAACAAAACTACTAAGGAGGCTCTTCTTTGACAAGTTTACAAGAGTATGGCATGAACTTCAACCCCCGAATGAGAATCAATTTTGAAGGCGGTGATCTGACCTCAGACGCCGGCCTGCTACTATATAAAGAATTCGATCACAAACTTGGTCTTTCTCAGACCATCAAGCAA
>NZ_AUGY01000152.1 GCF_000422905.1 Paenibacillus alginolyticus DSM 5050 = NBRC 15375
TCTTCCGCTCCATCTTATTAAGCGCCCTTAGCTCAGCTGGATAGAGTATTTGACTACGAATCAAAAGGTCGGGAGTTCGAATCTCTCAGGGCGCGCCATTTTTTATATGTTATAACCTTATCGGGACGTAGCTCAGCTTGGTAGAGCACCTGCTTTGGGAGCAGGGGGTCGCATGTTCAAATCGTGTCGTCCCGATAGACACGCGGGCGTAGTTTAATGGTAGAACTTCAGCCTTCCAAGCTGATCGCGCGGGTTCGATTCCCGCCGCCCGCTTAACAGAAAAAGATCACCTTCGGGTGATCTTTTTCGTTTGAACGAGAAAGGAAGAGAAGCCGTATGGGTTCGACCGTCCGTGAAGACATCATAGAATATACCCAAGTAGGACGCGCGTCCAAATATACCGCTATCCGCTTCCGTAGGAAGCATTTTAAAAAAGTATTTGGAGTATTCCCGCCGCCCGCTTCACAGAAAAAGATCACCTTCGGGTGGTCTTTTTTCGTTTGAACGTAAGCACCTTGAGAAAAACCATTTTCATGGTAAATTTAATATGAATCGATGATCAGGCGGATGTGACGCTTGTCACAGAATCGGAGTAGTCATTAAAATTTAATTAGATAAAGGAGCACAAAAACCATGACTCTAAACAAAAGTACGCTAAATAAAAGAAATAAACTTATTGAAGTGAGCAGAACACTAGCTAAGGTTGCAATAGGTGAAGCTTTTGCCGATGTAGTCATTAAGAATGGAACACTCGTCAATGTGTATTCTGGTGAATTACTTGAGCACATAGATGTTGCTGTCGCAGCTGGGAGAATCGCGTATGTAGGGAATGCAGACCATACTATTGGAGCTCAAACGGTCGTTATTGATGCCAAAGGGAAGTATATGTCTCCGGGATTTTTAGATGGTCATATGCATGTTGAAAGCACGATGCTTTCCGTTACCGAGTTTGCCAAAGCGGCATTAGCCAAAGGTACAACGGGAATTTTTATGGATCCTCATGAAATTGCTAATGTGTTTGGAACAGAAGGTGTAAGGTTGATGCACGAAGAGGGGCAGCAGCTGCCGCTCAAAGTTTTCACGACTTTCCCATCCTGCGTACCAGCGACTACGGACTTGGAAGATGCAGGTGCAATCTTAGAAGTGACCGATATTAAAGAGGGACTGCAATGGGACAACGTGGTCGGACTGGGCGAAGTTATGAATTTCCCTGGTGTCGTTTATGGCGATCCGAAAATGTGCGGGGAGATTGAAGAAACGATCAAAAGTGGTAAAACCGTCACAGGACATTTTCCAAGTGATGATGATCGTATGCTGCAGGCTTATATAGCATCCGGTGTAACATCTGATCATGAAACCGTAACTCGGGAACAAGGTCTTCACAAAGTCCGCATGGGCATGCACCTTATGATTCGTGAAGGTTCGGCCTGGCATGATGTCAAAGAGGTCATTAAGGTGGTAACCGAGGATAAGGTCAACACGGCCAATATTTCCCTTGTCACAGATGACGTAAGTCCGCAAACTTTGGTGGAGAAAGGGCATCTCAATCATGTCGTGCGCCGCGCGATCGAAGAGGGAGTCGATCCAGTAACAGCGATCCAAATGGTAACGATTAATGTGGCGCGCTATTTTAAAATGGAAAAAGATTTGGGCAGCATTACACCAGGTAAATGTGCTGACATTTTATTGCTGGATGATTTACAGAAGGTCGAGCCTTTGACTGTCATTACCGATGGCCAAGTTGTTTATGATCATGGCAAACTTACAGTTGCTTTCCCGGATTTCGTCTATCCTGAGCACATTCGTAATTCCATGAACGTTAAGCGGGAGCTTACGGCTGAGGACTTCAAGCTTGAAAGTCGCAGTCATCAGGATAAGACGAAGGTCAATGTCATCCGCATTATTGAAAACAGTGCAAGAACAGAGAAAATGACTGCAGCTCTAGGTGTTGAGCAGGGGTTCATCCAACCAGATGCTGAGCAGGATATTATTCGTCTCGCTTGTATCGAGCGACACCGTGGAACGGGTCAAATTTCACTTGGTTTTACGCATGGCTTTCAATTGAAGGCAGGTGCGGTAGCCTCTACAGTGGCGCATGACAGTCACAATCTAATTGTTATGGGGATCAATGAGCAGGATATGGCTTTCGCAGCTAATGAGCTTGTTAAAATGGGAGGCGGCATGATCGTTGTAGAGAACGGTAAAGTGCTGGCTCAAGTACCGATGACCATCGCAGGTCTCATGTCAGATAAATCATTGCTTGAAGTCGTTAAAGAGGTTGCAGAGCTCGAAAAAGCGTGGAAACAAATTGGCTGTCCATTGAACGCCCCGTTTATGACCTTCTCATTAATTGCATTGCCCGTCATTCCTGAAATTCGGATTTCAAACCGAGGTATTGTCGATGTTACGCAGTTCAAGCTAATTGAAGTGGAAATTGGTTAAGTGGGACAATAAATAGGTCCAAAAGAACCTATTCTTTTTAGAAGGATGACGTTCAGCGCGGGAGGTTAGGATGGTTTGCGGGAGGCCGGAAACAAGCTCAGCTTCCATCCCGACTGTTATTTCGGGTTCCTTGATCATCGGCAGATCTAGGGTGGTGGCCACCTCATCTCGAATCTGATGCAGCAAATCCAATTGCTGTTCTAATTCGTCTACACGTTTGGAAAGCAGCATGTTCTCTTGCTTAAGCTTTTTAATAAGCTCATATAGTAATTTCATGGTGAGCCTCGGTTTCTCTGATGGCTCATTTTCTTCGTTATTGTTAGTGGGGGACAGCATCATCATCAACTCTTCATCACTGATTATCTTGTCTGACACAGTATGGCCTCCTTAAGTTAATGAATCTCAATAAGCTGCCCATCCGTAAAGAGATATTCTTTGGGAAGAAGTGAAAGATTAATGTTTCGGCTGCAGTCGATGTACTGCGGGTATACAACTTTGATGGATTCCTCTTCTTGAATTGGATAGTTAATGATTTTATTCTTTTTGACGATATCTATAAAAAGATGAAACATGATGGAGATAATTAACAAGCCCGTTATGCATAGCTCTAAGTTTTGAATCATAAGTTAACCTCCTATGAATCTTTTTTCATAGATTAACGGATTAGAACTAAAATGTCGCTCGAAAACCGTTGTCGTTTTGTAAGCTTTTTATGGAGAGTTAAACGGAATATAAGGCAGAAATAGGGTAATGATGGTATTTTTAAAAGTATATTGTTGTTAAATCTCACGAACTTGTCTATCAATGAAAAAAGAAATAAACTATAGCAACCGGGAGACTCTCAAAGGATGGAGTTGTTCGACATGTTCAGAAACAATAGTCAGATTAAGAACTATCTGGAACGTATCGGTTTTGAAGGTTCGCTCGATGGCAGTGTAAAGACACTGGCCGACCTGCAGGAGTGTCATCTGCACACGGTTCCGTACGAAAATTTGGACATTATGAACCGCATAGCTTTATCGTTGGATCCTCAAGATGTATATCAGAAGATTGTTGTGCGCGGGCGCGGAGGGTACTGCTTCGAGTTGAATGCTTTATTCGGCTGGCTGCTGCGGGAACTTGGCTATTCGGTCACTGACTTGGTCGCTCGATTTTGGCGCGATGAGCCGAATTCGCCACCGAAACGACGTCATCACGTCCTGAGGGTAGAGGCAGAAGGCACAGCCTTTTTGTGTGATGTCGGAGTAGGCGGGATCGTCCCTCGCAGGCCGATCGCATGGATAGAAGGTCTTGAACAGCATCAAGGAGAAGAGAGTTATCGACTCGAGCGCGATGCCTATTATGGTTGGATGCTATGTGAGCAGAAGAACAAGGAATGGAACCGCATTTACTCGTTTACGGAGGAGCCTCAGCTGCCGAAGGATTATATCTTTGCGACCTTCTGGTGTGAGAACGCCCCGGATTCGATTTTTACCAAGAGCCCAATGGTAGCCATGCGCACCCTGGAGGGACGGAAAACACTGGCTGGCCGGGAGTTTCGTATCTTTACATCCGACGGGGTAAGGACTTTCACTCCTGAAACAGAAGAAGAGTATAAAGCGGCCTTGCAAGAGCATTTTGGTATTCATCTAGATTAATAATTATTGTAGTTAAGTACTAGGGTAGAGGACTCCGAAAGGGGTCATCTTCTTTTTCAAACTTGAAGTTCTTATCTAACAATGCGAAAAAGGACGCTGCAGCAGCGTCCTTTCCGTTAGAGCAAAGTATTACGAGAGTGATAACTTTCTGTCTTCACGTTCTAACGCTTTCTGCTGCTCTTTGGTGAAGGTACAACTTAGCTTTGGTAGTCCAGTGTGTTCGTTGATGTAGATAGTTCTTACAACGCCTTGAAAGTATTTCAGTTGTTTGGTCCATTCTTTTGGGTTGAACATGGACATCAACTCCCTATTAATAAATGTCTCCTACAAATTCTCCGCAACAACGATTTTGGAAGCGCTTTATTATATTAATATGTTCAAAGGATATGGATGATGCATCGAGCAAAAGTACTCAGAACAACGCGAAAAGGCAAATCAGTGTCATCCAGCAGGAAAATGTCATATTCCATGGTACAATTAGGGAGGATATCTCCTATCATCAGCCTGAGTTTGGTTATCATCATTTGGAGTGGGGAATTGAGGGGAGGGTGCGCGTGACCCAAAGAATAATAAAAGCACCGCAAGGCTTAGCAGCATCACCATTCAATCAAAGCGTTTTGAAGCTCAAAGGGCTCACAGTTATTGAATCGTGCACCAACACGGTAGGAAAACAAGGGACTATGTTCTTAGAAGACTACCTTCTTATGTTTGTGCTGAATGGCACTTATACGGTGCGATACGGTGATCAGGTATACGTTGTTCATAAACATGAAATGGTACTATTGCAAAAATCGATTGTAATTGAATATGAAAAATCAGGCGAACCTAATCAAGCTTACTTATTAGAGTACATGATGTTTTTTCTAAAAGATGAAGTGCTCAAAGACTTTATTAAAATGGCGGACATTCAATCTGCGCAGCCAACAGTGTTGGTACCTATTTTTGTAAATCCGATAAGTGAACGACTGTTAACCTATTTAGAGTCGCTTAAACCATATTTCAACGAACCCGATAACATCGAGGACGGATTAATTAAAATTAAGTTGTTGGAATTGTTGTTTGATCCTACCCATGCCAACAAAAATATCATGCAGCAATTACTTCATCTGAAGCAGCAGGTACGATCCGATATCTCAACCGTCGTGGAACAAAATATCTTGAATCCTGTTTCAGTGAATGATTTGGCTTATTTATCGGGCAGAAGCTTGTCCAGCTTCAAACGGGATTTTCAAACGATTTACAACACGTCCCCATCACTATGGATTCGACAGAAACGCTTGGAGAAGGCCAAAGAATTGTTGACCTATTCGGCCATGTCAGTAACGGATGTTTGCTTTACGACGGGCTTTGAGAATGTTGCGCATTTTTCAAGGGTTTTCAAAGAGCATTTTGGCTATACCCCGTCCTCTTACAAGCAACAGTTAAGCTAAAAGCAAACAGAGATCTTAGTTCGGCACCCGCCGGGCTAAGATTTTTTTATTTGAGCTAAATGGACAAATACTTTGGGCTTTTTGGAAAAGTAGGTCGGAATGCGCTGTGATAATCTTAGGTCATGAAATATTCAATTCAAAAATGACGACGAGAAGGAGACAACAAATAATGATAAATCAAAAAGTATGGTTCATCACCGGCGCATCCAGAGGTTTCGGATTGGAAATTACAAAAGCTGCAGCCAACGCTGAAAAGCCACCGGTTCATTTACCACTAGGCAATGATACACTTGCCATGTATAGAGAGAAGACAGCAAAATTTGAAAAAGACATTGAAGATTGGTATGACGTCATTACGGGAACGGATCATGATGATGTAAGGGGTTAACGTTGCGATTAGTGAGTCGAAATAGGGACTAGTATTTAATCTTGTTCACAACTAAGACAAATGGACAAGAATGACCGAATATACTTATACGGAATCATCAGAAGTTGTTTATCAACTAGGAGGTGTTTCGTTATGGTTTATTGGTTGTTGGCCGTTATTGTGGTTGTGGTTGGTTTATTGATTTTCATGAATGTGAAGAAGCGCAAGGTGGTTCCGGTGGCTGATTTGCAAACACATAAGTCGTGCGCTTATTGTAACGAGGAAATTGCAGTTGATGCAGTTGTATGCAAGTACTGTAGGGGTGTCGTCGTAAATTGAGGCTGATAGAATGAATAGCAAATGAGACAGCGGTCAGTTCGCATTAGTGTGAACTGGTCGTTGTTTTGTTTTGTTTGCTAATCAGTCGTTCATACGAATACCATGGGGTTGTCCTATAAGTAGGTAAATCTACTTATAGGACAGCCCTTTAAGTTCTTTTGACCCTCTGGAACATTCGAAACGTATTCTGCATGAAATGAATACTTCCATTGGAAATATTCCAATAGAATTGGCTTCCAGGCTGTCAAAATCCCTACTTCCATTGGATTAATCCAATGGAAGTAGCATTTAGCTTTCGAAATTCTCAACCTGGGGGCTGAATTTTCCATAAGGCTCTTGGGACAGACGCATACATACCGAAACCTAACTCTTCCTATTCTTCCTACTGATTTACTCATACTATCCTTGCCTGTTTTTTCAGCCAACTGATCTTGTGTTAAGCCCTTTAACTTTCTAACTATCTTAAACGCTCGCCAACGAGTCTTGAAAAATCGGACATCTCATTCACCCCAAAAACGAGGTTATTGAAATCGTTGATAAAAAGAGATACCCGTATAATATGATAAAAGTTATAAAATCCTATATAAATGGTACTTTGATGTATCGATTTTAAATATAATCACTAAAAAGTTGGCGCTACACATCAAAAAAGTGTAACATCAATCTAATAACAGCAGACAGAAGGAGCTTGAATCATTTGACCATCGAATTAAAAAACGAAATACCTCCCAATTTTGAGGAACTAAAAAAATCGGCCAATCGTACTTCCAACTGGAGAGAACGTCTAGAAGCCGTTGAAGCATTAGGCCAGTATAACGACCAACAAACCATTAACATACTAGCGCGTATGATGAGCAGCGATGCTGTTTATCCCATTCAAGAAGCTGCTTACCGCAAACTCCGGGCATTTGGTGAGGATGTTCAGCTGCCGCCAAGGAAAAAAGGCGACTTGATTAAAGGCGCAGGTAAAGTTTTTGTGCGCATTAAAAAGAGCTTGCCGGAAGGCCATACGTTTGAAGAGTTTAAAGAGAAGTTACAGAAGACCAGAAGTGACGTATATGATACTTATGAAGGCGATAAAGGGCCTGACTTCGATCAATGGCTTGAAACCACGTGGGCGTCGTTGTTGAGAGTGAATACATGAGTAAAGCGAAGGGGAAAGGCGGAACCGGCAGAGGGACAGACAGTAAGGGCTGGAACCGATGGCAAGCTAGTGCGAATAGAGCAAAGAGTGCCCCAAAACCTTATAAAAGTAAAGGTCTATTAGCAGCAGCCAAAGCTGCCAAAGCCGCGAGCAGCAGCAATGGCGACAAACCTAAAGCTTAGCAACTGCAGCTCATAAATATCTAACCCTCGGCATCCTGCCGGGGGTATTTGCCTGCAAAATGAATAAAATCGCTCAACATAACTCATATTATCGAAGTCACTATTCCATTCATTAAAGGAGACTTCGAGATGCAGCAGCAAACGCCAAATAACAACATGACGCAAGGCATGCAGAATATGAATCATGGGGGGCATGAGCTCTTTGATTTGCACGAGGTGTTAGCCTGTACAATTAATGTGCTGGATCAGTTCATGATCTTCAGACAGTTCGTCCAAGATAACGAGCTTCTGGATATTTTGGATCGTCAGTACAACTTTACGCTATTCCATTACAACATAACAGCAGAGTGCTTCGCTACGGGACAAAAACCTAGTCAAGAAACACAGACGTATATGATCCGAAATCTATCGCAGCCAATCTACGGTATCAAACCTACACAGCCCAAAAAGCCGAATCAATCGTTAGCTGATGTGAAGGATGCAGGCATTAGCGCACATATGTTAGGCCTTGTGAAATCCCATGCAGCGCTTCTGACGATGACTTCCGTTGAGGTGACGAACCCTGCTGTACGTCGTGTATTGGCTTCCCAAGTACAGAACTTTATCGAAATGGCCTATGAAATTTTCTTGTATCAAAATAGAAATGCTTACTACCAAGTTCCACAGCTTGAAGCCTCCGATATGCAAAAAATGCTTAACACCTTCGTTCCGGCTCAAGGAATGCCACAAATGCCTCCAAATAATAGAGCAGGAACTGTACACTAAATTGAAAATAAACCAGTATCGGTCTCATCAACCCATACTGGTTTTTCTTTGCTCGTTAAACTTTATCTATCATTGAAGCGAAAGGGCATTTAGAAGCAACACTTTCATCATCACGCAAAAAATACTGCTCCCACTCTAGATTATCGGATTGGCCGTACCATTTCAAAGAGGGATGCGCGGGAACACCATCGTACTCGACTAACTTCTGACGAATCAACTTTTTCATATTACGGCCAAAAGGGGTCGAATCGTTGATTTCTTCGAACACCCACCTGGGCTGGAATGTAATGAGGAAACATGGAGTCCGTCGGCTCTTTCGAATCTCATGCGCAGGAGTCCCGCAAAAAGCGAAATATGGATGCCCGTCAAAACAGAACTCCCAAGAAGGATGGGAAGGATCAGACGAAATATGGGAAGGCCATGGGGCCTGATCTATAGCGCTTACCCGGCTTAAAATAGACCAAAATAGTTGTTCATAATTATCTATAGAGAAGCCGTTGGCTAATTCGTCAGGTGTATTAAAAAAAATGACTAGAGAAGCATATTTACCCGTTTCACGCGAACAATCTCCGTATTGCTGCAAGAGCTTTGCGACATTATTGATGGCTTCTTCAGATCTAGGATCTGCAGCAAATCCGAATCGTAGACTATTAGAGATATAACCAAGACGACCGGGTATGCAAGGGTACATCTGGTCTGGATCATTAATCATTTGACCAAATTTGCAAAAAGCATCCTGCTGCCATTCTGGCAGATCCGCTTGATGATCCTCAATCCAGTCTTTGGAAATTAAATTAACCATGTCAACACCCTCCTTCATCCATTCGGAGCATACTATGCGATGGGTGAAAAGTGGGTGAATGTCTCTAGTTCATAATTTCCACATCAATAGGTGTACAAACATATCCATTGCAGGCGCTTTCTGAACAGGGACAAGCAGATACCGCCACGAATAGGTTCGTCTCTGCGCGAAGCTCAACATAGTCGCCAGCTCTAGATAGAGGCCGTTCTATCTTGATTTGTCCAGAAGGAAGAATAACCGTGTTCATAAAGAAGTTCAACGAATAGTGTTGATCCGGAACAGGAATGTTGAACTGAGCAAGAGCTTGATTCAAATTATGATAGCAGCTAGCATGGTTTTGTTTATCGTATAGCAATTCATACATTTCAGGGCGGCAGGGGGAGTTAATGAAATCATGCTGCCCTACGGTATCAGCCACAACGGAGAGTAGCGGGCTATAGGTATTGGAATATAGAAGATCCCCAGACTTTATTTTCATCGTACGCAGCACATCCATAGTAACACCTGGATCCAGACGCACACTGGTATCATCGGCACGATAAGCAACAAAGTCGGCAATTTGCTCACCCATCACATCCGTTATACGGACAACTTGCTCTTTTCCCAGCATAAAACCAAGCCCTTGCGTAGAGGGAATTCGCCATTTTTGTTTGATCATTGGTGTCCTCCTGCAGCATTGGAATTTATCTTTACAGTATGGCTGCTCGAAGGAGGTATCATTCAAGGGGAACTTGCTCAGTGGTTCCCTCTAAAAACACATCTTTGCATCCATATCCGTACCTGTGTAAGATAATACTGAATAAGATTTTTGTGGATGAGGTGGGGTTTCATGGTTTTCGGTGCGCGTGTGTGGAAGACGGGGATTGCTGTAGCATTAGCCTTATACATAAGTGCTTGGCTCAATTTCTCTCCTCCTGTTATTGCGGCAGTAGCGGCAATTTTTGCTATGCAGCCTTCGATCTACCGATCTTGGCGTTATTTCCTAGAGCAGCTGCAGACGAATATTCTAGGCGCGGCATTGGCATTACTTGCGGGTATGTTTTTTTCTAATAATGTGATTGCTATTGGAATTGTATGTATTATTGTTATCATTATAAGTTTAAGAGTGGGCATGGAGGAAACGATCGGTCTTACCTTAGTCACCGTTGTAGCGGTCATGGAGGCTTCAGGAGAGTTGCAATTTGCCATCAATCGATTGCTGCTGAGTTTGATTGGAATCGGTTGTGCATTCGTAGTGAATGTTCTTTTCTTTCCACCTAAGCCCAAAGAGCAATTCGCCGCACAGATTCGTACTATTTTTGCCAAAATGTCGCTCCTCCTTCGCACGGTTATCTCTAATGAAATGAAAGAGACCGTATTCCGTGAGGAAAAAGAAAGCCTGCGCAGCAGCTTGAAGTCTTTGTCGGATAAGTACAGGCTCATGGAAGAAGAGATTAAGAAAATCAAGGGAAGCGGATTAAACCGCATTCGTGAACTCGTTGTTTACAAGCAGAAGCTTCTCGTGATGTACAAAGGGCTTGAGGTTCTTGAAGCCGTGGATGAGCATTATTTTCAAACGTCCCGCACAGAGGCAATCGATGACTATTTCGATGAACATTTGGAAAAGCTAATAAAGTTCCACGAGCACGTTCTGTTGAAATTCGATGATAAGCTCAAAGATGACTGCTCGGAGGGTTTGGAAATGGAAGCAGAGAACGAGCGCTTCATGACAGTACTCATCGACCGTTATCATAAGCAGCCGAAAGGAATGCTGCGATTGTCAGTAGTGGCTGCGGCTATGTATGATTATGGTCATCAAATAACGCGGTTGGATAAGCTTGTGGAGCATGATCATCGCGGAGAAACTGAAGAGAAAGAACCCCTTGATTTATTGCTCAAAAGCATTAGGTTAAAATGATAAATAGATTTGGACACCTTTTCATAAAATAGTCTTACTGAACCTTTCGGTTGTCAGATGTTCGGACACCTCGAAAGGTTCCTTCATAAAAAAATGATTAAAGGTTGCTTTACGAAATCGTATGTGCTATATTATGATTCTTGTTCCAAACGGACAAGCAAGGCAATCGATTATTAATGAGTCTGAACGTGTTGAACATCTTCACGAATGGATAAATAAAAATAAAAGCTTGCAAATGAAATTCCAATATGGTATATTACTTCTCGCTGCTTCGGTAACACGGCAGTGAACGAAAGAAATTGATCTTTGAAAACTGAACAACGAGTGAGTAAGCACGAACGA
>NZ_AUGY01000153.1 GCF_000422905.1 Paenibacillus alginolyticus DSM 5050 = NBRC 15375
GCTTTGAAATGGGGTAAACTGCTTGTTATAACCCATTCAGCGATTTTATCCTTTCGTGTTGGAACCTAAGGATACCATACGATCGCCTGACTGGGTTATTTTTCTATGCAACGTTTTTTCGACAAGAACTTTTCACTGTCCAGTAAAGATATTAGTAGGACAAATTCATGGTGAATAGGGGATAACAAAATGAGTACAACTATTAACAATGTTGCGGTAAGAAATGCATTAGAGGACAGCATTCGGACTATTTTGTCTGAGATCGGTGAAGACGTTAATCGTGAGGGTCTACTTGACACTCCAAAGCGTGTCGCCAAGATGTATCGTGAAGTTTTTGCCGGAGTGGGGGTAAATCCTGAGACTGCATTAACCACAACTTTCGCTGAAGAGTATGACGGTATTATCACCGTTAAGGACATCACTTACCATACATTTTGTGAACACCATTTGATTCCTTTCTTTGGTAAGGCGCACATCGGGTACATTCCAGACGGACGTGTTGTAGGACTTAGTAAGTTTGCTCGTTTGGTAGAGCTAACGGCTCAACGTCCACAGGTACAAGAGCGTATGACAATGCAATTAGCTAACGCAATCGTCAATGTTCTTTCCCCTAAGGGTGTTATTGTAACTGTCGAAGGTGCACACCTTTGTATGTGTGCAAGGGGTATTAAAAAGCCGGGAACTTCTACTATCACCACCATTAAAAAGGGTGTATTCGCTGAGAACGTTGCCCTTTGCGAGGAATTCGAGCGTTCTATTTCCAGAAGCTGATTGTAGACAAGGAGGTTGGGTTATGCTTTATCTTTCGAGAAGAGTAGATTTCTCCGCAACTCATGTCTACAATGTGCCTGAGTGGAGCGGAGAAGAGAATAAACGTGTCTTTGGTCGTTGCAACAACTTCAATGGTCATGGTCACGATTACAAGTTGGAAGTCATGGTTAAAGGTGAGATCAACTGGAAGTCGGGTATCGTGGTAAACACCAACGATATTAAGCATATTGTAACCGACTTTGTAAAACGGGAATTGGACGGTAAGTTCTTGGATAGAGAACATCCTCACTTCGTTAATAACATTCCCACTACCGAGAACTTGGTCAAGTACATTTGGTCTGAGTTAGATGGTAAATTCGAGGGATGCGAGCTTCATCGAATTCGTTTGTATGAAAATCATTATTTGTCGGCAGAGAAGGGGTCGGATGATATGCCTTTATTGACTAGGAAGTACCATTTTTGTGCAGCACACCGTTTGCATAGCAATCAATTGTCTGATGAAGAGAACAGAGAATTGTTCGGTAAGTGTAACAATCCGCATGGACACGGTCACAACTATTACGTTGATGTAACGGTAAAGGGTGAACCAGATCCAGTAACAGGTATGATCATGAACTTGGCTGATTTGGATGAAATCGTAGATCGAGTGGTAATGGATAAGTTCGATCACAAGCACCTAAACCATGATACGGAAGAGTTTGTCGACTTGAATCCGACTTCGGAGGTATTGGCTTATGTGGTCTACAACATGTTAGCACCGTACATTCCTAACCTGCACAAGATTGGTGTTTGGGAAACCGAGAAAAACTACTTTGAGTATCTAGGGCAGGGTGAGGTTTAATGTTCGAACCCCAATCCCTTAGGGGTAAAACAGTAGCGATTACAGGTGCTACTAGCGGTATTGGTAAGGCAACTGCACTTCTTTTAGCCAGTCAAGGTGCGAATCTCCTTCTTGGTTCAAGGAGCGCACATTCTCTTTCGAGCCTAGCCTGGGGTTTCGATACGGACGTTATTGGACTTCCTGTCGATGTGTCCATTGAAGAATCTGTTAAGGGGTTCGTGGAAGGTGGTATTCGTAAGTTCGGTAGGATCGACGCCTTGATAAACTGTGCAGGAAATGGTGTTTTCGGTTCAGCGTTGGATATATCGGTAGAGGATTTTGACCGTATGATTGCGGTAAACCTCAAGGGAACCTTCCTCTGTTGTAAGCACTTCGGTAGGCACATGGTAGAGAACAGGTCAGGGCGTATCTTGAACGTGGCTTCCATTGCAGGGACAACAGCCTTAGCAGGTTGTGCGGGTTATTCTGCTTCTAAGTTCGGTGTAGTGGGGTTGACGAAAGTCCTACAGACTGAGTTGAGAAGTAGTGGAGTCTATTTAACCTCGGTACTTCCGGGATCAGTTAACACAGAATTTTGGGACGGTATGGAAAGCCATCCAGATAGGGATAAAATGATCCCTGCTGAAACACTGGCTAAGCACTTAGTCTACCTACTCTGTCAGCCCGATGGTGCAGTAATTGATGAGCTAACTGTTATGCCATCTTTAGGCATACTTTAGCACTAGGAGGGGAGTAGGATGAAGTCATTTTTCAGTAGGTCGCCTAAAGGTGCAGAGGTGTCGAGTAGTCCGGCACTCCCTGTACCTTCATCTGTTGACTCTATCTATGAGCATCAACGAAAATCAGTAGTAGCTTGGATAGCGAATAAGCTAGGTTCTTTATTGCACCTAGATAGTTGCGTAGGGGGTGGTATGCTTTACTCAGCCTTACACACAGAAATTGTTGAATGCGACAAGTCGAGTGAAGATGACTACGTGATTTATCTAGCTCATTGCTTACTTAGTTGGCTTGAGTTGGGTTCAGATGTATATTTCAAAATAAGGGAAATGGATTTACCGGATAAGCATCATAAGTACCTGTTGGAAATCTATGAAGAAATAAAAGATACCCCAAATATGTATTTCAATATGAAAAGTCCTGACCATACAGAGGATAAAGGTACTGAGGGTATTGTGTGGGAAGTATACAGAGATGTTATCCATGCATCAAGTCAGCGTAAATTTCTGCTTATCAAGGAAGATGAAATCCCTACGTATACTAAGGGTGAAGTAATTTGCGAGGAAAAGATTGTTGAAAGACCTGATATATCTAAAGTCAGAGAGGTAGCAAAACAGAGTCTAAGTGTTTTTGGCTTACCGTCCTCTACCGTTATGGGGTATCTACTTATAATCTCCGAGTCAATTACAAACATTCTTAAACATGCGAAGGATGGTAAATTAACTATCATTAAGTCGGATTCTTCTGTTATTCTCGTTGTTGAGGATACTGGAACAGGTTTCCCCTTAAAGATACTTCCTTATACGATTTTAACCGCAGGGTATTCTACTAAGAAGTCCTTAGGTCAGGGATTCACTTTAATGATGAAAATGGCGGATAATGTGTATTTGAGAACGTCGCCTAAAGGGTCAACATTGGTTATTGTATTTAACGATAAAGGAGATGAATCCAGTGAACAGTAATGAGGTCATTAAGAAAACAATTGAAATGTCTCATCTGAGTGATGGGTTTTGGTCTAGATGGTTGGTTCATGGTCTTGAAAAAGCCGATCTAGATTCTATTCGTCATTCCTGTACTTCTCTGGAAGAGTGGGTTTCTAACTGGACTAAACTAGCTGACTCTATGGAAAAGTCAGCTAGTTTTCTTGAGTCAACTTTAGACTTTCATGAAGCAGAGCAAATGTATAGAAAATCTTCACTTTACTTTAATTTAGCTCAGTGGATATTCCCTGTTCCAACTAAAGAGAAGAAAAATTTACTAATAAAGAGCCAAGAAGTATTTCATCGTGCAGATTCAATTTCTCCTGTAAAAACGGAGTACCTCGAACTTGATGTGGACGGGCATATTTGCGCAGGTCGAATACGTATACCTGAACATGCAAAGGGTTGTGTAATACTTATCAATCCAATTGACTCCTCAAAAGAGGAGTTGTATCTGTATGAAAAGGACTTCGTAGAAGATGGATTCGCTACTGTCAGTTACGATGGACCGGGTCAAGGCAGTACATTTGCCTTTCAGGGACGTAAAGCTACGCAGGAGCAGTTAAGATTGTTTATCGATAAGGTGATAGATGCTACAGCAGAGAGATTCCCTGACTTAGCTTTAAACCTCATTGGTACAAGTACTGGTGGTGGTTGGGCAATCTATGGTAGTTGTAATGAGAAAGTATCTAAAGCGGTTGCAGTAAGCCCTGCTATTGGTTTCGGTAAAATGCACTTTTCAGACTACTTCAAAGGTAAGTTCAACTTGTACCTAGCTGATGGTGAAGGAGCACCCGACTTTGAGGGATTAAAGTTCTTAAGACCTGTTCGTGTCTATCATGGGGGTATGGATAGGATGGTACCTTACGATGGTCTTATGGAATTATATAATAAGTTGCCAAGCACTAGTGAATTTTTCGAGTACTCAGACGAATCCCACTGTTGTAACTTCAGGTTAAACGAAATACGCAAAATTTCTAGCAAATGGTATACAATATAGCCAAACTAAGGAGGTAATTAAATGTTAGCAAAAAGTTCATTAAGGAAACAGTTTTTAATTCGTATGTTCGTGGTGTTTTTATTGATTGCTGTTGTGTCAGGTATTGTTCAACAGTCTATTATCAGTAGTAAAATCGCTGATGAGACGGATAACCAAGCAGTTTTAGCTTCAACGAGTATTCAGCATGGTATTAAAGAAACAAACACGGCTTCTAAGGCAATCGAACATCAGATAGACTTAAAGTTAATTGCTGTTTCTAAGCATATTGCCGATAGGTTAAACAAAACATCATTTAAAGATGTAACAACTGAAGAGTTGGTCAAACTTCAAAAAGAGTTTGGACTCGCAGGTATTACATTGTTTGCTAGAACACCAGAAAAGGATAATGTAGTGGGTGTTCGGTCTACTGATCAAAAGGAAATTGGTTTTAGTTTCAAAGAGTTTGGTTTTTTAAAGACGCATGAAGATTTACTAGATGGTAAAAAGCCGGATATGCCAAACGCTTATAATGCTATCAATATGATGGTGTTACAATCAGCACAATCGGGTTCACATGGGGATGTTCCTGTATTTTTCAAGTATGCGTATTACCATGCCCCCGGTACAGATTATATTATTGATCCGTACATTGAGGCAAATGAAGTTTACAAGTTCACAGAGGAAGTTGGACCTGCTTCTTGGATTACCGAGGTTAAGTCCGAAAACCCATACGTTGTAGAGATGGCTGTACTGACTCCTAAAGTGTTTGTTGATCCTACACTGGAGACAACCTTGTATCCTCCATTGCATAAGATCGTTCATGGTGATTTTAAGTACATGAGTGACAAGGATCAAAAAGTCCTAAAGGATTTAGCTACAAACCCACAAAAGACGCATTATATTGAGACCATCGGTGGTAAAAAGGTTTACAAAATGTTCCTACCTATTGAGGGTGACCAAGTAACCTACATCGCCTTGGACTATGGGAAATTGAGTTCTATTCTCTACCGACACTCAGCTATCCTGATTATCTCAGGGTTCATCTCATTGTTGGCTTTATTCATCCTTAGTGCGAATTTCTTCAGTGGCATATACAGAAACATCCATAAGATTATTGTACAGATAAAGTCTTTGGAGTCAGGGGATTTCAGAGTAAAGAGTGATGTAAAAAGTAAGGGTGAACTGCAAGATTTGTCTGTAAGTACAAATCACATGGTAGACACCTTAAGCACTGTTTTACAGGAAACAAACTCTCAAGCTACAAAAGTACAGTTAATGTCTAAGGTTTTGGAGAAAGAGGCTAACAAATCCGTTGATAAGATGTATACTGTGTCTCTGGAAGTAACTTCACAAACACGTGAGTATGCAGAAGAAGTAATGGATTCTTTGGAAGCCTTAGAAAGCCATTTGGAATCCTTGCCTAAGACGGAAGAGTCATCAAAACTTATCGGTAAAATTGAGACTATACGATCTATGACAGGAGATAGATCGTCGTCCATTACAGATATAACCATTACTTTGGCGGATTTACTGAAGTCGTTACAGTCGCAGTCAGCAGAATTGTCCCAAATCTCTCGTTCCTTGCTTGCTCAACTAGATAAATTTAAACTGTAAGGGGGTGCGTGTACATGGTATTGGAAGTAGAGCAAAAAATTGAAAATACAACACTAACAATAACCCTTAAAGGGGTACTGGACTTCTCCACTATGGGTTCGTTAGACATTACTGGTAAGCTAACTGATAGCATATCTGAATGTGTTATGGATTTTTCAGAGTTGGAGTTTATCGACTCGACAGGTATCGGTACTATTTTATCAGTCCTTCACGAAGCAAGTGATTGTAACTCCAAGGTGACATTTGTCGGTATGTCACCTATGGTTGAGGAGTTATTTGATACAATTGGGGTTTTCAAGATTAAGAAGACGCTCTTAAAAGAAAGGGGTTGATCCTAATGTTTCATAGAGAGCTATCACATCCAAATTCAGTTGATAATACTATGAATAAGACTCTAGAACGTGAGATTAACCTAGCTAAAAATATTCAAACAAAACTGCTTAATTGTGAGACTCCTACATTAAGTAGTGGTGAAGTTTCGGGTATCTCTATACCCGCCAGATTGATCGGTGGGGACTACTTCGATTTCTACCCTTTAGGGAATGGTAGATTAAGAATCGTTATTGGTGACGTGATGGGTAAGGGTATTCCTGCAGCAATGTTGATGATTCTCACAAGAGGAGCATTTAGGACTGCAGCAGAAGCCACTAAAGGTCCCGGCGAGACATTGACGGCGATGAACAACGCAATGTATAAGGATTTAAGAGTATTGAACTCCTTCGTAACAGTATTTTGTGCGGATTGGGAACCTTCTACGGGTACATTTATATATGCCAATGCAGGACACTCCCTTCCTGAAATAGTAAGTGCCGAAGGGAGTGTTGTTGTACCACCGCCTCTCAAAGGGGTAATGCTAGGTGGTCTACCTAATCAGGTCTACACTGAAGAGAGTGTTCTTCTATCAGAAGGAGATCTATTATTCCTCTACACAGATGGGATTATCGAAGCACAAAACACTGAAGGTGCAATGTATAAAACGGGTCGTCTTTTGGATGTGCTTAAAAGTAATGTCGGAGAAACGGCTTTTTATATTGAAAAGGCTGTCGTATCCAGTGTAAATGAATTTACGGATGGTATGGTGCAGAAAGATGATATAACTATGGTAACGTTAAAGGTTGGCAGGGACACAACGGAGATCTCGAGTTTTAATGCTCCGGTATCCCTCTAAAAGGGAGGGTCAGTAAATGGGGAAAAGTATTGTTTCCAAGGGAAAGTCAGTAAAGGAAGCTTTAGACCTTGCACTAGAACTATTGCATGTAAGTAGGGACGAAGTAGATATTGAGATACTTGAGACGGAGAAAAAAGGTGTCTTAGGTCTTATGTCTAAACCTGCTGTTATTCGTGTGGTCGTAAAAGATTCTAGTGTTGTCTTGTTGAGTCCCGATATAGTAGTAGAAAGCTTGGAAGATGTCGTAGAGAACTTGGTGATTGAAGAGCACTCTAATACGGTTGCTTTTCCGAAAGTTGCCAAGTCTGTTCGTAACGAAGCTGATTTAGCGGGAAAAGTTTGGGTTTCAGATGGTTTGATATTTTGTAAGGATGCGGAAGATAAGTACCCATTGATAGCACCTGTAAAAAATATTCAGTTATATAAGAATGATGTTTTGGTTGAACGAACTGAAATTATTAGTGAGCTTGATGTTCTTAGAGTAGACTTACAGGATGAGGAATTAGCACCCTCTTGGGAACTTAAAATGAGTCCCGATAAGATGGAGGTAGTCTTGGTAGTAACAGCAGGGTTTAAGGTAATTACGAGGTTGAAGGATAAGGAACCTAGTAACTATATACACCTTGAGTTGGAAGAAAAGCGTATACCAGTTACTATGGATACAGCTCCAGTAATGCATAAGTTAAAAGAGCTTGGAGTAACTTTTGGGGTAAGTTATTCTGATATAGCACTTGCTTGCTCTAGTGAGACGGGTGGTAATTTTGTAATAGCTAAGGGGTTACCACCTACACAAGGAAAAAACGGTTATTTTCAACCTTTACAAGATACAGATATAAAAAAGTGTGTTAAAGAAAGAGATGATGGGACAGTAGATTACCGCGAGGTGACGGAATTTCCTTCTGCTGATTACGGACAAGTTCTTGGTATAGTTATAGCACCAACTGCAGGAGTTGTAGGGACTTCTGTTACGAATGAGCCTGTATTGCCTATTGAAGTCCATCCTGTGATAGTAAAGCCAGGAAGAGGCGTAGCACTGGTGGAGGATAATACTAAGGTGATCGCAACTGAAACAGGACATCCTGAAGTAAAGTTGAAGGGGCAATTAGCTTTGATCTCGGTCACACCCAAGCTAGTTATAGTAAAGGATGTAACCTTAGATATTGGGAATGTTCGTTACAAGGGTGATGTAGAGGTACAGGGTTCAGTGCAGGATGGTATGTTAGTGGACGCAAGGGGTAACTTACTGGTTAGGTGTAACGTTAACAGGGCTACTATACTAGCAGGTAAGTCTATTCTTGTACAAAATAATATTATCGCTAGCAGTATAACTGCCGGAAAGGGAAGTTTGTTGAAGTCAGAGTTAGCACAATTGTTAGACGAAGTAATAAGGCAAATGAAGAATATGTACACAGCAATAAATCAACTTTCTACGGTATCAGCTTTTAAGGTAGGTTCTCTGACAGTGACTGGACTTGGACCATTGTTGAGAATTTTATGTGACGGTAAATTTAAATCTTTTTCAACTTTAACTGCTACCTTAGTTACTAAGGTAAACGGAGGGTCAGATGTCCTAGATAATGAATGGTTGAGTTTCGTGGAAAGCCTGTATAAAAACTTCGTAACAACCAGAGTGTCTACTCTCAAGTCGGTAGAAGACATACTCACATTTATCCGTCAGGCGGAGGTTCTATACGCGTCAACTAAAATATCTGATGATGAAAAAGTATTTATAAAATCTGAGTTTGTACAAAATAGTGAGTTATACTCTAGTGGTGACATACTTATTGCTGGGCATGGGGTGTACAACTCAAAATTACATGCTAAAGGTTCGATAGTGATTGATGGTTTCGTCAGGGGTGGAGATCTGTACGCAGAAAAAAGCGTAAATATAGTTGAGGTTGGAGCTAGAGGTGGCGGAACAGATATGAAAATAGCTGTATCGGAAACTGGTTACATAAGGGTTAAACGAGTCTTGGATGATACTACAATTCAAGTCGGCTCAAAGACGCAAAAATTGATGTTTCAAATGTCTAATCTATATGCTAGGTTAGATGATGATGGGTCATTACAAATATCTTAAGGGGTGATAGAATGTTTAATTATGAAACTGTTAAATTAGAGGATAAAGTCGTTGTAAAGCTTGAAGGAGACCTAGATATAGAGGTCACGGAAATTATGGAAGATGAGATTGCTACACAGTTAGAGGGACACGGTGGAGTAGAGTTAGACTTCAGTGGTGTTTCTTTTGTTGACTCATCGGGGATCGGTCTACTAATTTCGCTAGTAGGAAGTTTAAAGGAAAAGGGTGCAATTATCCATATCACTAACCTACAAGAAGATGTTAAGTTAATATTTGAAATGTTACAAATGACTGATATCTTAGGTTCTGATGTGTTCGTCTAGTTCGGAAGAGTCCTATTTTGTATATGGTTGGTACTATATTCTACTATAATCTCTGCAGAGGTGCTAAGGTGAAAACTTTAGCACCTTTAGACGTTATTTACGACCACTTGGATTGTTAAGTGCATATAAAATGGTGCGAAGAGGGGAGAAAGCGTGATGACCAACATTGTGGAAGTGAAAGGACTAACCAAGTCCTATGGCCAAGTGACAGCAGTGGATCATGTTAGTTTCGTAAGCGTCAAATACTCCCCACATTTAATATCCCATCAGTCCATGAGAAAATGAGCATATCCTAAATCCAGGAGGTTGTTTCATGGACAAACAGCAACGCTTGCAAGAATGGACAGCTAGAATCACAGATTTTAAAACCAGCGGTCTGACCATGGCTGCTTGGTGCCAAACGCATGGCCAAACGACTCACCAATTAAAATATTGGCTCCGGAAATTGAATGAGCCTTCATCCTCTACATCCTCATCTTCTAATTGGCTGCCTCTTGCCATCAATAGCCCTTCAGCCGAGTTTTCCTCACCTTCATCTCCCCTCACGGTTCGTGTTGGACACGTCGGAATTGAAGTTCAGGCTGGTTTTAATCCTAATTTACTCCGTGAGATCGTTCAGGCGCTAGATTTGTCATGCTGACCTTGGCTAACATCGACCGTGTTTATTTGGCATGTGGCAGCACAGATCTTCGAAAATCTATCGACGGCTTAGCTGCACTTGTGCAAGCTGGATTTGAACTCGATCCCTTCTCCAGCAGCCTTTTCGTATTCTGTAATCACCAGAGGGATAAGCTGAAAATGCTCTTTTGGGAACACAACGGGTTTTGGTTATTCTATCGCCGGTTGGAGCGTGGTACGTTTGGGTGGCCCGTGGAACCGAAGGCTACGCCGATGGCAATCACACCTCGCGAGCTCCGTTGGCTTCTTGACGGTTTGTCGTTGGAACAAAAGAAAGCACATCCGCAAGTTACAGCTCAACGTGTAATTTAAAGCGCAACTTTCAAAGGTTGTTCACATTTTTTTGCAAGAATCGGGCATGGTTTGTCGAAGTATAAAGTATGGAAAATCAAACGACAACTACCAACCTTACCATAGAAGAACTAGAACAGAAAACGGCTAAGCTTGAACAGCAGAATGCCGAGCTGACGGCCAAGATTAGCTGGTACGAAGAGCAGTTTCGGCTTGCCCAGCAAAAGCGCTTCGGTGCCTCAAGCGAAAAAACGGATTCAGATCAAATCGCGATGGACTTATTCAATGAAGCCGAAGTCCTTTCTACGCCTGCCTCCGAGGAGCCAGATACCGAGAGCGTAACCTACAGCCGCAAGAAGTCTGTCGGTAGTCGCGAGGCTAAGCTGGATCACTTTCCTGTGGAAACAATTAGCTATAAGCTGCCAGAGGCAGAGCAAATTTGTACATGTTGCGGCGGCGCGCTTCATGAAATGAGTACGGAGACGCGAAATGAAATCACAGTTATTCCCGCAGAAGTTAAAATTGTGCGGCATGTTCGGCAAGTGTATGCTTGCAGGCATTGTGAACG
>NZ_AUGY01000150.1 GCF_000422905.1 Paenibacillus alginolyticus DSM 5050 = NBRC 15375
CAGGACCAACTATTCCAACAAGCCATTAATCACGTTGTAGAGGCTTATAGAGGCGGTAAAAAGGTTGGGTTCCATTGCGGTGGTGGAAAAGGTCGAACAGGCGCAGTGGCCATTGGCACACTGTTAGCCTTAGGTAAAAGCCGAACCATCGAAGAAGCTGAGAAATTGGTGCAAAGCATTCGCCCTGTTGTTAGTATTAAACAGCCTCAACGTGAGGCGCTTGAGAAATTATTTAACATGTAACCTAGATTGATTCGGCCCCCTGGCAATATTTTTGCTACCGGGGCCTATATTATTTTTAAAGGATATAAAATTTTCTCGAAAAAGTGAATCCATTTGCAAATTCGTACGTCTCTGTAATAAAACAATTCTGGAGGGAAGAGTATGAACACCGAGGAAGTATGGAGATCATTTTATAGTCCTTTGCGGAATTTCATTATTAAACGGGTAAAAAGTGAGCATGATGCTGACGACATTCTACAGAATGTCTTTATAAAAATACACGCTAACTTAGATACATTAAAGGATGATCAGAAACTGCAATCTTGGATATATCAAATTACTCGAAATAGCATTATTGATTACTACAGAAAAGAACAATTCCAACTGAAGGCTGAATTGCCAATAGATTTACCTTTTGAGGAAACTGAGGATCTAAATGAGGCTATTAAGGAAATAGCATCTTGTATTAGACCAATGGTTGGGCAGCTCTCCAATAATTATAAGCATGCTCTAGAACTCACTGAGTTAGGTGACTACACTCAAAAACAACTAAGTGAGCAACTAGGTATTTCTTTTTCTGGAGCAAAATCTAGAGTGCAGCGTGGCAGGGAGAAATTAAAAGAGCTCTTGCTTAATTGTTGTAATTTCGAGTTTGACCGGCTAGGTAATATCATTGATTACACTTCTCGAAATAACAACAAAACCAAATGTAGTACATCGGATTGTTGTAACTAGATAAAAAATGAATTGCGTCCTTACGAATTATCGTGCGTCTACAGATATGTAACACACTTTAATCAATAGGGAGGAAAAGAATATGAGCAAAAAAAATAATATGAACGAACAAGGCAATTTTAAAAGCGAAAGCTGTTGTGGTGGACCTGCACCAAATGAGATAAACGCATGTTGTTCAGAAGATGCAAATGCGAAGGCCGCTGGACAGGATGGTTGTGGTTGTGATTCGAATTCAACTGTTACAAAGTCTGCTTCCAGTTCCTGTTGTTAGCAATTATATTTAGAAAACAAATGGCAGTAATCATTCGCGGCACCATTTGTTTTCTTTCATTAAATTCAGTTACCACCAACTTTGACTAAATCATTCTCATATTAGAAAGAATAACAACCCACTGAACATTTCGGTGGGTTGTTGCTATTTGTAAATAAGTTTGTAAATCTCGTAAAACTTTCGTAAATCATCCAAACTTCTAGTTTGTAGTTCGGACGTGAAAACTTCTAGAAACTCGTTTTTTGCCATTTCACTTGAATTACCAATTTCATTAAATTGAAAGAACTCAGATTGAGACATTTTCAAAGCTTTGATAATTTTCTCTACGGTTTCAAGCGATACATTTCTTTCTTCTCACTCTAATCCTCCTATGTAGGAGCTCTGAATATGTGTTTTAGGTTTTCAAAGGTTGAAGAAAGAGGCATCGCAGATTTAGTTAATGGGCAGAAAAGAACAATGTTGAGATGGTCAATAATTCTTTTCTAAGATGGATATAAATTTAAACCAGAACTTTGACTAACGGTGATCATTAGTTTAATAAAACAACTGCAGTATAGGACTTTAAATTCGTCCATGGCTGCCGCTGTTTCGTTTATTGGGTGAAAGTCTAATTATTTACCGAGTAGACATTTGAATTATCTCTTTTTTCATTTGTTGAAATCTGTACTATAAGACCAATTAATCCAATTGAACCTAAAATAACCGATCCCCAATTAATACCTTCTCCAACTTTAAAAATAGATTCTTCCTTATCACTCATTAACTTATTACCCACCTTTTTCGCCATTTCAATGGTTCCAAGAAGCTGCTCCTTTAAAGTCTCAGTTCCTATTCGATGTCATTCCTTCTCCATGCCTGAAGCTGCTGGTACAGTTCAAGGGCTTTTTGGAACGACTGAACCCAAGTCATTGTGAACTTCCTACTCGTCTTATTCCTTTTACGGCGCTTGCTTATAACGTTTGAAACAATGGCCGGCATCCAGAACAATGTGGCCAGTATCGTGAAGCTCACGATGCCTTGCAATGAATTCAAAAATTCAAACCACACATGATCCCGAGAATCCACGCATTTGATTCGCGCTTCAATGAGCCACTTCCAAGATAGCAGGTGTCCCCATATTAAGTAGCAGGCTCCCATCCAGACGATGACCTTTAGTACTGTGTCCACATGTCTACCCCTTTCCGGACATATCCTGTTTGGCTTATTTATGGTCAAATATTCTGAATGCATCTTCTGCTATCTGCTTTGTTATATCAGCGGCCTTCTGTTTCGCGCTTTCTTCGGCTTGCTTCGCTTCTTCATCTGTCGGATTCTTCCCGAATAGGCCGCTTGTTTTGTCTTTTATCCATCCACTGGCATCTTTTGCTTTATCAGTTAGATTCATATCCGAAAACCCGCTCAAGACGCCGTCTACGCTTCCTCTGATATCCGGATTTATCGCTCCCATTTTCTGCTCGAACTCACCGATCGACGGTACAAACACCTTTATTTTCTGAATAATCCCGGCTGCCTCCCCAACGGTTACGGGGCGGTCCAGGTTAGGCATGAGACCCAAATTATCAAGTGTCTTCGCAGCAAATGAATCCTCCTCCAAGCCGAGTGCGAGCAAAATCAGGCTGTGCATCTGTTCGTTATTCAACAACTCGCCATTTGACTCTTTATTCATCAGTGCTTGAATGATCCGTTGTGTGTTCTCGTCCTTACTGATTTCGTATATCTTATATCCCGTCATCAATAACCGCGCTTCCGGATACAGAGTCAAGAGGAGGAGCTTCGCGAATTCACCTTCTGTTGTAGGTGTTGCCAACTGGGATGCCGTTTTATTAATTCCCGCTTCAGCTAAGTCCTTAATTACTTTGCTTGCGACTGCAGGTTCCAAATCTGCATACATATTAGGATTCCAGATACGCCGCTTTTCTTTCTTTGCAGCATCCTGCAGGCTATCGAAATAAGACGACCAGATTGTGTTCGGTGCAATCGTCATAACGCGGGCATAGCCCTCTGAGACAAGGGTAGCATTGAAAAATTCCCCATTTTCGAGGTGAACATACGCCAACATTCTGCCATAAGGATCATCCGTCTTGTCACGAGTCACGTAGACCGTCTGGCCAAGCAATCGACTCTTGGAGTATGCGGATGCCGCCTTCCCGCCCGGCTCGATCCCGGCTTCCTTAGTGGACTCAGTGGTATTGACCCCAATAAGGCGGATTCTCCGAGTGTCGCCATTTTCGAAGCGGGCATCCAACGTGTCCCCATCAGGCAGGTATGTTACCGTCGCTTTTTGATATGATTTTGTACTGATCGAAATTGTTCGGGTATTCTGGTCGTAACCGATAAGCGCACTGAAGCTTTCACCCACAAATCGGAGCGGGACATACGTGCTTCCCTCGATGATCTGGCCGGACGTTTCCATCTCCATTGTTTTATCGTTCAGCTTCGCCGTATTATCCCCTGGTTTCATTGTCAGGCGGGTCCCTGCTTTTTCAGCGATAACTGCTTGGTTATCCGCGTCCCAATTTACCGTAATCCCCATCGCCTCAAAGACGGATCGGAGCGGGACCAAGGTGGATCCATTCATAATGACCGATGGCTTCAGCAGATTCACCCGCTTCCCATCCAAATACATCGGGATATCGACCTTTTCAAGGGCGTAATGCTGCGTCCCTGATTTCGTATTTATCACGGCGGTCTGGAGTTTAGTCGTTCTGGAGTTGACTGTAACTACCTTTTCTAGCGATGCTGATTTTGCGATACTCACCGGTTGTTCGGTAGCTGCTTTTTCTAGAGATGCTGATTTTCATATACTCACCAATTGTTTGGTAGCTTCTCCCGCTCCGCCAGTCGGCATATAAACCGTATAACTTGCCGCAATAACTGCGATCCCCGCTGCGAGCACGGCAATTCGTTTCAATGTTTTCCCTCCTCCAACGCAAAAAACACGTACCTGTCCCATTGGAACGTGTACGTGCTTCGTCACGAATTATTCGACTATGTATTTCTCTTATTATAACAACGAAACAATATTTCAGGAAGTGTTAAGAATAGGAGCCTTTTTCATTTCCGTTTTCTATAGAATTTGTTGCAGATCGATGGAAGTTTATTTTTGGGAGGGGAGTAATCCTTTGACTGCAGCCTTTTCTTTGACCAAATAAACACGGGGAACACTGGTATTCGACCCGAGGTTGGCAAAATGATGGACGCTGCCCACCCAATACTGATTCGATTTGACGGCCGGAAAGTGGCTACGGATTTTCTCGAAAATTTCTTCGTCCGCTACGATGACATCACCCGTTTTCAACTCATACGGGTATTCCATTTCCCCGAGCGTGAACATATCGCCTAAAACACCATCTTTCGAATCAACAAACATCAGCAAATACTTTTTCATTTTATTTCATCCTCTCCTATGAGTTGCGAATTTTGGTCAAGAAAAAGGGTGAAGCATCAAGCCTAATCTTAAAGCTCTGTTTCGTTTCTCCTGGTCTTGAGACATCAGCACAACATTGGTGAGCCGGTAGTGTTGGGCCAATACATAAGGTGCAATTTCCCGCTCCGCCTTTGATTTCCCGTCAATTCCGAAAACGGTCAGCTGCATCTCATCAACAGGTTTGATCTCCAGACGTTTTGGGTAATTTAATTGCGCATCACGAATGCTTTCAATCAGGGTATTAGCTGCAATTCCAGAGTGCGGTTTTGTCCTGAGTTCTTGAAGCTCCTTCATTACCGGCTCGCTTATCAGCAACTTCCCTCCGCTATTTTGGAAAATGAGGTGCAGATAGTTAAAAATCTGATCATGGTACTTCAATAAGAACGGGGCATCAACCGCGAGCGAATGTCCTGTCTCCAAGTAAGTTGCCAAAACATCGTAAACCATGTTGGAGGAAAATGACTTCTTCGTATCAGACATATCCGGCGGCAAAAGATTATTGGTTTGCCGAGGCATGCGTGGAATAAAGAATGAGAGCTCCCAAGTAAGCAGGATGATTTTTAGTACAACTAATAATGCGATCAAACGCCATGCGGCGGAAAACAAAGAAATATCGGGCATACTAGACTCCCCTTTCTACATCTATTTTACCGTATACCTCTCGATCCCTCTACTCCCGCCCCACCCAAATTAGGACTCTGAAATCCTCTTCACAGATCTCACCTCCTTTTTGAAATCAAAAAAAGCACGTACTTATCCCACCCAATTGAGGAATAAGCAGTGCTTCTGCCTGTGTTGTATTTAATTACCAATAAAATAACATGATCAGATCAATATTACAAGTATTTATTATTCTCAGTTTTAAGGAAATCAGCGACATTTTATACTACAACTCCCCTCCTCCTCCTTTCTTCCACCATACCAGCTATAAACCCCCACTAGCTCAGGTCCACTTGTCCACTCGTCCCTATTGGTAAACAGACAGAATGAAAGGGGACACAGCTGTACGATTCCCACGGGGTATCGAAGAAAATAAAGTGTTAGACTGAAAATAAAGTATTAGCATGGTTTATCAAGACCTAAATTTAAGAAAGTCAAATAACATAAAGGGTTCCACATATTGTACATGACTAATATGTGGAACCCTTAATTTTTAATTATCGTTTCCCAGTTAGCGTAATGATCAATTCAATCAGTTCCTCTTAAGAACGATCTTTGAAATGGAAATACATCAGGCCAATCAGGTTTTCCCGGCAAGCCCATTTCTTGCTCAATCCTTTTCCTTCGACCGTTACAGCACACCGACCAGCTCTGCAAAGTGACGCCCACGCTTTTCAAAGTTGCGGTATTGGTCAAACGCAGTGCAAGCAGGGCTCAGCAGCACAGTGTCGCCCGGTGTAGCCAGCTTATGAGCCTGTGCCACTGCCTCTGCCAGGCCTTCGCAGCGGACAATGGGTGGGCAGCTCGGCACGCCGCAGCCTCGATTTGACTGGCTGCTTCGCCTATCAACAGCAACACCTTGACATGATCGGGCAGCAGTCGGGCCATCTCGTCAAACGGTACCTTCTTATCTCGCCCGTCGGCGATCAGCAACACTCGGCCCGTGTGCGCGTGCAGCGTGGCGACGGTACGGGCGGGGCTAGAGCCGATGGAGTTATTGTAATAATGCACGCCGCCCACAGTTGCCAACCATTGGTTTCGGTGCTCCACGCCGACGAAGGTGCGCACTGTCTCTAGGATTGCCTCGTCCGTGTCCCCCGCACGGCGGTCAAGGCAGCCATGACGTTTTCCACGTTATACCACCCCGGCAAACGAATTTCACGGATAGGTACCAGCCCGTCGATCATGCCATCGCGGACCGTATGCCCGCCGAAAATGGAACAGGGACACAGCGCGAAAAACTCCTCCATCTCGGGGTAGTACCAGCGAAGCTGTCACCAAGTGCCAACTGAATTAAAAAGTTGCGCAAATGACGTGTATCGGAACAAAATTTGAAAATTCAACGGTGTTTGAGCCTAATTAATCAGGTTTTATAGGGATGTGGCCAACCTAAGTTCCAATTCCAAAATTAAATTCGGAACTTAGGTGAAATCCCTTGCAGGAGCCAGCATTTTCAAGGGGCTTTATCATAATTCAGAATTAAATTTTCCCCTGGTGACAGCTTCGCTGGTAGTGGGCCTTCTTGCGTGACCAATCTACTCTCCACCGCTAGCTGTTCAAGCTTCACCTTCACTTCTGGACTAACGTTGTACGCCCTATTGATAACCTTCTGTTCATTTGACGCGGTGCCGTCACCTATTGGAAAGTTAACTGAAGAAAGCGGCAGTGGACGCCTAAAAACAAAGGAGCTAAGTACGTACAAGCCACTTAGCTCCTTTTTCAATCCAATATTCACTACTTTTAAACAATTGAATCTGTCTCGCACATCTATAATTGTTACATTTGAGACAGCCTCTTTTATATAACTTAACCTTTTAGCCCAATGATGCTCAAAAGTTATTACTAAATTGATTCTTCAAATACATTAAACCATAAAGTGAAGGTTGAGCCTTTTCCTTTAAAACTTGTTACGTCTACAGAGGCTTTGTGTTCGTCAATTATAAATTTTGCTATAGAAAGTCCTAAGCCAGTACCATCTATTTGTCCTCTTGAATTATCTGCTCTGTAAAATCGATCAAAAATATATGGGATTTCAGAAGTATCTAATCCAATTCCTGTATCTTTTATGCAGATTCCGACCGAGTGTTCCCTTTTTTCGATATATAATTCAACTGCTCCTGATAATGTGTATTTGAAAGCATTCTCTATAAAGATTAATAATAGTTGTTGTAAGTAGTCGCTATTCCCCAATATAAAAATATTGTTTAAAAGGTGGAGATCTTTTACGAACCAATCCACTCGTTTAGGCAATACATCTACTTTACGGACCACAGACTCTACAACTGGTTTTAATTCAACTCTTCTTAATTCTAGGTTTATTCCAGAGTCAGACCTCGCTAAATGCAGTAGATCTCCTACTAATTTTCTCATTCTATCCGATTCCTCTACAATATCATTTATGCATTCTAGTGAATCGGTCAACATTTGTTTATTTAAATTATCGTACGATGTTTTTTCAAAAACTTTTTTTAATAATTGTGCATTTCCTAAAATTGATGTAAGAGGTGTCCGTAACTCATGTGAAGCATCAGCGATAAACCTTTGTTGAGTTATATATAAATTATTTATCTTTGTATAACTTCCTTGTAGACTATCCAACATTGAGTTAATAGCCAATGCTAGTTTACCAATTTCGTCGTTAGAATTATTGTAATATATTCTTTCAGCGAGTTCCCCTACACTTCTTATTTGGTCTAACTTTTGAATTAACAAGTGGATAGGACTAAGAAATATCTTTGAAAAATATATTCCTGATAGTATGGTTAGTAAAATTACACTTAAGGTAAGCATATAGAGGGTGAAGCGAAGAATTTTAAAGAAATTTTCAAACTGATTAATATTTATCCCAGATTGAATAGTTCCGACAATCTTATCTTTAAAAACCAATGGAAATGTATAGACAAGAATTGTTGTACCATATATTGAGACGTTATCAAAATAAGGTTTTCCAAGTTGAACCTTATTTCTTTGCACAGGCAACTCGATATTTTTCAAATTATTCGATTTAGTGACTAAACCGTTAGAGAAATTGGTAATTTGAATAAGGTATCCTTTTTGGAGCATCTCATATTCATCAAAATTGATAAATAAATTCCAACTTGTTTGGGAAAGTGTAAGCTCGTAGGACATTGATTGATTTAAAGAATTAACCTCGTATGCCAGACTTTTTTTAATATCGTTATAAATATATTTATGCAAAAAAAGGTATAGAGTGGTTCCAAAAGCAACCAGGGTTATCATGAAAATTAAAGAATACATCAAAGATAATTTTGTTCTAAGAGTCATGTAGACAATCACATCCTAATTTAATGTTTGTATGGTTGTTAAAGTAACATACAAACATTAATCACACATTAAAAAATGGAAATTAAGTAATAATATAGGACTTCGCTTGAGTGTTGAACATTGTAGCATATTCACCGTTTAACTTGAGTAATTCTTTATGAGATCCTTGTTCAATTAACTCCCCATGCTTCATGACTAATATTTTATCTGCATCTACACATGTACTTAGTCGGTGAGAAATGAAGATAGCTGTTTTTCCATGTGATAGTTCCATAAAACGATTAAAAATTTCTTGTTCTGAAATGGGGTCTAAGGAAGCAGTTGGTTCATCTAAAATAACAATTTGGGGTTTTTTCAAAAAAGCACGTGCTAGGGCAATTTTTTGCCACTGTCCACCGGATAAATCATAACTTTCAGAAAACTCAGATCCAAGTTCAGTATCTAACTTTTTAGGAAACTTTCCTATATCGTTGTATACCTCTGTTTGCTTTAAAACCTTATTTATAGCTGCTACATCATTTAATTTATCCATGTCTCCAAAGGCAATATTCTCTTTCACAGACATGTTATATTTGGTGAAATCTTGGAATAAAATTGTGACATTTTGAATGAAATTTTTTCTGTTGATCTTATTTACTTCAATTCCGTCAACTAGAACTGAACCATTTGTAGGTTGTAGTAAGCCTATTAGACATTTAGAAAGTGTACTTTTTCCTGCACCGTTATCGCCTACAATTACAACTTTCTCTCCAGGATTTATGTGAAAAGATACGTTATTAATAGTAGTATTAGAATTTTGTGGATACCTATAAGTTAAGTTCTTTACTACAATGCCTTCTTTTAATTGTACGGGAAATACTTGGTTTTCTTCCTTAATATTATCTGGTAAATCAGCAAATTCAAGTACTTGTTTTACAAATAAACTATCTTCATATATCGCTGATAGAGTACTTGATAATGAATTACCATTGTTCTGTGAACTAAGTAATAGCTGAGTTAAAGCGCTATATTCTCCTATCGTGTATCCTCTTCCTATACCCATTTTAATTAATACTACTGAAGCTAACACTGAAGTCAAACTACTTAGAAATATGGGTACTACAGATATAACTAATAAATATTTCTCTAACACAAAAACTTCCATTGTACTTTTCCAGTAAAGATCCCTTCTTTTTTCCATAATATATTCTGAGTGATTAAATATTCTAAACTCTTTGGCAGAGCCTTTCATTCTAAATAAGTTACCGAGATAGCTACTTTTTCTATTTGTTTCAGTTTGTGCATATAATTTGTTTGTTCTAATATCTGCCAGTTTAGTGTTAACAACAAATACTATAATCATAGGAAGAAAAATAGCAAATGATAGCATCCAGTTATAGTGTATAAGGATAATGACATAACCAACTGAAACGAATACTGTTTTAACTAAAGACAATATATTATTAAATAACGAACCTATCCTCATCCCAGAACCATTCGCAGCTCTTTGCAATTTGTTGTAAAACTCAGGCATCTCAAAATAATCATAGGGTACACTTAGTGTCTTTTTTATTGTTTGTTCATCGAAATGGAACGTTAAGTTATTTTGTAATTTTACATCACACAATCGTTCTGAAGCATTTAGTAAAGCTAGAGTAATTACCACTATACCTTGGAAGACTAACAGAAAGTATAACTCACTACCTTTATCTACACCACTTAAAACACTAGTTATCAGATTTATTATTTCCTTTGTTAGGTAGACTTGTACGATTGGGATGAGTGAGGAGGTCAGTGTGGACATGACTAGGAATAACGCTAGAAAAGGCGAAATACTCAGAATAACTGAAACTGATCTTATTATGTATGGAACAGATGAAAAAAAAAGCGTAACTTTATTCATAAATATACCTCATATTTTACAATAATATCTTTGATGTTTGATCAAAGTAAACTAATGAAAATTATTCAGGGTGGCACCTGATATCCCCATAGCTAAATCAAGGGGTTTTACGG
>NZ_AUGY01000154.1 GCF_000422905.1 Paenibacillus alginolyticus DSM 5050 = NBRC 15375
CCATCGAACGAAAAAACAATGAAATGAAGAACCATCACGATTTGGCGCATACCCATAAACGAACGCGTGAGAAGCGGCGTGTCGATGCAAAGGTGAGCAGTATCGTAGTTAATATAAAAGTGATGGTGAAACAAGTAGGTAGTTTAACACTTGGTTTCAAGCGAAAAAAAGAATCTCCCTTACCAAGGGGGAAGTCTGTCCATATAGCTGTTTAAGGTAGATAAAATGGGGCAAAGATACGCCGAATTTGTCGTATAAAAGGAAAAATTTAGCCCCCAAGAGCCCATAGGGGTCCTTGGGGGCTATTGAATCGACAGTCTCTTTTGTGCAACATTTTCCCCGCATTTCACCTGATTGAGCCACTTTCGGCAGAATATGTTGTATTTTTTGCAACAATTGCCGCGATAACGCCGATTACCTTACTAAATGTTGTACATAGTACAACTTCGCACGCCTGTCGAAATTTACTTCGCATGCTTATCTCGAACTTCACTTTGCTTGCATCTTCGAACGTTACTTTGGTTGATTCTCGAACTTACCCTACTTGCATCTATCAAACCCTCCGCTTACTTTGGTAATTGCACGCTAGCGGCGGAATGATGAATCGGCACACTTTGATTCATTTGTAAGAAAGCCATCTTTGCTTATTCGAATTGACCCGACTTACGATCCGCCGGAAAAACAAGCCCCATCTGCTTTCGAGCCTCATCCATAATGGCCATGGCAATGCTGGAATTCGCATGTGAGTTCGTCGTGGACTCCAATACTCCGCTTTTGATAAGTCGGATAAATTCTTCCGCTTCATAGCGCATCGTTCGCACAGCTTGCTCCCGCGTCAGGTTTTCTACCGAACCATCTCGGTAACGGATTTCAACTTTTTCAGGGGTGTTGATTTTATCGATGACCATTGTCGCATGCTCGCCCTGAATTTCTGCAGGCAGATAGGAGCTTGAAATTTTGGAGTGCATGATAACCGCATCCATCTCTTTGTAGCTAAGAAGCAGGCTGCCCTCGCCATCTACACCCGACTCCAACAGTACTCCACTTGCTTGTACACGTTCAGGAGCACCAAAAAGCACCGCCAACGGATAAATACAATATACGCCTAAATCCATTATTGAGCCATTAGAAAAAATGGGATTGAACGCATTCAGGACCGTCCCCTGCTTATAGGCATCATATCTGGAGGAATATTGGCAATAGCTCGCAAAATAACGACGAATTTTACCCAGCTTATGTAAATTATCTTGAATTGCCTTGAAATTAGGAAGCAGTGTGGACTTGAGGGCTTCCATGAACACCACTTTATTATTTTGTGCAGCCTTAATCATCGCTGAGAGTTCAGCGGTATTGGATGCCGCAGGCTTTTCGCAAATAACATGCTTGCCATGATTCATACAGAGTACCGCATATTCAGCGTGAAGCGAGTTCGGACTAGCAATATAAACCGCATCGAATTCCTTGCTTTGTGCAAACGTTTCTAGGCTTGTATAGATATGAGAAACCTCAAATTTCTGAGCAAATTCCGCAGCTTTCTCCTCCGTACGCGAGTATACGGCAGTTAAGACGAACTCCCCCGTCTCGCGGGCAGCATGAATGAATTCTTCCGTAATCCAATTGGTTCCAATAACAGCAAAACGTATCATATCGTTCTCCTTTGTTCCACTCTTGTTTTTCATAACTATACCATGATTTCAGAGCTGTTGAAAAAAAGAACAGAAATAGGAAGACAGAATTGTTGCCTAAAAAACCCCTTGACATGAAACCAAAAGGTTTCGTATAATCCGTTATGTAACCAATTGGTTTCGCATTGCAATGCCTTTGGAAAACCTAATCTTTTGGGCACAATACAGAAAGGACATAAGGGAAGGATTGACTTACGATGCAGGAGGAACTGCTGAAGAAGCTGCGCTATAAGCAAGGACGAGCCCTCGTTCTTCAAGCACCTGAAGGCTACAAGCTTGGTATCGAGGATAATGAGGAGCCGAATGGGACCTACGATTTCGTTCAGCTATTTGTTAACAATGCCGCCGAGGTGGAGGAGTTGGCACCTAAAGCAATTGCCCATTTGAACGATGAGGCTGTCTTCTGGATTACTTATCCGAAGCAAAGCTCAAAGGTGAAAACCGACATTAACCGAGACATTCTGTGGAAGTTGATGGATGAAAAAACGGACTATCGTCTTGTAAGCAATGTCGCGGTGGACGATAAATGGTCGGCCCTGCGTTTACGTCATAAGAGTAAAGTAAAAATGAAATCCTAATAAATTAATCATTGGAGGCTTCTTAATTATGGAAAATCAGACTCAAGGCACATTGCCGGATATCAAGCAAACACTTGTTTTTAACGCACCGATTCAAAAGGTTTGGAATGCCGTAGCGACATCTGATGGCATCGCAGCTTGGCTCATGCCCAATGATTTCAAGCCAGAGGTTGGCTATGAGTTTCACTTGGAAGCAGGACCTTTTGGCAAATCCCCTTGTAAAGTAACCGAGCTCGACCCGCCGAACCGTTTGACCTTTGCATGGGGCAAGGATTGGTCGCTGACTTTTGAATTGACCGATTTGGAAGGCAAAACGGAATTCACTCTCATCCACTCCGGCTGGGATGCGGACAAAGTTACAGAATTCGGTCAACCTCACACAGCTGTTCGCGAGACCATGTCGATGGGCTGGACTGGCCTAGCGAAGAAACTGGCTGCTCACGTCGAGGCTTAAGATGGCAGTCCCCTCGCAGAAGCATGACGTCTTTCAAGCGATCGCCGATCCGACCCGCCGTCAGGTGTTGCAGCTGCTAGGAGAGCAAGAGATGCCCGTAACGGTTATCTCCGGCCATTTCCCGATGAGCCGCACCGCGGTGTCCAAGCATCTTCGCATTTTGGCTGATGCCGGGCTGGTGAAAGAACGCAAAGTCGGCCGCGAGACCCGATACAGGCTGGAGGCGGAACCGCTTATGGAGTTGAAGCGTTGGCTATCCTATTATGAACGCTATTGGGAAAACAAGTTAAACGTACTCAAACGATTCGTGGAATCGGACGACGAGGAAGGCGCAAATGCTTTATCCGCTTTGGAATTGGTCGATCCTACGAAACACGAATAACAAACACGAAAAGCCGTTGGTTCATTGGACCCTCGGCTTTTCGTACGAGTTCACTTCGCAATCTCTCAGGACCTCCACAACAAAAAAGATCATCTACCCCGTTTGATTTCTACAGGTTAGATGACCTTTTTTACCCTACTCCTGAACCGGCAGCCACTCTTGTGACCATTTCGTAATCTCACCGAAAATCGGAGCCAACGCTTGCCCCTTATCCGTAAGTGAATATTCGATACGAACCGGACTTTCTGGGAATACTACCCTCTTAACAATACCTTCATGCTCAAGCTCCTTCAAGCGCTCCGACAATACCTTGCCGCTCAAATTCGGAAGTGCCTGATCGATATTTATGAACCGCTGCGGGCCTGATAGCAATTGAAAAACGATAAGCGATGTCCAGCGCTTGCTGAGGATTTCTACAGCTTTTTCGAAACGAGGACACAATAGGTTGCGTTCCATGTTTATCACCTCTATATGTCTATTTATTATAGAGTAAGTAGCCACGGATATACAAGGTTACAAAAAGTAATTTAGTTACTTGACGAAACTATAAATTTGACGTAATATTAGTTACATAAAGTAACTAAGTGAATTAAAGTAATTAAAAAGGAGTGTTTTATCATGATTTCACCCATATTTGTAGGACACGGATCTCCCATGATGGCTATTCAAGATACAGCTTGCACACAATTCCTGCTCGACTATGGCAAGAAGCTTTCCCCGAAAGCTATTGTCATTTTCACAGCTCATTGGGAAACAGAGGTACTCACTATTTCGTCCACCAATGACGTATATGACACGATCTACGATTTCCGCGGCTTCCCGGATGAGTTGTTTCAAATCAAATATCCGGCCAAAGGGGATGTGGAGCTGGCTCGAATGATCGCTGACCGTTTCACGGCGAAAGGCATCTCTGTGAATTTGGATTCGCAGCGCGGGCTTGACCACGGTTCATGGGTTCCGCTTTTACGGATGTTTCCAACACCTACATGCCCGGTCATTCAAGTGTCCGTTAACCCGTACTTGCCGCCTGCGGAGCAGTATCGCATTGGCGAAGCGCTGCGCGGCCTCGATCAGGAGGATATCCTGATTATCGGAAGCGGTGCTACTGTGCATAATTTGCGAGCTCTTAATTGGGATGCCAAAGAGCCAGACGCTTGGGCGGTTGATTTCGACGAATGGCTCATCCAGAACATGCAATCGCAGAACCTGGAAGTGCTGTTCGACTACGCTGCTTTAGCCCCGAATGCTCGCATGGCTGTGCCAAGACCAGAGCATTTCATTCCGCTCTTTATTACAATGGGCAGCGGTGACCCCGAACGTTCCGTTCAAGTGATTCATCGCAGCTACGAAGTCGGCTCGCTCAGCTATCTTTCGGTCTCTTTTTAACATGAAATGGACGACTCGCATATTTCAAGGTGTGCTGGCAGTCGCGTTTCTAATGTTTGGCTTTATGAAATTATCCACAAACCCCATCCAAGTGGAAGCTTTTACAGAAACCTACGGGTATGGTTTAAACGCCATGTATGTCGTTGGAGTTATTGAATTATTAGCTGGAATCGGGCTAGTTATCGGCTTCTGGAAGCCGCGTATCGCCTTCTTCTCCGCTGGGATTATTGTAGTTATAATGGCTGGCGCCATGCTAACTCATGTCCGATCAGGTCAAGGTATGAGCACCGCGGCTTTACCGCTTATTTTTCTCATCCTAGCATTAGTTGTTGTGCTAAGACGTTCCAAACGCGCATAAGCAAACGGGTATCCCTGCCAGATGGCAGGTGATACCCGTTTTTGTAATTTACGACGGAATAGGCTTCGACATGTGTTCCCGATACTCCGTTGGCGTTAAGCCCGTATATTTTTTGAAGGTGCGCAGGAAGCTTCTCGTATTTGCATATCCGACCGCTCCCGAAACGTCGTTAACTTTAATGGACTTATCTTTCAAAAGCTCCATAGCTGCTTTAATGCGAATCTCGATCATATAATCGATAAAATTGCTTTCCGTGTGTTCCTTAAACAGTCTACTGATGTAAGGCGGAGTGAGATGAAACATTTCTGCCAGCCGATCTAAGGACAAATCATACTCCTGATAATGCTCTCGGATATAATCCAGCATCCGCTCGATCGTCTCATTTTTCCCACGTAGCGTGCGTTTCTCCTCAATTTGTGAAGCCAAGCCCTCGAGAATGTCTCCGACTAGCCGCTCCGCATCCTTCCAGTTCTCGCATTTCCCTATCCGATCATAGAAGCTGCTTAGGGGACCCATCGATATTTCTGGCTCAATCCCAATAGCTTTGACAGTTTGCAAAGACTTCATCACAAGGTCATAACACAGCTGCCTAATCAACTCCGGAGGAAGATTGCTCTCAACCGCTTCACGGAATGTATCCGATAAGCACGTAAGCATCTTGACGCGATCTATTTGCCTCATGGCTTCCATCACTGGATCGATCATTCGGCTGAGTTTGTAATAATCCTGTCGGTCCGGCGGCTGCAAGTCATCTACCGATATGACCGAATGCTTGCCGAAGATCATCTTATAATGCAGCGCCTTCTGCGATTCGTCAAAAGAGCTCGGTATCTCCTTCATCTCCATGCGGCATTTGCCGACTCCGACCGTGACCATTAAACCAAACTGCCGCTTCATGATATCAAGAATCAGTTCAAGTATGACTAACGTTCTCAAATGATTTTGCTCCGCATCGCCTTCCGCGAAGCTGAGAAGGACAGCAGCCCGGCCGCCGCCCAAATCGATGGCCAAGCCTGCATGTTCAGTTCGAATCAGCTCCTCTGCGACATTGCAGAACATGTAAGTGTACAACGTTTCGTCCCGCGGGGTAAGCCGTTCCCCTTCCTTGCCAATCTCCGCCGTGCACACGATAAAGCGCTCCGAATACATGTGAATCCCCAAAAATTCCAAGTGATGATACATCGCGTGGAAATCGGAACGGTTGCCGTTCAATACATCCATCATGATCTTCCACTTAAGCATCGGCTTCGAATCCCTGACATGCTGCTCCAAGTGCTCACGGTCCGTAACCATCTCATCGAATATATGCTCCAGGTTTCTGAGTCCTATACGCTTGGCTCCCTGCCCTCTCCCCTTGTTCACGCCGGACAACTTGCCTGCCAATCGATCCAGCGGCTTAAAGGTCCAACGGTTCACATAAAATAATGCTGCCAATGCCAAAAAGAACATCACGACAGCAAATGTGAGCAATAGGTTGCGTGTCACCTTGATCGGCTCAAATACGGTGGACTCCGGCATTATGCTGATAAATTTCCACCCCGTATACCCGCTAGTCCGGTAAAAGACGGACTCCTGAATCCCGTCCAGCTTCACGTTGAAAGATCCGCTGTCAGGATCCATTAAGATCGTCTGTATATATGGCAGCGACTTCATATTGCGGTAAAGTTGGTTCTTATCGTCATGTGTAACGACATTCCCTTCCGCATCCAGAATGAAAAATTGACCAGCGTGGCCATCCTCGTAGATCGCTTTAATCATCTGAAACAACTGCGCCTCTTTGATACTAACAGCCATTAGACCCTTCCTAAAGCCAGGACTGCTAAGGCTAGGAAAGCTGCGGACCAAGGTAATCACATCTTGAGTCTCCTGGCCATCCCAAACCTTCTGAGTCGATAACCACTTATAATATTCAGGCATATCCAGGTACTGGGCCAACCAATTGAACTCTGATGAAGCTTGCTTTAAATAGGTTTCCTCTGTCATTAAGTCTCCACTGACATGAGAATATGCAAAAACAGAGGAATAATTAGGATTATTTGAAATGAATTCTTTTAATCTGTTTGTCAATGAATAGTAAATGCTATATCTGTGACCGTCATCACTATAGCTGTTATTCATAAAGTAAACAAATTCCAGCCTTTCGGCCATGGAGAGCAAATCCTTCTCCGTCTGGCGAAAGGCAGCCTCTATTTTGGAATCAACCTGCTTCAGCAGTGCAAGATTAGCATCCTGCAAGTCCTTCTGCAGCCTGCCCACAGTGCCGACATAGGACAACCAGAAGGTTAAGGCGATGATGAAGAGGAATACGATACCGTATATCATCATGGCTTTTCCGGATATGCTGGTTCTCATGGTGGACCTCCGCTCGGTCGCATTGTTATTGTTTTCAGTTGTACCATTCACATCGTTGCCCTGGAGGAGAATGATGAATTAACCTTATCAAATGCAGTTAAAATCGCAATAGACAGTTTTTGTCGGAGGTGGCATTCCTTTCGATCCCATGCTGCAATCGTGCAATTTAACGGCCTCAATTATATGGAATGGTGCAGACTCCGATATCCGCTTGGCGTTAACTCCGTCAATCTTTTGAACGTATGGCAAAAGTGAGAAATATCCTGAAACCCTACAGAAGCCGCAACCTCTGTTATGGGCAGATCGCTTCCCTGCAAGATCTCCTTCGCTTTGTTGATACGATAGGCAATTAGAAACTCATTGACGGAGACCCCTGTATCCTGTTTGAAAATTCTACAAAGATACGATCGGGAAAGGTGAAACTGTCCGCATAAATCCTCTATTCGCAAGGATTCCTGGTAATTTTCCATGAGATAACTCAAAATGCTTTCGACGACCCTCTTCCGGTCTCCCGATCCCTGCTGAACAACGCCTATATCCGTCTGATATCGGCCTAGCTGAGTAAACATATGCAGCAGGAGCCCTTTCACAGCAAGGGGATATCCCGGCTGCTGCTCCCTGATTTCCCGCTCCAGTTGACTAAGCGTTTCCTGCAATCCCAGCAATTGGCGGGCATTTAATTGGACATGAAGGGAGTCGCTGCCCATCTCTGGAAGCCACTGCTCGATCCAAGCGGCTATTTGCCCATCTCGCTCGTACAGCCCTTCTAGATAGCTTTTCTCCACGGCAAGGACATAGCGATGAAAGGGCACTTCTATATCCGGGCGTGATCTATGCATGGCCATAGGCCGTACGACCGTGAAGCTTCCCGGTCCTAATGTATGAATCCTCTCACCGGCGATGTATTTGCCGCTGCCTTGTATACATAAATACATTTCGAATCCGCTATGCGAATGGAAGCTGCGCTGGTACAAGCTCGTTGTTCGATACAAGCAATGAACGGGAAAGGTGGAAAGTGTCTGATTCGTCCACTCGTCTATTGCCACTCCAATGGCATCAGGCTGCTCCACCAGTTCCAAATTTTCCGATTTCACCCCGCTCACAGTTCTTCACTTCCTTCGCTTCTATTTCGTAGACAATACCCCAAGTCAATAAGAGAATACGCCAAGCTTCATGGTCATCCTGCATAGTATAGTGAGCGTATGCCACTACATCTCTTGGAGGAATACGACAATGCCAACTACACTTGCATCTGCTTATCTCGAACAAACCGCGAGCCAAATTTATGGTTACATGCTATCTGATCATACAGGAAATTGGGGCTTGGATATTCATCATTGGGATTGGGTGCCCGGCGTCGGCGTCATCTCGGCACTAGCCTATTATGAAAGCACGCAAAATCCGGAGATCTTGAATCATCTGACCTCATGGGCCCGCCAAAACATGAATAAATCGGAGCATCTGAAGGTCATTAACTCCATGGCTCCCTTCGCTATATTTCCTGCTCTTTACGGTCACACGAAGGACCCCGTCTTTCTGGAAACTGCCGAGCGCATCGGGAAGTGGATGCTAACCGAAGCTCCTCGTACAAGGGAAGGCGCATTTGAGCATACTGTTACTGAAAATGCCAACTTCCCCGAGCAGGTATGGGCAGACACGATCTTCATGGCTAATCTGTTCCTAGCGCGCCTCGCTCGCCTTACCGGTGAAACCGCCTATGCCCAGGAAGCTGTCAACCAGCTTGACCTCCATTTGCGACTGCTTCAGGACGACAATACGGGCGTACTGTTCCACGGTTGGAACTGCATCGCACAGGATCATATGTCATCTGCGCGCTGGACGAGAGCTAACGCATGGATCGCAGTCGCAACGCCGATGATCCTGCAAGAAATAGAGGGCCTCACCCATGTGCCCGAAGAAACTTTGGAGCGCTACCGTGCTATGATGCAAGGGCTCATCCGTTATCAACAACCAGATGGCCTATGGGCCACTGTCATGGATCAGCCTGATTACTATCCGGAGACTTCAGGCAGCGCCGGTATCGCTTGTGGCATTCTACTAGCCGTGAAACGCGGTTTGCTCGACCCATCCAGCAAGGAAGCAGCCTATCGCGCCGTTGAAGCTATTCTATCAAAAATTCTGCCTACCGGGGAAGTAACCGGCGTATCAGGAGGATCACCTGTTATGCCAACGATTGAAGCTTATAACACAATTCCTTGTTATCCTACGCTTTATGGACAGGGGCTAGTGCTAATGCTGCTCTCTGAATTGATTGTAAAAAAGAAGGAGCTCGCCATGTAATTGGTAATCTGGACCCTTAGTCAAGAACACTAAAAAAAAGAGTGGTTTTGAACATTTAGGCAGCAAACAAGAGATGAGTCCTGTATTGTACAGGGTCATCTTTTTTGATCTCCATTGATTATAGTAGCGAATTTATCGTCCAATAATAGCATGATGAACAACTGTATTTAAAATTATATATGCTTGAGGTTCGTATGCATCGCAGATCAGCCCTGAGGGGAGAAGTTTTCCTAATGGATATTGGCCAGTTTGATCCTTCATTAAACATGAAATTGGAAGAGCTGGTTTCCTTACTTTTTTTAAACATGGTGGAACGAATCCGTACCGGTGATCAAGCGAAAATGGTTCGTGAAATTCTTCAGCACTTCTCATCCTTACGATAATAACCTTATTTCTATCCGGCCACCGGAAACCGCCACCCGTTAAAAGCACATGCGACCAGGAGAAAGACCCCAAAATAGTAAATCTGGTGATCAATATCTATGTCGTATTTTGCAATAAAATGGTTTCGGTTTATTTTGTAAATTCAAACGGTTGTGGGAATTTATACCTATTTTTATGTATTAGTGTAACTTATGATTAATTTTAGGTGTCTACTATATTTCATGGAAAAATATGTTAGATAGTAGGTGTTGCCTAGAACATTAGACGATTTTCTAGTTCTATTGTTGTTTGAATGTTATTCTCTTTTCATTTTTAGAACAAAAACAAATTATACCGACACCCAGTATAAACGATAAGCGCAAAGTTTCGGCATTCCCGAGGAAATCACCAAAGTAATTACCTATGTCGCAACGGATACGGACAGGATGTACAACAATTTTTAGAGCAGCGGTACTATGTCAAGACCTTAATTGGAAAAAACCTTGAAGAACCGTAACTTTTTTAGGGGGTGAGCCTAAAAAAGGCCGCACGAAACTAAACCCACCCTATTTTGGTTATATGGAAATATTTTCTAATTTCCAAAATAATAGGTGGAATGGTTGAGTAAGGTTATGTCATTTCTGTTGTCGGATCACCTCCTTGGGTTCGTAGAGTCGGTTGGTTCGAAGCAGATAGTCGACCAACCGCACCAATTTACGAGCTGT
>NZ_AUGY01000155.1 GCF_000422905.1 Paenibacillus alginolyticus DSM 5050 = NBRC 15375
GTACTTCAAGGAGAAGTCCAAAGAACGCTACAAGATCGAGGCGAAGAATAGCGAACTTAAGCACAGGCACGGGTATGATGTAGCCACTTCCGCGGGTCTATTAGGTATGGAACTGCAAGGGGCAATGGCAATATTCGCAGTGAATCTAAAAAGAATTCTGAAACTGAACGACTAAAAACCATGACCCAACAGGGCTTTACAGAGGGAAAAAGACGGCGTTTACTCCCGGAATGTGGGAGTAACGCCGTCTTTTTCTGTAGAGCATTAACTTGATTTAGGAGGACGCAAGTTTTTCAGTGGCCTCGTAAGGAATGGCCCAGTTTTTATGGACGAATATCGGACTTCTTGAAGATTTCAATGAGGCTAGTGAAACTATTACCGGCGTGACCGTTCTCCATGCCGCGTCTGAAAACTTCCAAAACAGCGGTTGGCAAGGTGATGTCGATGCCGGCATCTTGGGTCGTATGAACGACGTGCTCGACGCTCGCCAATCCCATGGCAAGTCTGTCCACGTCGCCGAGATATTCACCCGAGTTAATCCGAGGTGTGTGGAACTCGATGAACTTCGGCAGCGACGACATTGTCTCGGCGGCGTATGGCAGAAACTGCTCAGCCGTAATACCGTTCGCTTGGGCCACCGCAGTGGCATGGAGGTAGCTGAGCATGGCTGTCCAGAACATGTCCATCTGGATCTGGTAGTATAGTGCCGCAAGTCCTGGATCTTCTCCCCGATAGTCAGTTCCGGTCAGCACTTCGAGTGTCTCCTTGTTGGCCTCAAACAACTCTTCCGAGCCGCTGTAGTAAGTGGAGGACTCTGGTTTACCGATGCCAGAAGGAGGAACCTGAACGCCGCCTGTGAGGTGACTGGCTCCACGGTTGGCCAGCCATTTCGCCGCCTCGCGCGCTTTCTTCGGAGTGTCCGAACTCAGGTTGACGAGAACCTTGCCGGACAGGTTTTCCGATGCCGGTTCGAGAATGGTGTACATCGCATCGTAGTCCGTTAGGCTGAGGACGACTTAACGGCTCCTTTTGTTACGAGTTCGTCTGCTTTGCTTGAAGTCCTGTTCCACACGGTCACCTTATAGCCATGCTCAAGGAAAGCGGTTGCCATCGCCTGACCCATTGGACCAAGCCCGATGACCGTAACCGATTTGCACTTCCCAACTGTATTCTCGGTTTCAACACCAATGTTCTCACTTCGGTTACTACTTTTCAATGATAAAACTCCTTTCGGATGAGATTAAGCACATCATAGAGGATTACACTAGTGTCAATGTCAATATAAAAAATAAAAACGGCCCTGGAGTGATTCATCATGCTCCAGGGCCTTGACTGCGTTAGATAATTTTCTTTTTTCTACTCGTAAAAGCAATTTGTCTCTCCAGTAATCTCTTCAATCCATGAAGTGCTTCGATTTGATGATTCACTGTGCTTAGTTTCTCTTCGTACGTTACCATCATCTCCTCGCAATATTCATATTCGTCAGGATCTGCCACTTCGCTCTTAAACAATGCTCCGATCTCCTCAACCGTTAATCCAAGCTTCAAGTATAATTGAATTGTCTTGACTTGTTCTACGGCAGAATCGTTAAAATCCCTGTAATCGTTCTCTAGTCTGTCGGCAAGTAGAAGACCTTTATTATCATAATGCCGAATAGATCGTATGCTGACATTGGTCAATTTTGATAGTTCGCTTATTCTCACTCTCTAGAGCCTCCTTACATGTTCATGATATACTTGAATATACTCCGCCAGCATTCTATTTTCATTTCGAATAATTCCGCTAACGTGGAACGATAGTTCAACACAATGACGGGCAGGAGAACGTGGTAATCCTCATGGAAATAAGGAAGGAAATTAATCACATTGCGTATAGGAAAAGGTTGGTTTCTAAGGGGAAACAATAGTACGGCCGTACGGCCAAGGTGTTTACGCCCAGAAAACGAGACCTATCCTATTACTTTGTCTCGGACAAAGTAATAGGGTAGGTCTTTTTAACTTAGTCATTTCGCAAGGAGGATATTGTTCATACCGTTACTGTCTGGTGACAAGAACTTTATCCCATGCATAATAGCTAATTGAAAGGCTTGAAAGTGATAAAGGAGGCAACCATGGGGTTAGGGGACTATGTGCTTGTCTCAGGCTTAATCCAACTCTTCCATATTTTAGTGAACCGATGGAGGTGTTCCTTCGTCTGTTTCAGGATACATCCTGACACAGAAGGGGGTTTTACAGTGATGAAATCGCCGATTGCGGATGATCCGAAGAAAAAAGAGCTTGCTCAAAAGAGGCATTTTTCGCTGCGGATCAATCTTTTTTTCTTTGTAACCTTTGTATTATTTTCCATACTGATCGTACGATTGGCTATGCTGCAGTTTGTTCAAACGAAAATACATAAAACCGCAGAGAATAGAAATGGCACACAAACGATTCAAATTGCTCCCATTCGCGGCAACATCTATGACTCCTCGAAATCTCCGCTTGCGTATACCATTCCCATGCAGTCCTTATTTTTTCGAATGGATCCCAGCGCTCAAAAGTTAGATGACTTAATTGCTATAGCGGATCGGCTTAAAGCCGATGTTTTCGACAAATATGCCAAACCAAACTCGAAAAGTCCGACCCCAGAAGAAATCATTCTAGCCATGGACATTGGCTACGACTACCATAAGGTTGAAATTAAAAAACCAAGCTATTACTGGGTTCCGCGAAGAATTAAGGCGGATTTGTCTAGCGATGAGATCGCCTTTATTTTAGAGCATAGGGATGAATTTAAATGGTTAGACGTAACGGAGGAAAGTATCCGCACCTATGAAATGGATGATGACGGAAACACTACAATTGCTACGCATTTAGTGGGATATACGAACTCTTATACTTCACCGACAGCTAAGGAAATCTACAAAGACAGCCCAATGGTTCAGGAATATTTAAGCTCGGAAAAGGTGGGATTTGATGGCATCGAACGCATGTATCAGGATGAGCTGCGCGGCAGAAACGGCAGTAAGACATACCCCGTTGACGCCGTTAACAAAATAATTGGAGAAGTCGCAGCTCCAGTTAAAGGAAATAATTTATATTTGACCATACATAAAGATATCCAAAAAGCGACAGAACGAATGCTGGAGGAGCATATTCGCTACTTGCGCAGCCCATCGCACGCCAATGATTTGTATATGAGTGTTGGGATGCAGGCATCTTCCGGGTTTGCAGTTGCTATGGAAGTGGATACGGGACGGGTGGTTACGATGGCGAACTATCCAGATTACGATGCAAATGCGTGGACCGGTGGTATGTCGGCAAGTGTCTATAAAGAAATCGAAACCTTTATTCCCAATGGCAGCATTCGAACGGCTAAAGCTAAGTATCCAGACGAAAAAGAAAATGCGAAACATCCATCATCGATTGTGTTCATGGGTTCCACGATCAAGCCTATGTCTGTGTTGATAGGGCTTAAAGAGAAATTTTTCAGCGGGTACGGCAAAGTTTATTACGATACGGGGGCGTTTAGCTTTGGTAAGGGAGGCAATAGCACCATCACCAATTCGGGGAAAGCGGCATACGGGGATATGGATGCTGCCGGAGCCATTGAACATTCCTCTAACACGTTCATGTCTGAAAAAGTCGGTATTCCTTTCTGGGCCAAATATGGCAGAGAGAATCCCGCTGTGACTGCCAAATGGGCAGAATATATGGCGAAATTCGGAATGGGTATCAAAACAGGGAGCGGCCTGCCGGGTGAGCTTGAAGGATCTAATGATTTTATCAAAAATGCGGTGAAAGACAGTTATCAATCAGCGATGGTCTACGCATCATGGGGACAAAATGAGAAAACGACAACCTTGCAGCTTGCTCAGTACACAGCTACTTTGGCTAGTCGCGGGAAGCGGATGAAGCCGTTGTTTGTAGATGAAATTCGCGACTACCAGGGCCAGTTGGTTAGAAAAATAGAGCCTGAAGTATTGGAGGATTCCTCCTCAGAGTTTGCCAAAGAGGATTGGAACACCATTATCCACGGGATGAAAAGCGGGGCAGAGGGGATTGAGGAGTTACCGTTTAATGTGGCGCGCAAAACAGGAACTTCCACCCAAAGTGTATCGGGAGGTTCGGTTGAAAATGCGGTGTTCATCGCCTTTGCTCCCGTCGAGAACCCGAAGCTTGCCGTCGCGGTTGTCGTGCCCGAAGGCGGCTTCGGGCGTTATGGCGCATCCCCGATTGCGGCGAAAATATTTCAAGCTTACGACGCTGCCAACGACGGCATTTTGACGAAGCTTGGCGGCGGGAAGCGGCCTTGGTAGGTGTGGGAATCAGCTGACGAGCCGCAATGCGGGAGTTGGCTGAGAGGCCGGGGAGCGGAGAGTCTGGAGAGCTCGAGGAGCCCCATTATCTTCAACAAATGAACTGAATGAAATCGAAAACACATGTACGTTTTATCATATTGATTCAGTAGAACAGATGATTGGCTCATTAGGTGATTTGATAAACTCTGTCTGCCTTGAATACCGGCATCATTAATACGAACGGATTAACGAATACCTCACAGAAAAAAACTAAAACTAGTTCAGGAAGAGAAACACATTACATTGCAATCACTTATTTTTCAATCAATATAGTGAAACAATTAAACCAGACCAAAATGAAATAATAGAATATAAGTTCTATAAACCTAATGAATTGCCTGAAAAGACTATGGAAATGATCCAAATAATTATTCAAGACTTTGCTAATTCGTAATATGATAAGAGCAATTTTTGAAATAGGTAATTGCGCTAACGGAAAACTATAGTTGAACAAACCTAAATAGGCTGCCGCGTGTAGCCTTTTGTGATAACGGAAGTGATTTTTCGTTTTATAATAAAGTAAATCGTTGAGGTGTGGTTTGTGGAGCGTTCAATTAAAGTTATGTTGTTGGGAATTTCTTTTATGTTAATCGGTCTATATATCCAGGGTGAACCTGGAATAAAGCTATATGGTACCGAAGTCTTTATCGTTGTATTTGGTTTTTTATTAACCGTTGTGGGTGTTTTCACCAAGAGGTAGCAGGTTTGTTCGCAAGTGAATTACTAAACGGAGAACGATAGTGGAGGAGCTTGCTTTGGGCAACTCCTTTTTCGTTTATTGAAGTAATCTTTTATAAACTTATGGATTTATTAGAAGTTTTCCCCATAAAGGAGAATGAAAATGTTAGCAAATAGTAACGTCAGTGAAAAAATACAGATTTTATCTGATTTAGGAATTAAGATAAGAAGCGAGTATTCAATTGACAAACTAGATGTTAAGGGGAATGGAGAAGCATCATTTAGAGACATACTTGTGTCTCTTGGATCATCCATATTAAGTGATACAAATACATTCGAACCATTGTCGAATAATATTTGGTACTTTGATACTGAATGTATTTCAAATCATGGGGAGTCCAGCTGGTACAATTGGGGCTACGGGTGCAACAGGGCCGCAAGGTCCCGCGGGGCCAGCAGGAAGCGGATCGGAGTAAGAGAGCGGATGAACGTATGTATCGGATGAAGAAAGATGCTATGCCGAATACGTAAAAAAGAAGTCGACCATCTAGTTGGTCGACCTCTAATTATTCTATTGCGCGGTCAGGATCTGTGGACCTTCAGCCGTGATGGCGATCGTATGTTCGTATTGGGCGGCGAGCTTTCGGTCCAGCGTCCGCGCGGTCCAGCCGTCCGCATCGATTGTCATGTAGTAGGTGCCTTCGGTGATCATGGGCTCGATCGTGAACACCATGCCTTCCTTGATGCGGAGGCCTTTGCCGGGCTTGCCGACATGCATATAGTTCGGCGCCTCGTGCAGGTCCCGGCCGATGCCATGCGCGAGAAGGTCGCGCACGACGCCGAAGCCGTTCGATTCGGCATGCCGCTGGGTCGCGCTCGTCACGTCGCCAAGCCGATTGCCGGGCTGCGCCTGCGCGATGCCGAGGTCAAGGCATTCCTTCGTGACGCGCATCAGTTTCTCGGCCGTCGGCGAGATCTTCCCGACCGCATAGCTCCAGGCCGAATCGCCGAGCCAGCCGTCGAGCTCCGCGACCGTGTCGATCGTCACGATATCGCCTTCCTCAAGTGGCTTATCGCTAGGGAAGCCATGCGCGATCACGTCGTTGACGGAGGCGCAGGTCGCATATTGATAGCCCTTGTAGCCCTTCGTGTAGGGCTTGGCGCCGTGCTTCAAGATAATGTCCTCGAAGATGCGCTCAATCTCGTTCGTCGTGATGCCCGGTTGGATGAGCGGGGCGATTGTGCGATGGCATTCGGCCACCACTTGGCATGCCTTGCGGATGGCTTCGATTTCATGCTTGCTTTTTAAGATGACCATGTTCGTATCAGGACTCCTTCGTAATGGCTTGCATCGCGAGCTGGGCGATTCGATCGACGTCCAGCTCGGAAGTGCCCGCATAGTAGTGCAGACCGCAGCAGCCGACCAGCACGGCAAGCATATGATCGACGCTGTCGTCTTCGCGTTGGGCGATCGATTGGAGCGGAACGTACAGCCGTTCCATGAATCGTCTCTTGGCGGCGTGCCGATCCTTCTCAGGCAAGCCTGCATAATGCTCCGCCGCCATCTTGTAGACGAGATATGTGCGGGCGTCCGACTGCCACAGCCGGAGCAGCGCCTTGCAATACGTCAACAGCTGCCTGTCATCCGGGCTGCCGCCGCGGATGTTCGCCCATTCTGCCAAGGCTTGCTCGCATCGCTCGAAGCCGCTGCCCAGCACATCTTCTATCAATAAATGCCGGTTGGGGTAATAATGGTACACCGTACCGTAACCGAGCTCGGCCTCGCGGGCGACGTCGCGAATATCAAAGTTGCCGCCCGTGTGGAAGTAGGCGCGCGCGGAGGCGTCCAGGATCTGTTCTCTGCGCTGCATGCGGATGAGCTCATTTTGTTCTTTGGTACGTGGGCACATGGGCGCGTGAACCTCCTTGTATAGACCTGCAAATTTGTCGATGTAAAAATTGTAACGCATGGGGCGGGGATATGCAAATTATCTTTGAAAGAAAATAAAGTTCTTTAGTGAACTGAACACAGACAGTCCTCCAGGCAGGTAGTTGCGGAGGCAATGGTGTTCCGGGAGTGGCGATCCGTGGTGATTTAGAATCACCGCGGGTATTGTTTTATCGCAAGAAAAAGCGGCGGTAGCAGCATTAAGCTAACGGGCAGAAGAGTTAAGCAGAGGATGGATCGATTCGTAATATCAGAGGATTATATGGTAAAATAAGGATCAATTAGTATGTCTGAATAAGGATGGGAGCTATCTCAATTTGGTTGAACGAATCGTTTTAATTTCAATACTTACCTTAATCTTCCATTCCACCGAGACTCTCTCATATGCAGTGCGAATGGCAGGAATTAGAACAGGTAAGCTAGCTATAGCACTTTCTTTAACTGGTATGATTGTTCTTGTTTCAAGAACATCGAAAATTGATCAGGGAACTATGACCGGAAAAGTTATTGATTTTTGCTAGCTCGATCTATGAGTATTATTCATTAGCTATGGGGTGAAATTTATGTTAAGAATTATCAGGATATTAGGTATTATGTTTAGTTTAATTGTGGTTGCTATTGCTATTTATTCCTCTGTAGCTGTGGTCGATTTACCAACAAAATCGATTATTTCATCATGGATGATGGTTGGTTTATGTTTTTCACTAATATTCAATGGGATTTCCTCTTATTTGCCTCAGAAAAATAAAGCAGGATTGTTAATGAGTGGATCCGGTGTCGCAATATTGATAATAGTCTTAATGAAATTTTCATTTTAGCGGTGCGGCAAGCCATTTCATCAGAATATAACCATTTATATATATGTTTCTGAGTTCGTCGCTCAACTAACGAGGAACCATAGCTCAATACAGAACGAAACGAGGCTGCCGGCACAAACGGGGCAGCCTCCATTACGTTAACGGGCAGTTGTTTGGCTCAATAACAGGAGGATGAGGGGGGTAAAATTAGTAAGCTAAGGGAGGTAAAAATGATGAAATCAATTCTAGGGATTGCTTTTTATTTTTGTGCCATATTGCTTCTGGTTTATTATTTTGTAGGGGTTAGTTTTATAAAGGCTATACAGATGGCAGTGCTTATAACCATGGTACATATCTTAATCCTTCTCATAGACAGGTTTTATAAGAGAAAAGAGAGACGTAAGGGACGCAGCTAAGGGGAGCAGTATTTCCTTTCTCATTACGGTAACGTAGAACGCTAGCTAAGTTGAAACATATTCCATAATTTAGGCGTCTAATTGTTGTTGAACCCGTGTAGGGTGTTGTATTAGCCATCTGTTTTTTGTGGGGCGATTTTCTTGGAGTTGTGACATGAAAAAAAGAGCGCTACTTGTTGTAGTTATAGCATTATTCGGAGGGGTGTCGGGTCGGGAAGTATCCGCAATAACAACCATAACGACCGAGGTTTCATCTCCAGCGAAGAAAATTACCTTATTTGAAAACACAACCTTGCTGGGCGAAAACGGGCAGACTACCGGAATCATAGCCCCTCAAACGGTTACAATACTGGATTACGGTCAAAGGAGAGTTGGGCATGGAGAAGGATATTTGGTACCTATTTACTTGATCTCTACCTGGCTTGGAAAGGCATGGATTATGCCAGACAACGCGCTACTTGGAAATCAAATGCCGGTTGAAACGAGTCTGGAGATTTTCGGTGTGGAGTCACTCTATAGCGATCCGGGTCTTACCAAGCCTACAGGAATGCAATTGGCGCCGCAAACTGTAAAAGTTAAAGCAAAGTGGGATAACCGCTATTTGATTGAGACGATGAACGGAGAAAGATGGATCGCACCGCGTTACCCGGCGTTATTCGAGGTAAGCGAGGTCCAGCAGGAAGTCCAGTTAAAAAGTACGACGAAGCTTTTTCGTTCTCCAGATGGTTTGGAAACGGGATCCGCTTTGAGCCCCCAGAAGGTCATGGTGAATGAAGTCTGGCGAGATTGGTGCAGAATCGATTCCTGGTTGGGACCAGTCTGGTTCGAGCTTCAGCATACTGAGTAATAGGGCTTCCGGTGATAAATTCGGTGGCCTATTCCGTTAACGGGCAGCATAGCAGATCAAGCAACAGCCATTCCTCTTCACATTGCGGTGGTCTGAGTTGGCATCACGTGGGAAGGCATCTTAACGTGCACTACGTCGGCTGCGGCCGTTAGTAGCCGCTTTTGGTTTTCTCCAGTACCAAAGGGTGCTAAAGATGAGATAGAGTCCCATGACTGCCGCAAGCAGTATAAGGGTGAAGTCCGACATGTTCTCCATTGAATCAAGCCAACCGATTCTTTTCATGCCGAACAGACTGATGTTAAACACGATCCCAATCAGCAGAATGGACCATATGGATGAAAGGCGTACATAGATGGATCCATAAATGAATCCTAACGCTACACCCAGAAGCTGCATCGCAATTCCTCCCGGCTGCAACGCCGCAATAATCAAAGCGATGACTAGAATTGGCCAGAATACGGGAACATGTTTCCGGGCTTCGTTAAACATGATACCAAAGAACAGGATCAGCTCAAGTGCAGTGGTGAGCACGGAGGAAAGTATAATGTAAACGAAAGGAACAGAGGCGAAATATTCTTCTGTAAAATCATTGAACGTTGTAGTAAAGAAGTAGTTTCATGGAGGCAGCGTTTAATAAAGTGAACGCCAGCCCGATTGTTATCATGTGAGCCGAAAAGCTCGGACTGATCGGCGAGAAGCTGCTAAGAATCCAGAAGCTTACCGGTGTCTGTTTCAAAAGCCGATATTTAATGGCGTAAACAATTGCGGAAAGAGCGATAGTAATTACAAGTACCATGAATACCTGGATTGGGATGTTCTTTCCTTTTCCGAACTGCCCCCATCCTAATACAGGATCAATGACGATATTATAGAGGAAGATCACTAAAAGGATAACCGTAAAATAGAGTAAGTAATTTACAAGCATCGATAAATATCTCTTCATGAGAATCGCCACCTTTCATTTTCGAAACATAAACTAACTCACCAATTTCCAGAATATTCCTAATCTGTGAATAATATAATAACTCGTATTTTATTTAGCGAAATATAGTGCATTCCAGTAATTGAAGATAAATGGGTTAAGGACAAGTAAAAGCACGATTTTATTGAGAGGAAAAGTGATTCATGAACTTGGTGAAATATGATGAACTGCGACCCTCGTTGTTAAGCTCCCTCGATATGATTTAATTTCCTCACGCAAGCTCGTGTATTCGCAGGATTTCATCCTCTTTGATATCGGACGATGAAGGAAAGAGAGTTGAATTGATAGGGCCTAATCGTTAGAAGGCATGCGGGAACAGAGGTGGGGGTAACATCACCTAATTTGTACCATCTGCTGCACGTATTCTCCACATAGCCCTTAGCGATTTTCGCTCCCATGTCGTGGCGGGTCTAAGCCCTCTCATTCCTTCGTCACATCTATCCAAGGGGTGGAGGTCGGTTTTTCTAACGGAACGGGTCAGTGCCCTTTTGCGTAACGTATCCCGATACTCCGTGCTTTCTTTGTCATCC
>NZ_AUGY01000156.1 GCF_000422905.1 Paenibacillus alginolyticus DSM 5050 = NBRC 15375
AGACGAATCCGTTATATAAGCATAACCTGCTTTACCAACACGAAAATCAAATCGGACATCATTCAGATAAGTGGTTGGCAGGACAACATCCTCTGTAAATGTAAATACGCTTCTTATGGTATTTGTATTTAAATCTACAGCGACTAACTTCGCCCCCCCTTTGATGGGTTCTGAGAAATTAGGAGCCCCCGTATCCAGTACCCAAAGCGTTCCCTTTCCATCAGCAACGACACTTTGGATACTAATGAAGGACGTTGTGATATTCGATTGGCTTACCAAATTAGCGTCTAAACTAGGATAAGGCTGTAATGTACCGCGAACGATTTCAGCCACCGTAAATTTAACATCGTCTCCCCATCTTGGAAAGCAAATAAAAATGCGCCCAGTTTCAGAAACAGTAACGCCTGTAGGCATGGCCCCGTAAAATAAAAAAACCGCTTCAAACTTACCAAAATACTTTTCACTCGGTAACATCATTTGTATAAATCCTCCTCAACAGGTTCGAACTGCTATCACCTATATATGACTGAATGTGGTTCAAGTGCCTGGATAATAAAATATTTTTAAGGGAACCCCGCAAGTTCGTGTCTATGACGGACAACGAGTAAACGGTGTTGTGTTTTTGCCTAAGTATCAGCACCCAAGAGAGTATGAATAAAAAGAAGTACACTATACATAGGAGCCTCCTTCCTTGTACAAGCTATGGCCATGGACATGGAACGAAATTTTAGTTATTGCCAACATGGTGAAAAACGGCTACTACTCCCCCGTCCGTTTCCATTCTTCTGAGTACGAGGAGCTACGAGTCCTGATGGCTAACCGAGAAACAGTCGTTAAACGACTTGTAAGTGCCGTTAATCAGATCCACCGCTGGGTCGACATTGTCTTCCCAGAACTGAGACAAGTCTTTAAGATCTTAACTTGCAAGGGTGCATTGTTAACCCTTCGGCTTTTTCCGCTTCCAGCTGACCTATGTAAACTAAGTCCTGACGATGTCATTAAAGGATGGCAGAAATACATGAAACGGCATTCTGGTGTGCGTAGAGCTCATCTACTCATCGATCTTGCCAAGCAAACCGTTGGTTCCAAACAGGCTACACACGCTTACAAACTCCATCTAGAACAGCTTCTTGAGGAGCATGACTTAGCCACTAAACAGCTGCAGAGGATCGAAAAAGAAGCCAGAGACGTTGTTGAACGTATCCCCTATGCAGGCAAAATTCTTGCCATTACAGGTATAAGTTCAATTGCACTAGTTGGTGTTTTAGGAGAGTCTGGAGATCTTAGAGGTTATGCCCACGGGAATGCACTACTTCGCCACGCAGGCCTTAATTTGACTGAAGCAAGTTCAGGGAAATGGAAGGGACAAATGACACTCAGTAAACGAGGCCGTCCACGCCTTCGTCACTTTCTCTATTTAATAACGATGTGTATGGTCATGAATAACCAAGAGTTTAAAGCATTACATCACCATAATATTAAGGTAAAGAAGCTTAAAAAGATGAAATCTATCATGAAGTTATGTGGAAAGCTAGCTCGACTCTTAGTCGGAATGGTTCGTAGTGCTGCTGCCTACAACCCAAATAAAATCTTTGCACTGGCAGCCTATCGCTAAGGGCACCGTGGAGAATACGTGCAGCATTTGGAATGAATTGGGTGAATCACCCCCACCTCTGTTCCCGCATGCCTTTTTAACGACACATCCTAATATATCTTGCTATCTTTCATTCATCATCGAAATCTAAAGTATGAAATCCTGCGAATAGACGAGCTTGCGTGAGGAAATCAATCATACCGAGGGAGTTTAATAATTTTTCAAATTCAATCTCATGTCGTATAGGGATTCCGTCCTCACTTGTCAACGGAATTGAGGGCTTTATTTTTCTAGCTTCGTCAATAGCATTGTGATGAACGACCCTCATATCAAAGCCACGCTTTTGATAAAAACGAATAGCCTTTATGTTTGCGTTTGATGTGATTAACCAAATTGATTTGCATCCCGTATTCCTTGCTTTTTCAATAACTGATTCAATCAAACTTGATCCAAAACCCTGATTCTCAACGTTGCTATCCAAGGATACTATTTCACATTTTTTATCGACTATATTGTAAGATATAAGAGCTTTCACTTCATCATCCTGCATAACCACATATCCGGGTAGTTTATCTAAATGATGCACTTGACCACGAGAGACAACCAAAGTTGACGTACCCCTAAAGTGCTTTATAACTCCTCTTAACTCATCATCTACTTCTTTGATTAGCATCTTAGTCACCTCCAAAATCGGGCAATCCATACTTGTATCATAAACTTATTCGAATCCATTAGCGAACATGTATTTTCGCATTACTGCCAGTTAGCTGAACAAACTGACATATCAAGTACTAATCAAATTCAGGAGGGAAACGGTGATGTGTAATTTGTTCAAAACTGTATGCTATTTTTATTAATGTAGGCTCACTATAAGCTCTACCTGAGAAGACTACACCGAAAGGACCTTTAGTCGAATCACCATCCGAGTCAGTAACTCCCGTTAATGAGTAACCTGCTGGAACAGAAATTAATGGATATCCTAAGCGTGCAGCAATGTACATGCCATCTACATCACCAGGCAACAGTAATGCATCCAACTTATACTTGTCTATTACATAATCTATTCCTTGTTCTGCAGATACGTTATTTCATTCAAAATTGTTTCTTCTGACCTTATAAGTGTGTCTTGTCCATATTTTAAAGCTTCTTCCGCATGATTTTTGTTATATTCAATCAATTCTTTCAAAGAGTGAATCGGTACAGAATTATCTAAATGTGATAAGTAACTATTTAAACCCTTTTTAAATTCATAGGTAATGACATCATTATTCCAATTTTGCTGTTCTACGTGAAGAGTGACAGAGTCAATAATTGTCGCACCTTCATTTTTCAAAGTATGAATCGCAGCTTCCATTATAGAAAGTCTCTCTTCGTCTAAATGCTTATAATAGTGTCGTGGGATACCAATTCTTGCATGTCGCAAAAAATTGGCATCTAAAAAAGGTGTGTAATCTTGAAAAACACTTTTTCCGCTTCCTTAACTTAATTGGGCCTAATTCTTTACGAATCATCCCAAGAAATTGTTCAGAACCATAAACATGGGATTCTTTTGTAAAGACCTCACTTTCAAAGTTTACTGATATGTCGTGAATCTTTCGTGCCAGTTTACTAAATTTTTCTGATACGGGCTTAGTGCAATGAGTAATAATATGTTCACCTTCAATCCACTCAAACAATAAGAATCTCCATTCCTTTTCCCCATCATCAATCAAAACAAATGGTTCATTATGTAGAGTTGACCGGTGTTTCATAAAAGGAATTCCAGATTCACGTAGATAATTGCAAAATTTAATTTGTTCTGTAAGAACTTCATCCGTTAATTTAACAAATACGTTACTTTCATATCGCTTATAGCTAACAAATCTTGCTGAGAATGACTTTTCTTTTAAATGAATTTTGAAATGTAAATCCCCATGCCAAGTATTCGATTGAAGCTCTTTTTCGACAACCACATCTTCAGGATTAAATCCATATTGCCTTACTGCCATTTGAAGTAACTTAATGTTATCCATTACTGAAGCACCTTCCTCAGCTTTTGCTAACTTAGTTTTTTATTTGCATTATCATAAGATGTTGTTCTGCTAAGGCGTTATTCAACTAATCTATGCTGCATGTTAGCGGAACAGGCTACCGCGGTTAATTTCTGCGGCAGCCTGTTTTAGATGCGTATCGAACTATAGTTTCCGTTAATCATTTAGAAAATACTCCTCCCGGCCTTCCGTCGGAATGAGATAAAGTTCTTGTGTCATTTGGTTTTGACAAGAACTTTATCCCATAAAACAAAAAAAACCGCGATTTTCGCGGCACTTAGTGAGGTAAATTTCTTGTTACCCGACACTAGTTTATTCTTTAAATCGTTTGTCGGCTGTCGTAATATCGTGATTGAACTATAGTTCTGCATTAACCCAACCCTAGTTTAAAATCCCTTATATGCCCATTAACTTTAGGATCGGCAACCAAAAGTTTTTAATTAATATTCTTCTCTCCCAAAGGGAAATAATGCCACTTTTGACTTCTCATGCTTTGCCATTTTGCAATCCAATAATCATTACTATTAGTATTTGCTGCTGATCAATTTACTTTATTTTTTTCCCAAAAGACCGGGAAGTAGCTATGTTCGCCATAATTTTGGATGACCTCAATACTCTTCAAAGTCTCCATATCTGCATCGCTGATAACAAAATCAAGCTCTGCATTGATTCTCATGTGATCTGGATTTGCTGTCTTAGGAATTACTACAAGACCAAGCTGGATATCATATCGTAGGCAAAGCTGAGCTACAGATACGCCATTCTTATCAGCTATTACCTTGATCTCAGCGTTATCAAGGACTGCACCATGCGCAATTGGCGAATATGCGGAGCGTAATAACCGAAATCCCCAACTTCCGGATCGCTTCCTGAAGGTGCATTTTCCGTAGATAATTCTTTATCCAAAATACTCAATTTTTCGAAGCCACCAAATTCCTTAAATGTGAGTGTCAACGGGAGCCTTGTCAAAAAATCCCGGCTAGTTGGATTATCATACATTTTTACAATGAATTCCTCATTGTCAAACGTCAATTTGATCCTCACATCTTTCGAACTAGGCTTATCTATGGTCGATGACGTTGAAGGTTGGGCAGCCTGGTTGTTCGTAGACTTAGTCGTATCCGCTAGACTAGTGGCACTGTTATTTTTCGCATTATCATCTTTTAAGAATTTGGACTCTTCTTTACCGCCACAAGCAGCAAGGGAGAAGGCCGTTACCAAAGCGATAAGTATAGATTTATTCATCCTCTTGGCATCCCCCTAATTCAGGTTTTGAATGATTACCGTATATCATCCATCATTACCAGTCGATTGCTTTTCCATCTCTGAAAAAGCCTCCTTGCGGTCCTTCCGGCCCAATCGTTGCTAACCAAAGGATCGACTCCGCTGCTTGCTTAGGTGTTCTAGGAGCAGCTGGACCACCCATATCAGAACTCACCCATCCCGGACAGACGGCATTGATTTTAATATCGCCCTGGATTTCTGCAGCTGCCAATCGCGTCAATGCATTAAGGGCAAGCTTGGACAATTTGTATGCACCAACTCCTCGCTCCGACATTTCGTTCATCACTCCATACTCCGATGATATATTAATGATTCTTCCAAAGCTCCTCTTTTTCATGAGCGGTATAAAGGTACGGATGACATTATAGACGCCGAAGAAATTCGTTGACATCGTTTTCTCCAGAATGGAAGGATCCATCGTCATAAACAGTTCATTTTCATCCAGATACACGCCGGCATTATTAATCAAAACGTCTAATCTTCCAAATGTTTCATTAACAGACAGCGAGGCTTGACGGATGCTGTCTTGATCATCGACATCCATTTGTACAAAAGTAACGTCCAAACCTGACTGCTCAAGCCTTTGGGCTGCTTCATAACCTTTTTCTAGATCACGACTCGCTAAAATAACCCGAAAACCATTCAAAGCCAATTGTTTGACAAGCTCAAATCCAATTCCCCTATTCGCGCCTGTGACAAGTGCTACTTGTTTATTGTGCGACATTGAAGTCACCCCACTTCCTTTTAATAAAAGGCGTTTATTTCCTGCGTGCCGTCGGCCCTATCCGATTCTGCTGCTTTATCTGATCGATCGCTTCGTTGAACGCGTCAGCGACTAAGCTGGATTCTGCAAGTTGGTTCACTTTAACTTCGTCGATATGCTTCCCGACGAAGTTCGACGGGTTCACGCCGCTAAAATATTGTTGCAAGTCGAGAGATACCGGATCCGTAGTATGAGGTGTGATCTGGATGCCATTAATAATGTCATCGACCAGTGTGATTGTCACAGAGATGGACGTATCGCGGCTCCCGTAGTTACCTGTCGCCGTATGGACGCCGTCAACATAGGTGGATTGTTTATCCATTTTCCAACTCGAACTACAAGAACCAGCATGCGAGGAAAACGGCGATTGCCCGAATGCCATATTCTTTGCCGAGCATGATGCTATGACAAAAGACAAAGAGATCCCTAGAATCGTCATTATTTTAATCCTTTTGCTTAGGTTTGTTACAGTCATACTTTCTCCTCTCCTATGAATTGACTTATCAATGAGAAGACAACAAGTTGGCCCAAAGAATATTGAGGCAAGCCTTATTGCACACAAAGTGAAATATTAGAATATTATTTCGTCTGGATCGATCGCAATTCGTGCCTAGGACTGGTATTGATCGTCACTGACTTTTTCCATCCATTCAACAGCCTGTCCGTTCAGACGCTCTTGAATCGCTATATGCGTCATAGCTGTGGTTGGCGAAGCTCCATGCCAGTGTTTCTCGCCAGGCGGGAACCAAACCACGTCACCGGGACTAATTTCCTCGATCTGACCTCCCCAGCGTTGCACCCGTCCTTTTCCTGCAGTTACGATTAACGTCTGACCCAGTGGATGCGTATGCCATGCTGTCCGCGCACCTGGCTCGAACGTAACGCTTGCTCCTGCTACACGAGCAGGAGCTGCTGCTTCAAACAGTGGATCAATGCGAACTGTGCCAGTGAAATATTCAGACGGTCCTTTGCCCGAAGGTTGGGACCCGACTCTCCTGATTTCCATTTTCTCTTTTCCTCCATTAGAGTTACGTATTTTTTTTCGTGTTGTTTACAGCGCCTACAGTCTCCACCTTCCTAATGAGGACGATATAAAAAACAATGGCCAGTAAACTGGTTGTAAATATAACGATTCCAAAAGGGATGGCTGAATACTCTCCTGCTATTCCCACAAGTGGGGAAGTAACTGCTCCTAGTACGAATTGAAAAGTGCCTATGACGGCAGACGCACTCCCCGCCATTTGTCCATGCGATTCCATCGCTAAGGTAATAGAAACCGGTCCAATGATTCCAATGGATACTGCAAATAAGAAGGTTGAAACAAATACTGCCAGTAAAGATCCCTGAGAGAGAACTGTAATCAGGATTGCGAAAGTAGAAGTAAAGGACAGCGATAAACCGAAACGAAATATAGTGCGCTCCGTTAGTTGGCCAGCCACACGTTTGACTATTTGCGCTCCAATCATAATAGCCAGACCGTTCATAGCAAACAGGATCGAAAATATTCCCGGTGACACACCGAAAATGTTCTGATAAATAAACGGAGTGCCAGCAACAAAGGCAAATACACCGGCGAACAATATACCATTAACAAGCGCATATCCCATAAATGTTCGATCGTGAAACAGACGACTGTAGTTCCTCATTAATTCCTTAAAGTTTCCCTGGACACGATACTGTACAGGTAAGCTTTCCTCTAACCCCCATGTTGTGATCCCTGTTAATAGTATTCCTAGAAGCCCCAAAAAAACAAACACACCAACCCATGAACTGAAAGATGTGACGGCACTTCCGGCATTCGGGGATATTAATGGAGCGACATTGCTGATCATCGTAAGCAGAGAGATAAATTTCGTCAATTCGACCCCATTATATCTGTCCCGAGCAATCGCACGAGAAATCACGAGTCCGGCAGATGCTGCCCCCCCTTGGACGAAGCGTAAAACGATGAAAAATTCAATATTGGGTACTAAAGCACAACCAAAAGATGAAACAATATAAAGAATCATGGAGATCAGCAATGGGGTACGTCTTCCATACCTATCACTTAAAGGTCCCATGACCATCTGGCCTAAGCCTAAACCTAGCAGGCTGGCTGTTAAACTCGCTTGAATCATGGATGCGTTACTTGCGAAAAAATCCATGATTTGCGGAAGCGACGCGAGATACATATCGACTGTAAATGGTCCCAATGCGGAAAATGCGGCCAGTATCAAAGCCAATCGGAGCGAATGGTTTTTAAGTTTATCGTTCATGCGCTCTATAAAGTCGATATGTCGATAACGAATCGGTATCGCACGTCACTACGCAGAATTCGCTCATACGCTTCGTCTACTTGCTCGGCACGGATAATCTCAATTTGAGGCAGAATACCATGCGCGGCAGCAAAATAAAGCATCTCTTGTGTTTCCGCAAGTCCGCCAACCAAAGACCCCGCAATACTGCGCCGACTCATGATTAGGGAGAACACGTTGTATTGACTCGGTTCCGCGGGCGCTCCGACATTAACAAGCGTTCCGTCTACACGAAGTAGCGATAAGTACGAATCGACATCAATGTTGGCGGATACGGTGTTGAGAATCAGGTCGAATCGGCCGGCAAGCATGTTGAAAGTTTCAGGATCAAGAGTTGAAAAATAATAATCCGCACCAAAACTTAACGCTTCGTTTTCCTTATCTTTCGCACGGCTTAACACTGTAACTTCTGCACCCATCGCATGCGCGAATTGTATCGCAACGTGGCCCAACCCACCCATCCCCAGAATAGCTACCTTTTTTCCTGGACTGGCATTCCAACGTTTCAAAGGGGAGTAAGTGGTAATACCAGCGCACAAAAGCGGACTGGCTACATCTAACTCCATATCATCCGGGATATGCACAACGAATTTTTCAGTAACAACGATGTTTTGGCTATAACCGCCATAAGTTGGATTACCTTCGTAGTCCAAGGAGTTGTAGGTGGCTACAAAGCCTTTTGAACAATGTTGTTCTTCTCCACGGAGGCAGTATTCGCACTCTCCGCAAGAATCTACATAGCAGCCTACACCGACTCGGTCACCTACTGCAAATTTCGTTACCTTCTCCCCTACTGCGGTTACAACCCCGGTAATTTCATGACCAGGCACCATTGGGAAAATTCCGCCTGCCCAGTCCCCGTGTGCACTATGAATATCGGAATGACAAATGCCGCTAAACTTTATATCGATCGACACGTCATCCGGTCGTAATTGTCGTCTTTCAATCGTAGTCTTTTCAAATGGCGCTTTGGCCGTTGGAACACTCAATACGTGAGTTTTGCACATGGGCGTTGTCTCCTTTTCCATAAACCAAATTGCGATGACTAACCAAATAGATTTGATTAACCAACTAGTGTCTATTATTATATAATCAAGTATGTAATTCAATGATTAAAGAAACGTAATCTGTTGATATATCAACAGAACAACGGAAAGTGTTAATTATCTTAGAAAGTTTGGTGAATATACGATGGCTAAAACGGATCGGAGAATTCTTAAAACACAGGAATCTTTGAAAAAAGCTGTTATTGAACTGATGACTGAAAAAAGTTTCGATGATATAACCATTCAGGATATTTCAGACCGGGCTAACCTAAATCGAGGAACCATTTATCTTCATTATCAGGATAAATTTGATTTATTGGATAAACTTATAGAAACACACCTTAATGAATTAGGAGAGATGGATGAATGGGCATGTAAGATGGATTGGAACGAGGCTCTTGTACCTTATTTTGAATATTTTGAAAAAAATTATTTGTTTTTTTCTACTATGTTAGCAAGTACAGGTGTTCCGTCAGCTTTTAGAACTCGACTACTGACTTCTTTTATTGACGGATTTAAAGGTGAGATTGACAGAGAAAGCGGAAGAAATACGGATTTAAAGGAAGATGTAATACTGCAATATGCCGGTACCGCTTATGTAGGTGTTATTGAATGGTGGATTAAAAACGGAATGCCCTATTCGCCTCAAGTAATGGCTAAACAAGTTGGTACCTTGTTAGGGAGAAGTTTGTAGGTTAATGAAATAAATATATACTTACTTCACAGATTCTTAATTCAAGAAAAAGCCCTTGATTATCAAGGACTTTTCTTGACTATATAGCCGCTCCCAGATGGCATAAGGTGGTGGCCAAGATCGCAGACAAACAGCAGAACTGCGTCTAAAGCTCACTAGAAACGGAAAAGAGGCATCCCTAAATCATATGCCGAAAATTGAGCATTTGAGTCAAAAGATTACTAAAAATCTTTATTAACATTCGTATTTCTGCGATACCACAATAACAAGAGGCTCCCACTTATCAGGATTGCCTCTTTGGTTTTACACGCTACTTAAATGAAAAAGGAGCTGCACCGCTGAACGCTCCTCCACTACCGTTTTCCGTTAGCCAACCATGCCCCTCACGGGGCACCACGGAATAATGAAAATTTATTCAGTGCGTTTTATAATAATAGTACGGCTGGCGAGGAAGGTCGTTGAACTATGGTGCCTTGAGCCCTACCGTTAGTCTGACCACAGCGACCCCGGTGCACCACGGACTGTTGCTCCCTCTTGGGAAGCACGCAGGGTAGATTAACCCTATATTGGTTTGCTGCACCAGCCTCAATTTATTAGCCGTAGAAAGGTGATTCACATGCAAGTACTTATTGAACGTGCATGCGGTTTAGATGTTCACAAAAAGACCATCACTGCTTGTATT
>NZ_AUGY01000157.1 GCF_000422905.1 Paenibacillus alginolyticus DSM 5050 = NBRC 15375
TGAAGAACCATCACGATTTGGCGCATACCCATAAACGAACGCGTGAGAAGCGGCGTGTCGATGCAAAGGTGAGCAGTATCGTAGTTAATATAAAAGTGATGGTGAAACAAGTAGGTAGTTTAACACTTGGTTTCAAGCGAAAAAAAGAATCTCCCTTACCAAGGGGGAAGTCTGTCCATATAGCTGTTTAAGGTAGATAAAATGGGGCAAAGATACGCCGAATTTGTCGTATAAAAGGAAAAATTTAGCCCCCAAGAGCCCATAGGGGTCCTTGGGGGCTATTGAATCGACAGTCTCGAATGTACAACATTTCCAGCCTATTTGTTGCGAAATGGTCTGTTTTGGAGCAAATTGTTGTATATTTTAGTATATTTTACAACATCGAAGGGAAAGAGGCGGGATATAGGCAGCAATTGTTGCACTTTTTACAACATCTTTCGACCGCGATTATGGATTCATTCTTTTATTTATCCATTTATTCATCTGGCAACCTCAAGTGAGCAAATAAGAAGATGGATTTCATTAAAGATCCCTCCATACCAACCTAGTTATTTTACCCAATTGCAGGTGTATCATTGAGGATAACGAATAGATAACCTAAATACGAAGTTAGGTGGTGTAAAATCATGAAAGTTCTAGTTACCGGTGCCGCCGGCAATAGTGGTCAAGCTGTCTGCAGAGCATTAATTCAAGGAGGTTATTCGGTTAGGATGGCAGACGTTATGCCTCCAAGTACGGACGATTTGAGAGAAATCGAATTCGTTCGGTGTGATACGAGAACCCCTGGTGATGTACGTTCAGCTGTAAATGGAATGGATGCGGTTGTTCATCTAGCAGCATGGCATTGCGCACATCATCCGCCCGTAAGTGATGAAACGATTTTTGCTGTAAACGTGGATGGAACATTCCATGTTCTGGAAGCATGCAGGCAAGCTGGGATTCAATCTATTGTGTATGCTTCTTCCATGGCATATGGATGGGGGTCCGTTTATGGCGTCAGTAAAGTTATTGGGGAAGATCTGTGTAAGACATATCATGAAATGACCGGTGCATCGATAGCTATGCTTCGTTACCATGAGTTCATACCTCGCCCCTACTTAGAGTTCGGGGCACGATTGCTTCGTAATGGCGTGGATAGAAGGGATGTAGCTGAAGCTACAGTTGCTTCTGTCAAGGCAGTTTTGGAGAAGAGAGTGGGGCTTTTTCGTACAATTGTTCATACAAATCACGGCATGCCGATAGAAGTAATTCAAGACTTCAAAAAATATGGTCCAGAATGGTGTGAGACACAGGTACCTGGCGCAATTCAATTGCTGAAGAAATACGAGATCGAATTGCCAGAGCAAGTGGAACAGCATGACCTTTCTGAGGCTGAAAAGGCAATTGGTTGGAAACCTCGTTATGGCTTCCTGGAGTTTTTACAAGACTTAAAAGCACGCGATGAAAAAGGGATCGATGTAACACATTTGAAGGTGCCTTCTGAAATCCCGGCATTGTGATATAGTCGTTCGAATATAGACGGAGCCACGCAGGTTTTGCGGGCTCCGTCCGCGCATCCGTCCTGTGAAAGCGCGAAAACCGCGCTTATTCAGGCGCCACGGAACAAATAAGCGCGAAAACCGCGCTTTCAGCGAGAGCTCCACGAGCTGAAGCTCGTCGGAAAAGCCTGAGAAGCCGAAAATCGACTTCTCAGGCAGACTGTCCCGCGCGTCCGTCCAGTGAAAGCGCGAAAACCGCGCTTTCACTGGAGCCACCGAACAAATAAGCGCGAAAACCGCGCTTTCAGCGAGAGCTCCGCGAGCCGAAGCTCGTCGGTAGTGCCTGAGAAGCCGAAAATCGACTTCTCAGGCAGACTATCCCGCGCGTTCGTGCTGTGAAAGCGCGGAAACCGCGCTTATTCTGGAGCGGCCGAACAAATAAGCGTTAAAACAGCGCTTTCAGCGAGAGCTCCGCGATCCGAAGCTCATCTCTAGAGCTTGAGAAGCAGAAAATCGGCTTCTCAACAGTCAGTCCCGCGCGTCCGTCCAGTGAAAGCGCGAAAACCGCGCTTTCAGCGAGAGCTCCTCAGGCTGAAGCTCATCACTAAAGCCTGAGAAGCCGAAAATCGACTTCTCAGCATTCAGTCCCCCGCATCCATGGTGCTTAGCTTATACAACGAAAAATGTTAGTTCGGGAGTAGAGGATGCAATTTTTTTTCCATTTAGAATGAAAATGGGTTATTATATTAATGAAATAAAAATAGAAAGTGGGATCAATCGTGGGCCGAAAGTGGAATAACATTAAAGAGAAGAAAGCCTCTAAAGATGCAAATACAAGTCGAATTTATGCTAAGTTCGGCCTTGAAATTTATGTAGCAGCTCGGAAAGGTGAACCGGACCCTGAAGCGAATCGTGCGCTGAAAGTTGTACTCGAACGGGCCAAAACCTATAATGTGCCGAAAGCAATTATTGATCGCGCCATCGATAAAGCAAAAGGCAGCTCAGATGAAATTTATGAAGAGCTTCGTTATGAGGGCTTCGGACCAAACGGTGCGATGGTCATTGTGGACGCACTCACGAATAACGTGAACCGAACGGCTTCAAGCGTACGTGCAGCATTTAGTAAAAATGGCGGAAATATGGGTGTAAACGGCTCAGTCGCTTACATGTTCGATGCCACGGCTGTCATTGGGATTGAAGGCAAGAGCATCGATGACATCATGGAAATTTTGCTGGAAGCGGATGTAGACGTTCGTGACATTGCTGAAGAAGATGAGATCGTGATGGTTTACGCTGATCCGGAGCAGTTCCATGCTGTTCAAGAATCATTCAAAAAGGCTGGAATTACGGAGTTTGCCATTGCTGAACTGACGATGTTAGCTCAAAACAACGTCACTTTATCGGAAGAAGGACAAGCGCAATTCGATAAACTGATTGATGCTTTGGAAGATTTAGAGGATGTGCAGCAGGTTTATCATAACGTGGAATAACTAACAAGAAAATGGGTTTGATACAACAACGAATAAAGCTGTTTCCTGTAAAAAGGAACCGGCTTTTTTGCTGTTTCTACCGTAATTGAGAAAACCGGCCACTGGATTCCTGAAGAAGCACCGGAAGAAACCAATAAGCTCTTGAACGAGTTTTTCAAATAAGCCGCGGCATCTACTTTCTTCATGAGCGTAAAACTTAGACCCTCAGCCCATTGCTGTGGGTCTCTTTTTTGTTATTGAACAATTCCAGCAATAGTGAACAACGCCGTTGTAAAAAAACGGAAAAACTGAGAAGATACGAGTATCCATATAAGGAGTCATTTCAAAATATGTAACGACGAACTCATATACGATTAGAAGGAGGGCTTTCATTGAAATCGAAATATTCCCTCTTAGGTTTGGTTGCGTGCTTGGGGTGCATAATTCTGTGTGTCATTTTTTTGTTCTGGAACCCGTATTCAAAGACGCAAGCGGAGAATGAAACGGTATTTATCTTACTTATCATGCTGATTCTTCCTGCATTTTTAGGCATTATAGCAACATTTTTGAGAAATCGAATCTTCATGTACATTGTACTTGTTTGGTCGTTGCCTTACGGTCTTTATTTATCTGTCGCGTCAATACCAAGTATTTGGAACCTTTTTAGTGTAGTCCTTCTTTTATACCTCGTTTCCGCCATAAGGATGAGAAAGGGTTAAGGTTGGGACCAATGTTTAGGTTAATTATTCCATGTTTGGAAAGGTGGAGATGACGCTGTATCTTTCAGAATTGAATCAAAATTCTTTTTCTAAAGAGTTGATACATGACATTCTGTTTAAAAATATTAGCGATGACGGAAAGCCGTGCGATTGTATTTTCGTACCGTCAAGTCGCACAGGTACGAAGTACCGCACTCCAGCAGCTGTAGAGCAATATTTTTTAGGTCGTTCGTCGAAAATTCTATTTTCAGGTGGAGATAACGGTGAGTTTTTTGAGTCGGTACCCATGAAGGAAATGGCATTAGAGAGTGGTGTGCCTGAGAAAGACATAATCATGGAAACTAATTCGACTAATACCAAGGAAAATGTAATTGAATCATTGCTTGTGTTGGATAAATACTTAGGATTAAAGAACATACAACGTATAATGATTTGCACTGCTTTTTATCACATGCGTAGATGTCATTTAACTCTCCAAAAATATGCACCTTCATGGATTGAGTATAGTTTTTGTCCCGTTCTTGACAAAACAACCAGGCCAGATAATTGGTGGAATTATGAAAATGGACGTAATCGTGTCTGTAAAGAAATAAAGGGATTGATTCATTACGCAAAGATAGGGGATATTTTGGATTTTAAGATTGAATAAGATGATTAAGGAATCATAGCTCGAAAAACATCAGGAGAAGGCAGCCGACATCGATGGAACGGCAGTCTTCTCATTTTATTGAACGGGCAGATATCCTAAATATAGTAGGATTCACCCATCGTTATCTACGAAGATTTGGCATGATTGATAACGGTCTCAATGTAGGCTCTCAGAGTTTTGATGAACGTGCGCATGGCGTATCCGACATACCTGTCGCTGCGATAGATCAGACAAATGTCTTGAGAAGGCGTAGGATTTCTCAGGTGAAGAACCTTGATGTCTTTATTGTGAAGATTATCCAGCAGCAATCGCGGCAGAACACAGGCGCCAACTCCGCTTTGCACCATCTGAAGGAGGGAGGATAACGTTGTCGTGACCATATGCGGCTGCAGAGTAAACCCCTTGTCCTTGCAGAAACGGTCGATCAGCTTACGACATTGATGGTCGGGTGGGAACATGACCATTTTCAGGGCAGGCAGCCTGTTCAAGGGAATGGAGCTCTCCGTGGCAAGGGGATCATTCGTGCTTACCGCCAATGAGAACTCCTCGTGAAACAGAGGAATTGACGTGAGGCGTTCATCGATAACAGGTCCGATGGTTACGCCAACGTCGATGCTTCTGTCCAGTACTTGTTCTGTTATTTTCGTGGTTTCCAGAAGGGACAGCGCGATGGTGGGATAGGTCTGATGGAAGTTCAGCAGCAAGGCATTAAACATGAGATCCGCGTCACCGGGCAAGACACCGATGGAAAGAGATCCACCGTGCATTTGCTTCAGGTCAGAAATGGCATCGTTAGCTTGCTGCAGATGTACGAACACGGCAGCACCATGTTCACGAAGGATCGCTCCGGCTTCTGTGAGGACGATTGTTTTTCCCACGCGATCGAACAGTAAAACCCCTAATTCTTCTTCCAATCTCCTTATCTGCTGGCTGATGTTAGGTGCACTGACTCCCATCTTCTTGGCTGCTCTCGTAAAGTGGAGCTCTTCACAAATCGCCATAAAATACTGTAGTTGTTTTAACTCCATAGCTCACACCTGCTTTCAAATACATCGCTGAATAGATGTTCAATAATTATTGTCACTTCATCTTCTTTTTCTGTCAATTCATAATCATTAACTTATACTTAACGTTTCGGTAATGCGCACTGCATTGATGGAACATTCCATGAGACCTATACTAGGAACATATCAAACGCTTCTCATTACAAAGGAGGAAAACAACATGTCAAAAATGATTATCGACACGGCAAAAACAGTACGTCAAGTGGTGCTGTACCAGGTGCAGGCCATCCCTGAGGAACTGTTCGACATTCAAGCTGGTTCCTATAATAACACGATTCGCTGGAACATTGGACACATGATTTATTGGATGGATACCTACATGACGCTTGGCTTCTCGAAAGAATCGGCTATTCCCGCAAGCTACGCATCGTTCTTCAACTCCGGGACAGCGCCGGCAAACTGGGCCGACACGCCTCCATCAAAGGAAGAGTTAATCCAACAGCTGTCAAATCAGCTTAGCTCCCTATCCGAGTTAGCTCCCGAGAGTCTGGAGGTACCGCTGGAAGCGCCGGTGCAATTTGGACCGCTCACCTTTAATCGGGCGGGAGAGTTGCTCAACTTTGGATTGGTCCATGAAGGGATGCATCTTGCAACCTGCGATTGCTTACGTAAGGTCATTCAAGGTAAGCTTTATAGATGATACTTATGAAAATGTTTTGGAGTTGGACGAAGACATCTTGCAAATTGTTAGCCAAGATCATAAAAGAATAGTAGATCTTGGTTGGTATCCGTCATTCAATCCTAACGGACAGAATAAGGTTAAGTTTTCAAGAAAAACTTCGCATGCATGCGAAACAATCACTAATTCCCACTTTAGAGATAAACACAGACGAAGCAGAATGGGATTATTATGCAAAACAAATACACATTACATTAACCTCTAACGGCGAACTATAGTTTAAACAGGATGTGAAGGCAGCCGGCGCGGGACGGATGATACAATTGTTCAATCAAAACATGATTGTTGCCGGCAAACAACGATCGACTGCCGTTGTCCGTTGAAGTAACGGGAGTTTGGTTATAAAGGAACTTTACCCTCAATGTCATGGTAAAATAATCCATGAAAGGGTGGGCCAAAATGAATATTGAAATAGAGATGATCCCGTATGAAGAAAAAACAGTTCTTTACAATCTTATTCAGCTATATCGCTACGACAGTAGCGAGTTTGATGGACATGTCCTTAACAATCATGGATTGTACTTATACAAGTATTTCGATCATCAGTGGACTGATGAGTACCGACGTCCGATTATAGTAAAGGTTGATGGGGAGATTGCAGGTTTTGTCTTGATTAGTCTAGGTGTACCTAAGGAATATATGAAATTGAGTACAGCAGAGAAAACGAATTCAATTAGTGATTTTTTTATTATGAGAAAGTACCGTCGAAAAGGAGTTGGTAGTAAGGTTGCGTACTCGCTTCTTGAGCGGTTCATTGGTACATGGGAAATAAGGCAAACAGCTGCTAACCAGCCTGCGTATACGTTCTGGAAGCAGATAATCTCTAAGTATAAACAAAACAATGGTTATCAAGAGAAATTTCTACAAAACGAGAAATGGAATGGTCCTGTCTTTGTTTTTGAGTCAGGTATGGATTGAACTAACTGGGAACGTTAGTTAAAATACAGGAGCAGTTTGCCTCAGCCGGCAGCTGTTCCTTTTTTATTGAAATAGCTTGCGGAATATGGTTATAAAACTCCATCTAAAAATAACAAAATTCCATTTGATGATAGATACGTTTCACTTATAATTTAGAAAAAAAGGAAGTGAATGGAATGGCTCAAGAAATAAGAGTGGTTGTAGGAGCAGGAGGAACCAACAATAATCCGGGATGGATGCACACTCAAGAAAATGAACTTAATCTATTAGTAAAGGATACATGGGATCGAAGATTTTCACCAAACTCTATTACAGCAATTTTAGCTGAACATGTGTGGGAGCACCTTACATTTGATGAAGGAGTTCAAGCAGCGAAGATTTGTAATGAATATTTAAAGCCAGGAGGATATATTCGTTGTGCTGTTCCTGATGCTCTCTTTCCTAATGAGGATTATCAAAATATAGTTCAAATAGGAGGTCCGGGACCAAAAGACCATCCTGCTGCTTCTCACAAAATTGTTCATTCTTATAAAACACTAAAGAATATGTTTGAATCCGCAGGTTTTCAGGTTCAGTTGCTCGAATATTGTGATGAGAATGGGGAGTTTTATTATACGTACTGGAATGAAGCAAAGGGCTTTATTTATCGTTCTAAGAGATTTGATCATCGGAATCAACAGGGACATATGGGTTTTGTTTCACTAATTGTAGATGCAATTAAACCGTAAAATGGAGGCTATTTATGGATTATATTGAACATGTGAGATCTATGGTTGGACATGAGAAAGTTATCATGGTGGTTTCTGGGGCATTTATATTTGATAAAGAAAATCGTTTATTGTTGCAACAGCGTTTGGATAACGAAAACTGGGGACTCCCAGGAGGGTTTATGGAGCTAGGAGAAACAGTCCAAGATACTGCCAGGAGAGAGGTCTTTGAGGAAACCGGTTTGATTTTAGGGAAACTTGAGTTGTTTGGAGTTTATTCGGGTTCAAAGTATGATAAAACCTTTTCTAATGGAGACCAAGTTTCAATGGTACAATTCCTTTTCACTTGTAATGAATACGAAGGCCAATTAATTAAACAAAACGCAGAATCTCTGCAAAATGCGTTTTTTGCACTTGATGAGTTACCTGACAACTTATTCTCCGATCATAAAGCCTTTTTTGATGATTTAATAATTAATAAAGATCGGCCGATATTTAACTAACTGGGAACGTTAGTTCAATAAAACAGCGACAGTCTAGGACTTTATTTTCTCGTCCTTGACTGTCGCTGTTTCGATTTGTAGGCTCATTAACGATCTGAAAAGTGAAAATAGTTTATAGGGCCTTTTTTGTCCGTTTGGTGATGTGTTTTTGGTGGACATGGACACAAAATTGGGTGTTTTATTCAGATATCCTTTATTGAGCTATTACATATCAAAACGAATTCGTTTTGATATGGCCAAGTAAACGAGACAGGCGAGCAAAAGGCATCCACCCCAAATAGTATAGATAAATGAAGAAAAAATGCAGGAAGTCATTATCAACCACGAACTCTTCTGAATTACCCTTACAGGTCGGTCGGAAAGAATCATTTCTCCAATTATGATATACCACCCCTTTGCTTGCCTGTGTGATTCTTTAAATTGTTCAGATCGTCCACTTTGCTCTGTAAACTCTGTTTGTTGGAATAAAAATTAATAATGTCATCAATGGTCGAAAATACAACACTAACGTTCGAATCATGTGTATCTATTTTGATAAAAAACCGCTTTTCTGATGTGGTCACATCTTTATTTTATATTAGTATTTGGTGGCGCTAAGCTTAATTTAAAGCTTCTTTCAGACCCAAGGCTGCCCGGACCCTTCGACTTAGAGTATGAAAAAACGCCAAGGCGGTCATGTTTAAAGGCTTAGCGTATATTTTCGTCAAAATGTTGGCGGTCACCTATTATTAAACTGATCATTCCCAGAAAACAAAAATTCACATATTAAAAAAAGTTTCATCATAGAAATGAGACCTTTTTCAATATGTGAATTGGTTTCAATTGGAATAATTAAGTTAATTATAACACAAAAGGTTAATGAATTAAAGTAAGTAAAGTGAGGAAAGCAAGGACATCCAGGTCCTTTTTTGTTTATATTAAAAGTATTACCGTAAATTTCGAACTTATGATGATGATCTGTCGGGTGACAAGAACATTATCTCATTAATTGCCGCGTAAATCGCGGCTTTTTTATTTTATGGGATCAAGGTCTTGTCAAAACCCAATGACAAGAACTTGATCCCATTCCCGATTTTGACAAGAACTTGATCTCATTCCCGACAGAGCCATTGCAAGAGCATTATTGTTACGCTAACTGGTAGCATACTGTGACGAATGACAGATTTTATGATGGCATGGTAGCTTGTAGGGAGAGACAAAGACCAACAAACTGTTAAAATCGAACATTACCTTGTTCCTGGTTATGACGTAGAATAGAGTAAATATATCCAAAGCGGAGTGTGATCTATGATTGACAATAATGGAATGATGGCTAAGAGAGCAGACACCTGATCGGTATTCAGGAGGATGATTGGAAATCCCTCATTACGATAGAACATTTACTTGCAATGTCGGCAGGTTCGATTGGCCAGATTTCGGAGAGTGGAATTATTTCGCCCCTATGGTCTTTCACGAGGGATTGTGGTTTTGGCAAGCTATTGTTCACTTTTTTGAACCCTAGTCATGCAAAACCACAACATTAAAGTACTGGACAGGGGTTCAAAACCCTACACTACCAATTATTACGACAGTATCGTCAGTTGCGTACTGGTAGCGCTTCTGATGGTTCTTTTGCTTTTAATGGATGTTGCAGGACTAGATTCATTTATCGAAACCATCAAATAAGAATAAGGTTTGGCATGTTGAGGGTGCTTCGTAGGTTATGATAAGATTATAAGATATCAAGAGAGAAATTGAGGTGAGAAGCTTGGACCGACTTTATGATATGTTAAACTTTAACTCGGAGTTTGTAGAAAAGAAGGAATTTGAAAAATATAAAGCTTCTAGATTCAAAGATAGAAAGATGGTTGTTGTAACTTGTATGGACTCAAGGCTTACCGACCTTCTTCCCCGAGCGTTAAATATTAAGGATGGAAATTCCAAAATCATTAAAGATGCTGGAGCGATTGTTTTGCATCCATTTGGCAGCGTAATGCGTAGCGTTATTGTTGCTGTATATGAATTAAATGCCGATGAAGTGTTTGTGGTAGGACATCATGATTGCGGGATGAGCTGTATTGACCCTGGCGAAACCATTAATAAAATGAAGGAGAA
>NZ_AUGY01000158.1 GCF_000422905.1 Paenibacillus alginolyticus DSM 5050 = NBRC 15375
CCCCATCACGTACGAGGATGTTTGCAGAAGTTTGGAGAATAAATATCGATAACACCATAAATAAAAGATGATTGCCGAATCAACGGATTAAACTCTTGCCGTTGGTTAGGCGGTCATTTCAGTGAACACAGGCAGGGTCGCAACACCACTGTGGTTATTGTAAGGATTGAAACAACAAAGGTTTACGCTGAAAGGAACAAACCGCCAATTTGTAAAGATGGTGATTACCCGATAATGTTCAATATAGAATTAAAAGACTAATGAGCTTATGAAGAAGAAAATTATCGCAATCGGCACGAAGTGATATCAAAGCAAAAGACATTTATAACTTTATTGTCTCTTGATACGATAAGAATGCTATTTTGATATTAATATATATAATCCTGAAAATACGAAGCATGGATATATCAATTTTAAGGTTGGAAATGGAAAAAGCAGATTATTTTATTGCGTGAACTAGGAAAACATTCGATAACTGAGTTTAACGGTGTACAATATGTTTGTTTGTTGATGTCAAGTGACTCGGGAGATTCGGCAAAAATCTTGACTGAAATTGTTATGCAGCTTGGTGGTTATGTCGATGAAAATAGTAATAATTCTGACATTAATCATGTTCCCTCGGATCAACCTCACGGATTTTCCTTATATTGGAGGATAACAATAAAGGATTGTAGAATTATTATTATCGATCAGCGGACACCAAACGACAGATGGTAAAAAACTTGATTTGAGGGGGAAGGGGTTTCTGTTGCCAGATTTAATGTGGAGCTCATCAAACTCATAACAAGTGAGGAATATGCTGCTTTTTACTGATGGGGAACAACCTAAAATGTATCTAGTACCTGCGGTAGCTTGGAATAAAGAGACTGATTTACTGAAGGATAAAGACTATGTAAATCTAAAAAGCAAACCAGAGTGGGGAATAAATATTTCTAAGAAAAACATGACATTACTTGAGCAATTTAATTTCCCTAATATCATAAGTGGAATTTAAGTTTCAATGGGGAATCCCTCTGGTTTTCCGCTTCAAAAAGGTCGCAGTGCAGCGGGCGCAAGTGTTAGCACCACTAATATGTCGATAATATTAAAACTCCAGAGAATCCATTTCACATGGCTAAGTCGGCTACCCGTGATATATTTAAAATGTAATCTTGTGGGTGTGTATTATGTTTAGACATATTTTGCGATAATGCGAGGGGGAATAAAGCGTGAATTATGAGCAGGCGAGCAAAGTGTTTATAGCAGGAGATACGATTTCTGTTATTAAATACCTAAATGGTGTGCGTAATGATTCAAGTGAAGGAAGGATCACCAATATTGACTGTGGCCGAGATTATTTACTGATCCATTTAGATTTGACCCGCGGAGAAATAAACCAGGTCCTATTCAAACACGTTGACAAAATTTCGGTTGCCGAAGACCGGCTGTACATAAAACAAGATAATATGTGGAGTTATGCTATAACCCAAGTTATTGAGGAGAAAAAATGAGATTAGGAAATACGAAATACGAAATCTACCGATAAATACCATTAGTTAAATCCTCTTCTGCTGCTCATACCGTATTTGAAAGCAGATGCGGTCAAATGTTTTGTCCGGATGTTGTAATTGATTTTGATAGAAAGAAAATGGGAGAGCTATTCAAGAGAAAGCTCTGCGGGCATTGTGCCAAGCAATATTACAGATAACGCTTATTTTTTGCGTATTTTAACTGTTACAAATAGAAATTAGTAGAATTTTCATCCTTGATGTTATGAAATTGACGTTGAATATACGAAAATTATCGCCACCTATTTTGTAAAAAAGCTCCTGTGCAATTTTCTCTTCCTCTGAAGATCTCGGATTACTTACTCGGAGATTTAGAGTATTTGATCTTAGAATTATGTTCTGGTTTATGTGTAAGAATAGTTGAATTTCATAAGAGACTGGGGTTTGTTTTATAATTTTATCTATTAACGGACAAAAGTATTGTTAGCGATAGTGTTGTACCAGCGTGTATATATGATCCTGATGCTTAAAAACTTATTGGTGATCGGTAGAGCTGCTGACGAGCAGCTTTTTAAATATCTACATACTTTAGCGCGTTAACGCGATATCGGTTGCTTTCAGGAATTCAAATTGCTGTAATTGGCGGAGATGCCCGTCAATTGGAAGTGATTCAAAAATTGTTGGAATTGGATGCGGCTGCGATATTAATTGGATTCGATAAGCTGCAAGATCAATTCAGGTGCAATAAGAGTAAATTTAGAACGGCACATACTTGAAAACATGCGGTCATTTTGCCAGCAATAGGAGGAGATGAAACGGGAATAATTCAATCCGTTTTTTCCATGCAGGAGATTCAAATAACCGACGAACATATTAATTGCATTCCGAAGCATGCAAAAATAACACGGGAATGGCGAATTCCTATTTAAAAAAGCTTTGTTCTAGAAATCAAATTGAGATTGTTGAATTATTTGCACGCGATAATGTGAGCATTTATAATTCAATACCACGCTGAAGGTGCGGTTATGATGGCTATTCAACATACGGATATAACAATTCACGGTTCACAATGTCTGGTGTTGGGGTTTGGCAGAACAGGATTTAACTAATTTCAAACAACGGGCAGCATTCCTATTATGTAGAAATACGAGGTTTGAAAAACAAAAAGACTCCTTGGTATGATGTTTATGGGTCCCAGATGCTGGCCAGCAACGGATCCAAAAACAAAACCAAGGAGACTACAACATGCATTCTACTCAAAATGAAAGAATTAATCAAATCACTTCTTCTACTTTAATTATCGGTGTCGACATCGCAAAATTTAAACATGTGGCTCGTGCCCAAGACTTCCGCGGAGTCGAGCTTGGAAAGCCCATCACGTTTGAGAACAATCGAGAAGGCTTTGAGTTGTTCATGACCTGGTTCCAGAACATTTCAATGGAGCAAGGGTTCCAGGACGCTATCGTTGGTATGGAACCAACAGGTGACTACTGGCTGATCCTTGCTCATTTTCTAAAAGAAAAACAAGTGAAATACGGTGTAGTCAATCCACTGCACGTGAAAAAAAGTAAAGAACTAGATGACAATTCTCCAACAAAGAATGACATTAAAGATGCGAAAGTGATCGCACAGCTGGTCAAAGACGGGAGATACGCCGTACCGAGTCTTCTCAAAGGTATTTATGCCGAATTGCGGGAAGCGATGAAAATTCGTGAACACCTAACAACTGACCTATGTGTTGTGCAAGCACGTGTCCATAACTGGTTAGATCGGTATTTCCCAGAGTTTCTAACGGTCTTCAAAGATTGGGAGTGCAAATCTGCCATCCAAATGCTAAGCCTTTATCTAATGCCGCACGAGCTTGTTAACGTTCCGGATAAAACCTTACTACAGCACTTGAGAGAAGCTGCAAAGCGCGGGCTTGGTCTAGGTAGAATCATGAGTCTGAAGGCAGCAGCAAGCTGTTCTGTAGGCATAAGAGAAGGTTCGGAGTTAGCTAAAATGGAGTTAAAGTTACTGCTGAGCCAGTACGAATGGTTTCAAAATAAGCTTGAAGAACTGGGGACAAAGTTGGATGAACTGCTCATGCAGATCCCACATGTGCAACTATTATTGGCCATAAAAGGAATCGGTAGGGACACCATTGCAGGTTTTCTAGCTGAGGTAGGCGACATTACTCAGTATCGTCATCCCAAGCAGATCACGAAGCTCGCTGGGTTGAACTTAAAAACAAACTCATCAGGTACACACACTGGACAGACGAAGATAACGAAGCGAGGCCGAAAGCGCCTTCGTGCTTTGCTTTTTCGTGTGATGATGCCGTTAGTCGCTAAAAACGCAGCCTTTCGGGCTTTGCATGAGTATTACACCAAACGACAGGTGAATCCGCTCAAGAAGATGCAGTCTCTCATTGCGTTGTGTAATAAGCTTATACGTGTCTTTTTCGGCATATTAACAAAAGGTTACGAATTCAGTGAAGAAAAGATGATGCATGATATCCCTCGATTTACAGAGTTACCGCAAGCAGCTTAAATAACGAACGATACTCAGTGTTGATGATCTAAGCAAAGGAAAAGATAACAAGAAGCACGGATGAGTCGGAAAGGCACTATCCTTACGGACGAAGATCCTGTCGGGCAGCATATCTGACCTCCACCTCATGGACAGGTTGAATGAAGGAATGTGGGAGCGTAGACTCTGCGAGATGTGGGAGGGTTGACCCCATGAGCTTATGTGGAGATCCAAAGGTGCGACCATACTTTACCACACCATCCATTTTTTAAATTGGTTGGCTTAGGTAGAGGGCCTTTTGCCCCTCAGCATATCCATAAATTTCTTCCTCTACAACTTCATACCATTGAAATGTTATCTGTTAAAAAGTATTGATGGTCAAAAACTGAGAAAACGAGAGTATTTAAGAGCAAAGCGTTTCTCCATAGAGGGAGTGATTATTGATATTGCTTCCAAACCGGGCGGAACCAACTTCCGTTTTGCGGAGAAAAGGGGCATTAAAGCATTCTTGCTCCCAGTTTACCCGGTATGGTAGCGCCGAAAACGGCAGGACAAATTATTGCAAATGCGCTTACTCACTTACTTATGAGGATCAGTCACGTTCGAGCTTGTACCTTAAATAGTAAAAGCACCCAGAATTTTATGAAATCATGATCAAAAATACCCCCGCGATATTCGTGTGGGATAAATGTTTTCTAAGCTTTTATGTATTGTAATTATTTAATACATGTCTGTTTGGAACAAAATTGTTTCATACCATCCCATCTCCCCCAGGATACAACCTTTACATTTTTTCGGTTGTTTAATTGTGCTTTCATTTTTTGGAATTGATAATCTTTCCAATTTTATTAATCTCCTCTCGAAAATAATCATCAAGAAATAATATCTCCGTAAAATGTAAAGATATTCAAATAAGAAGATTATATTGAATTTAATGCCAACCGGATAACCACGTAACAGAATGTACATCTTATTTGATGATATTACAAAGGAGGGGTTCATTTTGATGTGAATTCTTGGGCTGTACATATTGAATACAGTTTTTATGTTACTCTTAGCGGTACGCGAGGTACGCCGTCCGGAAAAGGCTTTGAATTGGCTGACCATAAGCCTAATTTTGCCTATAATTGGTTTCGGATTCTATCTCATCACTCCTAATCCAGTACGCATTCATCGTAGCAGACTGACTTCTCCGCGTTAGATGCTGATGCTTTTCCTGATTCATTCAGCCGCTCTGCCCGACTTGCAGACTGTTTTCAATGCACATAGGAATATCGCTTCACCGAAAGAACTAAGATAAAGACTAAAACAGATGATGTGCGAAAATCCATTCAGGTTCCAAGGCATGAATCGCAGAACATCTCTCCATCCGACGACGCTGCTCTTTTCGGTTTGTCGGCAGAATGGAGTACTGAGTTCAGCTCTATAGATGGCGCTAGCGTTGACAATGTCTCGAGCATAACGGAGTTGCAGCAAGTGTACGTTCAGACGTTGGAAGGCAATCCCAGACTCCCTGAATGCGAAATCTTGTACAGTGCCGACGTGGCGCGGGAACTTGCTCAACGAAGTGTTAACATTAAAACGGATATAGGTGACTCAATGTTGTGGTTGCAAAAAATTTGGAAACGGAAAGAACATCAACAAGAAGAGATATCACCTTTAAGTGTTGAAAGCGTAGCTTTGAGCAAGGATCTTAAGACAAATGAACAAGTCTTACATAGAATTTTCGAGGACTGTTCAGATGTTGTATTTCATCCCATTCAAATCAATGGGCAAACGAGATTACTCTTAGTTTATATCGATGGATTAAGCGATACGAAAACTTTGCAAGAAATAATGATAAAACCATTTTTATTCGAAGGTGTTACCGAAGGAATCGGAAACGCAGGAAACCTTCATCAAGTAATAAAAGATCAATTAATTGCTATTCCACAAACAAAAATAGTTTCGACTGTACAAGAAGTTGTTGAGAATATAGTAAAGAGTAACATTGCCGTTCTTTCGGAATCAGAAAATGTTGCGATTATTGCCGAGATGAAGGCATGGACGACAAGGGGCGTTGAAGAAACGCAATCGGAATCATCCGTTCGTGGTCCGCGGGAAGGTTTCACGGAAACTTTACGAACCAACACTAGTCTGATTCGCAGAAAAATTCGAAACCCTCATTTGAAAATGGAACTCGTTACTTTAGGAAGTGTGACGAATACCGATGTTATCGTCTCTTATATTAAAGGTACTGTAAACGAGGCCGTATTGAAGGAGGTCCGTACAAGAATTCATCGAATTCAAATCGATGGCATTTTGGAGTCAGGATATATTGAAGAATTAATTGAAGATGAACCGTTTTCACCATTTCCAACCATTCAAAATACAGAGCGTCCGGATGTCGTTGCTTCCGCCTTGCTGGAAGGACGCATTGCTATTTTGGTGGATGGAACACCTTTTGCTTTAGTTGTTCCACTGACCTTTTGGACGGCGATGCAAGCTGCAGAAGACTTCTATGAACGTTTTCTATTTACAACAGCCATTCGTTTTATGCGCTTCATTTTTTTAATGATTTCGCTGTTTTTCCCTTCTGTATATGTTGCGATTACAACGTTTCATCCTCAAATGATTCCGACGAATTTACTTTTAAGTTTCGCAGCCGCAAGAGAGCCGAGCCCTTTTCCGGCGGTCGTCGAAGCTTTCAGCATGGAGTTTATGTTTGAGGGCTTGAGAGAAGCCGGGGTTCGCTTACCAAAGGCAGTGGGTTCTGCCGTTAGCATCGTTGGGGCCCTTGTCATCGGAGAAGCTGCAGTTCAGGCTGGAATCATATCTGCTCCCATTGTCATTGTCGTTGCTACAACTGGAATTGCCTCTTTTGCAATTCCACGCTATAGTTTTGGCATTGCCTTTCGCCTGATTCGATTTCCCATGCTAGTTCTTGCCGGAACCTTTGGGTTTTACGGAATTGCGATCGGACTAATCGCGGTTATGGTTCATCTTGTCAGTCTGCGGTCTTTCGGAGTTCCCTATCTTTCACCGGTTGCCCCTATGGTTCGTGGAAATGCAAAAAACGTTCTTCTGCGTCCGCCATGGTGGGACATGACCATGCTTCCTGAGCTTATCACCGGAAAGGTTTCAAAACGTATGCCTAAAGGACAAAAACCGGAACCGCCGAAGGAAACGGGGGGAAACCATTGAGAAAAAGAAGCTTCGTTCCATTACTCTTTTCTATCGTTCCCCTCTTTTTGACCGGATGTTGGGATCGTACCGAGTTGAATGATGTAGCGTTTAAAATAGGCCTCGCCATGGATTTAACAGAGGATGGTCTCTACGAGGCAAGTGCCCAATTCGCTGTTCCATCGCAACTGGGTGGTTCAAAAGGATCGCCTGGAGGAAGTGAAGGAGAAGCATATTTCGTTGAAAAGGGGATCGGGAAAGACACTCGTGAAGCGATCCAAAACATGCAAACGCGTATTTCTCGGAGAGTTCACGCCGGACAACGTCGTGCCATCTTTATTGGAGAGAGCCTAGCCCGAAAAAAAGGGATTGCGACGGTCATCGATACCAATGCGCGAGATCCACAAACTAGACTACGAACAGATATTTTCCTTGTGAAAGGTGGTCAAGCCAAAGACATTTTAGATATATCCTATCCATTCGAACGTGTACCAGTGCTTGCCACTGTAAAAATGCACCGGATGGTAGGCGGTTCAAGAACGACCGAATACCGGGATTTTCTCATGAGAGAATTTGACGATGTAAGCTTTCCGACGATGCCCGTCCTTCAAATTAACCGTGATGAAGATGGGCGAAAAAAACAATTTCGTGTGGAAGGTAGAGCCATCTTCGATAAAGATCTGAAGTTGATTGGATTCCTTAATGCTGAACAGTCGAGGTATCATCTATGGATCATCGGGCCGATCAACCGTCAGGTTATCACCATTTCAAACCCTGATGGGGGAGGTAATCTTAGTCTAAATCTAACAAAAATGGGCCGAAAAATTGATCCTGTCATTCAGGGGAACAAAGTCAAGATTTATATCACGCTCACAGGAAAAGGGGAAATTCTCGAAAATGGAACAAATGTCGAGCTCTACAAATCAGAAAATCTGAAAAAAATCGAAGCAGCGTTAAACCAAGATGTAGAAAAAAAAGGCCTTAGTACGATTGGGATGGTACAAAAGCAGTTTGGTACCGACATTTTCGATTTCGGGAGAGCGATACATCGAAAATATCCTTATCAATGGAGGACCCTAAGAAATGATTGGCACCATGTTTTTGCTGATACGGAAGTTATCGTTAGGTCAAAATTGAATGTTCAAAGGATTGGACGCACAGGAGGATTTCTAGAATTGAATGTAGGTGATAACGAAAAATGAAAGCGAAAATATCGATTTGGCAATTGTTTTGGCTCGTTTTTTCATTCCAAATCGGTTTAACCCTTCTCATGGTCATTAGGCCAGCCATACAAATTGCTAAACAAGATATTTGGATTTCGGTCATGATCGCAGGGATTGGGGTTATCTTTATCGCCATTATCTCAGTAAAAGTTAGCATGCTGTATCCTGATCAAACCCTCATTCAGTTCAGTCAGACGATCCTGGGAAAGTGGTTCGGAAAAATCATTGTGATTCCTTATTTTATCATGTGGTTTTTCGCTACGGGTATGATTTTGCGCCAGTTTTCAGACTTTGTTCACATTGCTATGTTTGAGCGTACTCCACTATGGGCTTTGATCTTACCATTTGTACTTTTAGGAGCCTACACGACGAAAAAAGGCGGGATCGAAGTGGTAGCTAGGTGCTGTGAGATCATCGGACCGATCGTAGCCATTAGCTTCCTAACTCTAGTGATCTTTAACTGGGGAAATATGGATCTTAAAAACATTTTTCCCATTTACGCTGATTCAGGGGGCTTAACTATCGTCAAAGGAAGCATACCTATTTTGTCCTTTTTGGGGGAAGCTGTGTTGATCATGATGACGGTTCCGTTCATCGCAAAACCCCAGAAAACGTTGTTCGGAATTTTAGCGGGAGGGGGCTTAACCGTTCTCTTCGTTCTCATTTCATCCGTTGTAGTGATTTCAACATTTGGGCCTGAGCTATCTTCTAAAATGTTGTTTCCTCCATACGAAATCGTTCGGTTTATTTCCACCATGGAGTTTATCCAGAACATGGATGTAGCGGTAGTTATGATTTGGTTTTTTACGTACTTCGTGAAAATGGTGACGTATTTTTTCTTCACCTCTTACGCTACAGCACAATGGTTAGAACTGAAAGAATGGAAGAAAACGATATGGGTTGTCGCTGCGATTGTTTTTATGATCGCATTATGGCCAAAGAACTTTGACTATATCACAACCGACTTTATGATGTATTGGGAGAAATACGTTTTGCCCATCAATATGATAGCGATTCCCTTGTTACTATTGATAGTCGGAATTATCCGTAAAAAGACAAAACGGTAAAGCAATCGAGTTCTTGAACGAGAATGCGCATAAACGGCGTGGGCGAAGCTCTATACTCCTTACTGTTTAGTCCCTTACATACAAAAGCGGTTTTCGTATCCTTCATATAACCTATCAAAATATAAGTCTGGTGCCTAACTGGTCTGAGTGTAGTAAATTCCCTAAATTGTTTTGAAAATGGCCCAAAAGATCCCGTGGGTCTACTATCGCCGGTAAAGGTTGAAATCATGTTAACGATTGGAGCCCAGCTCGTTAAGTTACGGCACAGTCGGTCACTTACACAATATCAGCTCTCGGACAAGACAGGATTAACCAGAGCTGCGATATCACACTACGAGAAAAATCGCAGAGAGCCGGACATTAACACATTGATATTGTTAGCTGATTT
>NZ_KE383956.1:0-499 GCF_000422905.1 Paenibacillus alginolyticus DSM 5050 = NBRC 15375
AATTCTTTTCTTTGCTGAAGATGTGCATGGCCTTTTTTAGGATGGCTATTTCTTCTTTCAGTTCATCAATTTCGCGCTTTTGTTCATCAAGGAGGTGGGATTGTTGGCGAAAAGTCTCCCCCTGATTAACAGGTTCGTATTCAAACTCTCGATATTTTCCCACCCAGTTTCGCAGCGTAGCCGGATTAACATTCAGATCGTCAGCGATCTGCTCCAGGGACTTTGCTTGTTCCTGCACATACTTTACCGCCTCACGTTTAAACGTCTCATTGTAATGTTGTCTCTTCATACTCATGGCGCCGGCACCTCTTCGATTTATTAGATTTATTATCTGTCTGAATCTAAGAGGTGTCCACTTTTTATTCTAAGTCCATTTTCGCGCTTATAAGCTCGCGGCTGTGCGATTAAGCGCGTTTTCCGCGCTTATGCAGTACGGACGTTCAGCTGAGAAGTCGATTTCCGACCTCTCAGACACTGTCAACGAGCTTCGGCTCGAGGA
>NZ_KE383956.1:924-10008 GCF_000422905.1 Paenibacillus alginolyticus DSM 5050 = NBRC 15375
GACGTTCAGCTGAGAAGTCGATTTCCGACCTCTCAGACACTGTCGACGAGCTTCGGCTCGAGGAACTCTCACTGAAAGCGCGTTTTTCGCGCTTATTTGTATGAAAAATGTTTCCTGTAACAAATGATTTACCGTTGACGCGCAGTGAAAATTTGAAAGACTACACCGAACTTGTCTATGACCATACCGTAAGCTGGGCTAAAATGAGTTTCTTGCAGTTCCAAGCTCACTTGCCCGTCATGTTTCAACGAATCATACAACTGTTCAGCTTGCTCCTTTTCAGAAGTTGTTATACAGATGGTAACTTGATTGCCAATGGGATGGGGCTGACCCGGAAATATATCGGAAACCATCAGTTCGGTTTGACCGACTTTTAGCACCGAATGGGCTATACGATCCCTTGCATTTGCCGGTATTGATGATTCGGTAGCATCCGGGCTCTCTCCAAATGTTTGGATAAAGACAACTTTAGCATCTAAAGATTGTACATAAAAATCGATTGCTTCTTTGGCATTTCCGTCTAACATAATAAAAGGTGTTAATTGTAAAATCATGATCAAACAGCTCCCTTAGTTCAAATTTTTTATTCTTTGGCATGATGTTCTGAAATTCTTGTGGCTCAATGTCCATTTTAATTTATAATAGTGACAAGAGTTGTCACAAATATAAAAAACGGAGAAATATTATGCCCAAATCGAAACGTCTCCTTGCATTGATGATGACCGTTAACCGAAAACGGAAGTTTACTGTCAAGGAACTTGCCCAAGAGTTTGAGGTCTCATCGAGAACGATTTTAAGAGATTTGCAGGAATTAAGTGAGTTAGGGGTTCCTTTATATTCGGAAGTGGGACCTCACGGCGGTTATCAGGTGTTGAACGAAAGAATCCTACCACCCATTGCCTTTACCGAGGAAGAGGCCATAGCCATATTTTTTGCCTGTCATGCTCTGCGGCATTATGCCTACATCCCTTTTAAAACGGAAGCTTCTTCGGCGTTGAGCAAATTTTATAATTACATGTCTGGAGACGTCCGGGATCGTATTGATCAAATGAAGAACCGGGTCGACTTTATAACGCCGTCAAGACATGCGGAATCCCCCTATTTATCCATTTTGCTGGATGGGGCTATCGATCAAAAAGTCATTCTCATCGATTATGAATCGCGAGAAGGAATATCCTGTAGGGAAATACAGCCGATTGGCATCTATGCAAGCAACGGCTTATGGTACTGTCCAGCTTATTGCTTTCTTCGCGGCGATATTCGTGTATTCCGATGTGACAGAATTCATTCGGCGATTTATGCAGCTTCTGCTACGAAGCCTATGGATCTTCGGCATATTCACCTTGGAAATAAAAAGTTACTTAACAAGACGGAAGAGGAGGAAGTTATTTTACATGTGGAATTGAGCAAAGAAGGTGTCCAGAAGTGCGAGGCAGAATTATGGTCGGTATCTAAATTACATATTCGCGACAATGACACAGGTTGGCTAGATGGAAGCATTGCGAAGAGTGACATCCATTTTTTTGCAAAGTTTATTCTTGGATTGGGAAATGAGGCGACGGTCAAAAGTCCACCGGAATTGGTGGATGATATGAGAGAATTGATTGCCGAGATCATGGCAAAATATAAATAAGAAACCAATCAGTTCGACAAAGCTTGTGACATTCGTTATAATGAGAACTGCCAAAAGGAGGGAACTAAAATGAACGAAACATTGCCGCCAAAAACGTGTTCGATCGACCGACTCGTTACGAAAGAAGCTGAAGTTAGCAAAGTGCTTGCTGGTGAGAAAACAGCTTGCAGACGTAATGGACGCTATGCAGATATCGGTGAAACGATGGAATTGCAAGGCACTGCGTTTACAGTAACCAACGTTTACCAACAAACTTTGGGTGAATTGACAGTGGAACATGCAAAAGCAGAAGGTCATACGTCCGTTGATGAATACCGTGATAGCATTTTAGCTATGCATCCAGGAATGCCATGGCTGCCGCATATGAAAGTATGGGTACACGAATTTCAAAAGGCTGAATAAGTAAGAACAAAAAACAGTGTGGATCTAAGGATCTGCACTGTTTTGTTCAATTTCTCATATAGAACGGATGATGGTGTTGTCTTGGTACGTGCTGCTTTTATATATCCATATATTTAGTGTTGTTTTAAGTATAGGCCCTTATTTTATCCTGTTTCCATTATTAGCTAGAATTCGAGTTGCGCCATTCGAGCAATTGCCAGACTATCTAGAGCCATTTCGCATTACAGTTCGGCTTACAAAGCATGCCGGCCATGTACTTGTTGCGACAGGAATTATACTCACATGGTTAACGGCGTGGACGTGGAAAACATCATGGATTATCGTCACGGTTCTCATTATGGTTGCATCGCTTTACTTTATTGCCCGTGCATTCTCGCCGCTGCTACGTAAGCTCAAGGCACCACACGAGAATCGAGATTTCTTAGTCAATAAGCTCCGTATGGCTTTAATTTGGTATGTCATTATTACTCTGTCGATGATGTGGTTTATGGTGGCCAAACCGACTCTTTGGTAAAAAGGTTAAACAACTGGCTTTCGAGCGTACATCACAACGAAATTGTAATATTTGTAGACGCAGTCAACGTCAATGAAGCCACAAGTTCGAAGCCAATTCAGCTGTTGATCGAGGGGAGCCATTTTATCCAACTTCGTCCTTTCGTAGGCAGCTTGCAGCGCTTCATGAGTTAGATCAGTGGCTTCTACTTTAGCTACCCAATCAGAACGGTACAATTGATCAAGGAAAGGGCTGCTGCCTTGGACTTGATCGGCGTTAACGAAGAGCCCGCCCGGTTTAAGCAGTTTAAATATCTTTCCATACAGCTCGTGCTTAGCTTGATCCTCAAGATGATGAATGGAGAGAGAGGAGATGACGCAATCAAAAGGTTCATCTGACTCGAATAAACTGTAATCCTCCGCCATGTATGTCATGTTGGCTTGTGTTTCTCCAAACCGCTGTTTTGCGACGTCGAGCATGCTTTGTGAAAGATCAATCAGTGTTAGCTTCGCATTCGGATATTGATTGATGACATAAGCGGAGAAGAGGCCGGTACCTGCTCCTAAGTCGAGAATACGTGGAGATGCATGATCGACCTGCACAAGTGAAGTTGCTGTGTGGTAAAAATCATCAAAACAAGGAATCAGTTTTCTCCGCTGGCTATCATATTTCTCAGCAATTTCGTTGAACTTCGTTGTGATTTGCTGGTTTGCTTGCTCGCTCATAAGCTGAACAACTCCATTCCATAGATTGGATGATCTTGCTTCCTGGTCTTATTTTAAAGGGGAAAGCAGGGGAAATCTAAGATATAAAACCAATTATCTTTATAGGTATAGACTATTAAGCTGGCGAGAACTATTGCAAATAGTTCAAAAAGGTCAATGTTTTGTTCGACGCAACAGCTGATTAAGAACCTCGGAGAAGACTAATCCGATCGCGATAGCACCAGATAACAGGAAGGCTTTGGCTGCAAGTTGTACGGCTAGATCATAGTGGTTGAGAACGACATTACGCATCGCATCATAAGCTAAACCCCCAGGAACTAATGGGATGATACCCGATACACTGAATACAATAACAGGTGTTTTGTATATTTTCGCAAAAAATTGACTGATAACGGTTACGAAAAAAGAGGCAATCAACGTGGCCAGGATTGGGTCTAAAGGAATCATTTGAAGGGAAACATACAGCATCCACCCGCACATACCCACGAAGCCGCACTGCAATAGTGTGCCCTTAGGAACATTGAAAAGGATAGCAAACGCCGCAGTCGCAATGAAACTCGTTATGAGCTGTTCAATCATCATCATCCTAAATCCCCACCCCGTTATAAAATGAAAGTACAAAGGCAATGCCGGCCCCAATGGCAAAAGCAGTTAAGAAGGCTTCAGCGCCTTTGGAAACCCCTGAAACGAAATGGCCTGCCATTAAATCACGTACCGCATTCGTAATAAGAAGTCCCGGAACAAGCGGCATGACAGAGCCAATAATAATGGTATCGAGTGCATGACCAAACCCCATTTTGACAAACAAGAAAGCCATGGTTCCAATAAGTAAGGAAGCCAGAAATTCAGCGAAGAACTTAATCGGCACTAGCCGATGGAAATAGTTAAGGAATGCCAAGCCAACCCCGCCAGCAATGAACGCAGGGAAGAAATCAGGCCATTCTCCATGGAACATGATTAAGAAACAACCGCTTGCAACAGCTGCGGATAGGATTTGAAACCAAGCTGGATAACGCATCTGGGCCACATCAATTTCCTCAAGCAGCCGATAAGCTTCTTTGGGCGATAGATCCCCCTGGCTGATACGTCTAGAAATAGCATTCACAACAGTGACTTTGCGAAGATCGGTCGATCGAGCCGATATACGAATAAGTCGTGTGGTCTGCTCAGGCCCATCGATGGAGAAAATGATGCCAGTCGGCGTTACAAAACTATGGGAGTTAGGCACACCAAAGGCTTCCGCGACGTGGGTCATGGTGTCTTCGACACGATAGGTTTCACCACCGTTTTCCAGCATGATTTTACCAGCTAGTAAACAAACTTGTGCAATTTCGTAGTTCGTAGCAGCAGGATACGCCATGGTTTGTCCTCTCCTGAAAAAGTATTTGCCAAAAGTATAATATATCACGGATTCCAAAGAAAATCCTAAGTTGAGAATAATTATGAACGTCGAATGACGATAGGTCATGGCACGGTATGTTCTTAACAACAAAAGGAAATCGTAAAAAAGGTAAGTTACCATAAGGAGGAAAATCATGAGAGCTTTTAGAAATACCATTCTTGCCATGTTGGCTGTATTACTCATCATAACAAGCAGCACGGCTATTTATGCAGAAAACCCCTCCGAACCGCTCAAGGCAGCATTCGTTCGAAGTGGCGATCTGTGGATGAAAGCCGGTAACAACGAGAGACAACTAACCCGAGGCGTATACATATTAAACCCGAAATGGTCTTATGACGGCCAGTGGATAGCTTACTCCAAGGGCGAAAATGAACAGGAACTGTGGCTATTACAGGTTCAAACTGGACAAAGTCATCTTGTTGCACAAGAAGGCGGAAGGAGCTTTCAATGGCAACCTAACCGGAATTCTCTTGCATTTCTAACATCGTCGCAGCTGAATTGGATAGACTCCGATGAACTTGCAAAACCGAAGAAAATTGCAGAGGATATTGGTAATTTTTCCTGGTATCCGGATGGGAGTGGTTTTTTAGTTTCAACAGAGGCTAAGCTCTTAGACAACGGATGGACACCGATACGAATCGTTAAAATACCACTAACCGCGATTGCTGATCCTAACCGCTTCGAGACGTTATATGTGCTGCCCAAGCAATCTGATGATTTTTTTGCTGTTGCCACCAGCATCTTCAAATGGTCTGCAAACGGACGTTGGATTGCTTTCTTGGCTAAGCCTACCGCATCGCTGTCGGCCGATGGCAACACACTGTGTGTATTATCCGCAGATGGTTCCGTTTTCAAAACGATTGATCAAATGGTTAACAATGAGCAATGGTATGAATGGGCGAGCAAAGATGAGACACTTGGCTTTATTGAGGGTATCGGAAGAGAGGCTACAACGAATAAACATTTGAAAGTTATGCGGTTTCCTGCTGGAAAATCTGTTTCCTACACACCCAAGGGATATGTTGAACACAGCTTCACTTGGCGTGGTCTCCGTGATATCGTTACTTCAAGATCCAAAGAAGCGGAGTGGTCGATCGACCCTGCTAAAAGACAGTTTCCCTATTTGGTTAATGTGAAGCTGAAGAGTCATCAAGAGAAACAATTGACGCAGCCTTCGGATACTTACGGTGATTTTAATCCTATTTCTCTACCCTCACACCAGTTGGCATGGATTAGATCCAATCGCAGCTATTCAAATGTCGTGGTAACCGGTCCCCTTAGCAAAAAAGCTGAAACTTGGATCGAAAACATCGACCTTGGAGCCAACTATTACGAGCAGAGGAACTGGAATACGGTACTAAGTTTTTATATTCGAAAATAAATGAATGTGATGATACTTAAAAGACAAGCCATAATTGGTGTATAATGGAATTAAAAAATGTTGTGAGGTTATGTGATGCCGAAGTATATTGCACTGCTGCGCGGAATTAATGTCAGCGGTCAGAAGATAATTAAGATGGAAAAGCTGCGAAGCATTTTTGAATCCATGGATTATAAGAATGTGATTACCTATATACAGAGCGGTAATGTTATTTTTGATTGCGAGGAAGATGACCCTGCGGTCGTTCGTGATCGAATTGTGAGCGAACTCAAGGCTCAGCTTACCTTTGATATTCCTGTTATCATCCGAACATTAGAAGAATTGCACGAGATTGTTGAGAACACACCGTACCAAAACGTCAATACAGAAGCGAATGAACAAAGATATATTACCTTATTGTCTCATTCAGCGACTGATGCGGCTATCGCAAAATTAGAATCCTTTCAAAATGAAGTGGACGAGTTCCGCGTCAAAGGGCTTACGGTATATTTACTCATTCGTAAGAACTATGGAGATTCAAAGTTCAGCAACAATTTCATCGAAAAGAAGCTAGGCGTATCCGCAACAACGCGGAACTGGGAAACCATGAACAAATTGATTCAACTTGCAGAAGGAAGGAGTTAATCCTAGATGGCCTATGATGATGAACATATGAGTTACAAGGATACGTTTATCCAGGTTTCTGCTGACTGTCCAGTTGAAGTAGGAACGGTACCTTCCATGAAAAAGGATAGTAAAACAGCTCATTTGATCCAATACGAGCTGCTGTCTCAAAACCCTTACAAATATACGCAAGGCGAGCTTATTTATGAAGTCTATTTGCAACACAAACAAATTCCACAGAGTGAAATCAAAGCTCGCAGTGCTGAAATTCGTGAGGAGCTTTTTTCTAAAAACCACCCTTGTTTAAGAGCATCGATGCTTCCAAAGAAGCACGGTTGGGGTGTTCATTACAATGAAGAAGGCAAAATTGCGATTTACCCTATGGAATCTGAAGCCTACCAGCAGTTTGTTGAAGCGGGGACTCAAGGTGAAGAGGGTCCTAAGTTGTTATTTGCGATGCGAAATTCTCGCGGGTAAAAGAAATAGGAAGAGAAAAAGGAATCCTTTTAACTAAGGGATTCTTTTTTTGTGATGAGGGAGTTGCCCGGTAATCGTCTATTTTCGAAGAGACTGTAATAGTAGGGATATATGCATACTAACAAAAGGGGACGTGAAAGCGGAGTAGACATGGATGAAAGTGTTGTATGTAAAATGTTGGAGTTAATACTTGATGAGTTGTGTGGATTCTAAGAAATGTGATAGGTAGTGGAGTAATTGAAGAGAAGTGAAGGAGATAATTCTAGAATGAGATGTGTGAATTATGAATGGTAGGGGTACTAATAAATATTTGCGAATTATGCGAACGCTCGCTCCAGTATTCGCGCTTGTCTGGCTCTTGCTGGCATGCTTCATGCCAGCAGCAACCCGAGCCTCCGCGTCTCAAATCGCGGCGGATGAGCAGCAGCACGGGATTGCAATTCCCGTGCTGAACTACCACAGCATCGGGGTGGAGCCAGGGAACACGTACGTGCTCCACCCCGATATGTTTGCGCGCCAAATGGACTATTTGGCCGCGCAACACTACACCCCGTTGACGCTGGGCGACTTCGCGCGCATCATCGAGAAGAAACAACCGTCACCGGAAAGGCCCGTGCTGCTCACGTTCGATGACGGCTACGCGAACAATGCGGAGGTGGCGATGCCAATCCTCCAGCGACATGGTTTTCCGGCGACGTTGTTCCTGTCGCCAGGATTCATTGGCCAGCCAGGCTACTTGAGCTGGCCACAAGTGCAAGAGCTGAGCGCGGCGGGGTGGGACATAGCGCCGCATAGCGTGACACATCGCCATCTCCCACAGCTCAGCATAGAACAACAGCGCGAGGAGATCACGGAATCGCGCCGACGTATTGCGCATGCGCTTGGGAGGAGCGCAGATGTTTTTGCTTATCCGTTTGGCGAGTACAACGAGGATACGATCAAGATCTTAAAAAAGGCGGCATACCGTTATGCCTTCACAACGAAGGAAGGGTATGCTACGTCGAAACAATCACCATATGAACTAAGTCGAATTGTCGTTCATGGCGAAGATGATCTTGCTACATGGGTTCAGAAGCTTGTTAATTCGGGAAGAAGGAGCTAAAGTTTCCCCTTGAAAAGCCAAAAGTCTATTCGTTTTTTCTCACTAGACAGTAGAGTAATGTGTTTTGGAGATTAAACCAATCCCTTTGGATTGGTTTGTTGGTTGGATTGGTTGGATTGGTTGGATTGGTTGGATTGGTTAGGTTGGGTTTGTTGGTTGGGTTGTTGGTTGGGTTGTTGGTTTGGTTTGCTTAATTAGCTGAGTTGGCAGAGTAAGCCAGCTTGCCAGCCTTTTCTTGGTTTAGTTTAGGGAAAGTGTTGTATATCGTACAACACTTCTCATTGATTTCTGTTCATTCAGCTATCAATGTTGTATGCAGTAATATGCAGTACAACAATAAAGTCATATTTCACTCTTTTTTGAGCATCTTCTAGGAAGAAAAGCTTCAGAGTTTTATGCAACAATCGCGTGGTTTTCGCGGATTTAGCTGCCTAATGTTGTAGAAAATGATAGAAAATGCAACAATTTGAATCATTCTCGAAATATTTCAGTCCATTTTTTTAATTCACACTAAAGCGGTTCGGCCCCTTAATTATGGAGTCTAGCTGCTAAATGCTCTCGCTCTCGCAGCTTCTCATTTCTCTAGCACACTAAAGCGCAATTTCTACGGCTTCTAATTTTTTAGCTTCCCAAGCTGCATGGTACTGGCTTGGACTCATTTTGTGCAGACTTCCGTGGAAACGCCGTTGGTTGTAGAATTCAATGTATGTGTGTACTCTTTGGTAAGCTTCTTCAAACGTTTCAAAGTACTCTTTTGTGTACACATCTCTTTCAATAATGCTATGAAATGACTCAATGTATGCGTTCATATTGGGGGTCTTGGGCGGTATGCGCTCGTGCTCGATCGGACGATTCTCGTCCAAACA
>NZ_AUGY01000161.1 GCF_000422905.1 Paenibacillus alginolyticus DSM 5050 = NBRC 15375
ACGACAACTGGAACAGCGCAATCTTCGGAGGATGAATACCTTAACTTCTCCAGTCGCATTCCTACAGATTCGCCTTCGACTACCAATAACCTTAAGTCCTTCGCCACAACAGGGGCAAGGCACGATTTCCACACACCTAACAAAAAACGCCGGTGACCTTCTCAACCAGCTCATAATTTGATACAATGACCATGTTATTTTTTGTGAGAGGATGTCTCCGGTGTACCTGCGCTAACAGGTACACGTTTTATGGAGGCGTCCTTTTCCTTTACTGTGATACGGTCATTATATTCGTCAATCCCTGGACAGGCAATTCCGTCAGCTTTTGGGCATTATGATTCAGCGGCAACATTATTTGATCCGGAAGAAGTTTATCTTTTTCAATAATTTTCATTCGACTCATTACGCCATACCTCCGTTCTAGTACTCCAAATATGTTCATTAATGTTGGTGAAAACTTTTCCGTAATATGAAAGTGAATAACAGCAAGACAAAATGTCTCTAATGGAATACTTGCCTTCTAGGTTTTCATAAATCTGTACAATGGTTTTGGGAACCTCATTAACTACCCTCAGTATATTTTCAGTTCCAACAGGGTAAGGTCGACTCTTTATGTCAGATAGCATTTTTATTCTATTTTCGAGCCCAACTGGGAATGCGCGTATCTCTTTTTCTGTCATTACTTTATGGCTAAAACCCTGGATATTACACCATTCTTGCTGTGCTTGGATTTGCCTCATGTTACGCGTGAAGTTTCGGTGTTCAGGTCGTAGTTCAATGTCATACTTAACTTCAATAAACTCTTCTTTTCCGGTTGTTCTTAAAATCCACATATCAAAAATGCTGGAGTGCAATTTACCATTGAATACAAAACTAATTTCAATTGGTTGTTCACAGTATGTTTTTATTGTTGGATCGGTCTCAGTTAATACCCAGTTATCAAATTCCAAGTCACTGTATAAGACAACTTCTCTCATATTTACTTTTGGACCATCTGAATTCCAGTAATTGTTGCCGTATTTTTTATTCCTTGGTACAACGATTGGAGTATACATCTACTTTTTTCCTCCATGTATAAATCTATTATCTTTTTATTTCCAATTGTTTGTATTTCAAACACGATTTTTCGAAAATTTTTTTGAGGCTGAATTATATTAGTTTTGAAACAGGAAATACTATAATAGTAGATTAGTAGAAGGAGTTGTGAGGTATGGATGAGGATGAGTACTATAAAGTGGTTGGTGTTCAGATTCGAACAATTCGATTAACTCGAGAACAATCGCAATCTGCACTTAGTCAAAGATTAAATATTTCAAGGCCATCATTAGCAAATATTGAAGCTGGTAGACAACGTATTCATTTGTATTTGTTATTCCAAATTAGTAATGAATTAAAAGTACCTGTAAATAAACTGTTTCCAGGTACTTCGGAATAATTGTTAACTTATTGTCATCCTAAAAAAATTAATGCTTCTTTTTTTTCTCGAAATATCTTTCTTTAAGTGCACGTAATTGTTTTTGATATATCTCTAATGTTTCTGATGGACATAAATTATTTTCAACCGAGGTTGCTATTATATAGGAGCCAGATTCGAATAAGATTAAACTATCTTGGTTTGAGCGCCAAAATAAGATGGGAATCTGCCAAATCCCCTCTCTTTCGGCCTGCTCAAACCATTTGTTTTTAATCATAGTAGCATTTGTATAGATATTTCCGTTAAAGTGCAAGCCTTTTGATGTAACCATAGCTATGTCTAATTGAAGTTGGTTATCTTCATCAAATTTCATATTCATTCACCTCAAATTTAGTTATAGACATAATGAATGGTTATAATACATATTTGTATCATAAAAAAATATTTGATGTCTATACTGTGATGTATCAGCTTGTTTTCTTTGTTTACACTTACAATAGAGGTGTAAACATGAAAGACAACTCAATTTTACCAATGGTTGGAAAACGCATCCGTCAGATTCGTAAGTTAAAAGGTTTTACACAAGAAGAGTTAGGGGAAAAATGTGGGTTCCATTTTTCTTATATTGGTGGGGTTGAAAGAGCCGAGAAGAATATATCTTTAATTAATGTTCAAAAGCTTGCTGACGCGTTAGAGGTTCCCGTTCAAGAGTTTTTTTCTTATGAAAGATCATCTTCTCGTAAGAATTCGGAACGTGAAAACGTTATGACAGAGGTAAATGAACTACTTATAGAAATGAAAACTTCTGATCTAAAAAAAGTGAAATTGTTTTTATCCGAAATAATGAGTAACAAATAGGACACCTTAAAACAAGGTGTCCTTAAATTTGTTATTTCCAAACCAACCTTAAGATGATAAACGAAAAAACGCTAAACTGCGGAACAGTTCAGCGTTTTTTCGTTTAAGCTTTATTATTCGGTCATATATGTAACCACCTCCTCGGCACCTGCTGCCACATGTTCATTGCCAACGACTGGCATAAATAATTCTTCATAAACACTTTCGTAGAGAATCTCTATAATGTTAACTTCAAGCTTGTCTGATTTTCGAATATCAAAAATATGATCAAAGAAAGAATAAATTCTATTTTTTACAGTTACACCACTTGGATCATTCATGATGCCGTAAATAGTTGATGTCTTTTTTCTGTCAGGGACTTCCACAATCCCTATCGCCTGCTCGAAATTTGCTACTGAAGCAAAAATTGTATTATTTTCTTGCTTTAGTTTGAAAATATTTTTACAGTTTGTTAGTTGTGCTTTCAATGTTTTTTGTTCATATTTTGTGTTGTTGTTATCCATGTCGTGTAATATATAGTAAGGAGCTTTGAACTGATTAAGAATTTTCATTAAAGTACATATGGTACTTTTCCCCCTTGCTCTAATTACGTGAATCGATAGTTCCTTTTCTTTAATGTAATGTTTTAACGCTATGTACTCTGTATCGCCTTCAACAATAATGATATTGTTCGCAAAGAAAAATTCGTTTATATAAGAATCTACATAATTAAGTATTTTCATATTAGTAATATCGTTTTCGTCAAATACAGAATTTGAGGATTGAAATAATTCTATTGCTTCATTACTTCCAATTCTCAGTACCTGAATAGAAGTATGATTCTCAGATAAATCAATTAATACAGGAGAATGTGTTGAGATTATTAAAGGCATTTTACCACCAATAGTATATAATGATTGGCTCAATGCACGTACTGCTTCAGGATGTAAAAATGCTTCTGGTTCATCTATAAGCAACATCTTATTTTCGTTAATTCCTAGCATGCCTTGTTCGATCATATTCTGAAATATAAATATTAAACTCATCCTTTGGATTCCTGTTCCTTGTGTAGACAAAGGCATTCCCTGAAATTGCTTATTGTCTATTGTGACACTTGAGTTTGTAGATTTTACAATTTCTGCAATAGAAAACCCATTACTATCCCCACCTGAAACTGCAAGCTGTAAATCTTTGTTTGAGAATAGTCCTTGTAAATTTTTTGATACGTTATCACTAACTGCTTTTAGTGCTTGGTCAGTATTACTTTTGAGTTGTGATAATAACTTTGGAATAGCCCTCTTAAGCTCTAAGTACTCTTGTTTTGATTTAGATAAATCCGATTCATCATTTTCAAGCTTAGTTAGCTCAGCAGTTAATAAGTGTGAATATATCTCTTGTACTTGCTTATCAACCTCATCAGTAGTCATGTAAGGAGTAATATAGTACGGTGAATTCTCAAGTAACTTATCTAATACTGTCTTTAAAATATGTCCTTTTTTTATTTCTTTTCCATCTTGATCAAAATATTTACCACTGTCATTCGCATATCTTTTTAGTATTGTCAACTCTTCCCCGTCTATTAAAAAAACTGCTTCTAACTCAATTACTTTACTTTCGTCTTGGTCAGAATAGCACTCTACTGGTATTTTCGTTTTTGCAACTGTTGGAAGATAAAATTGATTTATAGCTTCAAGAAAGGTTGATTTACCTGTATTGTTTTTTCCTGTTAATATAGCAATATCTTGCTGGGAAAAATTAATGCTAAACTTTTCACAAAAAACCTTGTAATTAGTAACACTAAATCGTTTTAATCTCATTTTGACAACCCCCATTTTTAATAAACTAATGATTATATTTTATATCAAATAACAAATTTTGTAATAACATAATTTGTAAAAATAATATGAAATTTGTAGAATCAATGCACAACATTTCAGTGCGCTTCATCAACCCCATAAGGAGACAATTTCCAGAATAATCACCAAAAAAAGCGGAGATTGTCTGAGTACAATCTCCGCTTTTTTTGTTATTCCTCAAGCAATCGAAAACATCAAAGACAAATACCCGCAAATAACAAAAAACAACGCAGCTGCAACTTGGTCAAGACCCCAAATCGTAGACATTGAAAAAAGCCCTAGGCTGCAAGCTGACGTCGGTACTCTGCCGGCGTCAGCTTGTTTAGCTTTCTTTGCGCTCTTTCTTCGTTGTAAAAATGAATGAATTCTTCAATTCGCCTTTGTGCTTCCTCGATACTTCGGATATCATAGGGATAGAGAGATTCCACTTTCAAATGAGAGAAGAAGCTTTCCATGGAGGCATTGTCATAACAATTGCCTCGACGAGACATGCTGATTCGGGCGCCAACCTTTGGCAGCATGTCGTGGTAAGCATGAGACGTGTACTGGCATCCCTGATCGCTGTGAACGATCAACCCTGGGATTCTACCAGTCACGTCTTTATGCGTTTCAAACGCCTTTCTAAACGTCTCTAGGACAAGCGGATTGTCATTACGCTTGCTGATGTGATAGGCCACGATTTCACCGTTCCAGAGATCCTTTACAGCGGATAAGTAGATTCGATCATCGAACACACGATATTGCGTAACATCTGTAACCCACTTTTGATTGGGACCGTCGGCATGAAAGTCCCGTTTTAGCAAATTCTCAGCTATTCTCCCGTCAGATACAGCTGCTTCATGACTCGTTTGATACTTATATTTGCGGCGGATAATTGACTTGATGCCAAGCTGTTGCATGAGGCGTAGAACCTTCTTATGATTGACGATAAGGTTGTACTGACGATACAACTCATCTTGAATACGTCGGTATCCTAGAATCTTCTTACGCTGCTCGTAGATCGCTAAGATTTTGAGCTTTAGTTCTCCATCAGGATCTGCTTTACTACGCTTTACATAGGCATAGTAACCACTTCTGCTTATTCCCAGGTAAGAGCATAGGCCCTTAACACTTTGCTCGTCCTTCAGTTCATCAACGATGTAGTATCTCTTTTGGGCACCTCCCGATTCAAGATTTGTAACCACTTTTTTAGCACATCTACCTCTAGTTGCAACTGTCGAATCACGCGCTCCTGCTCTGTCTCTGGGCGAAACGGCCCTCCACGTTTGTCCTTGAAGCTTTCTTCACCGCACTCTCGGTACTTCCTCATCCACTTCTTGATCCTACCCTTGTCATGTATATCCAAATGTACTGTAATCTCTCTGTAGCTCCATCCCTCAACCATATGTAACCGAATAGCCTCTGTCTTAATGGATTCTGGATAATGTTTAAACGTTTGTCCTTTAATCGCCATAAAAATACACCCCTTATAATACATCGGTTTACCCAGGGGGTTTTTCCAATGTTCATTATAAGGGGTGCACTTCAACTGACCACATAGGCTTTTTCTTTCTCCAAGCCCAGAACAAACCAGCTATCATGGCAATAACCCCAATGGCAGCAATACTTATACTTACCGTATTTAAGATTATTTCCATTTCTTCAACACTGCTCACATCGTAACCACTTATATAAGTAAACCATGGCATTGGTGGCCCATCATCAAGTATAGCTTTTAGATTCCCGTGAGGAGGCTCTTGCTGTCCCATAAATGCTGTAACTACAAGCAATAGGATAATAACGATGCTTTCAGCTCCTTACCAAGCGCAAATTCTTATCTAATCCGAACTACGATCCAAAACCTTGGATCCGCGCTGAATGTATTATGGCCATTCTAGTTCTATCGGCTACTTCAGTAATGGGACAACAGTATCCCACTCATGAATTAATTTTTGAAAATACAATCAAGTTGACACAACCATCTAGTTTTTTTACATTTTTTAATCAACTTCCTGCTGATTTTATGATTAAAATCGGGGTGAATTTATGGAGTGTTGTTCTCCTGCTGCTAGCTGCCCTACTTGTTTTCACCATGCTCTTCGTTTTTGTCAAAAGACAGAAAGTTTCATTAATGGTCATTTGTATGGGGCTGATTCTCGCAGTGGTAAGCTATGTGGCAGTTATGATTAGTATCATATAACTTGGACTTTATTAACTTAAGAGACCAATCCTCAAATAAGTGGATTGGTCTTTTGTTTTCTTTACATCATCTTATAACAACTCCTCACCGCGGGTTATTCTGGATTATGTTAGTTATTGAGGTAGGAATGATCAAGTTTTATTGAAAGATCATATTAGAAATATAACTATGTTATAATCAGCGCATATGATTTTTTAATTCAATAGATTCAAGTAAGGAGCGAGATTAATGGTTTCAATTCCTACTGATGATTGGCGTGAAGAAACACAAGCAAGATTATCAAATAATAACATTTTTAATATTTTAAAACGAAAATCAGAATATGATCCTTCTGGACAACAGGTGTTATCATTAATAGATGACGCTACTTTTTATGCTTATCAAAGAACCAAATTAGTTCTTCGCCATATGGAGGAATTCACTTTACACGATGGAGATCATCTATTTCGTGTATTAAAATTAATGGAACGAATTATCCCAGAAAATACACTTGAAAAATTGTCAATACCAGAACTTATGCTTCTAATTCTAACTTCCTTTTTTCATGATATTGGAATGGCAGCCTCCGAACAAGAAATAAGAGCATGGCAGGAAAATTGGATCGGCGATAAACCTACCGAATGGGAATTATCAGAACATGCAAAATTTAAACGCTTTTCAGATGCTCGCCCTGATAAACAAGCTGAAATAAAAAAACTGCGTGAAAGCGGTTTGCATAACAAAGCTTCAATCATAGAGAAATACCTTATTTCTGAGTATATAAGGATAACCCATGCAGATAGGTCTAGAACAATAATTGCTGAAGAATGGGATGGAAAGATTAAGTATAGAGATACTGATTTGACAAATGAATTTGCAATTTTGTGTTTTAGCCATAATGATGAGGCACTTTCACTTTTAGAGCTTGATAGATCTTTTTTATGTGGTCCAGACATATTTGCTTGCTTACCATTTATTGGGGTAGTACTCCGGCTATCTGATATCTTAGATTTTGATGCTAAACGAACCCCTACGGTATTGTTTTCTCATTTAGGAGTTAGAAATTCCGTTTCATTAAAAGAATGGATGAAACACCGTTCGGTTGATGCCTGGAATATATCAGCGAATAATATAATTTTTCAAGCTAGGTGCGAACATCCAGCTATTGAAGCAACAATTCATCGTTTTTGTGATTTTATCGATAAAGAATTAATTTCCTGCAATTCTGTATTAGCAAATTTAAGCGACCAATCGAGAGTCAATTTTCCTGAACACTACTATATAAAATTTCCTCCAAAGGTTGATCGATCTAAAATAGGAGCTAAGATCGATCTGTATGGAAAGCCTGTTTATAAATATAGAGATACTCAATTTACATTAAGTAAAACTCAGGTCATAGAACTACTAATGGGAACTAAATTGTATGGTAATCCGGAAGTTGCATTAAGGGAACTACTACAAAACTCAATTGATGCTTGTTTAGTAAGGCAAGCGTTAGAAAAATCTTGGGGAAATCAATTCGAGCCTATTATTTCGGTTGAATTTAAAACTGAAAGTAACGAGAATATTCTAATAGTAACTGATAATGGCATCGGTATGGATCAGTACATAATTGATAACTATTACTCCAAAGTTGGATCCTCCTTTTACAAATCTGCTGATTTTTATGACTTAAGATCTCAGGCTGGTATGAGTTTCACTCCTACCTCAAGATTCGGGATTGGTGTTCTTTCTTGCTTTATGATATCTGATACATTAAAAATCGACACAAGACGTTTATACGATCTACATGATTCAAGCGAACCAATTCAAGTTATAGTAGAGGGCCATGAAAGTATCTTTTGGATACAATCTGGGAAAAGAAAACAACCAGGAACAACAACAGAACTTGTTTTACATAAAGACAATCCATGGAAACATTTGAACAAACAAAAATTTTTCGATTTTGTGTTCCAAACAATTCCCAATCCACCCTTTCCAATTCAAATAAAGTTTGAAAACGAAAAACAGATACATACATCCGATTCTTTTTTAAACACAAGTTCAAGATTCTACAAGGACTTTAATTGGTCAGATTATAATTATGTAAAGAAATTCGAGTTAAATATTTCTGATTTAGAACTTGGGATTGATGGTAAGGTCATTATTGGGGTTCTAGAGCAGTATAAAATGCCTCTTGAAACAATAGCGATATCTTCAAGAGAAGTTTATATTTCAGGCATTTCCGAATCGTTCACTTTAAGCACGTCTATTACCACAAGTACAAATGCAATTTCAAAATCTACAGAATCAATAGAAATTGATGAAGATGAAAACGTAAATACAAGTTCGGGATCAAGTAGAATAATTGAATCAAAATCAAAATTTTCTCTACACGGAATCGAAATACCAATGAATTTGTTTCCAGCAGCTTGGAGTAATAGGAATCAAATGACACGTCTTGAGTGGCCTTTTCCGTCATTTCTTGTCGTTGATATTGAATATTTCGGTGCCATAGAGCCATCGAGTTAATGAGTGAGAGCCACCACGTTAATCTATTAGAGCCACTATGTTAGTAGAGAGAGCCGCCCCGTTGGTAGAATGTACAGATGTGCGTCTGCCTAGCAAGTGCACAAATACCAACGGGAGGTCATCAAAATGACCAAGTATCGAGAAATTTTAAGGCTCAATAGCATGGGGCTGAGTCAGCGCAGTATCGCTTCGAGTATTCAATGCTCACGCAACACCGTCTCCGAGGTGTTACAACGTGCAAACGAAAAGGAGCTATCATGGCCACTACCGGAGGATATGGTAGAAGCTGACCTTCAGTATCTCTTGTTTCCTGAGAAGGCTCAGACATCTTCACGAAAAGTTCCGGATTGTGAATATATGCATAGGGAATTAGCCAAGAGTGGCGTTACTCTTAGCTTGCTCTGGAGCGAATATTGTGAGAACTGTCGCTTAGGCGGAGAGATCCCCCTCATGTACACCCAGTATTGTAATTACTATCGCAAATATGCTGCCAC
>NZ_AUGY01000162.1 GCF_000422905.1 Paenibacillus alginolyticus DSM 5050 = NBRC 15375
AGAAAAGTCTTCTTTGGCCATATACTTGCGGACGGTTTTCACATCCATCTTTAATTCCTTGGCGATCTGATAGGGCCCCTGTTGCTGCATTTGTAACTCTTTGACTCGGTGGATCTGCTCCATGCTCTTCATCATCCTTTCTCCTCCTTGCATCTCTGCAAGAAGAATTGTACGTCAATTGGATGACCGAAAGGGGCTGAAATCTCTCAAATACCACAGAAGAATTTCCAGCTCAGACCAGGGATTTTTCGATGATCATACCAGGGAATTCCTGATGATCACACCAGGGATTTTCTAATGATAAAACCATCCCTTTTCATTTGATCATAAACACTTGTAGGTCGTAGACGCATTGGTCGTAGTTATAGTTAAAGCGCTGCTTGCAGCAGATAAATTACCAGCTGCATCCTTGGCTTTTACAGTAAAACTGTACGTTGTGTTAGGTGTTAAGCCTGTAACATTGATCGTTGTTCCTACTGCAGAGCCTTTCAGTGTAGAACCTGCGTAAACCTCATAGCCCGTTACTCCAACATTGTCTGAAGCAGCTGTCCATGTCAAGGTAATCGAAGTAGCTGTCGTGCCTGCTGCGGCCAAGTTCGTTGGAACGGTTGGAGCTTGCGTATCAGCAGGTGCTTGATCTGTTACTACAGTAACTGCGTTACTAGCCGCCGATTTGTTGCCAGCTGCATCTTTCGCTTTCACAGTGAATGTATGGGACGTGTTTGCCGTAAGTCCTGTTACATTGAAGGATGTGCCAGTTATCGTTGTAAGCATTGTGCTGCCGTCGTATACTTCGTAGCCAGTTACGCCGACATTGTCAGTTGAAGCGCTCCAACTCAAAGCTATGGATGTCGAGGTTTTACCTGTGGAAACAAGATTAGCGGGTACAGAAGGCGCTTGTAGATCCCCACCCCCGCCGTTTATAACTGTATAAGTCAGGTTGCCGGAAGTTTGTGTGCCGAAGGAGTTGATTAGATCAACTTTGTACACATAAGTACCGGATGGTTTATTTGTGAAAGCAAATGTTGCCGATTGGGCATTAGGAGAATTATCAGTCAATGTGCTTGTGTGTATGACAGCACCGTTCTCATATAATTTCCAAGATGAACCGTTGTTTCCCCACCACATATCGAAACCAATGGTGTAGTTCGGGCTGTTATCCCAGTTGTTTTGATTCATGTTAGGCGTTCCAGGTGCACCCGATGCTGCTGCAAAGATCATGCTAGGCAGCATGGTGAACATAAGTGTCAGTAGAATCGTGAGATTGATCAACTTCTTTGCCATTTTTTTCGTCATTTTCATTCGTCATTATCCCTCCCGAATTTTAGTAAATCGCGTTCTTCCTCCTTCTCTTGCAGTCTGCAATCCGAAACACAAAAACAAGCTCGCCCGTTATTGTAAACGCATTCAAACCAACCAATTTTTGTGCTTCTATTTGTGATTCTATTGCTCATTGGAAGAATTTAATAGGCAACATTTCTCTTTTTGAGGGATAATATTGGCTTATCAATTACTGTGAAATTTACCAAAAGAAAGTCATCTGTGCGTTACTTGGAAAATAAAAAAGCAGTCCAAAACTAGAACATATAGTTTTAGACTGCTCGTATAGGATTGAACTCGTTATTTGTTGTTTACACCTTTAACGATATCTGTACAAATAACATTTGTATGAACGATGGATGAATTGGAATAATAAGGACTTAACATATACAAAGGAGTTCGAAATCCCTTGGTTGCGATTTTATACTCGGTTTTATGGCTGCTAGCAGCTCTTTGGTTTGCGGACCGAAACTGGGAGCAGTACTATCCAACACTCCTCTTTGCTGCGTTAAGTAATGGTCTCTATGAGTTGATCTGTTATCAATATCAACTTTGGCAAATGGAGCCGAATGGTCTTCCGGTTGCCACGATTCCGATCCTATTACTTATTCTGATTGGCATGCCTGTATCGACTTGGATATACCTATCGAACTACTCGCGAAATCGCAAACTTCTTTCCCAGGCTTATTACATCATTTTTTTCACTGGTATTTTTGTGTTGCTTGAATTTGTAGCTGTAAAATGTGGATCAATCACATATCACAACGGATGGAACCTATTTTGGTCATCTTTTTTCGATATGATCATGTTTATCATGCTGCGTATTCATTATCGCAAACCGTTATTGGGCTTGCTCATGTCGGTACCCTATACTGGATTATTGATGATTATCTTTAAAGTAGGTTTTGATAAAATGAAATGAACCTCGTGCTTCACAATGAACAAAGCAGGCCGCTGCAGCGCCTGCTTTATTTGTGTTAAACATTCAGAACAGCTTGCTTCGAGCTGACACTTCGGAATTTAATAAAACTAATAATCCGCCAAGTCGCGATGTAGCCAAAGGTTATCAGGTTGCACATAAAGCTAAGTGTGCTTGGAACAATTGATTTTATAGTCGCAATCGCGAGGAAACGCAGTGCAAAGATCACGATCAGCAGCACAAAAACCGTTTTGTTACGCTTAATAAACGTGTTGCCATTGTCTCGAACTTCAAAGTTGGTCGTCAAGATAAGCGGAATCGAAACAATCATACCAATCAACAAAGCAATGATTACTTGCTCTTCGCGGATATGCAGCGATGGATCGAACAATTGCATAAGCGAAGTAGAAATGTATAGGATAGGCAATAGCAACGTTACTCCCGATGTTTTTAACGGCTTACGCATGCCGCTTAATTGTCCACGCAAGATAAAGAAAAAAATTAAAGCCGAAATCATCATCGATACTGTTGAATTCATAGTAATGAACACTCCCTTAAAGGATTTTATAATCTTATTATCCCCTTTAAGAGTGTGTATCAAAAGTGAATCAAGTCATCGGATCGAGGTGACAATCGTCATATTCGTATTCGTTCTGTCCTAGGAGTCAATCCAATCTGAATTGATTATTGTTCATAATTTCTTCTATAACCTGTTCCAAATCTTCTGCGTTTTTTTTACTTGTATCAAGCAAATATTTGGCGTCTAATCCTGATTTGTTGAACTCTTCCATTAGTATCAGGCATCGTTCTCCCATTTGATGTTCTTTCTTTCTCAATTGGTCTCTTTTTAAAAGCGTCTCAATATCTGTCCACAAAACCACATAGACAACATTAACATTAAATTCCGCCAGCTTATCTTTTAACCAAAGGACATCTTCTGGAAAAGTAACATAATCGACAACAACATCTACTCCGTTGGTAACGAAATTTTCAGTTAGACTCAAGATATTATTCCAAATGAGAGATAGCTCATCTTTGCTTTCCCATGGTTTCTTACGACCATTTACATGCATATGGCTTATATGATCTCCTGAAATATAGGCACTGTTTTTTAAAGCATTTACCAATGCTCTTGAAGTCGTTGATTTTCCAATTCCCGCTGGTCCCGACAAAACATAAACGGTTTGCATGAATAATCCCCTATCCTTTTGTTTATTAAGCACTTATTTTTTGTTAGAAAATCGTTCGAAATTTATATTAAGAATGACTTAGGATATACTAACTCACCTTTTATTTGTTGGGTTGCCGTTCCTTCTTTTAAATCACAGAACATAAAGACTTCATCAGGTACACGAAATTGCTTCAGTTCAAAACCATATTTTTTCGCTGGTTTAAATCCAAATTTAGGATAATAAGTGGGATGTCCTATCAAGAAAACAAATTCATAACCTAATTCTGCACACCTTTTTAAACCCTCTTGAATGAGTTTGCTACCTACTCCTCTTTTCTGGTGACTTGGCATCACTGCAATAGGAGCAAGTACAATGACTTCATGACTATTTTCTTCGTCAACTACTTCTGCTTTACTAAATACAACGTGGCCTACAATATGATGATTCTCTTCTGCAATAAGAGATAATTCAGGGATAAATTGGTCCGATAATCCAATTCTTTCGATCAGCCTGGATTCATCTTCCCTATTCTGAAAAGCCAAATAATTCAATTGAAATACTTCTTCATAGTCACTAATTCTTTCCGTTCTGATTTTCATTAATTGATATCCCCCCTCTTAATTCATTTGTTAATAATTTTACCACGCATTCTGCCCACCATTTTGGAAAGTTTCTGTATTATTAAAACTCTCCTGTCCCTAAAAGAACAAATAAGCGCGAAAAACGTGCTTTCAGCGAGAGTTCCTCGAGCCGAAGCTCGTTGAAAGAGTCTGAGAAGCCGGAAATCGACTTCTCAGCTAAACGTCCGTGCTGCATAAGCGCGGAAAACGCGCAAACGTACAGCCCCGAGCTTAGAAGGGTTTGAACACCATTAGTAAAATCGAGATGAACACCGCAAGATTCGCGACCCCCTCCAACCTGGCGGAGCGTTTGCGGCTCACTCTGTACGCGTCAGGCAGATCATCGCCCTGCGTCTGCTGCAGCAGCGTAAGCTGCTGCTTGATGCCGGCGGGAAGCAGACCAGCCAAGATGACAAGAATGACAATGAAGATAGCAATCGAGACCACATACCACACCTCTCGGAACAAATAGGTTTCCATAAAGCCAAGCGCTAGGCCTGTAAGAAGCAGCAGTGTACCGCCGAATTTCAGCAGGATTGCCATTTTCTGCAGAAGCGCAAGTGCGAACTTGGCCTGAACCACTGTCCGGGCGCTGCTCATAATCAAGGGATAGCTAATGACTGCGGCAATAGCCGTCACGGCGGAGATGATATGGATGAATAACAGGTAAATATACATGTAGTTCCTCCCTTAATTTGGAAAATATCCTACTAATGATGATACGGTTCTATGCTGTTTTGGCTCGTTGTTCTTCTCGATACAACATCCAACCTACAACAAGTCCATATAACGCAGTAACAATATGAATCCAGGAAGGTGTTTTATCTACTGCATTCGTAATTACCAATATGGCATCAATTATAGGCATTAAAATAGAAGTTAACATTAAAACAAGTAATGCTTTTCTCATACGAAGTACCATCAAGGCTAGTAGGAAGATACCAATAGAAAGATCGCGATCTGCTTTTATGTGAACAAGATATCTATCAGCAGTGTCATGCAACGGTATGCCAAAACCTCGAATCGCAGCTTCTGGCTGGATAAAACCTCTTACTCCTAAAAACAACATCAACAGCGTAACAACACCCACAAACCAAAATGTTACTGACCTTGGTCCCCAATAAGATTTACTCATTTGTCCGTCTCCTTTTTTCGATTCAATTTGATTGACTTTATTGTATATCGGTAATAATATTCTGTTAAGAACGCACTTTAAAGTACGGCACTTACTTAAGGTAAGGGAGTGATTTATCAATGATTCATCAGCGCGAATGCCCAATCGAAACAGTTATTCATGTTTTAGGTGGAAAATGGAAGCCGATGATTTTATGGCATTTGATGGAATCCACTAAGCGGTATAACGATCTGGAAAAGCTTATACCTGACGTCTCCCAAAAAATGCTTACGCAGCATCTTCGAGACTTGGAACAAGAAGGCGTGATCGAAAGAACCGTATACCCTACCGTCCCTCCAAAAGTAGAATATTCACTTAGTGATTATGGCAAAACATTGATCCCTGTAGCAGAAGTGATGTGTGCTTGGGGAGAAAATCATAATGAGCGGAAACAAGAAGAACCAGCCTCTTAAGCTGGTTTTTTTTCTGCCATTTTTCATGCTTATGCCTAAATACTCAAAAAAAATACACCGCCGGATTTCTCCGATGATGTTTCGCTCTAAATCAGTGCTATTAGTAAATTAAAGGTCGGGAGTTCATGGATGATCATGATATTGGTTCATTAGATCCATCAATTTGGCTGCAGCATCATCGGAGAAGATGAGCTTGAGATTCGCATCCGATTCCTCAGCTGATTTGGACGAATATGCGTACATTTTCTTTTCGTAGGCTTCGACAGCTTTATTGACATCGCTATGCTGAACGATGGACAACGCCAGTTCCATGGCATCCCGCATCGCTAAGTTCACGCCTTCTCCGGCAAAAGGAGACATCAGATGCGCCGCATCACCGATCAGCGTCACGCCCGGTTTGTGGATCCACTTGAGACCGACTGGCAGCATATATATGCGTCTAGGGAGCATAGGGCCATCAGCGGCTCGGATATAATTCTTAAGCGACTCGTCCCAATCGTTAAAATGCTGCAACAGCTGCCGTTTCACTTCCTCTGGCTGATCGAACGGAATGCCGCAAGTATCCAGCCAATCTCGTTCAATTTGAAATGCCAAATACACGCAGATGCGGCCGTCTCCATTCAACTGCCCCAATATACCCTTATGATCCGCAAGGGCAAACAGTTTTCCTCGTCTGTTAAAAGCAGCGATCTCCGGATGAGCGATAGTGGCATTATCCAGGTAAAACTCAATCATGCTTAGACCGGTATATTCAGGTACAGAATCCGTAAGAAGCGGACGAATGCGGGAGAAGGCGCCGTCTGCAGCTATGACAAGATGGACATGATCAACATGCCCGTTCTCAAAGCGAAGTTCATGCATGCCATTTTCCAAAGGAATCGCTTGGATCAAATTGTGCCCCCAGTGAATGCAATCAGAGTCGACGAAGTTAAATAGCAGCTCGCGCAGCGTTCCGCGATCTATTTCTGGGCGATCCCCTTCATTGGATTCAGCTATCTCGTCCAAATAGATTTTGCCTGTTTTATCAAGAAGGCGAAAGTCTTGTCCTTCATACCGGGCGAGCGCTTTAAACTCTTCGAATAAACCCGCCTCTCTTAGTGCCTTTTGTCCAGTATCGTGGTGAATGTCTAATGAACCGCCTTGCTGGCGGCTGGCGCGGGATGGCTCGCGTTCATAGACGACGGCTTTTATGCCGTGCCGCTGTAAGATCCGGGCTAACGTCAATCCTCCTGGACCTGCCCCTACGATTGCAATGCGTTGTTGTTCTTTTGCATTTGTTGTTTTCATGATTATCAACACCTCGGAATTAAAATGATTTGTTCAACTTCCGATAGCATACGATGATTGTATAAACTGAATATATACGGAATATGGAGGCGGCATTCTGCAAATGATATGCCAATGGATATCATTGGAAGGAATGAAACCGACATGGAGCTATACAATCTCGCCGATGTGAGCGGCGATATCACGGTTAATCATGAAGCATTGCGTTTGATTTTCCGCAATTGTGCGGTTCATCGTTACGCTTCCGGTCGTGATTCTGATCATGGAGCGTATTCGCAGCAAATCGCTGCCCGCATCTTGACGAAAAAACCTCCGAACGCGGTTCACCGACGTTCGGAGGTTTTTTCGGCGTCAACGCCGCTCGCTTCATTTTAGTTCCATCCTTTAGCGATAACTGTTTTCTTTTTATGATTAAAAATCCTACCAAATAAAGTCAATTTCTTTTTTCGTTTGAGAGTGAGTTTAATACCTTCAATCAGTAGTCTTGATCTCAATTCGTCGCGACGATTGAGCGTGTGTAACCTCTTTATGAACTGCTTGTCCATGTTGACTATCCCTCCCAAGTATCTGTAAATGAGAAGCAAGACTTCTGAATCTGATATATATATTATAGATTTCGCACTGTGAATAACTTAGGATGTGCATAACATTATCCACAAGGAAAATGCCAAAAGCATGCAAATTTGGATTATGAATTTGGGTTATGAACCTATAAAGGGTATAGCTTCCCCTCCCAGCAAGGGGTTACAACTTCGTTTCCAGTTGTCGTTTGTCGTCAGGTGATGTGACGGGATCGTTGTAGCATGGTTATCCACAACGCATTCTTTGCAAAGCCATCCCACAGCTTAAGCGTCCATTGTCTTGCATGCGAAACAAGTATCGCTGGTATGATCCAAAAGACCCTTCTCATGCGAGAGACTGTGTAACACTTTGCTGCGTCTGGCGCAACCTCGCTTTTAAATCCTTGGTATACGTTGTAAGCAATGAGTTTCAACATGGCATCAGCAGCATTTGGGTAAAAACCGTCATTGGTGATGGCGTCTAAGGCAAAGCCGTTCTTCGCTTCCTTGATGTAGTTTTCCATCCCGCAATGATGGTTGTAGAAACGCCATATATCTTCTCCCTCCCAGAGAAGGTTGGTGACGATCCATTCGTATTCCCAGCCATACTCTGGAAAAAGGGCCATTTGATCCTCGTCCACGACTTCTTTGGTACGAACAGCAATGATGAATGCGGCGGGGAATGCTCCAACCGTTCGCTTGGTACTCAAACTCCGTGTATTCGATAATGTGAGTTCCCTCATAAAATCGGCACCATGGTCTGCTGAGCGCCAGTTTGAACAAGGGATTGCTACGTTTCATCTTGATGACATAGCCGATCATCTTCCCTTCAGATGCCGCATACATCTCCTCGCTGCCAAATCCCTTGTCTCCACGGCAATAAAGGGTTTCGATGTTGTCAGGCAGACGGTTCAAAGTATCTTCCAGCATTTCGGGTGTGCCATCTGACGTGTAGGCATTACCGGCACGTAATTCAAAGTTCAAGGCGTTATGGCTGACACCGTCGAAGCAGAGCAGCGGGTGCAAACTTGCTTTCCCATGATCTCTTGGATTGTAACCTACAGCGGCTTTTTCTTGGTGACCATAGAGCGTCTCTACGGAAGAATCGAAATCCAGAATAACCGTCTTTTGATTCTTCAGTTGTCGCAAGTTCACCTGATCATTGACAAGCTTAAGCATCTGAATTTTTTCATCAGAGTCGAAACGATCCAAGTCTCTGTATAAGATCGTCGTGTCGGGTAATTTGCCGCCCGCAAGACCTAGTTCTCTAGCCAAAAACGTATCCTTCTCCATCTCTTCGAAGTGACAAATGCGTTCCTTTCCAAGCAGTCTTCCTGCAACTTGGGTCAGGCATATTTGAGGCAACGTATACGTAGCCGTGGGTCCCTTTGAAAACGTAAGCGCATCGGCAAAGTGATTCTCAATCTTCAATTTTTTCATATAGGTTAACACGGGGAGTGCCCCGCCAAATGTTGTGGCATTGGGAAGCGAAAACTCTACATTCATCTCTTTACTTGTGGATACATTTCGTTTAATATTCACCTTATGGGTGCTCCTCTCAAGGGTCTATGGTGGTCTCGATAACTTCCATTTTCCTTGATCTGGCGCACCTTTTCAACTTCTATTGACAATTTTATTGAGGTTCAACTGCGAAATCTAGG
>NZ_AUGY01000163.1 GCF_000422905.1 Paenibacillus alginolyticus DSM 5050 = NBRC 15375
ATAGGCAGGTTACCTACGTGTTACTCACCCGTCCGCCGCTAGCTTACCCCGAAGGGTAAACCCGCTCGACTTGCATGTATTAGGCACGCCGCCAGCGTTCGTCCTGAGCCAGGATCAAACTCTCCATAATAGTAAAACTATTGAAAGCTTAATTGCTCATTTGCGTTGCTAGCGAGATTTTGCAATCTCAATTGTAGTCACTTGCGTGACTGAATTTGCTGATTTGCTTCATTCATTTGTTCAGTTTTCAAGGAGCTTTAATGCGTTACCGTTTAAAGCGTTAATGCATCGCTTGTTGCGGTGACAAGAACATATATTATCAGGTTTCAAAACGAATTGCAAGCAACTTTGTTCATCCATTATCTTACATCTTTAAAAACCCCGTGGTTGCAGCGTTTCGGCGCCATAACCCCTTTTTCCCGAACAAATGAACGCCGCCAATCCAATCGTCCATGCCATTCAGGTATAGATGATCTTGGTCACCTGCTTGAACTAGTTTTCCCATTTCAGTCTTTTGCAACTGCCAATTATCAAATTGAGCTGGCAGCGATTCGCCGTAACTCGGCAGCTTGTCCCCGCCAGTAAGACGGACCAGCGGAACATCACATTTGCGAATACTATCCACAATAGCCCAGAACTGCAAATCACCAAGGCCGTAATGACTGGCTGCATTGCTTACTTTTTGAAATAACGACAGAACGGGAACCTCTCCGTCCCCTATCAGCTCAAGAATGAGCTGTTGAATGGTGTTCAAGCCATTTTGCATAGATGGATAGCGCTCTGAATTGGCCTCTAGGGCTTTTTTAAGAAAAGGCAGTGCAGATAGATCCTCTTCCAATAAAGTCGCCATAAGATGGGGCTCAGAAGCTGAGTAGGCTGTCCAAACCTTGTAGGCCAGGAGAAGCTGTCCTTCATTAACAGGCAACCACTTGTCGTGGAGCTGCTTAATTTGAATGACGTCTAATTGACCTAAGCCATGAAATAACTCAACGCCAGGAAATTGATTGATACTTAACAAAGATACTTTATAGGATCGATCAGGGAGAGCGAATAATCTCGATAGCAAATAACAAAGCATCAATTGGTCATATAGATCATGCTCAAACCACAGGACAATTACGTCTACATCCTCCGCAAGCTTGTCCAGCGCTTTTTCCTGCTCCAAGGTAGTGGAGTTGAACATTTCCTGAGGGATGCCATGCTGGCGATTCATATAGACCGCCCTAATAGTTAAAAGGACACTATCCGACATCTGCATGCCGATAGGTCCTTCATATAGTGACTCGCGCCACACCAATATGTCTCCATCGATACCCGAAGCACGCAGCTTATCTCCAAAAGCGTCTCCATTCACGATATGAAGTTTATTCGGCATGGCACTGTCCCCTTATTTGTCATTTAGCCTTCACCTAAAAGCTGCAAAAGCTCCTGTTCATCCTCGATGATCCGAATACCAAGCTCTTGCGCTTTCGTAAGCTTGCTGCCGGCGCTTTCCCCTGCGATCACGATGTCCGTTTTCTTAGAAACACTTCCAGTAATCTTAGCCCCTAATGCTTCCAACTTTTTGGCACATTCGTCACGTCCCATAGTGGATAGCGTACCTGTGAGGACAATGGTTTTTCCGAAAAACGGATTGTCAGGGCTAGCCAAAACAACCGTCGGCTCTTCGGCTATCGGGTTCACACCTGCAGCGAGCATACGCTCAATGCTGGATACCATCACAGGGTCACGGAAGAATGAATAAATACTCTCAGCTACTATTCCACCTACATCCGGAAGCCCGATTAGTTCCTCAGGCGTAGCCGCCATAATCTTCGGTAAGCTGCGATAGTAGTCTGCCAGCACCTTGGTCGTGGTTTTACCCGAGTTGGGAATGCCTAAGGCATAGAGGAACGAAGCTAGATCGCGCGATTTGCTTTTTTCTAGAGCATCAAGCAGGTTGCGGGCCTTCTTCTCGCCAAAGCGATCGAGCTTGACGAGGTCCTCGAATTGTAAGGTGTACAGATCCGCAGGATCGCGGACATCCAGCTCTTGATGCAGCTGTGAAGCGGTCATTTCGCTGAAAAATTCAATATCCATCGCATCGCGCGAAGCAAAATGCGCCATACGCCCAACCAGCTGCGGACTGCAGCCGAGACGGTTCAAACAGAACAGATGCGCACCACGCATCTCGAGCTCACTGCCGCAGGAAGGACAATGCGTCGGAGCTACAATCTCCTCACCGTCATTCTCCTCGGTGACTTTACCTAGAATCTCAGGAATGACGTCATTGGAGCGACGGATGTAGACGAGGCTGCCTAAGGCGTGCTTGAGGTTTTTGCGCTCGATGTCACCGACATTGTTGAGCGTGCAGTTCTGTACAGTTACGCCAGCGAGATCCACGGCTTCAACGCGGGCTAACGGTGTGATTTTGCCGGTGCGGCCAACTTCCCAAGATACACTTTGCAGGATTGTTGTCGCTTCTTCGGCTTCGAACTTATAGGCAATCGCCCAGCGAGGGAATTTCTCGGTGTAGCCGAGCACTTCTCTTGTGCGCATGTCTGTAATTTTGATGACACTTCCGTCAATCAGAAAATCAAAGCTAAGACGTTCTTCAGCAATCTGCTCCAGCTCTGCGCTTACTTCTTCAATCGTGCTGAAATACCGTGTGCGGTTGCTCACTTTAAAATGGTTGTCACGAAGAAACTGAACCATATCGAAATGATTATCGAATTGAATGCCGTCAGAGTAACCCACATTATAGAAGAAAGCGTTCAGCTTGCGCTCTGCCGTCACTTTGGGATTAAGATTGCGCAGTGCTCCGGCTGCTGCGTTGCGAGCGTTTTTGAGCGGATCTGTGGCTGTCTGATTGTACGCCTCAAGTACAGAGAGGAACATCATGCCCTCGCCTTGCACTTCAATGGTCCCCTCATTGTAAGGGATTTCCAGCGGGATGGATTTGATCGTCTTGATTTGGGCTAAAATGCCCTCACCAACCGTACCGTTTCCTCGCGTAGACGCTTGGACAAGCTCTCCTTGCTTATAGGTAAGGTTCAGCGTGAGCCCGTCGAACTTTAATTCCACCACATACGTCGGGTCTGGCAACGGGTTCTCTGGGTTCTTGCTGTTGTAATCTGCAATTAGCTTAAGCACACGCGTGTGCCAATTCTGCAGGTCTTCGGCGTTTTGCGCTTTGTCCAAGCTCCAAAGCCTAGCCAGATGCTTGTGTGGATCAAAACCTTTGAGAATGTCTCCGCCAACGCGCTGGGTTGGAGAAGAAGGCAGGGTAATCCCTGTCTCCTTCTCTAGCGCGGTCAATTTATTGTATAAAGCATCCCACTCGGCATCAGAAATCGCCGGTTGATCGAGCGTGTAGTAGTTATGATTGTGTTTGTTGATTTCTTGGATGAGGGTTTTCATTGCCGCGATGGCATCTGTCATTACGGGCTCTTCCTCTCTAATGGGAAATAGGGTAGGTTCGGCAAATAAAGGCGAAAAGCGGCTCCTATTGTTTCGTAATAGGAGCGAACTTCGCGAGCAGGCGCTTCAAACCAACAGGCGCCGGGAAAGCAATTTGCAGCTCGGTGTCATCACCCGAGCCTTTCACTGACACAACGGTGCCGATGCCCCACTTGCCATGCGACACTTTGTCGCTGGCTTTGTAGTCCGGCACCGCGCCGCCTGCGGCAGGCTGCGGAGCCCGGAACGCAGGCGGCTTTGCCCCGGCTGCAGGGCTTGGCGCAGCCGCGCCCGTACTAGGCCGTCCGAACGAGGACGGCGTGCCCCAAGCGGACGAGCCGGCGGAGCCGCGGCCGGCTTGTGAGGCAGTGGCGCTGCTGCCACTGCTGCTGCCCCACGAGCTGGTGCGGCCAGCTCGCGAGAAGCCTCCGCCGATGGAGCCGCCCATCGAGACGTTCTCCAGGAGTTCCTTCGGAATCTCCTGAAGGAATCTCGACGGCGCGTTCGCGGCGGTGCGGCCGAAGAGCGTGCGCATGCGAGCGCACGTGAGGAAAAGCTCTTGCTCGGCGCGCGTAATGCCGACATAGGCCAAACGGCGCTCCTCTTCGAGCTCTTCGTTATCGGCGAAGGCACGGCTGTGTGGGAAGACGCCTTCTTCCATCCCGATGATGAAGACAACCGGGAACTCTAGACCTTTGGCGCTGTGCATCGTCATGAGCACAACGGCATCTTGTTCTTCCTCTGGCTTCTCTTTATCCAGTGTATCGATATCGGCGATAAGCGCCAAATCGGTCAGGAACGAAATGAGTGACTTGTCCTCGTTACGCTTCTCGAAGTCCATCGTCACAGACAGGAATTCCTCGATATTTTCGAGACGAGCCTTGGATTCAATCGTATTCTCACGCTGCATCTCCAGACGGTACTGCGACATCTCCAGTATTTTCTCCGTCAGTTCAGTTACAGATAAGTATTCAACCATTCGATTCAGGTTATCAATCATTTCACGGAAATCGGCTAAAGCATGCTTAGCCTTCGATGTGATCTCGAGTGAATCGACTTCCTCCAGCATGGCATATAAGGAAATACCTCTTCGTCCCGCCATTTCGGCCACTCGATCCATCGAGGTGTCGCCAATGCCCCGCTTCGGCACGTTCACAATTCGGCTCAAGCTAATATCATCGTCCGGATTGGAGATGAGGCGCAAATACGCCAAAATATCCTTAATCTCTTTCCGATCGTAGAACTTTACGCCGCCAACAATGGTGTATTGGATATCGGATTTAATGAGAATTTCCTCAATCACCCGAGATTGTGCGTTCGTCCGGTACAGAATGGCGTGATGACCGAACTTTTTCCCATTGGACTTATTTTTATTAATTTCACTTGTAACGAAATAGCCTTCTTCGTGCTCGGAATCGGCTTGATACAGCTTAATCTTTACGCCGCCCTCTTTATCCGTCCATAAGTTTTTGGGCTTACGTCCCGTATTATTGGCAATGACCTTATTAGCAGCCTGCAAAATATTAGAAGTGGACCGATAATTTTGCTCCAATAAAATAGCAGTAGCATTCGGATAATCTTTTTCAAAATTAAGGATATTCGAAATATCAGCTCCACGCCAACGGTAAATGGACTGGTCACTGTCTCCCACAACGCAAATGCGTTGATGTTTGGCCGCAATCATTTGACAAAGCATATACTGCGCTCTGTTCGTATCCTGATACTCATCGACATGAATATATTGAAATTTATTTTGATAAAACTCCAGGACCTCTGGAACTTCATTAAACAAATGAATGGTTGCCATAATTAAGTCATCGAAATCTAGGGAGTTGTTGCTTCTAAGCTTCTTCTGATACAGCGTATAAATTTTGGAGGTCAATCCGTCGAAGTAGTCACCGATTTTATCTTCAAATTGTTTAGGAGAGATGAGTTCATTTTTGGCTGTAGAAATGGCCGCTTGAAAAGTCTTCGGTTCGAACTTCTTGGTATCAATGTTCAGTTCTTTGCAGCACGTTTTGATGACTGATAACTGATCGCCGGAATCTAGAATGGTAAAATTCGAGGTGAAACCGATGCGTGAAATGTCTCTGCGCAGCATGCGTACACACATGGAGTGAAACGTGGAAACCCAAATATCGTTCCCGCTGCCGCCAACCAGCTTGCCGACACGATCCTGCATCTCACGAGCCGCTTTATTCGTAAACGTAAGGGCCAAAATGCTCCATGGCGCCGCTTTGCGCGTGCCGATCAAGTAAGCAATACGATGCGTTAGCACACGTGTCTTCCCGCTTCCCGCTCCAGCCATAATCAGAAGTGGGCCGTCGACAGCTTCGACTGCTTTGCGCTGCTCGGGATTCAACCTTTTTATCGCATCTAAAATATTGACTGTCTCGTTCATAAGTTACCTTCCTGTTCTATCAAAGTTCACGGTCTGAAGCGCCTGCTCCAGATCACTATAAATAATGTTGCCAACGACGATGGTATCTGCGACCTCCGCTGCTTGCTGAGCTTTATCCAGGCTGTCAATACCGCCGCCATACAATAAACGGGCATTCTCCAGCACTTGTCGCGTCCGCCGCACCAACTCCATATCTCCAAACATACCGCTATATTCCAAGTAAACAATAGACATGTGAAAAAGCTTGTCCGCCATGCGTGCGTATGCCGCAACATCCTTAGTATCCAAGGTCGTACGAGCCGATGTTAATTGCGCAGCCGTAGCTTCGCTATTAAGAATAATATAGCCTTCGGCAATAATTTCGTCCCAATTGAGCAGAGAACCATATTCCTTCAACGCCTCATGATGCTGCCCAACGATCCATTTTGGATCATCCGCATTCAGCACAATCGGAATTAGGAATAAATCAAACCCTGGGACGATCGCCTCTTGATTAGATATCTCAAGCACACAGGGGACCTCATACTGACGAATCCGAGATAGAAGATCTACGGTGTTATCAAAAGTTACCCCCGTTGAGCCACCTACCATGATCGCATCTGTCCCCGACTGGCAAAGCCGGTCGAGCGCTTCATCTGAGATCTCACGATCGGGGTCAAGCTTAAATACATGCTTCCACTTACGTATATCGACGATCAATTGTTTCCCTCCGATTAGGCGACAATACTGCCATACTATCAACAGTCTATGCTACGTATTCAGGTGTGTCAAATGACAAAAGACGGGCTAAGCGCCCGCCTTTTCAAGGAATATGCACGTAATGTTACCTGATCTTCTTCCAAGCTTGTTTTCTGACTAAATACGCACAAATGTTCCCAATTATTTTACTTCAATATTAAGAATTTTCTCTACATTGAGATCTTTATGATCATTTTGCTGAAGCTCGAGTCTGATCTCATGTTTGCCTGTTGCTAAATTGGTCAGAGTTAACGGACCCGTTTTGCCAATCATCGCCTTCTGCTTACCATCCACGTACAAATGCAAATGTCCTTCACCTTGTACGGCTTTCTGATCCATATGATCCGCTATCTGGAAATTACTTGTCTGATAGGTGATCGTAACGTTTCTGCCATCAACTTTATAATCAGCATCGATGGCTGGCTTACCGTTTGAGGTCACCGTCTTCACACTGCTTTCCGTCTTCCCTTGTTGGGCCACTGTAGTCGCTGCCTTGGGGTCCTTCAAGCTTGCCGCACCACTACTAGCAACTTCCTCTTTGGAACCACACGCTGTTGTTAATGCTCCTAGTACAATTAAAGTAGCTGCGCCGTAAATCCACGTTTTTCTCATCAGCATTAGCACCCTTCTCCCATAAGTTTGGACATCCTATGTTCCTTATATATGTGTGACAAGCTGGTTCCATACCATGATTATGAGAAAGTGGGACAAAATAAATAAACATATTAGAGCGATGGGATGTTTGATAAAAAAAGACGCCCTATAGCTAGAAGCTAGGACGTCTTGGTGCTGAGGGAACAGGCTAACCGAATTAGAAGCTGTATTTACTGCCCTCATGCTGTTTATTGAGATAAGAGCTTTCTCCTGCCGTCGAGGACTGAGAACTTGTTTGACTGCGGGAAGCGTTGGTGGAGCTTGCTGTTTTACTAGTCATGCCCGCATTTTCAGATGCGCTGTATCCGGTTGATGCGGCATAGCCCTGACCCTGAGAATGTCCGTAGCCCGTTTGTCCATAATTCTGATCTTGATAATTCTGTCCTTGCAGGTTGCTAATATAGGCTTGCTGTTGACTTGTCTGATTGGGTGAAGACTGTGTATGGGTTGAATAGCCTTGCCCTTGATTACTGTGCACCGCATTAGGATATTGAGAGGCACTAATCATGGGTTGGATAGGTGTCTGTGTTTGATATAAAGCCGCAATCTGGTTTTGTTGTTGACTCTGCTGCTGATATTGTTGCTGTTGCTGCTGAGCAATCGTCATCTGGTCTTGCTGCTGATAGCTCACCGCGTTGGTTTGACTCAAATTTTGTTGTACAAAAGACTGCAGCTGAGCTGCGGTCTGGCTTTGTTTCTGCAGCTCTTGCTGAATCTGCTGCTGAGGAGCAGCTTGAATCTCATATTGGCCAAGCTTCTGGATTTCCTGAAATACAGCAGCTTGATCCTGCAGTGTCTTTTGCAATAACGACTGGAAGGTCTGCCTAATCTGTGGATTAGCTGCCTCCAAAGCTGCAGTCGTATATTCACGGGCACTGCGTTTCAATTCGGAAAGGACAAAGTTCGCGAAGTCCTCGTCTTTCAATTGTGCTTGTACCTGGTAAGACTGTTGCTGTTGCTGCTGTTGTTGATACGGGTTTTGCTGATACATGGCTTCTTGCACCTCCTATTATGTACGTATTAATGGGTAATGCCTGATTGCTGCTGTAGGGTGTTGATGAGGACGCTAATATTTTGCAGACGCTCCTGAGAAAGATGAGACAAGGTTTGTTTCAAAGACTGACTCTGGCTGTTCACAGCACCTTGTACACAAAGCTTTGCTAACAGCTCTTCATTTTTCAGCGTATCAGCTACATACAAAAGCTCTTTGCCCGAAATTTGTTGGTTCCCTTGATTGCTATACATGTGAATCTTACCTCCTTTCCATTCCTTTTTTGTAGGTTTCCCAAATTATTCCGTTTTATGTATTGATGGAAAAAAAAGTTAATCAAAAATTTGGAAAACTAGGCTTTCCTCCTGCTGCAGTTGTAGCAAAGTTGTACATCATACATTACCGATGCAAAATAGCTGACATGATCAGTAAGTCTTCACGTATAAATACAATTACTTAAATATATTGTATTTATTACCATTTTGTTTTTCTGGGTACAAGCCAAAAAAGTAAAGACTACAGAAAATGACGCGTTTTTACCATTAATTTACATTTTATTCTTGTGTCTCCGCTATTCTCTCACTATGATGCGCTGTGAACTTAGCCGTTCTTTTGTCTTGCTCGTCTTCTGTCGACCCTTTGAAGTTCTACTTGGCGGGCGAAAGACAGCATTTACAAAGTTAGACCAGCTATCATAGAAATAGATTCGCAATAACTTTAGCGTTGTCC
>NZ_AUGY01000164.1 GCF_000422905.1 Paenibacillus alginolyticus DSM 5050 = NBRC 15375
GAGTACATTTAATCGCTATCTTTTGTATGCTCATGAAGTATAGGTCATCATCTGCAGGCTGTTTTTCTATTCTGAATTGATGCAGTATGCTCCACATGATTCCTAATTCGTTGTAAATATGATAGATCATATTACTTTTGAAAAAAGCATTATTTATTTCGTGAAGTCTGCTCTTGATTTCTGATATTAAGTCTTTCAGTTCGTAACACTTACGATGTTCCACCAGTCTCACTCCCAAAAAAAATTATGGGCACGATATATAGGAACATAGTTCCTATATATATTTGATGATCATTTATATCCTAAAGTGTTTGAATTATATCAAATTTTGTGTGGGTAATCAAACAAAAATTTCCTTTTTATGCTTTTAGAAAGGTATCGGGAGGCAGATCTGTGTTCCCTAACAGGTGAACCACTATTTCTCACGAAGGTTAAAATGAATAAATTATTCATTTTAATTTTCATTTGAATAATTTGTTCAAATCATTATGTAGGATGTTAACATCTAATTTAGAGAGGTGAAACCATGGGAAGAACAAACTCTGAAATTAATGATCTGAAGCGTCGAGTAGCATTTTTAGAAAAAGAAAATGGTAACAGGGTACGAGAAATTAAAGATAGTAAATCACAGATTGACCTGCTGACGGATAGTCGTATTATTGAAATGCTGCAAGAAACATCCCCTTATAATCATAAGCCTAGATATTCTTATGATGAGATCTCAATTGCTACAGGTCGTTCTACTGGATATATCTCCAACAAAGCAAAGGATGCTGGCCTGCAAAGAAAGCATATCAAACCTGTTTAAACAAACTTTGTGAGCTGTCGCTCTAAATTGAGATGCCATCAACCCTAGTTCTAATAAATGGACTTGGGTTAGATAGCACTACTTGAACAAGACATATGTACAAAAATCTCTATTTTGTGAAGATGTCCATGACCATTTCTCACTAAGTTGGGCATCTATATCGAGCAATCTTAAGAGAAACAGAGAACGGCTCTGTCGCAAATGATGCGAACAGAGCCGTTTTTTTGCCATTGTTCCACGGAATGAAAAACACAAATTAAGCTCAAAAATGCCTGAATTTGAGGAACGAAAAAAACTTGAAAAATCTTGATTGTTTTCTTACGACAGGAGGTCCACCGACTTTTTCGGCTGCTTCAACCATTGCCGCTTTGAAATTCATTGCGTCATCTTTAGTCATCGTACCATTGTTATACTTCTCAATAAATTCGCGAAATTTCTTACTTTGTAAAGAGACCATTAGATGTAGTGCCTCCTACTTTACTTTTCTACTGAATCTATTAATATAACGGGTAAAATATGCTATAAAATTCAATCTCCTATAGTTCACAAATCATATCTGCTCATCATTTACGCAACATGCCAATCGGTTTCTAGTAATTTCCCACCTTCTAAAAGGCTACCAGCGAGCATGATTCTCAACTCAATATAGACTGCAACAAGACCCCACCGATTATCCCCATGCCCCAATTCATGATGTATCGTATTAATAGCCGCCTTCACCTTTTGAAACAACTCTTTCTCTTGACCGCGGATCCCCGAATCCACTTTGCGTCCCTCAGACCGATTTTCGAGCATCTGCCCAATCATCCCTTTTCCTTCCTTGCTACGATCCCCGAGAATGGTTTCCAGACGTTCCCGGGCATACGTATGACGGAAACCATGCCAGCCTGCTGAAGAAACATGAGATCGATCGGAGGCCCGTTTTAATCCGGATCGCAGCGTCCCCTCTTTGATTTTTAGAATCTTCTGCTCCAAGGGTTTCCCATTAATGAGCTGTCGCAGTGCAGCCTCATAAGGTTCCGGAACTGGAATTTCGCGGAAACGGCCGCCCTTGGTGACCCCTTTGCCTTGCTCAATATGTACCTGCAGCCGGCCATCAGACCGCTCCACAATATGCTCCACCCGAATGTTAGCCACTTCTTTTGCTCGAAGCCCCAAATTCACACTCATCTGCATCGCCGTGCGGACGCCAGGTGACATCACCTTTTCCAACCGCGATATTTCTTCTGGCGTGTAACTTCGGTTCTTCGGTAGTTCTCGCTGTTCAGGAGATATTTGACGACCAGAAATAAATGTCACCGAAGACTTCCCTAGTTTCTCTGAAAACTTCTGCATACCACTCTGTAGCTTCTGCAGGTGCGATTCCACATTGATGAGGTATCCATTCGTCACTCCCTTATCCAGCAGCGCCTGCAGATAGCCTTTCGTATGCTCTTGCGTCAGCTGATAAATACTCCGGATCCCATACTGTTCCCGACAAAACTCGGTAAAGCGAATTGCTGTCCCTTGCACATCGCGATAATACTTAATCGAGTGAATGTTCTCCTTAACACCTGCTAGCCTGGCTTCTCGTTTGCTGGATCCAATGCGATTAATCTCCTTAAGTACCGACTGCACCTGATTCTTTAAAGAGCCTCTCCCCACTCCTTTTCATCCTTCCTACAAAGTTATTATCATGCTGCTTAGACCTTGATGTTTACAGATGATTCCCCCAGGGGTTTAGGGGGAATCATCTGTAAACATCAAGGCCAACAAGCGAAAGCGCGTTAGGGTCTTTGCGCCACGATTTTTCGCCTTCGGCGCCGGGGCGGTAGCCCCGGACCCCGCCTTAGAGAGGCCCGGCTGCGCCGGATCCTCCTAAGGCGTTGCATCTATCCTGCTACTTATTTACGTTTCAAGGAACAATGGCTTTAAACCATATGGCTCGCATTTACCGCACACGCGGAAGGCTGCGTTTTATACCTTTGGCACTATCTTCAACGTATCTCGCTTTTTCAGCTGCACGGCCAGGGCAAGCCCTACTCGGTGCGAGATGGCAACCTTACTCCACGTGAAACCAGAACTGCTGTCCATGTGGCTCTGTCTTCTTCGCAGAACATGCACAATGGACAGCAATCCTTCTATCTACTCACTTTTCTCAACCGACGCAAAGGCAAGCCTTTCTTGGTGTGAGCTCGGCTTCTTCTCCATAAAGAAACTCTTTTCATACTTGTGTAGCTCCATAGCTAATCCTTATCTATAAAAAAGCCAAAGAAAACAAAAGCGATAAATTCGCTTTGTTTCTTTGACTCTAAGCAAATATAAAAGCCCTTCGAGTAGTTTTTATCCCGAATCTAGACAAACGGATTCTAGGCATAAAAACTACTCGAAGGGCTCCTTCATACATAGGTAACACATAGGTACTTCTCAATTGCAAAGCATAGCTCACAATCGCATAAGGGCAGTCCAATAGGACGCCAGACTTGTACAAACGGAGTAACTTAATCTCCAACATTTCTGTTTCTATTGTAAGATCTCCACTCTAATTTATCAAGAAAAATCCACCAATATTTCTTTGTTGTTCGTATTTTAGTAACAGACACTTTACTCCGTGAAAAAAACAAATCTTTGATAAAACAAACTCTTCGTGTTCTCCCTCGGGGGACGCTCCCGCTTGGGCTACATCCGCCACCTCTATTTAAAAACTTAACTCTTCAAATGTTTTCACTTATTCTCTGGTACTTCTAACTGTTACGTAATCTCTAGATCTTTTCTCTTGACTTTCAAGGGTTTAAACGGCACCATAGATCGGTTTTGCTCAGGAAAACGGGCATAGAACACCCACCCGTACATCGAAACAGAACGATTCTGTTAAGTGCTGAGCAGGTGTTCATGTAGGACTCCACAGCGTAGGTATGACGAGGTTCCCGTAACATCCATGCCCTAACAATAGCTTTTACGCTATACGTACCTTTTGCCACACAAAGCCAATCCTGTGTGATTGATACGTCCTCCCATCTTACGATGCTTGGCTACCTCCAGACCGTTTACCGACGTCCTCCCGTTAGACTGTATTCTCACGGGGGCATGGTTTCCGTGCTTTCCTGAATACACGCTACTTTACCGCATCGGCGTAGCTCACCTCTGCCAAGTTTTTCGTGTTGCTAGTGCTTTCCACGTCGGCGTACTTCAATCCATTCTCGAAAAAAGACAATAGGAAAGAAGCCTCACGAAGTCTATTTTTCAAAAAAATCTTGAAAAAGTTCGTGCGCCTGATATTGAGTTTTGACGTTCAACTTATGTATGAGTGCTTAATGAACCGGCCATTAGGCCTTGTCCAGAGAAACCAAAGTAAATCAGAAAAGCCCTGGATCCTCTACAAGAGAGAAACCAGGGCTTGATTAGCCTAAGCAAAATCTACACAATTCGCTAAAATTGCATCCTTGAACAGAATACAATACGATGGTACAATAACCTTACAGCTAGTAATTCTAGCGATAGATTACTGCAGAAATCATTGTGAGAGTGCCTGTTTCTTTCCGATTGGGTCGGATCCGAAGCAGCTTAGAGCCTGAGAAACTCTAGCCACTTGAACAGTGATTTTTTATTTTTCAAAAGGTTACGATTAGTTAAAAACTTCCTCTATCAAAAATAACTATAGCATATTGCTAGATTTAGTAAAAGCCATAATTTACATGCCCTATTTACTAACCAAACATCCCGACTTCGTTTATCATTATTCTCTTTTTTTCTATTGTTTTCCAAATAACCGCGACCATACCGATTTGTTAGCGGCTGCCTTCGCCGCCTGGATCTCACGCAATACCTGCGTAAGCTTCGCATCTCTTTCCTTTTCCCGTTCCTCGCGCTGATCCTCACTAGCGGCCGCAATCGCCTTCTGCGCCGTCATAATTTCCGTTAATTGCTGTACCGATTGCTCACGTTCATCCAATCGCTCAAGTAGCGCCTTATTTAAGTCCATTAACGAGTCTACCTTCGATTCCAGATCACTGTATCGTTTATCGTGTCGTTCATTTATTGCATTAATTACCGCATCAAGGTCCACCTTTGGTGCTATATCATCGAACGCTACGACCTGTGTCATGCCTTTTGGATGCTTGGCAGAGATGAGTTGTGCCGCTTGCTCTACCGGTATATTCGTCTTCTCGCGAAGATCCTTTAAATGACGTATTACCATAGCGTCTGCTTCCGTAAATATGCGTGCAGCCTTCTCTCCTTCTCCATCCTTCGTGAATGGATATCCAGCGCCCTCTAACGCCGCAGCATACTTCCTTACAGTGGACTCCGCGATATCAATCATAGCCGCGATATCTTTAGAGGTTAGTACCCTTTCGAACGTTTGAAAATCGTTATTCATATCGTGATCACCTCGCTATAGTGAACGATTCGACGTATGCAAGGCCATATCCTTCCAGATTTTAGATTCCTGTAACAAAGTTTTTAAACCAGAAAGAGATCCAAATTTTGCTTTATAGTAAATATCTCCCCTGTTATGATTAAATAGGTAATTGTACTAGAGAACGGTGGGGATAAGAGATTACTAACATTATCGAGCTTGATGACATTCGAAAATTAGTTATTATTTCTTTGTTTTACGACGATGAGTTTCTTTCGCGGTTCGTTTTAAAAGGCGGGAATGCGTTAAATATCGTCTATAACGTAAACAATAGAGCATCTATGGACATCGATGTGTCTATGGAAAATGACTTTACTGCAGAAGAATTAGTAGATATCGAGTCAAGGCTTCTGGCATCTTTTAATCGTGTTTTTAATGGGCGCGGTTATCATGTATTTGATTTCAAGCTTCAAGCTAAGCCAAAGAACATCGAATCTGAGTATGAAAAATTCTGGGGCGGCTACAAGGTTGAATTAAAAATCATTGAAAAAGAAAAGTATGAGCAGCTCGAACATGATACAGAAAATATGCGAAGGCATGCTGCAGTTGTTGGAACTGGACAAGAGAAAAAATTAACGGTTGATATCAGTAAGTATGAATATGTAGCTCCAAAGCAATTAGCGACGCTAGATGATTCAAATGAGGAATACAGTGTTTATGTGTATACGCCGGTCATGGTCGTGTATGAAAAACTCCGTGCCATTTGCCAGCAGACGGAGGAGTACGGAGAGATTGTTCCTACGCATCGCAGACCTCGGGCGAGAGACTTTTTTGATATCTATAGCATAGTTGAAAAATGGAGATCTCCCGTCAATGTCTATGCCCTGGATAGTATTCACATCATACGAGAAATATTTGCAGCAAAGAGAGTTCCTCTTTCATTTTTGTTAAGCATAGAGAGTTATCGCGAGTTTCACCGTGACAATTTTAACGCAGTTCGTGATACCGTGAGCGTTCAAGTGGAATCATACGACTATTACTTTGATTATGTGGTTGAAATGGCAGAACGATTGTGGGCTCTTATCAACACACCTGATTTACAAATTGCTGAGATTGCTGCGACTGCAGAATAAGAAAACAGAAAACTCCCTCTTAGAGGGAGTTTTCTGTTTTCTTATTCTGCAAATCCCTTGGGATAGTAGACTTTCCAAGTGTCCGAATATGATTTTTCTTTCATTTGGTATGTTAAGTAAAAGTTATATTTAATCTCAAATTGTTTGAGCAAATTTAAGATGTCTGGTTTGTAATCTGATTTTTCTAAATAAAATCCGATTAACTGATGATAAGGATATTTATATTTCATTTTTTTTAAGTTTGAGACTAATTTATTTACAGAAAATTTCCCTTTTGCTGCTATAAATGCATCTAATACTTCCTCGACTCCACCACAATAATTAGGTCTGACAACGATATCAATTAGCGTTCTTTCTATATCAGTGATTGGCAATTGCAGCTTATCAATTTTTAGTTCTTTAACCCCTAAACGACCGTGATATTTTCCGTTTAGCATATAAACTTGATATTTGGTGTTGTCTAACTCAAAATGTGCTATCTGATTAGTTTTTCTCATAGGTCTTGAGAAAGCAAGGTCGATGTTTTTCTGTTCCATTTCATCTTCATCATCGTCATCATCATCATAATAGTATGATTTGTTGCCTTGTTCTACGTTTGTATAAACAGTTTTGGTTACGTTGTTTGTCAAACCATGCAAAAACAATGCACTGTAGTGTGTTAAATATGAATTTTTATTAAGTGATAGAGCAATCTCGTAAACAGATGGAGAACCCCAAGCATATCGGGCAGTAGATCGACGCGGTAGTTTAATTGTTATCTCTTTAAGAATCTCTTCGCCAGTTAAAAATTTGAGTATTTCGATCACGCTGGTTTTATTAGGTACAGACCATTCAGGTTTATTTTTCTCAATGAAGTTTGCAATCTCAGGAAGAGAAAAAAAGCCTGATTGTCCTTGGTCGTAAAAGGATTTTGCAATGACATCTTTGTTTCGTTCCATAAGAGCAAATCGACTTAATCGAGGCACTATTTTCCCACCCTTTGCGAAGTTTATACTTCGCCGGTTAAGTATATATACTTAACCGGCGAATACTTTAAATGACATATAAATCAAAATGAAAGTGAGTTTGCATTATGTATATATACATAATGCAGTATCTTTTTAAAATAATCAAATATAAGTTTCATTGGATTTTATAGATATCCACGGATTAACGGGTGGATTCCTTCTCCTGGACCTTATTAAAAGCTCCAGGTTGCCTTGAAATCAATTTTCTCAATAAATTCATATGAATATCCCATCATCAGATTTACACGCCTTAAAATGGCGTACACGGCGCTTAAAAAAAGAGTGTTTTTTTGTATTTAGTTGTAATTGGCACAGTATATATACTGTGCCAAGTGTCACTTTAAAACTTTAACTAGCTCGTCTAATTTTAGACTATTGGCTTTTTATGTTCCAGAAGGTACGCCTTTTGAGAAATAAAATCTCCGTTGATCCTTTTAGAATGACAAAAGCCGCCTTTTCGGCGGCTTTTGGAAATTGAGATTGACGTAAGGCTCAAGAAAACTATATGCCTTACGGATAATGGGTTGCTTATAGTATATAGCAGCAAGAATTCCTTTGCAACCTGCTACTGTACCCATAAGCACCTAATTTTGTTACTTTTACAAGGTATATGATGGCATTTTACCTGGTACTACTGGTCCGTTGTAGCTTTTGCTGCTTCTTCACGGAACTTCTTAATTTTATCAAGATCCATTTGCAACAGAACTGCTAATTCACTTTCAATATTACGCATATCATCATCATCAATTTTTGCGATTTGTCCTTTTATGCGGTATGGCGATTCAATCCGCCTTTTATCAATGACCCTAATTTGCTCTAATAAAGCCGTACTTTTTGGTTTTTTCTCATCAAACGGCTTTTTAAGATCAACGTTGAAATGTAATGAATTTCCGTACTGCTCGTCCGTTAAAGGAATGACGATAACAGTGTTACCACCGCTGGATCTAATTATAATGGCTGGCCGTGTTAGAGCTTGCTCCGATCCGATAACCGGCGAAAAAACCACATTATAAACATGCTGATACATAATTGGGAATTTACCCGTCCCTTTTTTTATAGGAGTGTCAGGCCGCCAACCTGTTATGGCTAAGTTACGTAGCTTAGTCATTTCAACGAGTTCATTAGCATAAGCCGTTGCGTCTTTCTCATCCTCATTTTCTAAATACGGCAAAATTTGTTTCAGTAACGCTAGTACCTGGCTCTGTGCCGCTGATGAATCCTTCAGTTTCATTTTTGTTGCCCCCTTTTTATATTTTTGAGTTCTTCGATTGGAATCCACCAGATCTTTATTAGCTTATACGCCTTAACTGTTTCTGACTTTATATAGCGTCTTATTGTGATTTCACTTTTCGAGGAGTTTGCAGCCGCTCTTTCGATCGACAGTATCTTTTTCGCTACAACTCCTTTATCCCAAAAGTAAAATTGCTTGACGATACTTTTCTCTAAACCCAAAACATAACGCCTTAAAATCATGTACTCCCGTTCGACTTCCTCCTTATTGAACTTCTTTTCGCTTTCTCCGACAAGAGGTTTTAAGTCGGACCTCATCTGAGTACATTTAATCGCTATCTTTTGTATGCTCATGAAGTATAGGTCATCATCTGCAGGCTGTTTTTCTATTCTGAATTGATGCAGTATGCTCCAC
>NZ_AUGY01000165.1 GCF_000422905.1 Paenibacillus alginolyticus DSM 5050 = NBRC 15375
AGCTGAGCAACGACATGAAGCCCTATGGCTGAACCCGCAAACAGCTTCTTTGACCGATGATCCTGAAAAATAGACCGATAATCTAGGACATTGAGCACTTTGAGACATTGACAAACTACTAAAAATTCCTTATCGTTATCCATGGTTTGCTCCTTTGTTTGGGAGAATGATGGATAGCGCGTCATTCCCTAAACATAGGTGCTTTTTCTTTGTTTGTCTAGATTAATAAATACTTTATATTACAAATTAAGTAAATATTTGATGTGAGGTTTGATGCATCGGTAATGTATTTTGTACAACATTAATTCATCAAATCTAGCTTTATCTTGCTAATGTTACAAATTACAACATCTCTGGCCAGGAAGGCAGAATCCTAGGAAATTGTTGTACGCCGTACAACTTACAGGTCTTCAACCACAGAAAAAGCAATCATATAGGCATCTTAATCAGCAATCCCCCTCTTCTCCTAAAACCAAATGAAACCCCAACCATGCAAAAAAACCACAAGAAGGGATGATCCTCCTTGCGGTCCATACACATTTCGCTTGCAGTCTATATGTGGTCTATGAGCCGTCTATGTGCATCTTGTGATCCATCTACATTTCACTTGCAGTCTATATGGTCTATGAACCGTCTATGTGCGGCGGTCTGTGTGCGCGGTCTACCAATTGTCTACTTTCTCGTTATCCCCCCACTAATAAATCGGCAACGTAAACCAGAATCGGCTCCCATGCTCTTCCTCACCTGTATGACTATCAACACCAATCGTTCCTCCATGCAGGTGAACAATCGATTTAGCAATCGCAAGTCCAAGGCCCGCGCCTCCGCTTGCACGAGTTCTTGACGGATCCGCACGATAGAAGCGATCAAAAATCTTACTGCTATCCTCCTCGTCGATCCCTTGACCATGATCCAGAATATCAAGCTGCACATATTGCTCTGAGATCTGTTCAACTTTAATTTCAATCGTCCCACCAACAGGAGAATGCCTTATGGCGTTATCCAAAATGTTAGCAAGGACCCTCTTCATTTCCTGGGGCATAATCGCCACTGGAGGCAATCGATCAGGCATATCGACGTCGACTTGCAGCTGTTTTTCCTCCAACTGAAAAGCCAAACTCTGCAAGCCGTCTAGCAGCAAATGATCGACATGATACCGTTCAGGAACAAATTCAGTACCTCCAGCATCCAGCTGCGATAGCTTAAATAATTCTTGAATAAGTCCGTCTAATCTTCCCGTTTCAAGCCGGATGGTTTGTAGATAACGCGCAAACGTTTCTTTGTCTTGAATGACATCGTCCTGCAAAGCTTCTACGAATGCTTGAATGGAAGCCATGGGGGTCCTCAAATCGTGGGAAACATTCGCTACGAGTTCTTTACGGGATGCCTCAGCTGTTCGCAATTTCTGAAAGCTTTCATTTAGCTTGCCCGTCATTCGATTGAATTGATCTGCCAGTCTTTGGAATTCAGCAGGTCCAATCTGAGGCACTTGTCCCTCAAAATGTCCTTCCGAAATATGCGTCGTTTCCTCCGTAATCGCATGAATGGCTTTCTCAAGGGGACGTGTCATGAAGTAATGTATGAGCATCGATACACTCGCTGCGCCAAGAGTTACGGTCGTCAAAAGGACGACGTCCTTCCAGTTCAATAACATATATCGATAGCATATAAACAAGGTGAGCAAAATAATACTCGTACTCACCCCACTCGCGATAAGCAAATAAATACGAAGCTTCATGATGGCTCCCTACCCTCAAATTTATAGCCAATACCCCATACCGTCTTAATATATCGCGGCTCAGAGGGATTGGGCTCAATCTTCTCTCTCAACCTGCGAATGTGGACGGTGACCGTTGTTGTATCGCCATAATAATCGATATCCCACACTTTGCTTAGCAGCTGATTGCGTGAAAATACTTGCTCCGGATGCCCTGTAAATAGGTGCAGCAGTTCAAATTCCTTCACGGTCAGCTCGATTTCCTTTCCGTTCACCCGAACACTCCGGTGCAGCACATTGAGCTCTAGCCCCGGAAACTTCATGATATGCGCAGGTGACACAGCGCCTGCACCATTAGCCGCTTCCGCATAACCGCGCTGCTGCCTCCGCAAAATCGCTTTCGCGCGCAGCACCAGCTCACGCGGCGAGAATGGCTTCGTTAAGTAGTCGTCTGCGCCCATCGTTAACCCCATGAGGCGATCCATTTCATCGCCTCGAGCCGTCAGCATGATGATGGGCACGTCTTGCTCGTTGCGAATTTCCTCGCACACTTGCCAGCCGTTTTTGCCCGGCATCATGAGGTCCAGAACAATCAGCTGCGGACTGTGCAGCCGCCATAAGCGGATGGCTTCGTCGCCACTCACCGCCGAAATAACCTGATACCCCTCTCGCTGCAAATAGACGGTGCACACATCAATAATATTCGTTTCATCATCCACCACGAGAACGAGTGAACCCATCCGGCATACCTCCTCAAGCATTCATTCTATTATACCGCAGAGCAATGAAATGAAGCTTACGTATGTATTACAAAAGTGTAAAAAGCTCCCCAAATTGCGGGGAGCTTCATTCGTTAGGTTTGCAAAGCAGCCTCGATAATAGGCTCCTCTTTTTTGTGATTAAGACTTCGAATATATCGCGACTGTGCAATACCTGCTAGGAGAATGATGGCAGATAAGACGGCGAACATGACCTTCCCGCCAAAGTGACTGAATAACAAGCCTCCAAGAATGGGACCAATGGCACGTGATAACTGCCAATTCATACCGAACACAGAGAAATACCAACCTCTATGCTCCTCAGGCGCAATAACGGAGATCACCTTCTGAATGTGGGGACCATTTAACATTTCACCAATGGTAAATAAAAATTCAACAAAAAGAAGTATGGCAAAGATAGGTACAAATCCATAACCAACTGACACAATCGCAAACAACAGATAGGATGCTGCGACTACCAAATAGGCTGAAACATGCTCTGTACGCTTAGCAATCCATATTTGCATTGCAATAACGACACAGCCATTGAAGGTAATAATCGTAGCAAAAACTGTCTTATAATTCTCGAAATGCTGCTGTAAATGCAGTGGGAACGTAGACTCCACTTGTGCGTATAAAAGTGATACCGGCATCGCTAGAAGCGTAATCCATAAGAGCGGCTTATGATCGCGCCATTTAATTTTCGGCTTTGTCTTATACAGCTCCAGTTCCGAGGCGCTCTTCTCAGGCATTGTCTCTGGAACCTTCCAGACGACCAACCCTGCGTATGCAAGGAGAGCAACCGAGCAAGTCAAGAAGATAATTGTCGGATTCCACGTGAATAGAAGCAGTCCAAGCAGCGGTCCGAATGCTGAACCCATATTTAATGCTGTGTGCAGCAAAGCAAATACTTCAGCGCGCTTCTCTTGCGGGACAACATCCGTAATCTGTGCATTAGCAGCTGGTCCATACATTGCATGGCCAATGCCGTTAATGATCGAAATGACAGCAAATTCCCAAACGTGGCTGGCAAACATATAACCGCCAATGGCGAAAGCTTGAATAATGAGCGCAGCCAGCATCATCGGCTTCCTTCCATATCGATCGCTCAAGCTGCCTGCATACAGATTCACGAAAATTCCGCATAACGGCTGCAATCCGATAATCAACATCGATAAGAAAATGGAACCATCCAGCTTGTCATACAAATAATAAACCAAGTAAGGTCTCATCATAAATCCGGCTAATGAAGTTAGAATCGTCCCAACGACTCGAACCCATATCGCCGTATCATACTTGCTAATCAGTGAAAACAAAGGGATCCTGTGCATACAACCTCCTAGATGTAATTGGTCTTCTCAGTTTAGAGGTATTTGGATAAAAGAAAAAGGTAAAATCTCGTTATAACGGATTTCACCTTTTATGAATGATTAGCTATATAATTATCCGCCAATACGAATTTTGCGGTATGTATCGATAAACGAGAGAACATCTACTCTTTTCCCCCTCTTTTTCGCGACTCTGGCCATTTTCACGAGTGTTGTCCAGAATTCATCTAGAACAGGAGATTCGAAGTCATTTTCTTTTGGTGTTTGTGTTAGGTTATGTTTGTTTTTATACGTCGTGCCCTCATCCGAAATGAGATACTGTATTTGACTTTTTTTCCATTGCTCCCCGGTTACATAACTTACCCCAATTTCGCGCATCTTTTTACGTACAGAAGTTACTGGACGACACAGTTCTCTGGCAATAACAACTGGAGGACACTCAGAGGAAAGGCGAATCAACTTGTCCAATTCCTGTGTGGACCAAGGCTTTTTAGTCATAAGAATAACCCCACTTCGTAAAATGAATGTTTCGTTCTGCCTGTTAATGGTTACTAACTAAAGGTATAATAAGAGAATACCAACGAAATGTTAAAGAAGTATGAGTTAACCATAATGAAAGTATGAAGACATAACTTTTTCGATAATTTTCCCTATTTTATGTCCTAAGAACTATAATTGGGCGACGAATTAGGGCTTTATGCGCAGTGAATTTATCTAATGGAGAGTGAAGGACGATGAAACATCATATTAACGGAGCCGAACTGTTCGTCGAAGAAAAAGGCCAAGGAGCACCTATTATTTTGCTGCACGGCTTTCCATTGGATCATAGCATGTGGCAATCGCAGGTAGTCGCGTTGTCAGGGAACTATCGTGTCATTACACCTGATTTACGTGGCATGGGCCAATCCGATGTACCCGTATCTAATATATCGATAGCCCAGTACGCCGATGACATTTTAACCTTAATGGACAAAATGGGCATAGAAAAAGCCGCGCTTGGCGGCTTCTCCGTGGGTGGTTATGTAGCGTTTGCACTTTTACGCAAAGCTCCCAAACGTTTCACAGGTCTTATCTTGGCCAATACTCGTCCTGAAGCTGATGGGCAAGAGGCTCGCAAGAATCGTTTAAACATGGCCGTCTCTCTCTATGAAAAAGGGTCTGTGGTGGCAAGAGACGCTATGCTGCCTAAACTTATTACAGAACCATCCAAGCAAGAGCATCCTAAGCTCGTCGATACCTTGAGTATGGTGATGGAATCGATGCCAGCCGAGGGACTTGTCCATGCTTGTCTGGCCATGGCATTCCGCGAGGACTCTGTCGACCTGCTTAGCTCTATTTCGGTGCCAACGCTCGTCATCGCCGGTGAGCAGGACCCGATCGCGCCTCCGGATGTCATGAAGAAAATGGCCGACCAAATTGCAGATGCCAGCTATCATGTCATACCGGCCGCCTCACATTTGACGCCGATGGAAAAACCGGAATCTTTCAATGCGCTGCTCATTGATTTTCTGAAGATCATTAAAGCCTAACCAACTGGTCCATGACCATCACAGCAGCACCAATCGCCAGAGCTTCCTCACCTAGCTGCCCTTTGCTGAAGACGACTTGATAGGCGGGGTAGTAGTATGTCTTCCGAATCGCTACCTGCGTAGCGGTTTGGAAAAACAACTCCCCACCAGCAATTAACGGCCCCCCTAAGATTACTTTTTCGGGGTGTAATATATTTAGCAAGTTAGCTAGTCCAATGCCGAAAAAAGTGGCAGCCTCCGTGATGATCTCCACAACTAGGGGATCATTTTTTTTGAGCGCCTCCAAAACATGCAAATACGTGACATGCTCAGGGTCATCAACCAAATGGGACAATACCGTGGATCGACCCTGCTTTAAGGCAGAGCGAGCTGTCTTCTCGATGGCATATAAAGAAGCATATGACTCCAATGCTCCATAGTTGCCTGACGTGTTACGATGGGGTACACCATCCGTTTGAATAATCATTTGACCCACAGAGCCTTCCATATCGACGGCACCATAAATAACCTTTCCCTCAGAAACCATGGAGGAGCGCAAACCAATCCCAGCATGAATATAGAGCAGATGCTTAAAGCTCTGCGTACGTTGATGCCATGATTCAGCTAGGATGGCCGTATTAGCTCCATTATCCAGCAATGCAGGAATACCTAATTCCCCCGTTAACTGCCTGCATATCTCGACATTTCTCCATCCTTTTGCTGGAAAATAGGACGGCTCTAAGATGGTCCCTGACAAACGGTCCACAGGACCCACCGCACCGATCCCTATTCCAAGTACCGCGGAAGAGTCAATGTTGTGCGTGATTAACATCCTTTGTACTTCATCTACAATTAGACGAATCAACACATCCGGCGTCATCTCTGCCGTCATCGTCCAACTCCGTGAATCCAGTTTCTTCATGCCCAAATCGACAAGTACTAACTTAGACAACGTTCTGGATATTTCCAACCCAAAAACATAAGCATAGGCCGGATTCTTTTCATATAGAATCGGCCTACGCCCTCCTGTTGAGGCACCGAAACCAGATTCAAGGATAAGTCCTTGAATTGTCAGTTCCTCCAAAAGCCGCGTCAATGTAGAAACCGTCATCCCGCTTTGCTCTAACAACTCCGTTTTGGAAACCGTTGTTTGACGACAAATTCGCTCATAGATTTCTTTCGCCTTACGATTTGGAATTCGTTCCGTTATGACATCTATGTTCAAAGAAGCAGCCCCCAATGATAATCTTTCTCATATATTTCGCCATTGGGAAGCCAAAATCCTTCCTTGTCTTCCCCTTATTCCTTCGATCCAATCATGAGGGTATAACCCATATAGGAATGATATTTATTGACAAGCTCATCGTATTTTGCAGTGATTTGCCAAATCCGCGGATCCATAAACGACTGCTTATCAGACAGATGAACAGGATCTGGATGTTGAACTTGATCTTCGAACATCATTAGCGGGAAGGAATGTATTCCTGAGAATTCCACAGGTCCAAACCTGCCCTTTTCTAACAGCTCCCGCCATTCATCCATACTATATATTTTACTTACCCCATAGAAGCTGCACAACGCCCTTTGAACGCTAGGTGACATCTGTTTGATACGGATAACTTCTCGATCATAAAGCTTACCTTCGGATTTAAGTACCCTATAATACTCGGATACAGCTTTCTGAGCATCAGCAAAATTCGTCACTGACTCCACCATCACAACATCGAAAGTATGATCTTCAAAAGGTAGCTGGCATACATCCCCAACCAGGAATTGCACCTGTACCCCCTGCTTCTCAGCTCTTATGATCGCTTTCGCGATCATTTCCGGACGAATATCGACCGCTGTTACTTCGCATCCTTGTTCAGCCAAATAACATGCCGTTCTTCCAGTTCCGCATCCGACCTCTAGCACGCGCTTCCCTTTCTCAATGGGATACTTCTTCAATTGCTCAATCGTCTCTCCGAAACCCCCGGGATGCGCATTTCCTACTCCTAATTTGGCTAACATATCTAAGTACTCGATAGCACTTACACCTCCATAATGGCATATCAATCTCTTTTCTACCATATGGAAGGCTGCAGCCTCTTGTTCAGATTCTCGAGTCATTTTTGGAAAAAAAGGCGCTCGCCTAAAAGCGCATATGTTCAACTCTTTTAGGCTGATAACAAAGGATTCTCGCCTCAATTGTAAGCTCATCGATTACTGTATATACAAGCAACACACAAATAAATAGAAAAAGCTCATGAAATTATTAAATTTCATGAGCTTTTTCTATTCGTTATACCGGCAAGAGGACTCGAACCTCCACCCTTTCGGACTCGATTTTGAGTCGAGCGCGTCTGCCATTCCGCCATGCCGGCTTATGTGGCGCGCCTTGATGTGTTAAGGCGCGCATGCAATTAAGCTAATGCCGAAGACCGGACTTGAACCGGTACGGTAGTCACCTACCGCAGGATTTTAAGTCCTGTGCGTCTGCCGATTCCGCCACTCCGGCTAATAATGTGGAGGCGCCACCCAGATTCGAACTGGGGGTAAAGCTTTTGCAGAGCTCTGCCTTACCACTTGGCTATGGCGCCTTAGTAATAATGGAGCGGAAGACGGGGATCGAACCCGCGACCCTCGCCTTGGCAAGGCGATGCTCTACCGCTGAGCCACTTCCGCATATAAAACTGGGGATCAAGGATTTGAACCTTGGCATGACGGAGTCAAAGTCCGTTGCCTTACCGCTTGGCTAATCCCCATTATGTTGCTTGGTAATAATGGGCGGACGACGGGACTTGAACCCGCGAATGCCGGATCCACAAACCGGTGCGTTAACCCCTTCGCCACGACCGCCACAATATTAAGTTTCTTACTTTTTTGGCAGGGGCAGCAGGAATTGAACCCACACCAAAGGTTTTGGAGACCTTTGTTCTACCCTTAAACTATGCCCCTAGAAAAAGTAAATGGAGGCTGATGGATTCGAACCACCGAACTCGAAGAGAGCAGATTTACAGTCTGCCGTGTTTAGCCACTTCACTAAGCCTCCACAAAAGCAATGGTGCCGTCGAGAGGACTTGAACCCCCAACCTACTGATTACAAGTCAGTTGCTCTACCAGTTGAGCTACAACGGCATATTTAGTTTAAAAAAATGGTGGCTCGGGACGGAATCGAACCGCCGACACGAGGATTTTCAGTCCTCTGCTCTACCGACTGAGCTACCGAGCCTTACTTGATTTTGTAAAAATGGCGGAGCTGACGGGATTCGAACCCGCGGTCTCCTGCGTGACAGGCAGGCATGTTAGGCCACTACACCACAGCTCCATAAACATTATGAACCTAATATAGGATTTTTTTAATCAAGATTTCTCCTAATTTAAAAGGTTGGTTGCGGGGGCAGGATTTGAACCTGCGGCCTTCGGGTTATGAGCCCGACGAGCTACCGGGCTGCTCCACCCCGCGTCATTAAGAAGAAAGCATGAAATTTGTAAATGGTGGAGGCTGACGGGATCGAACCGCCGACCCTCTGCTTGTAAGGCAGATGCTCTCCCAGCTGAGCTAAGCCTCCATGGGATAGAACTAGAAAAT
>NZ_AUGY01000166.1 GCF_000422905.1 Paenibacillus alginolyticus DSM 5050 = NBRC 15375
AATTGCTGGAAAACTGATCTACTCTGGGCGTTACTGGACATGGAAATTGTGCAGTTCCTGTATTTACAGAGAGCCATTCATCCAAACACTAAAGAATATCCAACGCTTGCCTAGATTTGGATGACGGTTAGAGTCATCCAGCCGAAATTTCAAAAGTAGTATTCTGGCGCAACGGGCAAGTATGCCCATTTCCAAGCAATTATTATGAATACCACTCGTTTACTTAGAAAACCGTACAAGAGAACCATTCTGTTGTATCTCTTAAATTTCAGATGTGTATGATGTTGCATGAGTAATTTCTTTGTTTTACCAATTCTTCCAATCGGCCAAAGGCTCCATGAATATTTCAGGCTTAGTATTTTATTATAGTTGTCCAAAGTCAGCTGGTTAGGCGCAAATTCTACCGTTCTGGCCAGCACTTCTCCCACTTTGCGATGCGCTATAAGCTTTCCATTAATGCTGCTTGTCACACTTTCTAATTGCTGCTGCATCTTGAGCCCAATCTCGTTATTAATCAATCCTTTACTATTCACGTATGCGAACGCGACGATGCCAAACAGGGTAACAACAATAAGAGGAACAAGCAGCAGCATAAATTTACTTTGAATACTTTTTAGCTTCATTAAAATCATCGCCTCCACCTATCTCTAGGATTATAGATTATCACTAGAAATTCAGTTCACTTTCGACAAATACCTCTTATTTTCGACATTATTTGAGTAAATTTATTATGAAGGTCCTTTCATCATTGCCGACCTGGTTTATCGTGGTAAAAAAGAAGGACCTGAGGCTTTACCTCAGGTCCTTTGTGTGCAAATCCAAATGTTTGAGCTTGGGCAGGGAATTGGATATAGGGCTCCAACCGCCCATATCCGCTTTCTCCATGATCATCTTCTTTTCTCTGCAGACCGATTTTGGAAGCTGTCGCAGAGCTAACGAACCGTGCACACGCAATTGTCCTCATCATGCGCATACTCGAATGGCTAACGAATCGCAGCCTCGTTACGTTAGCGAAAAAGCGTGATTTGGGGCTGTCTTTCCTACAATAGCGTTTTCTCGATTCGTTAGACTATCAAAAGCCCGCTTTTGGGCTTCATAACGTTTTCTGAGTTCGTTAGCGTTTGTCCACAATGAATCGACAGCCGACTTTGCACAATTGCAGAAGTTTTTGAATGGCCGCCTTAGAAAGGGGATACCCTTAAGCTCTACCTTGAAACTTATACTTTCTATTATGTAAATAAAAAACACAGCCTTTTAACAAACAAAAGGTTGTGTTTCTGCTTTCAAACTATTTACTAGTCAAAATAAATCGGGTTCGTTAACGCAACCATAAGCGTCATGTTGACCACATCGAAATGCCGCCAAACTTCGGCCCGTACAAACGTTGTTCCCTGTGCGTCAAAATGGATGCTAAGCCCCCCGTCTGAGGACACTAGTACTTCCTTTTCCAATCTGATGTTACTATAAAGCTTGATCTGATCTCCTGCCATCAAATCCTCGGCATGCAAAGACACTTCTCTGCTCCGCTCACCCGCTGGAACGATGTCTCCAACCCTATATGAGCCACAGTTCAGCTCCACAAATGGCCCGTTTGGCGCATAAGTAATCACCACGCGACCCAGTCCTATAGCGCTCAAAATGCCATCCACGGTTTTCTCAGAAGCGTACACCCATGTACATGGCATCGCATGCTTCACGTACGGATCCGGACGATGGGTATCGCTGCCGCCAACAGCAACAAGCCTTCTGCCAGAGACGAGTTGACTATGCCACCAATTCAGCGCTCTAACATTCCGCTCGGTAAAGGGACCATTCCATACCTCTACCCAGTCATGATCTACATTAAAATCCCATTCCCACGGGCAATACTCGCAGTGTGGGTGATTGATCACAATCTTGGCTCCGTTAGCGCGGGCTTCGGCAATCTTGGCATTGACGTCTTCCTGATTCTTCACCCGGAAATCACGGATCGGATCGGTAACGCCCAAGAAATTGCTGTGTCCGAAATTCGTTGTAAATTCCATTCCTGGAATCATAACAACACTTGTATTACGCGGATAGGTCATGTTTTGGCTGACTGTATTGTGATCCGTCATGGCGATGAAATCACAGCCGAGTTCCTCCATCTTTGCGGCATTCTCTTCCAGGGTAAAAGTGCCGTCGCTGTTCACGCTGTGAGTATGTAGATCTCCTTTCAACCAGCGAGGTCTCTTGTAAAGAAATTCGATGGTGACTGTAACGGAACAACCTTCATTCGGTACCTTGTAAGCGTTATGTAGAACCGCCCAGTTTCCCGGTGTCAAATCACCCGACAAATAGCCGGGAGTTGATTGTTCTTTTCCGAGTCGAAATGCTTTGCGCGCTCCTCCGCTCCAGCCTCTCACTCTGCCGGTGTCCCTCAGGCCCAAATCGATCACGGCCTCCTGTTCCCCATGTAATTCGATCACGTAAGCGACCACAATCTCCTCCACATGCTCGGGCATTTCAAAAGGCACTTCGATATAGGTGCTTTGCTCCGAATGAGCAATTTTTCGCGTAATGGTTGTAACTGAATGTATTCTTTCCACAGGTTTCATCTGTCGCTCTCCTTGATCTGCTCACTCTCTATTCTTTTACAGAACCAAGCATGATGCCATGTATAAAATACTTTTGTAGAAACGGATATACGATAAGAATCGGCACCATCGAAACCACGATTTTGGCTGCATTGAGTGTCTTATCTGATACCTTCATCAGCAACTCAAGCTTAGTCGAATCAAGTTCCAAGACGTTCTGGTTGACGACGAGCTGCTGAATATACGTTTGCAGCGGATAATTTTCCGCACTGCGCATGAAGATCAAGCCGTCGAAGAATGCACTCCAGTGACCGACAATACTGAATAAAGTGACGGTAGCCATCGCTGGTAGCGAAAGCGGCAGATAGACTTTGACCATCATATACCAAGGCCCCGCACCGTCCATGTAACCCGCGTCGCTAAGCTCCTTAGGCAAGTTTCGGAAGAAGTTCATTAGCAAAATAACGTTAAACACAGGTACCGCACCCGGCAGCACCAGAGCCCACATGGAGTTAAACATCCCTAATGCCTTTACGGTCAAATACAACGGAATAATTCCGCCGCTGAACAGCATCGTGAACAGCATGAACCACATGTACACGTTCCGGTATGGGAATTCCTTATTGCTTCTCGATAACGGATACGCCATCATAACGGTCAATACGAAATTGATTCCACCGCCCAGCAAAACCCTTTTTACGGAAACTAAAAACGCATTGAAAAAATGTGGTTCTTCCAAAATTTTACGATATGATTCCAAAGAAAAGCCAACAGGCCAAAACTTAACGAATCCCCCAGCCGCTGCCGCGTTATCGCTAAACGAGACGGAGAACACGTGCACAACAGGTGCAAGCGACAAAGCTGAGATGACTAGCATCACCAAGATTAGAGACGCTTCGGTTATACGAGCCGAAATCGTTTTATTGCGTACCAATGGCATTCACCTGCTTCATTAAAAAATTCTGTAATTCGCGTACGTATAGGCAACTCTGTACGAAATAAAGATGAGAATGAAACCGATCGCTGATTTCAACAAACCGACAGCGGTAGCTAAGCCATATTGGGCCTGCACAAGTCCTACCCGGTACACATACGTATCGATAATATCACCTGATTCGTAGACAAGAGGATTATACAAATTGAAAATTTGATCAAAGCCTGCATTCAAAATATTGCCTATGCTCAAAGTAGCCAGCAAAACAACTGTAGGAACCAAGCTCGGCAGCGTAATATAATACAACTGTTTCAATCTATTAGCTCCGTCCATTTCGGCCGCTTCATAGAGGGAAGGGTTAATGCCAGCTAGTGCAGCTAAGTAAATAATGGCGGCAAACCCGAACTCCTTCCAAATGTCTGTACTAACGACAATGCCAGGAAACAAGCTGTTTTTGGCCATAAACATAATCGGCTCGAAACCTAATGCTTTCAACGCATGGTTGATAATGCCGTCGAGCGACAGCATATCCATCACAACACCAGCCAAGATAACCCACGATATAAAATGAGGCAGGTACACAACCGTCTGCACCCATCTTTTGAAGATCCGGAATCTAATCTCATTGAGCAAAATGGCAAATGTAAGCGGAATGATGAGATGCGCGATAATTTTGCACACGGCAATAAATACTGTATTAAAGAAAATAACTTTACTGTCTCTCAGTTGAAACATGTACGTAAAATTTTCAAATCCGATCCAAGGAGAGTGCCATATGCCCAGACCGATCTTGAAATCTTGGAATGCAATCGCGATTCCGAACATCGGCACCAGATGAAAAATAATGAGCAGCACGATACCCGGCAGGAGCATCAAATGGTAGTGCTTATAAAACGATTTTATGTTCATGAACGATACACCTCTGTTCAAACTTATCCATTTTGATGGTAGAAAGAGCGCACCACCATTCGGTTTGGTGATACGCTCTTTTCATTTCACGTTACTTTTTGGACTTGCTGATTTCATCCATTACTTCTTTCGTGATTTCGTCGCCGCCTTGTGCTTTCCAATCGGTAACGAACTTATCAAACGAATCAAAGGGCTTCTCGCCCATTACGATGCCGAAGAAAGTTTCATTCTCTAATTTTTGAAGATTAACCCATTTTCTTTCCATTGTTTTCGTATTCGCTGTAAATTCGCTATACACCTTATTCATGTTCATCTTCAGCAAATCTGCTGGAACGGTGTACCCGTAATAACCTGACCAATCTTTCAGATCTGCTTTCGGATTAGCTTTGTCGCGAGTTGCCTTTGCAAGCAATTCTTTCATTTCCGGATTCAGCTCTTCAGGCTTGATTTGTCCGCCCATCGCCTTTTTCAATGTATCGGATTTTCTCTCTACAGCATCTGCATAATCATAGGTGGAATTTCCAATCGGCCAGTACTCTGCGCTTACCGAGAAATCTAATTTCAGAGCGTCTGGATCTACTTTACGCTGAGCATTGATAAACGTATTCGCATAAATCATAGCTGCTTCAGGATTCTTCATCCCTTTCTTCACTACAATAAACTGTGTACTTACCGGCACCATCATCGTGTTCACAGTCCCTTTGGCATCAGGGATCAAATAAGGCACGAAATCAACCTTCGGATTAAGCTTCAAAGCATCAGCAACCAATCCGCCGGACCACCAAGGTCCGAAGAACATACCCGCTTTACCGGATACGATGTTTTCGTTCGGGTCTTTGCGTAAAGCAAATTCCTTATCAATTGCACCTGCTGCATACATGTCACGTAATTTGCCGAGTGCTTGCTTCGTTTCAGGAAGAATCGAAGCGTAAACGGCCTTGCCGGAGCTATCCTTGATCCAGTTGGAAGGATAAGCGCCGAACGCTTGGAAAATACCCTTAAAGTCGCCCCGTTGCGCTTTACCGCTTACCGTTAATGCTTTCTCGAAACCGGCGATTCCAATTGTATCCGCTTTGCCATTACCGTCTGGATCTTTCTCTGCGAAAGCTTTGGCAATCGCAGCGACATCGTCAATCGACTTTGGCGGCTGGAGTCCTAATTTATCCATCCAGTCCTTACGTACCCATGCCATACTTGCGGCATCCGCTTGCACGCTAATATTCGGAATACCCATCAATTTACCTTTATAGGTTGCTTTCTCAATCGCTTTGTTGTTCGTTGATGCATACAATTCCTTGGCTAATGGGGAAGCATATTTGTCATACACTTTGCTTAAATCCTCAATTTGTCCGGCTTCGGCGAGGGAAAGGAAGATTTGCTCGTTGACAAGCATAACGTCCGGCAGATCATTGCTCGCGATGGCCAGTTTCATCTTTTGATCATAGTCCTGTGAAGCTGCATACCATAAAATTTTAAAGTTGATATTTGTTTTTTCTGAGATATATTTCATGTACTGATTGCTTTCGACTGTATCGCCAGCTGGTAACTTTGCGCCTGGGCTTAAGCTTTTGAAGGTGGTTACTTCAATCGGATTCAGCATCTTAAACGGGTCCACCTTAACGTTCGGGTCTGCTGCTTGCTTGACGCCGTCCTTACTGGCCCCTCCGCTTGAACATGCCGTCATCAGAACAACCAATGCCATGATAGATATTAGCGTTATTTTCTTTTTCATTTTGCACCTCCTCATTAATAACCCTGCACTTACATCTTAATGAAAATGAGAGGCATTCGGGTCAGTTAAAATCTTACGTTTAGGAGCAAATCGTCTTCTAAATGAGCATTTCGGGAACGTTTAGGAGACAAAAGTGCACTTCTTTGGAGACGATTTGTGTTGCTGTTGTTTTGTAAAAGCCGATTTATCTCTGGCTCTTGCGATACTCACCGGGCAGCATCCCCGTCAACTCACGGAATACTTTGCCAAAATATTTTTCATTCGGATACCCAGCCTGCGTGGCGATCCAACTAATCGTTTTCCCTTTTTGAGTAAGCAATACTTTCGCGTGATTCACTCGCACTTCCCGGATAAAATCGTTAAACGTTTTCCCGGCAATATCCCGAAAACAGCGGCTGAAATAGCTGCGGCTCATGTTCACCCTTTTCGCGATGTCAGGTAAAAGAAGCTCATTTTGAAACTCTTGATGAATAATGTCTACGGCCTTCCAAATACTTGCCTTCACTTCCGGCGAATACGGCCCCTCATCCTCTTCGGCAAACGTAAGAGCTCCATGGTTCTCCACTTTCGTTTCCCTTGTTCGTACATGCTGCTCCTGCATTTTACCGACAATTCTTCCTAGGATTTCGTCCATCTGCTCATGTTCAAGCTCGACCTTCGTCATGTAATCCAGCGCCCCTAGGCGAAGAGCTTCCTGAATCAGTTCAAAATCCTGATGAAACGTCAACACGACCATGCTAATATCCCGATATCGTTCTTTCACGCACCTCATCAAATCTATACCTGACATGACAGGCATCGCCAAATCGGTAATGAGCAAGTCCACCTGATTATTCTCCAGAAACTCCAACGCTTTTTTGCCGTTACCGGCTTCTCCGACGACCTCTAGGTTATGTTCACGCCAAGGCATCATCGCGATGAAGCCTTTACGCACCAAGTGATCATCGTCCACAACCATAACCTTTATCATCCGAGTACACCTCCTATTGGCAGACGAAGTATGATCGTCGTCCCTGAGCCGATTGTGCTTTTAATATGAAAACTCGCGGCAGCCCCGAATTGGAACTTCACCATACGGTTTACATATTGCAGCCCGATTCCCATACCTACCTTCTTCTTCTCTAACGTGTTCTCGCTCATTAATTGATCAATTTCTTCCTCTGTCATCCCGTCTCCATTGTCTCTAACTTCAATAATGACATGTGACTCGCCGTCTTCAATGACACTGACTTCGATCACTCCTCTATCCTCCAAACCGTGATACAACGCATTTTCAACAAGCGGCTGTAAAATGAACCTTGGAACCGGCAGCTCAAGCGCCTTGGAATCGGCGTGGATGTTCACATCGAAGTGGAAGTTATAACGGATACCCTGCAGCTCAACATAATTTTTCAAGGCTTCAATTTCATCTTTAATTCGGGCAGGGCCGCCTTTACCGAGATTATAATAGAGCACTTTGTTTAGCGTCGAAACCAAGCGGTCAATATCCTTCTGTCCATTGGCTCGAGCCAGCCAGCGTATGATATCGAGCGTATTGTGAATGAAGTGAGGATTAATTTGCGTCATTAATTTCTCGACTTCAAGAAATGCTTTGCCTTGTTCCTTCATCTCCACCTCGCTAATTAATTCGAAGATGCGGCTTCGCATTTCGGCAAACTCTTTATAAATAACGGCAAACTCCAAGATCTGAGATTGTCTTCTCGGGAAAACCTCGTTGTTGCTTTTCACATTACGAATATCCGTACTCAGCAGCTTGAGTGGACGATATACCGTTCGCCAAATCAGCCAGGCAATGAAGAAACTTGCTATAAGCGTTAAGATGGCAAAGAAGGCAAACTGCTTGATCCACCTATTGACTTCGAGGTTGTACACCGATTTGGGGACAGCGGCCAACACCTTCCAAGATTGGTTGCTGGTCTCCTCAAACAGCATATATTTGCTGTCTTTATTCGATTGGTTATTAGCATTATGCAGCATGCCGACAGGAAAATCAGCGGAATTCTCGCTATAAACAATTTTGCCATGATTATCAACAATAAGATGTACCAAGTTGCCGCCGAATTGATCGTTATCTTTGAGTATGCTTTCGGCCAATTTAAAATTAGTTTCTATGTAGACATACACATCGTTACGATCCGGCAGCTCGACTTTGCGCAGTATAGACAGTACTTCATTGCCGTCAATCGGGTTTAAAGAAAGATGCGGTCCCATATAAGTAAGTTTATCGAATTGGATAAGTACAGGCAGCTGCTTAAGGTCATAATCGTCACGAACGTTAAAATTTTCAAATAATCGCTGGTTGTTTTCCTCAAAGTAATAAAACATTTTGATTATCCAGTTAGCTCAGGAATGTCTTTAAATACGAACTAATGTTTGGTATAATGAAATCAAACATATGTTCGGGAGTGATTTTTATGGCAAAGCAAGAATCGATGAATCTTATTCAATTTCAAAAGAAGTTTCAAACCGAGGAAGCTTGCCATCAGCATTTGTTCAAGATGAAGTGGCCTGAGGGATATCACTGTCCAAAATGTCAGCACCAGAAGGCTTACGAAATTAAGACTCGTAATTTACCTCTTTACGAGTGTACGAATTGCCAACACCAAACAACCGTGATCACCGGAACGATTTTCGAAAAGACAAGAACGGATTTGGTCAAAT
>NZ_AUGY01000167.1 GCF_000422905.1 Paenibacillus alginolyticus DSM 5050 = NBRC 15375
TGTCTATGCTCATTTTTGTTACATATACATTCTGGTGTTTATTTTAGTGTTAAACATGTTCTACACGAGTATAATTATTCCGCTATCCTGCCCGTTAGCGGAATAGGCCACCGATCACCGGTAGCCTGCTAGATCTAGTTATGAAACTATCGTTCTGCGTTAATTCAATCTACACCCTCAAATTTCAATCCATTGTTTGTGTAAATATCAATCTCCTTGAAAACGGGCGATGGTTGCAAAATCGCGGCAACGATTCTGTCTGAAATCGGGGAAATCCATCGATTTAATCACGCGAAGAAGTTGGCTGCTTTTGCAGGAATCGACCTCAGTGTTTACTCTTCTAGGAAGTTTACCACTACTTCAAACCGGATTACCAAACGTGGCTCTAAGAAACCGCATAAGACGCCTTGTACCTCGCCGTCTTATGCGGTTTTAAAAAGTCTGTCAGTAAGAGACTAAGGGAGTTCAATGATAAGAAGTTTGAAGAAGGTAAACCCTATCGCGTTGCCTTGACTGCTTTTTCCTCCCATTTCATGTTTCATCCCACTAACTGTACTTGAATATTCCAAAGCAGTATGTCTGCCGATACATTCGGTCGGCCATTCACATGCAAGAGGATCAACGATAAGTCCTTCGACTTAACGATGATCCTCTTTGGTTTATCCAGACTTTGCAGCAGAATACAATCTCACAGCCGCTTCCGCCGTACTTTCCAACATGGTCGCAGCATCCACAAGGGCTTCCTCCAAAGATACCGGCCTATTTAACAAGCTCAGCACCGAACATACACCCTGCGTATATAAGTTTTCAATATCGGTGCCCACTGTGCCTGCTATAACCACAGTTGGGATGCCGTACTTTTGTGCGATAAGGGCTACACCGCTTGGTGTTTTGCCGTGTGCTGTTTGGCTATCTACCTTGCCTTCACCTGTAAGTACAAGATCAGCACCTTGTATATGTCTTTCCAATTCAGAAATCTCTGCTATAAATGAAGAGCCTGCTTTAATCCGTCCTTGCAGGAGAGCTAGAATACCTGCTCCCGTCCCTCCACCCGCTCCTGCTCCAGCAGCGTAGCGCACTTGAATGGGACTTATCTCTTCCAGATGTTCCGCCCAATTGTTCATAAGCACTTCCAATAGCTCAACAGCGGCTTCGTTTGCCCCTTTTTGCGGTGCAAAAACGCGAGATGCGCCTATAGCACCCACCAAAGGATTTGTGACATCACAAGCAATTCGAATGTCACATGCATGGATTCGCGGATCCATGCTTGCCGTGTCGATGGCATGCAAATCTGCTAAACCTATAGCGCCCCGCTTAATCGACTGGCCATTCACATTGAGTAGTTTGACGCCTAAGGCTTGCAGCATGCCTGCTCCTCCGTCATTCGTCCCGCTACCGCCTAAACAGAGAACAAATCGACGGTACCCGCGCTGAAGCCCTGCCAACATCAACTGACCGAACCCATAGGTGGACGTAACCAGCGGATTTCGCTCGGATTTTTCAATGACATACAATCCACAAGCAGCCGCCAGTTCAATTACACAGGTTGCGCCATCCCCCAGGACGCCAAATGTCGCTTCGATGTTTTTGCCAATAGAGTCTTCAACTGTTGTTGTGAATATCTGACCTCCTGTTGCGTCTACTAAACAGCGGACACTTCCTTCCCCACCATCTGCCATAGGAATGACAGCAATTTCATGGTGAAGCGAAGCCTTCTGTATGCCTTTGCGCATCGCTTCACCCGCTTCACTAGCCGTTAGACTTCCTTTGTACGAATCTGGAGCTACAACAATTTTCATCCTACTAACTCCTATATGTTAGACTGTTTATTCAGAAGAAGTGCTTGGGAAATAAAGGCGCCAGGCCATGAAAACCAATGACGGGAAGCCACTTCACCACTCTGCTCATGGACAGCCTCAGAATAAAGACCATCCCACTGGCATAATTGTTTTAACTTCTGGATAACAAGCGTATATTGATCTTGATCGTTAATTAAGGCGCTGTAGATTAACTGCTGAGCATCTCCTAATGGCCATGGATGAGGGGTATGAATTGATCCCAATCCGCCATATATACCTTCATAATAGCCTCCGATGTTTCTTGTCGAGAATGCGAATTCCATGGTGTTAATCCAGCGGGAATCATCTGCATCACAGAATCCCCAGATAGGCGCCAATACCGTCGGTAGATCATTCGCATCGTGATAAGTTGTGTGATTACCCTGCAGGTCAACCAAATAAGCAAACATGCGTTTACCCTCTGACTCAATCGTGAAATGATCGAAGCAATCCGTCTGAACTTGCTGCACCCATTCGTGAAGTTTCTGCGTCGTAAATGGAATCTCCTTATTCAGAGCATCCAATTTCCGCAGTGTTTGCCACATCAGAATTTGACTGGAAAAATGATAGGGATAATCCACCTTATCGTCAGCTGGGGTCTCCCCTGTTCTAAACAGCCAGTACTGCTCATGCCGGATTTTCATAATTTCCTGTATCGTATCTTCAAGGTACGGCAGTAAGCGAACTACTGTCTCTTTGTCATTCGTCCATTCATAATATTCACAAAGTTCAAGAAGTGGATAACACTGCTGATCCAGCTGGTACACATCGTCCTTACAATAGCCATTCGTCAGGTAAGCTCTTCCCCAGTAGCCCGAAGGCCGTTCCGCTGTCATGAACATCCAGAGCAAATGTCCCTTAATGGTCTCTCTTACCTTACTTCTCTCTGCTTGCGTTAATATACCCTCGTGTTCATCGACATCGATTAACAGCCTCATCATATAATACGAATCCCGGTTCCATGATAAAGGAAGCAGTTGGTGATCCGTGATGACACACACTTGTTCGTCTTGAACAGGAACCGAACAACAATTTAGAATGTATGCTACATTACGACGAATCACATAATGACTCCAGGACGTATCGATGAAACACAGAGGCTCATCAACCATAGAAATGTCTTTCAAGTGTAAAAATATCGCATCGTTACCCCATTCAGCATCATTTAAAGCCTCTCCCTCTGTGTTAATTGTATAGGTGATAAGCAGTTGCTTCACCTCAGAGGGAGCGATCTTCCATTGATATTCCGACAGTTGCTTGATCGGTTCATTGGATGTCCGTTTTTCTGTTCCTAAATCAAAGGGCTGTCCATCTTCAAGTATAGTCATTACAACTTGTGCCGGTAAAGAAGGATTACGCAAAGACATACGATTCCCTTGGATTTCCAAATCATTGATTTGCTCTGGCATTTGAATAGGACCGCCTTCGGTCAATTGGCCGTAGCTGCATCGATTTAAATTATAGATACCCCCAATTTGGAAGGGTAAAGTTTGCTCCATCGTACTGTTGTTTTTGATTTCAATGCTTTGTACGACTGTGGCTCTTCCTGAAGCGTCGATGGCCTCAAACGTAATTGCCAAGTTGAGCTGATCGATCTTGTAAGTTATGACCAGTTTGCCTTCCGGTGTATAGCCGCTATGCCAATCTTGAATCTCCCTATTATGTGAGAAACCGAATCCATGAGCTCGATTTCCCTCTCCAAATCCAGCAATTCGTTTGCGATACGCTCTAACATATTCAGAATCGTACCAAAGTCCGTTTGAAAATGTCTCAAGGGAGGACAGCGTCAAATACCCCTTAGTTGGGTGATACGCATTGATGGTGCTGATTGTGCCGTTTTCTTTGATGCTCGCTGTTAAGCTGCCACACCCGATATCTAACGGCTTTTTGTTTACATTGCTCTTTAATACCGAGTATAGTTCCATATTCATCACTTCTCCGAGTTCATCTTTTTAACCTTTAACCGCACCATTCGTAAGAGCTCCTACGATAAAGCGCTGCAGGAGTATGAAAGCAATCATGACAGGTAAAATACCTATCGAGCTTGCAGCAGCCAAATAGTGGGTGGTAATAGCATCTGAGCTATTTTTTAATGTAACAAGCCCTAGTGACATAGGGAACATGTCCTTATCGTCCAATAAAATAAATGGAATTATAAACTGCGACCAGCTGGCAACAGCAATCAAAATCGTTACGGAGGCTACGCCCGGCATCGCAACCGGTAAAAGTACTTTCCATAAAGTGGACCAACGCGAACAGCCATCCACAATTGCAGCCTCATCCAATTCCAAAGGAAGTGTATCCAAATATCCCTTTAGAAACCATGTACTAAGCGGAATCTCAACTGCCACATATACAGCAATTAATCCAGCCGAGTGGTTGATTAATCCAATCTCCGAGAATAACCGATAGAGCGGAATCGCAATAATGACCGGTGATATCATTTGGAATACCAAAATCATGAGCATCACAGGACGCTTCATTTTGAACTGGAATCGTGACAGTGCATAAGCAGCAGGAAATGAAATTAACAATGTTAACGCAATGGTAACCACTACAATTTTTGCTGAATTCCACATGTAGTGAAGAATTTCCATATTTTTAATTACAAAAGTATAGTTTTGGAATTGAGGTGTCTTGGAGAACCAAATTGGCGGCGTCAAGAATAATTCAGGGACTGATTTTAATGATAACGAAACGACCCAGAATATAGGGAAGGCAAAAAAGCAAAAGACGATCAAGTACCCTACGTATATTCCCGTATTTTCTAATCTATATCTTGCATATTTACTCACGTTTGTTCCTCCTACTTCCTTTCAACAAACCGAAAATACAAACCGGTCATCGTCAGATTGATGAGCAGCAGGATAACCGCGGTTGCCGCTCCTTGTCCTAAATCGAATAGCTGGAAGATTTGAGAATGGACATTTAAAGCGATAACCTCTGTGCTTTTCCCAGGTCCCCCTGCCGTTAAAGCCATTACCATATCAAATGTGTTGAAAGTAGCAACAACACTGGTAATCATGTTAATGAACAGGATTGGTGCTAGAATTGGTACAATGATTTTAATTAAAGATTGGAACGAAGTCGTACCATCAATTTTTGCTGCTTCCAGCACATCCCCAGGTACAGTTTGAAACCCAGCATAAATCATAATCATGCAAAAAGCCGTTCCACGCCAAATATTTGCTAAAGTAATAGAGGCAAGAGCGATATGGGGGTCGGACAGAAATGAGATCTTGGGAAATCCAATTGACGTGACTACATAATTTAAAATACCAGCATCTGATTCGTTATACAGCAGGCTCCAGATAATACCAATAATAACCCCGGGAATAGCCCAAGCCGAAAGTACAGTTGTCCGAACAACAACGGTTCCGATTAGCTTTCGCTTATTTCCCAGATCTACCATAAGTGCGATAATAAAGCCGAGCAACATTTGAAAAAACACACTACATGCTACAAAAATTAATGTAATGCTTGTCATATGAAGCAGATCAGGATTATTCAGTAATTTCCTATAAGATTGCAAGGTATAGGTATAATTAGGATCCATCAAATTGGCATTTGTAAAACTGGATCTAATGACTTCTATGACCGGGTATACAAAGACAAGGAGTAGGACGATTGCTGTTGGCAGCAGCCAAGGAACCGGGGAATTGCTCCCCAGCGCCTTCGGCCATTGCATTTTAGACAGTGGTTGATGTCGTTTCATATGATTTGAAGATTCGTGAGTACTCTCCATACTTTCTCACAACCCTTACTTTTGAGATAGGACTTTCCATGCATTATTGAGCGCATCTTCAGGCGATAGGCTACCCGATACCACACTCGACGCGGCAATTTGAAGCTGTTCGGAAATCACAGTATAGTCATCAGAAGCTGGGCGAGCTCTACCCGTTTTCTCCATGATTTCACGAAACGTTTTGGTAAACTCGTTGCCTTTGAAATCAGCATTGTCATATACAGACTTGCGAGGAGGCAAATAACCGCCGATTGTTGTCCAATTGGCCATACCTTTGTCGCCCATATACGTTTGCATAAGGAAATCGAAGGCTGCTTTTTGCTTATCAGGATCTTTAGTGAAAAGCCCCCATGCCCAACCACCTGACATCGCTACCGCATTTTCACCGCTCATAGTTGGGACTGGCGCTACCGCATACTTCGCGAAACGCTCTGCGCCCAGAGTATCTTTCAATTGGTTAACCTGCCAGTTACCCCCGATAAACATAGCGACTTTGTCAGTGGCAATATCCCCATTTTGATCGGCTTCATTCTTGATATTCGCAGACCGTTTCGGAGTAACTCCCGTATCAGCTGCCTTTTTCAGGAAGTTAAACACGTTCAGCATCTTCTCACGATTGGCTCCCTCACCAAATACAGCCTTACCTTCATTATTAACCAATTCCCCGCCTTGCGACAGGAACATAGGAAGTACAACGGAAACGGAAGCCGCTTCAGCGCGTCCAGCCGGCATTAATAAGGCATCATAACCAGCTGCTTTTAGCTTGGTACCTACTTGAATCACTTCATCCCAAGTTTTAGGCGGAGTGGGCACGAGATCCTTCCGGTAATACAAAACCCGTGTATCGGTCGTGAACTGAATGCCATAAATCTTCCCATCAGGGCCCTTCATAATGCTCTGTGCAAACGGGAAGAAATCATCGATCTTCAAACCTGCTTTTTCAAAGTAGCTGTCCAGCGGCTGTAGGTATTTATAAAATTTTGGCAGCATATAGGCATCGATCATCGCTGCATCTGGAGCGCGATCACCCGAAGCCATAATCATCAGGTTGGAAACTTTTCCGTCATAATCGCGAGAATCGATTTCCACATTTGGGTGTGCTTTCTTATAGTTTTCTAAAGAAGTGTTAATATACTCTACCCGTTTAGGGTCTGAGGATTTCGCCGAATACGCTGTATGTGCCAACCACTGAAAAGAAACTTTCTTTTCCGATGAGGCAGTGGCAGCTGTTGTTGGTTGCGCTTTATCAGCATTGCCACCTGACTTTGGCGTTGAACTGGTTCCACATCCGCTAAGAATTGCTGAAAGTCCTACCATCGTTACCAAGGTACTCATAACTAATTTACTTTTTTTCATGAAAATGCCTCCCTATTTATATGAATAAGTTGTTGCCACATTGATTGAAGGAGAGTTGTACGGGACCTTCAAACGTATTATCGAAAACGTTTTCGAAAAACTCAAAAAAATTATTCCTTTGGTGGAGCACTACTGCCGCGAACGATTAACTGTGTAGGTATCCTTATATGTTGGGTGGTCCCATCGTTATCTTGAATAATGTCTAATAGTATCTTAGAAGCTGTTTCCCCCATTTGTAGACGTTTCTGATGAATCGTGGTTAAAGGCGGATTAAAATATTGAGAAGAATCGATATCATCAAAACCTACAACAGAAACATCCTCAGGAACGCGTTTGCCTAGCTCCTTCAGTGCATCAATTACGCCATAAGCCATTAGATCACTTGAGGCAAATACAGCCGTAAGATCTGTTTCTTGAGAAAAAGTTTCTTTCGTCAGCCTAGCAGCTTCCTCCCTCGAATATTTCCCATATTGAATCCAATTATCCTTGACGGATAGTCCATAATGCTGACAAGCCTTCTTATACCCTTCAATGCGGTCATAGGATCCCTTGGCGATCGTATCTCCAGCTATCTTTAAGATGTTGCGGTGCCCCAGCTTTATCAGATGCTCCGTAGCATCCCAGGCTCCAGCTTCATTATCGGATTCTACAAAATTCACCTTCAGGCTGGCTTGTGGCAAACTGTCTATATATACCGTTGGGAACGCCTCGTGTAGTTCGTGAATCTTCTCATCCGTCCTTTTATTTCCAGTTAGAATGAGAATGACGCCATCCACACCTTTTTCATAACACATGACCTTGTAGCTCGACGTATCCCGCTTTTGGTTAGAGAAGATGAGCAGATCGTAACCTGCCTCGCCGACTACATTCTTAATGGAACTAAAATAATCGACTAGAAAGGGACTGTCGAATCCGGAATTGGTTTGATCGCCGAAAAAAACACCAATGGTTTTCGTTGATTTGGTAATCAACCCTCTTGCCATGAAGTTCGGAACGTAATCCATTTCTTTAGCTATTTCCAAAACTTTTCTTTTCGTTTCTTCTTTAATATCTTCGTAACCGTTTAACGCTTTGGATACCGTTGAAACGGAGACGCCAGCTAGTTTAGCTATTTTTTTTATATTGGTCACTCTCTAGCCTCCTGTTTCCTAAAACGTTTTCGTTGATCAGTATAGCATGTCATTGAATACGGTTGCAACACTTTTTTCGAAAACGTTTTCGGATAACAAATGCACAATTTCCTCGAACATTACTACTTACAGAGCATTTGAATCCAGTCTTGGGATCGCATCCAAACCGATTAGTATAAATAAATATTTAATATCCTATCCAAATCGGCAAAGGATTCTCGCAATGTTTAGTTAAGCGGGGCTTATTTGAACTTTCACCGACGCGGCAATCCGTACAATACATAAATTCTAGAAGAGCATGCTCCCGTGTGAATGACAGGAAATCTTGAGATGGATAACATCGAAGCCGATGGCCTAAACTACTTGGTTTTAATCGCTCTGTTCTTGCAATTAGATTGTTCAAATAAAACTCAGTCATCAAAATAGACGTAAATTAAGGGAAGTAAGTTGCTAATATGTATTCAACTCTCCTGCCCTTCCCTCGGTTTTAAGGGTTTATCTCACATATTCTCACTCATTCGCAGGATTTCGTCGCCTTGGAATACAGTTGCCGTTCGAATAGCAAGCTCATT
>NZ_AUGY01000168.1 GCF_000422905.1 Paenibacillus alginolyticus DSM 5050 = NBRC 15375
GTTGTTTGGTGTTGGCAATTCGTACACTCGTAAAGAGGTAAATTACGAGTCTTAATTTCGTAAGCCTTCTGGTGCTGACATTTTGGACAGTGATATCCCTCAGGCCACTTCATCTTGAACAAATGCTGATGGCAAGCTTCCTCGGTTTGAAACTTCTTTTGAAATTGAATAAGATTCATCGATTCTTGCTTTGCCATAAAAATCACTCCCGAACATATGTTTGATTTCATTATACCAAACATTAGTTCGTATTTAAAGACATTCCTGAGCTAACTGGATAATCAAAATATTTTTAAATACAAGATAGTCCAAGTTGTATTTTGTGTAACAATACACCTTTAGTATTATTTTCATTCTTGAGGGTGGCGTCGGTAGATGTCATGGTACTTTCTACAAACATCACTCAACCGAGAATATGGATTCAACCATAAGCCTCGTCGCTTACCCCAAACAGCAAAAAAGGCATCCCAAAAGGAATGCCTTTTTACGATCACTTGCACGCATCAGTCTTTGTCTTTCGCGTCTTTCTTGCGGTCAACCCATTTCTCAATAGATGGGGTTAATTGATCTTTTATGGACATGACAAGCTTGTCCTTCGAAATGCCCTTAGACTTGGCAATCTCAGCTAGCGACTTGCCGGAGCGCAGCTGGGCGTGAAGTTCGTCCTTGCTTAGACCGAGAGTCTTTGCCAGTTTCTCTGTATCCGGCTTCAGCCCGAACTTATGCCACTTGCCGTGGCCATCATGACCATCTAACAAGTTTTTCTCGTTGAGGATGAACTTTAAATGCTCACTGAGCTTCATCTTCATGTGCTCGCCTTGATCAGCTGTCAGCTTGCCGTCTTTGACGGCCGCTTCAATTTTGCCTGTTCGAAGCTGCTGCAGCTTGGCAGTCAAGTCGGCTTCGCTGATGCCTTTGTCCGCGGCTGCTTCTACGATGCTTTTGCCACTTTTCAGTGCTTTGACTAGCACTTCTTTGTCAACACCGATGACCGTAGCAGACTCATCGACAATCGGCCATTTTCGGCGATGACCGCCTTGTTCCTTCTCATCTGACTGTTGCAAACGAATCGTTTGCTCCTGATCCTCAGAAGGAGATTGAGCGGCAGCCGTTCTAGCAGGAAGTGCAGTGCAGCCAAGAGCGATTGTGAGCGCAATTGAGCTCACCATTAGCTTTTTCATATAAGTGGGGTTCATACTTTTTAATCCCTCCTTTCCTGTTGGATTAGGACTACAGCGCTTAGTCTGTGCAGGAGGAGTTAATTTTACTTTAAAGGAACCTTAGTCCCACATAAAAATTTCCATAAATCCGATTTACTTTGCGTTAACTGCCATCTGATAAAGGGGGATGAGCTTCTCGAAGGTTTGCTTAATAAGCAGCTCAAGCTCAGCCGGTTTCCCTAGCACGGGGTCCTTGAAACTGAGGTTGCGACCGATTAGCAGCTCCGCTTTTTTGACATCGCGGAAACGAATTAATGCATCGTTCCAACCGCTGCGGTCTAAATCGGAAAGGGGGGTAACGTCTTTTTTCATATGATCGAAGGAAAGAACAAAATCGGATGGAATTTCCTTCTGCAAACGGTCAATTTCTTTCATGTATGTAGTTGCAATGTTGCTTTTATTCGGGAGCTCATAAATAAGTGCCAACCAAATAAACACACGATCATCAAATAGACCTACTTGGAAGTGAGGTACCTGTTTATACCCTCGTTTGTTAGGACAAATCGCCAGCCATGTATCAACGGGGGGATTCACTTTTCGTCTTAAGTGTTTAGCGATATGTAGGAACATTTCTGTACCGGAAAGGACGGACAAATCCTGAGCCAAAGAATCACCTAATGCTTTGAATTTAGGCTGAATACGCTCTCGAATGGCTTCCATTCGTCCATCAAGACCCTCTATAGCAAAGGTATCGAAATCATGCTGTGCAAATCCAGTGAAACTCATCTGTTTAATTCCTCTTTTCAATTACGTTTTCAATTATTCTAAAGCAATTCGAGTTTTCCCGCAATGATTACGAGTTTCGTAGAAAGGAAGTAGGTCATTGGACCGATTTCTTGGGAGAAAAGCAGGAAAAAAGTGGAACCATGCCGAAAGATAGGTTAACTATCAATTAGGAAAGACAGGAGAATTTATACATATGAAGATGTCAAAATGGTCTAAAATTGCAGTGCTTGGTACGTTGATGGGAACTTGTTTCACAGCAGGTGTTTACGCACAGGATGTGCTGCAACGCGTCGATGCTTACTTAAGAAATGATTTTAAAGTCGTCGTGAATGGGCAAGAAGTGAAGCTGGCGAATCCGCCTTTAATTTATAATAATTCAAGTTATTTGCCTGTAAAAGAGCTGGGAACTTACCTAGGGGCGGTTGTGAATTGGAAGGACAGCACGAAAACAATCTATCTGAATTCCCGTGTCAATCCTCAGCAGCCTGCGGAAGGCAATGAAACGAATTATACGGAAATTGTGCTGCAGTATCCGTATCCTCAGTATTTGGATTATTTAGGGGGGACTTACCCGGTTCTTGTCAATATAACGGATCAGACGTATTACCGATTGAAGGATTTGGATCGAATGGGTGTCTCTACAGGCGGTTTGCGAAAAGCGAAGGAAAAGTATTCCGAGGATATCTATGTGAGTGAGGAAGAATTGAAAAAGAGCTGGAAAGAAACGCCGCAAATTTCCTATCTCATCAATGAACCCATCGTCATTACAGGGGAGCAGGATCCAGTTAAGCTCAAGACAATCAGAGCGTATGTGGAAGGTTTCCGATACTATGAGATCAATAAAGTACCTTACATGACGAATCCGATTATCATTGATGCGCTGCCTGAAGAGAATACATACAGCTATTTACTGACGGAAAATGGGCATTTCTATCGTACAACTCTCAAACTGACGCAAATTAATGGCAATAATAATAAGCCGGATTATGTAGTTGGAAGCTCCTCCAAAGAGGACATCCAGGTGACGAGAGTTAAATAATTAACTGCCGGTGCCTGATTGCTTTTTTAAATAAAAAATAGCAATTTGCGTGCGATCTCGGAGGTTCAGCTTACTGAGAATTTCCGTAATATAGTTTTTAACAGTACCTTCGCTCAGGAATAACTCCTGGGCGATTTCTTTATTGGACAGACCTTCAGCGATTTTCGCTACGACTGCTTGTTCACTGGCTGTTAATCCATATCCACTGAGCGGTTTGGGTGCATGTGCGTTCGAGGATGAACTCGGGCTGATAAAGGTCGTCAATTTCTTGGCAATATCAGCATGAATAAGTAGATTGCCTTGTTCTACTGTCTTGATTCCTTGAATAATTCGATCTGGCGAAATATTTTTGAGCAGATAACCGCTGGCTCCGTTTCGCAAGGCCTGAACGATAAATTCATCATCGTCGAATGTGGTCAGAATAAGCACAGCAATTTCCGGATAAGCTTGCTTAATCTTTAATGTGCCCTGCACGCCGTCACAGATTGGCATCCTTATATCCATCAGGACAACGTCAACCTGGACGCCGTTCTGAATAAAAGCAAGCGCTTCGTCCCCATGCGTGCACGTGCCAACAACCTTAATATTTTCGTCAAGTCCAATGATTAATTGTAAGCTTTCGCGGATGAATGGATCATCGTCTGTAATAAGCACATGAATCATGATGCGTTCAACCCTTTCTTAGATAGATTCAATTTGGCGAAAAGTGGGCAGAACAGTCGTTACTGTAAATCGATCTTCGACCGACACCGTAAGCTGACCGCCAATGAGCTTGCTTCGTTCTTCCATGCCGGACATTCCTAGTCCGTTCACACTGCGTTCATTAGGCCGTTTACCGTTATTCGAAATACACATGGTAATCTGTTTGGGTTCATAGGTTAACTGAATTAGAACCTGGGTTGCGGACCCGTGACGAATGGCATTCGTGATGGCTTCTTGTGCATTACGGTATAGAATGAATTCTAGACTTGGATACAGCACATAGGGCATCCCTTGCATCTCAACCTCAATAGATATCCCATTATCTGCTGTCAGTCCTTCAATAAGCCTCTCCAGCGAATAGGTTTGCAGCGTTTCTTCATCTGGTTTCAGTCTACGTACGGTTGAGCGAAGCAGTTCCATGCTTTCTGTTAGCTGGTCACGGACCGACATTAACATGTCTACTCCTTTTTTGTGCTGCGTAGGAAGGATTTGCAGGGATGCTTCCATCATCATTTTAAGCCGTATCAGCTTATGTCCCAAATCATCATGAATATCTCGGGAAATCCGATTGCGTTCGTCTGTTTGCGCGATGTTTTCGACTTTCCGGGCGTAATCCATTAACTGAGCGCGAGCTTCGTCCAGCTCGTAATGCTGCCTCCGAAGCCTATCATAGAGCAGCTCAATTTCCTCTTTGTTTTGCACCGTCTGGAGCATCTGCAGCAGGAGCAGTGTCAGAGATATGAAGATCAGATTGGCAATTAGGTAGTAGCTGCTTGACTGATTATGTAAGGATATGTTCAACAGAATCAAGTGAATGCTCACGATATAGTAACGAATATGACTATTTACGGTGGTTACATAGGATATGAGCGTGGAGTAAAAGGTGATGAACAAAATGCCGTCATAGTGATAGCTCATCCATCCGCTGAATCCGATTTCAAGTAAAAGCGTCCATGCTGACTTCGAGAATATCTTTCTGCGCAGCTCAGCGATCCAAATGAATATAAGAATGAGGAAAACATACATCCCGTTGGATGAATAGCTTTCGATATACATCGAGGCAATCGCTGGAATGAGAATGAGTAAATAACGGGTTAAAGAGCTTAATTGTGTCAATCGATTTCCTTCCTTTGCACGGCAAGTGTAAGCAAAGTATACCATAATAGCCAAGCGGGTTAACACGTCTAATAGACAGAAAATGACTTTCGTCACCTTTGAATAATGACTTATTCTACCTGTTAGTGGGATCCCTTAGAGATACAATGATTGTAATAACACCTGTTGGAAAAAGGGAAAAGGGAGTGGATCTTGTGAGCTTTGTTCATATAAAAAATGTTGTCAAAAAGTATAGTAATCAAATTTCTGTTGATCATTTGAATTTATCGATTCAAGAAGGTGAAGTTTTCGGATTGTTAGGCCCCAATGGTGCTGGGAAAAGCACAACGATCAAAATGCTGAGCGGACTGCTCAAAATCGATCAAGGTGAAATGTTTGTTGATGGGCTCTCGGTTGCGAAAGATACGATTGAAGTGAAACGGAGAATTGGTCTTGTTCCACAGGATCTCGCGATCTTCGAAAACCTAACAGCACGAGAAAATGTCACATTTTTCGCGAAACTGTATGGATTAAGAGGCAAACTGCTGAAAGACAGAGTGGAGGAAGCGCTGGAATTTGTAGGATTATTGGATCGAGCTCGTGATAGACCAAATTCCTTTTCTGGCGGGATGAAACGGAGATTGAATATCGCGTGTGCCATTATGCATCGTCCAAAGCTGATTATTATGGATGAACCTACCGTTGGCATCGATCCTCAGTCCCGAAACCACATTCTGGAATCGGTTAGGACGCTGAACCGTATGGGTTCAACGATCATTTATACCTCACATTACATGGAGGAAGTGTCCGCCATATCCACGCGGGTCGGCATTATGGATCATGGGCATCTCATTGCTTGCGGAACTCAAGAAGAATTGCGCGGTAAAGTGGAGCAGGACAATAAAATTATCATTCAATCAGCCAATCTGAAGGAAGAAGCTGTAAAGGAGCTTAGGGATCATCCGCGGATTAAGCAAGTTACCATTCATGAGCAGACGCTTGAGCTGCTGGTGGGTTCCTCCCAAGCCTTTTTGCAGGATATCCTGTTCATCCTTTCCAAACATGAAGTGAAAATCCAATCGCTCACACAGGTGGAGCCTGATCTTGAGGCCTTATTCCTGTCGTTGACCGGAAGAACCTTACGGGATTAGGAGGAGGCTGCCATGCCGATTTGGATCATCGCGAAGTATGAAATATTGCGTTTTATGCGCATGCGATATGTACTTGTTATTCAGTTATTGATGCCGCTTTTACTTATATTCATTTTGGGGTCGGCGCTTTCCGGTGCGTTCAAAATGGAAGATCGGACGCTGAAGCCCGTTAAGGTAGATGTGGTGCAGTCAGATTCAGGCGTCTTGCGTTCAGGGTTTACAAGCTTTCTCAACGCACCAGAAGTAATGAAGATTATACAGCCAATGAATATCCAATCACGTGATGAAGCAGTAAAACGGCTTAAGTCAGGAGATTCCGAGTTCGCACTCATCATTCCAAGTGATTTTAGCAGCCGCGTGCTTGAGGGAAAAGAAGCGGAGTGGGAAATGATTCTAGGCCAGGATTATCGCCAGAATTTGACCGCTAAGATGGCGCTTCGCTCCTTTTTGGATCAAGTTAATTACATGCAATCCGCAATCATTTCGGCAGGTCCCGGGGCAGCGGAGATCTTGCAGAAATATGGTAGTGACAGTTCATTTAAACCGGTAGCGGAGGCTTCTTCGCATGTACGTCTAGGCAAGCTAACTTCCACTAATTCCAACTATACGGCAATGCAGTATTACACAGCGTCTATGCTTGTCATGTTTTTGTTATATTCCGGCATGGGGGCGGCATTGGGTTTGCAAGGAGAGAAAGAAAGGCACACGTTATCCCGACTAAATGCGATGCCCATTCATGAATATCAAATTTTGTTGGGTAAAATTCTAGGAAGCATATTTAGTTCAATCGTTCAGGCATCGCTCGTTATTGGTGCAACTATGTTATTTTATGGTGTCAATTGGGGGAATGATTTCTTCCACCTCTTCGTGGTTTGCTTATTGATTATCGTAGCATCGATGAGTCTAGCGATATTGATTATGCTGGCAGCGAAATCGTCTAAAGCTATCGGCACGACATTCCAGATGATCATTCTTGCCATGACTTTCCTAAGTGGAGGCTTCACACCTCTTCCAGAAGGACTGCTGCAGCGGATCGGAGAGTTTACGCTCAATCACTGGGCTATGCAGAGTATGATTCGTATTATGCTCGGAAGTGACGCTGCAATCATAGGGCATCATATATCGATCTTGGCGTGTATTAGCGGAGGATTGTTGCTTCTAACCCTGATTGTTTATCGGAAGGCGGGATATCATGAATAGCTTATTTATAGCAATCAATATGCTGCGTCGTACACTTTTTCAGAAAAAAGGCTTTCTTATGTATTTAGTCATTCCAGCAGCAGTGGTTTCGCTAATCATTGGTGTGATTGGTCAACAGAGCGACCACGGGGTTGATATTGCTTATATCAATTTGGATCAGGGAGCAATGGGGTCCCATCTCTTGCAAGAACTTTCGATGCTGCCAGATTATCGGCTCAAAGAAGAAGCTTCTGACACAGCTTTAAAAGAAGTCATCACGAAGCAAAAAGTGAGCAGCGCCTTTGTGATTCCTGAAGGATTCAGCGAGACGTTGATGAAAGGCGCATCTGCGCAAATAGATATGTACCAACTAAACATGAATGAGGCTTCGATCACGCTCAAAATCAATCTGGATAGTATTCTATCTAGATATCAAGGAGCGATTGAGCTTCATAGCCAGCAAGGGCTTCAAGGAGCAGCACTTCGCGAAGCCGTGGAGAAGACTATGTCTCAGATGGAGAAGCATCAGGTGAAGGCGAAAGTCACTGATTTTAACTTGTACGTAAATCCGAATATGAATACCGTCATTGGTTTCATGCTGATGTTTATGATGGGTTTAATCAATAATACCGTTTCCGTGATCATGGACGATCGAAGACAACGCACAATGGCTAGAACGTATTCGGCCCCTATTCATTCTTACGAAATCGTACTTGGGAATTTCATAGGCAGCTTCTTGGTTGGGACTCTGCAGGTTCTTGTCATCCTTTTGTTTACACGTTATGTAACGAATTATGATTACGGACTTCCGTTCGTACCGCAGTTTGTAATTTTGGAGTTTTTCTTATTAGCCAGCATGGGAATTGCCAGCACGGTAGCTAGTATGGTTAAGAATGCGTCGAATATGAGCGTGATTAATTCCCTTGTTGTTACCCCAACGTGTATGCTGGGCGGATGCTTCTGGCCGATCAGTCTGATGCCGGACTGGATGCAGAAGATTGCGAATTTCGTTCCGCAAAAATGGGTGATAGAGGCCATTCTGCGAATGGCTTCTGGTCAGACACTTTCGCAGATGTGGATGCACATGGGCGTGCTCACCTTGTTTGGACTGATTCTATTGGGCGTCGGTTCGGTCATTCTTCGACCAGGTGATGCGGAGGTTAGTTAAAAAAAATAAAAAGGGCTACCTGCTTCTGCGAGGCCACTGAAAAAGTTCCTTAACTACATCAAAGGGGTATAGCCACTCAAAAAAATTGAGGATGCTGTACCTTTTTTTCGGTATGATTAGGGTATTAATCTGGAGTAGGTGAGTGTGTTGATTCAACAACAGCGATCCATGACGTTAAGTCCATATATAGAACTATATAATTTAAT
>NZ_AUGY01000169.1 GCF_000422905.1 Paenibacillus alginolyticus DSM 5050 = NBRC 15375
CTATCTCATCGACGCTTCCAAAATGAACAAAGCGAATCAGCCAAGCACCGGCACGATATCGTATTCCCTAATTAAAGGCATCGGCGGCGGTGGGGACAAAACCTATCCCATTGGCGGCATCAATCCGGTGACCGTGCATTCGCCGGTGGTGAACTATGCTGCGGTGTCTGACGATCAGGCCCACAACCAGAAGACGCAACCGACTGCCGGACGATCGGCGCTCATTTTAGACCGGCCCTTCACCGTGACGATTCCGACAAACGGCCAGCATAAGGACATCAAGGGCTACGGCAATCGGGACTATGCCAAGTACGTGAGAGACAAACAGGTTTGGTTTCCGTTCGATGTATTTAAGGCGGATCGCACGACGTTCGTCCCGAAAGAAACGTGGGTGTCCATCCCGGTCGGACAGATGCAAACGACCTTCTTTTTGCCCGTTTGGGTGGATGAGGGCAATTACAACGTGTTATTTCGAACGTTTGCCGAGAACAGTCCAGCTTCCTTTACATCCCAGATGAACGCCAATCTTGACTTGTCCAACCATGTGGCTACGCAGGTGGTTCCGGTGGAAGTGATCGGCCGTCTCTATGACTTCCGCATCACCGATATTGCCGATTTTGCCTGGGAATCGGTGTTCCGTACCCAAAAGGGCAGCGCGAAGCCGACAGGAAACGCCTATTGGGTTGGGACGAAAGGCATTGACGGCGCATCGCGCGGCAATACCCCTCCATACGTGCTGCCGGTGCGTCAAGGCAGTCACCCGGAGAGCGGCAAGAAAAACGTTGCGGTCAAAACGGGCTATCATTTCAAATTTGAAGTCATGACGAAAGGCAACATGTTCAGCGCCGGCGACGGCATCCGCATTACACCGACGTTTTATTTTGTGGACAGCAAGGGGAAGACCCGGCAGGAGGTCGATCTTTATTACCATTCGGGCAATCAGCGGTTTATTCGCATCGGCTCCGGCGACGATGTTGAGAAACGGTATGTGACGCTCGACGCTCGTCTGCGCAATGTGCCGAGGCAGGAGTTGACCGATACCGCCGCGACCCTTTGGTCGTTAAACGGTTCGCCGGGAGCCAAACAGACGTTTATCGATCAATATATGAAGGATGCGCAGAAGCCAACGTATGTCGGCGGCTACGACATCATGCTGCTGCCGCCGCAGCTTCGGACGTTTGTCGGCAGTATGAACGTACCTTCCGGCATCAATGCGGCCCGCGCCAACGCTTCGGTGCAAAAGTGGTATGCCGAGTACAGTTTGCCCGCCGCGCCATATGTGGTGCCGAAAGGTTTTAACTTGGCGGAATATGGTCGGAACAACAGGCTGTATGACAAGTCGCCAATTTTCTTAAAGGACGGATATATCATCGTCAATTTCAATCTGGAAACGATCCGCAACCGGGACTTAAACCATTCTCATTTGCAGTATATTTACGGACCGCTGAACAACCAATGGCAAATGGAAGGGTTTCAGCGCAGCCTCATCGATCCGTACGGCGTGACGTTTTCGTTAAGGTATGGCGACGTAATCTTCTATCATGCTAATTTGTCCAGCTACGACGATTATGGCACAGGGGGAACCCATTAAAGGATAGTTCATTTCACTACCAGCCGGGAGGAAAAGAATATGCTGGAAAGATTGCAAGCGGCCGCTTCGGAGGAAGCGGCCTATTTTTATTCCGCTCCGATGGACAAGGATACAGAACGGGGATGCATCGGACATCTGCGAGGTTATTTTGGCAGCAGCGGCGAGACGTTCTGGTCAACCTGGTTCGAGGATGAGCCAGCGCTCAAAACGCCGTCTTTCCGGGCAGAACTGGATGAGGTGGTGCAGGCATTGACGGAGCAAGGATTGCTTCAAAACCGCAGTCAGATGCACCGTATTTGCCTGTCGCATCCGGAGGCCCGTTTATCGGGAGCGTGGTATTCCGGCGTATACGGCTTTTGTTTTCAAACGGAGCGCCATCGGTATTACCTGCGTTGTTTCCCGCATGTAGGAGACTACAATTTCCATCTGTACTGCTACGTCCGGCCGGATCGTTTGTCGAAACGATCGCCGAAGCGGTAGCGTCTGCTGAAGAGGAAGTCTATGAACGACCTCAATCAAATTAGTTTCTGTAAGGGAGGTGTGACATGACAGCCAAGTTGCAGCGCATCGTCGAACTGGCTGCCAGTACGGCTCGCACGGTGACGAATCAGCCTGACCTCTGGGCGGATTTTTTGCGGTCGGCGGCCTGGAACTATAAATATCCGTTTCAGGATCAACTGTTGATTTACGCCCAACGTCCTGATGCGACGGCCTGCGCGCCGATTGAAGTTTGGAACAAACGGCTGTATCGCTGGGTCAAACGCGGCGCAAAAGGGATTGCCCTGATCGAAGATCGGGGCAACCACTTGAGTCTGCGCCATGTGTTTGACGTATCGGATACAGAGAGCAGACGCCAGCCGCAGGTGTCACTTTGGCGCTTGCAGGACAGCGACACGGCTCACGTGATCGAGACGCTGGAAAATGCGTTCGGCGCGTCGAATGAAATCAAACCTCAAGCGGATCTGCCTGCTGCGTTCCTCGCCGCTGCGCGGAATGCGGTGGATGACAACAGCGCCGATTACGTGGCGGAGTTGGTGAAAGATCGAGAACACAGTTTGCTGGAAGACCTGGATATTTCGCATGTGGAATTGCTGTTCAAACAAACAGCTGAAACAGCTGTCGCTTACATGACGATGACCCGTTGCGTGTTGAATCCCTCACAATACATCAGCATCGAGGATTTGTCCGGCATTGGTTATTTTAACACGCTGCCTGCGCTGTCCCACTTGGGCGCGGCGATCAGCGATGTGTCCGAGATGATGCTGCGGGAAATTGAATCGACCGTCCAGGCGTTGCGCCGGAATGCACAGCGAACGAATGAGGGGAAATCGTTTCATACCCTTGCAAGACCAGATTCCTTACTGCACAATGAAGCTACTCGACAAGAAAGGAAGGATGAGCATGGAACTGACCTATTCGCCGCAAGGGGATTATCTACTGCCCAACCTGACGCTAAGCGTAGCAGAGACGACCATCGGGAAGTACGGGATGATGCGCAAGACGTTTCTGAAAACCGAGCGGAAGGGCATATACGCCCATCTGATGTTGTCGGAGCAGTTGAACCAGCATCTGGCGGACATCGACCGGACAGCGCGGGAGCAGATCGACCGGACGATCCAGGAACTGCTCATATCTCGCCCGGCACCGGACAAGGCGAGCGATCCGCTGGCTTGGACGGGACACATGAACAACCTGAAGCAACAAGCGGAGGAATTGATTCTCACGGAACTGATTTATCATTAAAATGGTTTGATCGTGAAGCGGAGGACCGAAGTCTTCCGTTTTTTCATGACCAAGCCATCATCAATGACATGCTCCGAGCCGCGCCACTTCGGGAGAGCAAAGCGGATATTGAATCCTTTTTCAATGCCCATGAGAATGGGCGCGAGCGCCTGTTGTATGTGCGCGGTTTGTTTCCGATAGGCATCACCGAACTGACGCTGGATGAAGGCGTGCAGGCTGGGTTTGAACCGTATCTCAACGTTTTGCATCTGTGGACGGGTACGGCGGATAAACGCACGGCGCAAAGCTTTTACGATTGGGGTGTCATCGCCGGGCATATCGCCAGCATGATGCTGTTAAATGAATTTGACTTGTCACGAAGGACAGAACCATCCATCGAACAACAGACGCTGTGGATGGAACAAGCGGAGGACGCAAAAGCCTCCGCTTTTTTCATGCCGCAAGCGGTCATTGACGCCATTTTGCAAAACGGCAGCGGTTTTGAAAACGGCAAGTATCGCATTGCGCTGCATTTCCAGCAGTCGCTGTCCGCACAGGAGAACGCCGATTTCCTCAAACGGGAATACGGGATCGGCGGGCGTCTCCCTGCCCTGATCGGCACGGATATTCATATGAATTATGACAGCAAGGGCATTACGCTGACCCGCGGCTCCATCATGAACCCGGATACTCAGGTGGTGCTGACGTGGATGAACGTGCAGAAACGTATCGGCGAACTGCTGGCAGCTGGGCGTTACTTGAACCGGCAGGAAGCCGGGCGGTTGCCCGCCTTCGCGGAGGAACAGGAGGAAAAGCGGCGGCGGCAAGTGGCGGAAATGGCGAAGCACGATCTGCCGCAGCCGGATGCATCGTCATCGGAGGGGCTTTCCCAACCGGACGTGCAAGCGGAACCGGAGCGTATGCCGGTGAATCGGGAACGGGCGCATTACGGTTATGACGTAGGCAGCACCGTCTGGATCGGTGCGGACGAATATGAAATTGTGCAGCTGGAGCTACGAACGGTTGTTTTGCAAGATCGGCAGTTCCCTCTGTTTATCAAAGAATTAAATCGCAGGGATTTTGAGCGTATGCTGCGCGAAAATCCACTGAACGATCATCTGATTACCGGAGAGCGGGAGCCGGAACTGGCAGACGAGGCGGCATGGGAAGAAGTAAAAGATGCGGGTCCTCTGGGCGATTTGGTGACGGATGGGCCAGTGCCCATATCACAATCAGACGCTGCCCTTTCACCTGCTCCCGAGGTCAGCCGTCCCGCGCGAGTCCATCCGTCTGTCCCGGCGGTCAACTACCGGATTACGGACGACGAACTGGGGCATGGCGGCGCAAAAACGAAGTTCAAATGGAACACAGAAGCGATTCGGCTGGTGAACAAGTTAGAGCAGGAGCAACGGCAAGCGACAGCGGACGAGCAGGCGGTGCTGGCTCGCTATGTCGGATGGGGCGGCATTCCGCAGGCATTTGACGAAACGAACACGCAGTGGGCAGCCGAATATGGGGAACTGCAGGATTTGCTTGAGCCGGATGAATATGCGTCCGCTCGCGCGTCAACGCTGAACGCCCACTATACATCGCCGACCGTCATTAAGGCGATGTACGACTGTCTGGAAACGATGGGCTTTCGCAGTGGCAATATTTTGGAGCCGTCCTGTGGTGTTGGCAATTTCTTCGGGCTGGTGCCGGAGTCGTTCCAAGACTCGCGGCTGTTTGGCGTGGAGCTGGACAGCATTACGGGCCGCATCGCCAAGCAGCTTTATCCGCAAGCGTCGATTGCGGTCAGCGGCTTTGAACAGACGAATTTGCCGGACAGTTTCTTTGATCTCTCCATTGGGAATGTGCCGTTCGGCGGTTATGGTGTGGCAGATAAACGTTACGACAAGCACAAGTTTCTCATCCACGATTACTTTTTTGCAAAAACACTGGACAAAGTGCGTCCGGGCGGCATTATCGCCTTTATTACGTCCAAAGGGACGATGGACAAGCAAAACCCTGCGGTACGCAAATATATTGCGGAGCGCGCCGAACTGCTCGGTGCGGTGCGTCTGCCGAGCAATGCGTTTCTGGCCAATGCAGGAACCGAAGTGACCGCCGACATTTTATTTCTGCAAAAACGAGATCGCATGGTCACAGTCAGTGAGCAAACCGAAGCATGGCTTTCACTTGCCGAGACAGTGGACGGCGTGCCGGTGAATAGCTACTTCGTCGCCCATCCCGACATGGTGCTTGGCACAATGGCCTTTGACGACCGGATGTACGGCAACCGGCAGGAAACGACCTGCAAGCCCTATCCGGACGCCAATCTGGATGAAGTGCTACGCGAAGCATTGTCCAACATCCATGCCGAATGGGTGGAGCTGGAACGGGAAGACCAGCCGGAGGAGGAAGAACCTTCCCTCCCTGCTGACCCGTCTGTCCGCAATTTCAGCTTTGCGCTGGTGGACGGTCACATCTACTTTCGGGAAAACAGCCGCATGCGGCGCGTGGACACTTCCGCGACGGCAGCAGGCCGCATCAAAGGGATGATTCAGCTACGGGATACCGTGCGCGAGTTGATCGAGTATCAAACCGAAGACTACAGCGATGAGATGATTCGGGAGCAGCAGCGCAAGCTGAATGCGCAGTATGACCGGTTTACAACGCAATATGGCCTGATAAACAGCCGCGCCAACAGTCTTGCTTTTTCGGATGATAGTTCTTACTTCTTGCTCTGTTCGCTTGAAATCGTAGACGAAGAAGGACGGCTGCTGCGCAAGGCGGATATGTTCACCAAACGCACCATCCGGCAACGCACCAACGTGGAACAGGTGGATACGGCTTCGGAGGCGCTTGCCGTTTCTATCGGCGCTAAAGCCCGTGTCGATCTGCCGTATATGGCGGAATTAACCGGCTCGACGGAAGAGCAACTAATGGAGGAACTACGCGGCGTCATCTTTCCCAATCCCGAAAATCGGGATGAAACCGATCAACCGATCTTTGAAACGGCAGATGCGTATTTATCCGGCAACGTGCGGGAGAAGCTGCGTATGGCCAGACAATTTGCGGCCTATGATGCTGAACGTTACAGCGAAAACGTCAAAGCGCTTGAAGCGGTGCAGCCGAAAGACCTGGATGCTTCTGAAATTGATGTCCGCTTGGGGGCAATCTGGCTGCCGCCGGAAGACGTTCGGCAATTCCTGTTTGAACTTGTGGACACGCCGCCGATGTACCAGACCTACATTAACGTGATGTATTCCGAATATACGGCTGCCTGGAACGTCAAAGGCAAAAGCGATGACCACAGCAACAATATTAAGGCAAACGTTACTTACGGCACAAACCGCGTCAATGCGTACAAGATTCTTGAAAATACGCTGAATTTGCGGGACGTGCGCATATTTGACACTGTGTATGAAGATGGCGTGGAAAAGCGCGTCCTGAACAAGCAGGAAACGGCCATCGCCCAGCAAAAGCAGGAGATGATGAAAGAAGCATTCCGCGACTGGATATGGCGAGATCCTCAGCGGCGCGAACGGCTTACGCGGCTGTATAATGACCGGTTCAACGCCATTCGTCCTCGCGAATACGATGGCAGTCATATTCGATTCACCGGGATGAACCCGGAAATCCGGCTGCGCCAGCATCAGATCAATGCGGTTGCAAGGGCGTTGTATGGCGGTAACTCCCTTTTCGCGCATTGTGTCGGTGCGGGCAAAACGTTCGCGATGACCGCCGCGGCTATGGAAAGTAAGCATTTGGGGCTGTGCAACAAGAGCATGCTGGTTGTACCCAATCACCTGACCGAACAGTGGGCGGCGGAGTTTTTGCAGCTTTATCCGTCGGCGAATATTCTGGTGGCGACCAAAAAGGATTTTGAAACGAAAAACCGTAAAACGTTTTGCGCGCGGATTGCCACCGGCGATTACGATGCGATTATCATCGGCCATTCTCAGTTTGAAAAAATTCCGATTTCGACGGATCGGCAGCGCCAGCAACTGTATGAGCAAATCTCGGAAATTACAAGCGGTATCCGGGAACTCAAGGAAGCCAAAGGCGAGCGGTATGCAATCAAGCAGCTTGAAAAAACGAAAAAGACGCTGCAAATCAAGCTGGAAAAGCTGAACGACACCAGTAGAAAGGATGATGTCGTTACCTTCGAGGAATTGGGCGTAGATCGGCTATTCGTGGACGAAGCCGATTCGTACAAGAACTTGTTTCTTTATACGAAAATGCGCAATGTGGCCGGACTGTCGCAAACCGAAGCGCAAAAGTCGTCGGACATGTTTGCCAAATGCCGCTATCTGGACGAGTTGACCGAAGGCCGGGGCATCATTTTTGCGACGGGTACGCCGATCTCCAACTCCATCACCGAGATGTACACGATGCAGCGCTACTTGCAATACGAGCGGCTCAAGCGGCAAGGCTTGCAGCATTTCGATGCGTGGGCATCCACATTCGGCGAAACCGTCACAGCGATAGAGCTTGCGCCGGAGGGAACGGGCTATCGGGCGAAAACCCGGTTTGCTCGTTTTTACAATTTGCCGGAGCTGATGAACGTCTTTAAGGAAGTGGCAGATATTCAGACGGCGGACATGCTCCAGCTTCCGGTTCCAAAAGCCCACTTCCACAATGTTGCTGTGCCGCCAAGCGAGTTCCAACGCGACATGGTCACCGATCTCGCCCGCCGCGCCGAACGGGTGCGAGCGAAGCAAGTGGAGCCGCACGAGGACAATATGTTGACGATCACCAATGACGGACGCAAATTGGCGCTCGATCAGCGGCTGGCCAATCCGATGCTCCCCGACGACGAAGGAAGCAAGGTCAGCGCTTGCGCGGACAACGTCTACCAGCATTGGACGGACAGTCTGAAAGAGCGGCTCACGCAACTGGTGTTCTGCGATCTATCTATTCCGAAACAGGATGGCACTTTCAGCGTGTACGACGAGCTGCGGCGTAAACTGATGGATAAGGGCATACCGCCTGAAGAAATTGCCTATATTCATGACGCTAATACGGAAGTTAAGAAGAAAGAACTATTCGCCAAAGTACGCAGTGGGCAGGTTCGGGTCCTGCTCGGATCGACATTCAAGATGGGGGCGGGTACGAACGTGCAAACGAAGCTGATTGCCCTTCACGACCTTGATTGCCCTTGGCGTCCGCGCGA
>NZ_AUGY01000170.1 GCF_000422905.1 Paenibacillus alginolyticus DSM 5050 = NBRC 15375
CCCCATCACGTACGAGGATGTTTGCAGAAGTTTGGAGAATAAATATCGATAACACCATAAATAAATGAGATCGCCTAATCAACGGATTAAACTCTTGCCGTTGGTTAGGCGGTCATTTCATTGAACACAGGCAGTTTGTTCTTTTCACATAGTCAAATAAATGAATTCTTGATTTAACCGATAGATTAATACTGCTGTAATTTGCTAATTGAGCAAATTACAGCGGGAGGTTTCAAGATGATCTACACCCAACATTTTCCAAACGATTTGTCTGGCTATGAGTCTTCGGGCATATGAAAGATGAACTCGAATATCGAGACCGTGAGATGCTTAAGGATCTACGTATGCGTGTTAACGAATACATAACGCTTTACAATTCCGAACGCTACCAGTGGGCGTTAAAAAAGATGACTTCTGATGAATCAGAAGTCAACTCATCGCTGCTTAAGACTAAAGGTGAGGTCTTTTCTCAATGTCCAATTAAAGGGGTGCACTGCATTTCACATCTTTTTTAAATAATTAAAATCCTTTATACTGCGGTTCTTCTTGCTCAATTTGGTGAACACGAGGATTAACTTGGTCAATAATATTTTGCGTCTGTTGTGCAGCGTTTGTGTACAATGTTTTTGCTTCTTGATTTTGGGTACCTAATGCAAATGTTTCGAAACTGGCTTGAGCACTTTTTAATGAAGCAACGGCTGTTTTTAATTGTGAAGCGACTGTCATTGTTTTCACTCTCCATTTTCATAAAATAAACTACTTGTCTAATATGGCGTATGAAGATGGAATTAATAAATGTAAAAAATTGAAGTATAGTTAAAATAAGTAACAGTAAATTACCGTATAATTAATTTTTCGAATGAGGAAGTTATTGTGACGATTATTGCGACAGGGTGCACGAACAATGCAAATAATCAGATAAGGCAGACGTGAAACCTTTGCTGATTCAATTAGGAATGATAAATGTGTGAATGGAAAACGAATCATAAAGCATATTAAAGGTATATTACCTGAAGGAGTGAAGCTAATTGTTTAAAGGGTTACATTGCTTTTCATCATTTCGGTTATTATGATTGGTTGCACGACGAATAATAACCAAACGCAACAGCCAGGGGTTCAAATGCAGCAAGCCCAAGATCAACCGCAGAAGAATTTGGATACCCTCGTTCAAATCGCCAATCAGGCGGCAGAAAAGATCACACAATTAAATGGCGTGAGGCAAGCGAATGTGCTAGTGACACAGAGAAACGCTTATGTAGCTGTCGTTGTGAATGACACTGAAGGCCAGCTCACCAGCAAGATCGTCATCAAATATAATTCAACGGGCATAATTTTTGGCATATCGCGTGAGAATTGTCATGCTTTAGCGTTCAAATGTTCTGCCTTTTTCTTTGTAAATACATGACCTTCCACAGATTTGCTTACGATAAAGTCATATTATCCTCCTAGGAGTCTCCAATAGATATTCGACTAGATAAATCATTTGTATACCGCATATACAGCGGCATTTTTACTTTCTGAAGTGTTACTTTATTGATACATGAATATATTTCATATTTCGAAAATGTCTTGAATGAAACACTTATTCAGTTATATTAGCAAGGCAATAGGTATTATGAAGTTTTGTTAACAGTTGTAAAGATAAATAACAATCTTTATTTTCCTAATTTCTGTTCCATTCTTAGTATCTCATTGATTCACTAACGAACATAATTAGGGGGTAATTTTATATAAATACATCTTATAACCCGTGTTATTACTGAGTTTTTAATAACAAACTTTATTTTCCTTCATCAGCTGGTCAGGGAAAATAAAGTTTGTTAGTAGAAAGTAAAGTACGTTAGTGGAAAATAGAGATCGTTATGAATGTTCACATTTAGGGGTTTGTTAGACTAACGAGAAGGTATGTTAAAACTGATAAAAGATACCCGCAAATTTGTGGTTTGATTATGCTGTCAAACGAGGGCAGACGAATGATTGCATTCGACCTGCCCTTTCCTTATCATATGCATGGCTTCGATTCCCGCGATTGTGTGTTCTGCAGTTTCAAAAGACTTGAAACCCAACATTGGTTTAATGACTTTCTTTATGAATCGATGATCTTATTCAATAACATTGTTAAGATATTTCTGTTGTCGTAGGAAGTGCTTCATGTTTTATTGCCTTCTCCCTTCAATTGCTAAACTGCGGTAGGATAAGCTGGGTTTTTATCGACAGTAATCACGCGCGGCGATTGATTGTGTGGTGATGTTATCGCTTTCATGAAAAATCGTTTGGCCGCGGGAGCATCTCGATTTTCAGATAGTATGAAGATATTTCCATTGCCCTTTGACTTTTATATAGGTCTCATCCGTTCTAAAGGACGTTTGTCTAATTCCGGCCCAAACTGATGCACCCATCGCATAATGGTTGTATCGGCCATATCAATACCTCGTTCTTTCATCATTTCTACTAAATCACGATAACTTAGACTATATTTCAAATACCATCTTACAGTTAGCAAGATTACCTCTGATTCATATTGCTTCCACTTAAACAAATCGACTTCCTTTTTCAACGTAATTGCCCCATCCCACGACTTCATTTTAATCATGTTATCATGTATTTTAGAACTTTGCACCACAACCACAAAGGAGATTTCTGACATCAACATATCCCTCTTTGGAGTATGAAAATGCCACTTTTACTAATTAAATCATGCAAAACTGGGGATAATTTGATTGTCCCGGAATCCTTCGTTGTACCGGACGACAGTACGGCTAGAAATTGTTAACAACTGATCTCCGGAGGGGCAAATGGCTTATAATACTGAAAAACTTTGTCAAAGAGCGAGTGAACTCGCATTGCAGCACACGCCAAGTGTAGTGCGAACTCATCCAAAATACGTATGGAATCAATTCGATGAAGACAAAGAGAGCTTAAGGGAATTTGTAATCTCGTTGCAAAAAAGTCCCGCAAGTTGTGCTTTACCAGCGGAAGAATGGCTGCTCGATAATGCTGAATTTATTGAGGAACAGGCATTAGAGGTGAAAACTAGTTTTTCGAAACGCTCCTTTGATTGCTTACCGCGCCTTCGAAAGAACGGCATATTACGCATCCAAGCTCTTTGCGAAGATTATTTGGAGCAGGTTGACGGTGTATTGGATGAGGAAACCATTGTTCCCTACATGAACGCTTATCAGGAAGTTTCCGCATTGACGCTTGCCGAGACCTGTTCCATCTCGCTCATCCTTCGGGTGACCTTGATTAGAAGGCTGTCCGAAACGATGGCACTTGTGCGTGATCGCCGAGAGGTTTGCATGGAAGTTGAACGGTTACTTTCACGGATAGAGCCTTCCAGGTTAAATCCGGAAGCGATCAACGCAGAATTGGAAGCAGCCGGGCAGACTGTTCCGCTATCCGGACCGTGGATCGTCCATCTGATCAGTCACCTGCGCGAGTGGGCAGAGGATTCCGCATCCGTGCGCGAATGGTTGGTATGCAAATTGGAGAACGGATCTGATGACCTCGATCGCATCGTATCTTACGAGCATCGGCTTCAGTCAGCCTTTCAGGTAAAGGCAGGTAATTTGATTACCAGTTTACGCAAAAATGAGCGTCTCAATTGGAATACTCTGTTCGAACGGATTAGCTTACTCGATCAGAAGCTTCGACAAGAAAGTACGGGCGTCTATTCTCTTCTTGATTCTTATAGCAGGAATGAGATTCTTAAACGTGTTGAAGGATTAGCTCGCCGTATGCGTGTGCCAGAAAACTTGATCGCAAGTACAGCGGTAGCTCTCGCGAAGGATGAGAAAGAACGAGTGGACGAGGAGCGTGAGAAGGAAGATGACTTACCACGATCGACGTTTGCGGCTTACTTTTTATTTGAACCGATAGGAATCAAGAAGTTAGAACATTCATTGCGAACATGCAGCCAGCCCCGTCAAGTAAGGGGAACCAGTATTTCGCAGCGAGCAACCGGCACTTATTTTGCCTTGCTAATCGGTTTGTTCGTACTTGCACTTATTGTCTCTGCCGCTTGGATTGGCGGTGTACGCGGTTTTACGCCGGCAGAGTGGGTAATCGTTTTGCTTATGCTTTCCCTTCCTGTAAGCGAATGGGTCATCACATGGCTTCATTTTGGCATTGAGCGATTTTTCCGCCCCCGGCCTTTGCTGCGTTATGATTTTTCAAACGGTGTGCCTTCGGATGCAACCACGATGGTCGTCATTCCTGTCATCTGGTCTACACCTGAGGAAGTGGAGGAGCTTACGGATCGACTGGAAATCCATTATTTGGCCAACCGTGATCCAAATATCCATTACGCTCTTTTAGCAGACTTTACCGATGCTCCAGAGGTAATGCTTTTGGAAGACGAAGCGCTTGTTGCCTTCACCAAAGAAAGAATCGGGAAACTAAATCGGAGGTATGTCAGCCCAGGAGGAGCGACCTTTCATTATTTCCAGCGCCGCAGACAGTGGAACCCTGCTGAGGAAGTATTCATGGGATGGGAACGCAAACGCGGAAAATTGGTGGAATTTGTCGAGCTGCTTAAAGGAAGCAAGGAGACGAGTTACGACTCTATGATTGGGGATACGGTTGACCTCCCGCCAATTCGTTATATTATTACGTTAGACGCGGATACACAGCTTCCTATGGGAAGTGCGCAGAGGATGATAGGTACGCTGCATCTTCCTTATAACAGACCGCGCTTAAATCAAGCGCGAACTCGTGTCGTTGAAGGATATGGCGTACTGCAGCCGCGAATTGGAACTAGCCATGAGTCGGCCATGCGGTCGCGGCTTGCTTACTTTTGTTCAGAGCCCGGATTGGATCCGTATGCGTTTGCCGCCTCAGATCCTTATCAGGACGTAATGGAGCAGGGGATTTTTACGGGAAAAGGGATTTTCAATGTAGATGTATTTGCGGAAGTTTTATGCGAACGCATACCTGAAAATACGGTGCTTAGCCACGATTTGCTCGAAGGTGGGTTTCTGCGGGCAGCTCTGCTATCGGACGTTGAACTGATCGATGACCACCCGTCAAAGTTTCTCGCTAATCAAAAGCGTATGCACAGGTGGGTACGAGGAGATTGGCAGCTGCTCTGCTGGCTATTTCCCCGTGTTTGCGACCGTCGGGGAACGTTAAGGCCCGTCGATCTGTCCGCTATTACACGTTGGCAAATGATCGACAACTTACGCCGCAGCCTTCTTCCGATTGCTTATCTCATACTCTTGGCACTTGGTTTAACTGTTCTGCCTGGATCCCCGGGGCGTTGGTTTCTTATCATTCTCGCAACCATGCTCTTGCCGATTATCCGACAACTGTTTCTCATTCAGACAGCCGTTCAGCATCCCCAGAGGTTGTTGTCTACGGCTATACACGTCTTAATGAATATCTTGACCTTACCGTTTCAAAGCGCGGTTCTGCTCGATGCGATCGGTAAAACCATATACAGACTGTCGATCAGCAAACGTCGTATGCTTGAATGGACCAGTTCTTCTCATATTGAACGAAGCAATAGGGGAAACCAACACGCATTATTGCTTAACGCACGCAGCGGATATGGATTGATTATCCTCTTTGCAGTAGCTGCAGCTATGTGGCAGGAGCCGGGACTAAGATGGATGGGCTTCACACTTAGTTTGATTTGGGCTTTAGCTCCTCTTGCTGTTCGCTGGCTGGACCAGCCAGTTGCACGCGAAGAGCTGCTTCTCACCCCTGTGGAAGAGGCTGAATTGCGGGTTTTGGCCAAACAAATTTGGGCGTTTTATGAGGATTATGCCGGTCCTAAAGATCACTTTCTGCCACCGGATAATGTGCAAATCGAGCCTCCAAACGGAGTTGCGCATCGTACGTCTCCGACCAATATCGGTTTCTTGCTAACTGCTGCTCTAGCCGCGCGGGATTTCGGGTTTATCGATACACCGGAGCTTGTGGAGCGTGTAGAGCGTACTGTCGGCACCGTCGAACGGTTAGACAAATGGAACGGGCATCTGTATAACTGGTACGATACTCTCTCACTTGGCGTACTGCCGACAGCATATGTCTCAACAGTGGACTCGGGTAATTTCGTGGCCAGTTTGATGACGGTCAAACAAGGGCTAGCGCATTGGCTAAAGAACGATTTCACCATGAGCAACCAGCCAAATCAGATAGTTGTTGGAAGCCATAAAGGGTTAAATGTTGAGTTTGCCGTCGAGCTCGATCAAATGAGTCCTGGAGAAATGACGCTAATCGGGATGGAAGAGCAATACGCTGATAAGGAGACTGAAGACAGATACTCGTCGACTCAAGCGGCCTCTATGGATTGGATGGAGCTCGGCTACAATCTGATCGCCCGTCTCGAGACATTGATTACGGAGACCAATTTCAGGACGCTTTATGACGATAAAGCCCAATTATTCGTTTTAGGGTACCATGCGGCATCAGGCGAGCGTGATAACATTCTCTATGACCTGTTAGCTTCCGAAGCCAGACAGACAAGCTTTGTTGCGATTGCACTTGGGCAGGTATCGGTGTCCCATTGGCTAGCGCTCGGCAGGACTGTAAAAAGGCAAGGGAACCAGACTACCTTGGTTTCATGGTCCGGGACGATGTTTGAATACTTGATGCCATGGCTGATTATGCGTACTTATCGGAACACCATCTGGGACAGCACCTATCGAGGCGTCGTAAAGCGGCAAATCGAATACGCTCGTGAACGGGATGTTCCCTTCGGTATTTCGGAGTCCGGTTATTACGCGTTTGATTATCAGATGAATTACCAATACCGGGCTTTCGGAGTTCCAGGCCTCGGTTTCAAACGCGGACTTGAGCAAGATTTGGTTCTTGCGCCTTATGCGACGGTCATGGCCCTTCCTTTCGCGCTGCGTGAAGGCTTGAAGGATTTACACCGAATGGAGAAACTCGGGGCGCGCGGACAATATGGCTTTTACGAAGCCATTGACTTTACCCCCGGGCGAATGCCTGAAGGAGAGACTTGCAAGATCATCCGCAGTTTTATGGCGCATCACCAAGGAATGAGCTTGCTGACGCTTGCCAATGTACTGCTGCCTAGTAAAATGTATGATCACTTTCATCGCGATAAACGCGTACAGGCGGCGGAACTGTTGCTGCAAGAACGGATTCCTTCTCGGGATTCCATTATGAATCGTGAATTATCGGGACAGTCGCGGCTCGAAAAACCGAAACCGGCACAGAATGCCCCCCCGCGGGATTATGACTCTGCCGATACTTCGGTTCCGGAAGTGAATGTACATTCAAACGGGGCGTTCACGACGATGATCTCCAATAGCGGCAGCGGATTCATCCGGTTCGAAGGCATGGATGTAACACGCTGGCGGGAAGATCCAGTGACGGACCACTGGGGAAGCTATATGTATATGAGGGATGTCGCAACGGAACAGGTGTGGTCTCCGTCCTTCCAACCTTGCCGCGTCTCGTCAGACAAGCAGCGGGTGCAATTCTCGCAAGAGAGATCCACTTTCCTGTGTGAGGTAGAGAATGTGCACTCAACTCTTGAAATCAGTGTGTCGTCCGAATCGAACGCGGAAGTCCGTCGGTTAACGCTTTCAAATACAGGGAGTGAAGCGCGGATCATCGAGGTGACGACGTTTCTCGAAATCGCGTTAGCGCCTCACGAGGCGGATAAAGCACATCCGGCTTTCACTAAATTATTCGTTGAAACGCAATTTGAGGCTGATGCGGAATGCCTGCTAGCCCGCAAACGTCCCCGGGATAGCGGGGAGAAATCCGTGTGGGCGTTCCATACATTAACAACCTGTGGCCGACCGCTTGGTCCTGTGGAATTTGAAACAGACCGTGCCCGATTTATTGGCAGGGGATACACATTATCCAGACCTAGAGGAATCGAAACCCGTCTTGGCAGCACGGTTGGCTCTGTAGCCGATCCTGCATTTATCATGCGGCGTCGTTTAACCATCCAGCCCGGTGAACATGTCCAATTAACCGCTGTTACAGGCGTAGCAGAATCGAAGGAGCAAGCGATTGACATTGTTCATCAGTTGTCCCAGGAACAACAAGTCGAAAGGGCTTTTCAACTTGCTTGGACGAGGACTCAAATCGAATTACAGCATTTACGTATTACCGCTGCCGATTTAGCAGTCTTTCAATTGCTCGCGGGTCGTACGCTGTATACGGCTCCTCTGCGGCCGGAGCGTGAGAGCAGTATAGCTGTTAACCAAAAGGGACAGCAGGGACTCTGGGCGTACGGCGTCTCCGGAGATCGGCCCATTGTGATTATACGGATCGCAGATACGATGAATCTATCTTTTATTAACAAGCTTCTCATTGGATATGAGTATTTACGCCATAACAGGCTGTTCATCGATCTTGTCATTTTAAACGAATCGGCAGGGGGG
>NZ_AUGY01000171.1 GCF_000422905.1 Paenibacillus alginolyticus DSM 5050 = NBRC 15375
TCGCGCGGACGCCAAGGGCAATCAAGGTCGTGAAGGGCAATCAGCTTCGTTTGCACGTTCGTACCCGCCCCCATCTTGAATGTCGATCCGAGCAGTACCCGAACCTGCCCACTGCGTACCTTCGCAAACAACTCCTTTTTCTTAACCTCGGTATTGGCATCGTGAATATAGGCGATCTCCTCGGTCGGCACGCCTCTATCCATCAGCTTGCGCCGCAGCTCGTCGTAGACGTTGAAGGAACCATCCTGCTTGGGGATGGATAGATCGCAAAACACCAGTTGCGTGAGCCGCTCTTCCCGGCTGTCTGACCAATACCGGAAGACATTGTCCGCGCAGGCGCTCACTTTGCTGCCTTCGTCGTCGGGGAGCAGAGGATTAGCCAGCCTCTGATCGAGCGCCAGTTTGCGTCCGTCATTGGTGATCGTCAGCATATTGTCCTCGTGCGGCTCCACTTGCTTCGCTCGTACCTGTTCGGCGCGGCGGGCGAGATCAGCAACCATGTCGCGTTGAAAGTCGCTTGGCGGCACGGCAACATTGTGGAAGTGAGCTTTCGGCACGGGAAGCTGGAGCATGTCCGCCGTCTGGATGTCGGCCACTTCCTTGAACACATTCATCAGCTCCGGCAAATTGTAAAAACGGGCAAACCGGGTTTTCGCCCGATAGCCCGTTCCTTCCGGTGCAGTTTGTCAAGGAGGTTATAACTCAAATGAAACGGGCACCGGTCGCCCAATGCCCCATATAGGGGCAGTACCAGCGAAGCTGACACCACCCGCAAAGTAAATCACAACCAAATATCAAGGTGAAAGTTTATACCTGCCAGGGTACACGATTTGTACGTTAACGTTGATCGTTCGTAAGGAATCTTTGTTTAGTACAGTCCCAGATGCAATCCGTTTCCACGCATACGGATTCCTGCGAAAAAGAGATTCCCCTAGATTATAAATATCTATTCTCTTTTCAAACGCGGTTTGAAAGGTCTGCCTAATTTGATGCTCAATTTCTTTTTGAGCCAGTTGCGTGAGTTCTTGCTCCGTAACGTCTGCATGTAGCTCATTTACTCCGGCCTTCACCTTAACGGAAATATCGAAATATGCTTTGTCATATTTAACCCTTGGTTTGACGTCATATTCGGGTTTTTCTGCGACGAGAACTGCAACAAGCTTGTTATCGGAAAACAAGTCAACGGGCAGTCGGATTGTGTGTTTATTCAGCCATGGCAATCCTTTTATTTCTTCGAGGCTCATGCGTGCGTAATATTTGTCCTTATCGTATATTTGTATGCCTGAATATCTAAGCAGCTCATGCGGTTTTTGATTTTCCTTCCATTGATCCTTTCGAACAGATAATTCTGGTATGTAGCTTGTCTTCGCCTTTTCGTTTGAATCCATTACAAATTTTTGCAGGCGGATCGGAGCGAGGATAGAACGCTGCCGATAACTCTGTTCGGGGTTATGTAGAATCGATGCTTTTGGCGATAATCTGAAAAATGGAGTCGCAATTAAGACCTCGTCAAGGGGATCGCGCGTACTGAACACCCAAGCTAAGTACCTTATCTCACGATATCGGTTAATCAGTTCTAACACTTCACCGACTTTTCGTTCCTTCAATAACCTTTCGCTAAACAAGATTGCAGAGATTTGTCCCCAGTTTAACCTTTGTTGCGAAGTGCTGTATAAATCATTCGCTGCTTCTGTAAACGAGATACCTTTTCCTCTACCGATCCAGACCGGAGGTTGTTCCGCTTTCTGTTGTCCTTCCAGTTTTGCCACTGTCGAGAAATCGAGCAACTGCGCATAAATGATGTATTGACCATCCGCATAGTCAATTCCAACAGCAGTTACATAATTCATGTTTTGCACTTCGTATCTGCTCCAACATCCGGTGAGAAAGAAGGGAAGCAGAAGAACTGCGGTAAATTTGTATGCGTTCATTTCTGCTTATCCCCTTGGCTTGTAGAATCTTGAGTATTTAGCATGTCTGGCCGAGTTTTCCGCCATCTCCATGGTAATCGGAACAAGGCATTGGCGAAATCTTTATATGGAGGCGAAACCGGAGCCAGGTAAGGCAATCCGAATGAACGCAAAGAGGCTAAATGAGTTGTTAAAATAAAGAAAGAAAGTAAGAAACCATAGATCCCAAGGATGGCGGACAGTGCGAATATGAAGAAACGCAAAATGCTAATTGTCCCGGCCAGTGACTGGCTGGATAACGTCGAACCGAACACTTGCGTAATCGCGCCTATGACAACAATGCTAGGGGACAAAAATCCTGCACGAATCGCCGCATCCCCCAGAATGAGCCCTCCTACTACCGTAACCGTAGACCCAACCGCCGAGGGCAATCGAACACCGGCTTCCCGCAATATTTCCAAAAAGACAAGCGCGAGAAACATTTCTCCAGCCAAGCCCAAAGGAATGCCTAGCCGGTTAACGCCAAGTGTTGCAAGAAGGTAATAGGGCAGTTGGTCTTGATGAAACGCAAGAATAGCGACCCAAAAACCGGGCAGCATGAGTGATACGAACAATCCGAGCAAACGAAGCGATTGTCCAAACGTAGCAGACAAAGCAGTAAAGTGGATATCTTCGGGTGTTTTCAGGAGCAGGAACAAATTGGCCGGAGCGATCAAAGCAGCCGGTGTACCCTCCACAATAAGCGCTACACGTCCATTCATCATACAGTTAACGGTAAAATCAGGTCTTCCCGTATAGCCCATCAAAGGAAATAAAGCTTTGGTCGGTTCCATTAACTCTTCCAGTTGAGTGGCGCTAAACGCTCCGTCAATTTGAAGGCGATCCAATTTAGTCTTGATATCTTGGACGATTTTGGGATCAACAATGTCTTGCATATAAAGAATCGCAATGGTTGTTTTTGTTCGGACACCTACGGTTTTCGTTTCGTATACCATGCTTGTTGACTTGATTCGTTTCCGAATTAACGCGACATTGACGCCGAGTTCCTCGACAAAACCGTCCTTTGAGCCGCGAATAGAGTGTTCAATGTTGGATTCTTCGGGCTGGCGTGCCGGTTTTTTCGATATGTCGAGGGAGAACAAAGAAATTAGTGTCGGAATAAACAAAAGTAGCTTACCCTCAAAAATGTCCGTTTCGGATTTCTGCTCCCATTCCTCGAAGGAAATGCGCAATAACTGTAATTGAGACGACTCAACGACTTCCTCATTTTTATGAAAGCCATATTTTTCGTAAAACCGGGTCAAGTGAGGAATCGCCATCTCTTGAAGGGGTTGTTGATTGTCACATAACCCATCGCAATACAGTAAAACGATCCTCGACTGATCGTCGCCAACCTTTAATTTGTAAGCATGATGCTTAACATCACGACACATTTGAAACCGTTGAAGAAGTGTTTGCTCATTAAGCGGTTGTGTAACCGTTGCTCTTTTTTGTGGCGAGGACGATGAGACACCTGCCCATTTTTTTCTGAAAAGCTTTATCATCTTCAGTTGCTCCTTTTACTCAATGTTGAAATAATAATTCGCACGAAATATACGAACATGACCCCAATGGTAAAGACACAAAACGAAGGAAAGTAATATCGGCTGAGCAGGTCTTGAAAAAGCATATCGCTGATTGGCAACAATGTAGCAACCAGCATGAATAAAGCGCCCAGAAACATAGGCAACCACTTATACTTTTGCAATTTCCACAATTCGCTTAAGAGTAACAGGGAAAGGGAAACTCGAATGTACATACCGGATAACCACTGGTAAATCGAGAAAAAATCAACATGCTCCACATACTCGCCCAGTCGAACCATTCTCCATTGTTCGAAAGCGGGGTATCGTTGGTCTGCCGCTTCATCAGGGCCGTACATGGTAATCGAGCCCATCAAAGGGCCGATCGTTAGCCCGGATAATATGATGCAAATAAGCATTAAACTTTTGAAACCTGGTTTTTTCGTTAACTTGTGCTGAAACAAAATCAGCAACGACAACTCCAACAATCCCCCAGCTACGTAGGGAATGCCTTTCCAAAGCGGAGATATCCCATTTTCGAGTAGAGGAAAAAGCATGGTGTAGTCTTTAAACTGAAAGTTTGCAGTCATGACAAGGTCACCCAGAATAACAACAAAAGGCAACAATATCCCGCTTAAAATTGCAATGGTGCGAAGCCCTTGAAATGCCGCGAAGAAGCATCCGAAAAGCGTTGTTCCTGCGAGAATAAACATTGGAGATTGAGGCATATAAGTTGCAATTGTCCATGTTATAGTGTCCTTAAAGGAAATGAGTCCCATAAGCCATACAAGTACACTGTATAGGACAATCAAGGTTGCCGAGAGAACCATTCCGAATTGTTGCTTTAACCAATCCCTAACATGCATTCCGTTCATGTTTTTTAGGATATAGCTCAGAATGCCAATCCAAATTGGCGAAGCGATTAAAACAAGAAGTACTACAAGCCAGGCATCTCGCCCTGATGCACCGAGCAGTAACGGTATGATGATGACGTGGTTCAGCAAACCGACAGAAAGTATTATGATCATGTATGACTGTAAAACTGAAATTTTCGGCATCAACTCACCTTACCCTGTGAAACACTAAATGGAAGCAGTACCATTACTTTCCCCATCTTCTTCATCTTCATCCCAAATTACTCATTTCAGAAATTCCTTTCGATAAAGTTCCAGCTTTGATTCGGGAATTAGAACTTCGCAGCATTTATTCCCATATTGTCTCATAAAGTATGCTTCGGTATACCGATTTTGACCATTTTAGGTAACTTTTCTCGGAGGGGATCATTTGAAGCGAAATTGGGAGCTTAGATTTACGGAAAAAAATTCAAGACTGTTGCGTATGTCAAGGCCGGATTTAAATTGACCCACTAACGCCAACTTAAAAATGACCCACTCGCTGACCGTCTGCGCTTGGGGGAAGTGGCAGCTTCCCTTTCATCCGGTAGCTGTTGCTCCCATTTAATTACATCTACTTTGCGGATGGTGTCAGCTTCGCTGGTACTACTACCCCAAATACCAGCCGGGAAAAAGTCAGCGGCTGTTCTCGCGGCCCCGTTCCCTCCTTTTCTTCCATTCCTCCAGCAGCTTCAATATGGTCTGTTCCATCTGCTGGGCCGTATAGCCCTTCGGAAAATAGTCCTTGATGCTTTCCTTTTGCAGCTTGATTTGTTCCCGTTGACTCGGTTTTTCCTCGATCATGATTTTGAAAATCGCGTCCATGTCGAGCAGGCCGTTCGCGCTCAGTTTTTTCATGCGCTGGGCTTGGGAAAGGGAAGGGGTGCGTTCCTCGCTACCCATCGTTTCCAGCAAGGCTTCCTGTTCTTTTTCGGACAGATAGGACAGCTCCACGGCAGGACTGAACGCCACCTTGCCGCTGTCCACCATTTCCAGAAGCGGCGGAATCAATTCAGTCAGCCGGATATAGCGCTGCACCTGCGTCGCGCTCGTTCCTACATCAACGGCAACGCGCTCCCGCGACTTCTGTCCGAGTTGGTCAGGAGTTCCGCTATCGGCCAAATCGTTGCGCTGCCCTTGCCGTTTGATGGCATCCAGCTTCATCTTGTAGGCCCATGCTTTTTCGGACGGCAACACATGCTCGCGGTGCAGATTGCTGTCCACCAGGGCGATAATCGCGGCGTTTCGGTCCATTTCACGAATGAAGGCGGGGACCGCAGCGATTCCCGCTTTTTCACAAGCCGCCTTTCGTCGGTGTCCGGATATTATTTCATAACCTCCTCCATCCCGCGGTCGCACGACAAGCGGCGAGATCACGCCATGCTTCCGAATGCTTTCCGCGATGGCCTGCAACTCGTCGTTATCCGCAACATGATAGGGGTTGTCGGTCCTGATCGTTACATCCGGTTGGATGTAACGATCGCGTCGCCCTGAAGGCACCTGCCGGGAAAAAGGGGAGGGGTATCGAAACGACAAAAAGACGCTGATCGCTCAGCGTCTTCGTGCGAAACATAATGGTATTTGGCTTCCATCAACGTTCCTTGCCTATTACCCGGCGTACACGATCCATCACCGTTTGATAACCTAAACGTGTCGGATCGTTTCGCGCTTCTTCCTCTGCCTCCAAAAGTGCTTTCTCAATTTCCTCGGCCTGCTCATTTTTCCCCTGTTCGCTCATGCCTTACCTCCTCGGAATTAGAATTTTGAAGCCACCTCTATTTTCGCCCGACACTGCTCTGATTACCATTGTACCGAGCGGTGCTATCGAGTTGGCTCCTCGCGCTGTTTACGATAAATCATCAGGTCGTCGTTAACGTCTTTCCTGACTGGCGGTTCATCGGAAATCTCGTAGGTTTGGCTGAGTAATTGCTGAATCATTGCTGCCGCAGAACGGCCCGGTTCGTCGTTGTCCAAGTGAAGCACCATGTGCTCCACTTCAGGATAGCTTTGCAAATAGTTGGTAAGTGCAGCCGGGGCAATGCCCTCATCCTTGTTTTCTTTTGGGCTGTATATGCCGGCCAACGACAGTTGATGCGATTGTCGCCAGACTTTCCCGGAGATTTCCGAAAGGGTACAGTACGATAACAGGTCAATCGCGCTTTCAAACAAGTGCAACTCTGTGCCGTTATCATCGGCCGGTATAGCGAACGAATACCGTTTATCGCTGCCTGGCGCTTCGCCCATATATCGGGTTTTGGTTGTCCCGCGAATCGCCGCATAGCGCGGAGTGCCTTGCAAATCAAACCCAACAAAAATCGCGTTGTGGTACATTCGGCTTTCGTACAGTCGTCCCGTTTTGAGACAAAAATCAATTACGTCGCGGGAAATGCCGCGTTTGGAGAGATAAGCGATGACGCGATTCGAATTCTCATACGGTTCGGGAAGCTCCAGTCGCGCATTTGAACCATCCTGCTGGATGGCAGGAGTAGCTGGATCCATGTGAACGGGTGGATTACCGTCAATTTGCAGCACCGCATCGGGAAACGACATGCCTCTTACTTTAATGAGGTAGTCCAGCGCAGAACGACCGCCGATCCCACTAGACCACCAGAACCATTTACCGTTGGAGATTTTAAGGCTGTCGTGGGAGCGGGTCGAATAGGCGTTGCGCGAGCATCGCACCAGTTCGTATGGCTCGAAACATTGCAAATAGGTGAGCAGGTCCAATTGCTTTGCACGTTCGATTTGTTCCTTGCTTACATAGCTCATTGCCGTAGTTCCTCTCGAAAAAAGTAAATTAGCCACAACGGGCTTTAAAAATCGTGTCTCTTAATTGTAAGGCTGATTTTCTTTCATCCTGCTTCATTTGTTCATCGTGCCTTACCCTTCTTTTTGGGATACAGATAAGCTCTTCTTTCCCTCAACTCTGTAGCGCCTTTCTTTTTCATGAATGCGTCTAACTCGCTTTCATAGACTTGACTGGTCACCCCGTTCGAATCACGGATGTAATAATACGTGTCTCCAAATCCGTTCTTCCCTTTGGATATCAATTCCAATTCCGGCACGGTTTCTCCCTCCTCGGTCGGATCGGTTCCGTAACAAATAGGCGGTAGAATCGGGCAAAAGCATCCGCCGCCGCTTGGGATGGCATACAACATGTGCGTTCCTCCAGAAATGCGAAAAGGACCCCAAAAGCCGGAGTCCATTTCGTCATGTGATTTATACCTTTCCATTGCTGTTATCGCTCTCGATCCGCAACCCGCCGTTCGGGTGCTTCCGGTTCCTCATCCGACACGCTGTCCACGGCTTCGTTTTCCCGTTTGTCCATGTTCAGCAGCACATTTAACTCCGCGAGCCGCGCGGACTTCGTTTGCAGTTCCTGTTCTTGCTTGAACGGTGCCTCGATCTGTTCCTTCGCCGTTACCATCTGTTGCTTGTGTGTTGCGAGCTGGTCACGGCAATAGGCGAGCTTATTCGGCAAATCCGACAATGTATTGATTATTCGCGTGATATTGCCGCCTGCATCCGGTCCTAACGTAATCGTATGGCCCAATGCGCCGCGCAGCGTCACCTTGTATTCCTTTGCAAAGCTATCAAACGATAGCCATAAGGAAAAGCCCATGTAACTGCCTGCTTCCTGCGGATCGGGAGAGGTCATGCCTTTGCAGGCTTCCAGCAGGGCAACGCCCGCAGTAGCACGTTCCGAGTACGTGTAATCTTTGATGGTCATACCGGGAAAACGGGAATCGTCGCTGCTATCCTTTTCCGACGCTTGGGCGCGCATGAACAAGGCCACGTCCTGCTCATACCCGACAATGCGTTCCTCCGTAGACTTGATTTGCTGCGGCAGCATTTTGAGCAGCCGATCCTCCAGCGCATAACGCTGACTTAAATGATTCGCCTTGAGC
>NZ_AUGY01000172.1 GCF_000422905.1 Paenibacillus alginolyticus DSM 5050 = NBRC 15375
AACCATTTGACCAAATCCGTTCTTGTCTTTTCGAAAATCGTTCCGGTGATCACGGTTGTTTGGTGTTGGCAATTCGTACACTCGTAAAGAGGTAAATTACGAGTCTTAATTTCGTAAGCCTTCTGGTGCTGACATTTTGGACAGTGATATCCCTCAGGCCACTTCATCTTGAACAAATGCTGATGGCAAGCTTCCTCGGTTTGAAACTTCTTTTGAAATTGAATAAGATTCATCGATTCTTGCTTTGCCATAAAAATCACTCCCGAACATATGTTTGATTTCATTATACCAAACATTAGTTCGTATTTAAAGACATTCCTGAGCTAACTGGATAATCAAATTAAATAATAGCTTTCAATGCCTTTTACAGGGCCGAGGATAAATTGTGAAAAGGGGGATCTATATGGAAGGGGCATCTAAATTCGTTGATCGTGTCTTGAATGGTTTAATTGCTTTCTCACTATTATCCATGTCCATTCTTGTTTTTGGGAATGTGGTGTTACGCTATGCATTCAATTCAGGGATTACCTGGTCTGAAGAAATGTCTCGCTATTTTTTTATCTGGATGATCTTTTTAGGAGCCATTCCTGCGTTAAAAGATAATGAACATCTGGGCGTCGATATGCTCATTAAAAAGCTTCCAGCTCGTGGGAAAAAGATCGTGTATGTGATTAGTAATTTATTAATTCTTTATGCATTATGGTTAGTTACTGATGGCGGTTGGGCATTAACTCAGATCAACATGGACAGTACAGCACCTGCAACCGGGCTACCGCTCTACTATGTTTCGGGGATCATCCTTGTAATGGGTATAGGTATGGCCATTATCGTATTATTCAAGTTATACAAGGTCCTGTTTACGAAAACAAATGCAGATGATCTTATTCTTACAACTGATTCTGAGGAATTACTAGAGTTTGAACCAACTAGAAAAGCAAATTAAAGGAGGTGACAGTTCATGGCGTTGGCGGTTTTCGTTGGGTCTCTGCTAGGGACTATGGCTCTTGGTGTCCCGATTGCTTTTGCTCTATTATTAAGCGGCATTTGCTTAATGTTTGTATTAGGTAACTTTGACACTCAAATTCTCGCTTCCAATCTTTTGGATGGTGCAGATAACTTCCCTCTTATGGCGATCCCGTTTTTTATCCTTGCAGGGGAGTTGATGAACGCAGGGGGGATTTCCAAGCGTATTATCGCATTTGCAATGTCACTAGTGGGTCATATTCGCGGTGGATTGGGTTATGTAGCGATTATTGCAAGCGTTATCTTTGCCGGACTTTCCGGATCCGCTGTAGCTGATACGGCAGCACTTGGAGCTATCTTAATTCCGATGATGGTAAGAGCGGGATATGATCGCAATCGATCGGCCGGATTGATCGCCGCAGGTGGAATCATTGCCCCAATAATTCCACCAAGTATTCCGATGATCATTTTTGGGGTGACGAGTGGAGTTTCCATTACGAAGCTGTTTATGGCAGGGATTATTCCTGGCCTGCTGCTTGGGGTATCTTTGGCATTATGTTGGGCGTGGGTTGTACGCAAAGATAAAGTAGAAGTGCAACCGCGCAAATCCGCAAAGGAAGTGTTCGCAGCCGGTAAACAAGCGATATGGGCGCTCATCCTACCTGCCATTATCATAGGTGGGCTGCGCGGGGGAATCTTCACTCCAACAGAAGCGGCCGTGGTTGCTGCCTTCTATGCTTTCTTCGTAGGGATCGTTATTTATCGTGAGCTGAAGTTTCAACATCTTTACAAACTGTTAGTATCAGCAGCAAAAACAACCAGTGTTGTCATGCTGTTAGCAGCTGCAGCCATGGTTTCCGCCTGGTTGATTACGGTAGCGAATATTCCAGCTCAAGTCACTACTTTGCTGACACCATTCCTTGATAATCAAATCCTTCTATTATTTATGATTAATATTTTAGTCTTTATCGTCGGAACGGCAATGGACTTGACACCGACCATTCTCATTCTTACACCTGTATTAATGCCCTTAGTTATCGGGGCAGGTATTGATCCCGTTTATTTCGGGGTGCTCTTTATTCTTAATAATTGTATCGGGCTATTAACGCCACCCGTTGGGACCGTTCTCAACGTAGCCTGCGGTGTTGCCAAAATCGGGATGGATGACATTATGAAAGGAGTCATGCCATTTTTAATTATAGAAACGTTGTTACTTATAGTGCTCATTCTATTCCCCGCACTTGTTACAGTTCCGGTTCATTGGTTGATAAAGTAGAGGAGGTATTAAGCCATGAAGAAATGGAAGGTAGTCGTTACCGATTGGGAATACGAAGATTTAAGTTATGAGAAAGAGGTACTACACCACGATAAAATAGAGTTCATTCCTGCCCAGTGCCGTACAGAGGAGGAGGTAATAGATGCATGCCGTAGTGCGGATGCTCTTATCAACCAGTATGCTCCGATCAGTGCTAAAGTGATTGCGGCGTTAGAAAACTGCAAGGTCATTACACGTTACGGAGTAGGGGTAAATACGATTGATCTTGAAGCTGCTGCAGAAAAAGGAATTTGTGTTGCCAATGTGCCGGATTATTGCAAGGATGAAGTTGCGGATCATGCTCTCGCTCTATTGCTTAGTTGGACTCGTAAAGTGACTCTGGCGAATCAATATGTGAAAAGCGGCAAATGGGATTTCAACCTAACTAAGCCCATTTATCGTTTGAGAGGGCGGGTTCTTGGTCTGGTAGGTTTCGGTATGATTCCACAATCATTGGCTGAAAAGGTAAAACCCTTAGGATTGCAAGTGATCGCTTATGATCCCTACGTTACGGAAGAGGTGGCCGAGGAAAAGGGCGTGAAGCTTGTAACTTTAGATGAATTATGCCAACAGGCGGACATCATTTCTGTTCACGCCCCGCTTACCAAATCAACGCAAGGAATGATTAGCAGAGGCCAATTTGAACAGATGAAAAGAGACGCACTCATTATCAATACCTCCCGAGGACCTGTTATAGATGAGGCAGCTTTAATCGAAGCTTTATCGAAGGGAAGTATTGCAGGCGCTGCCCTGGATGTGTTGGAGGAAGAGCCAATAGGTTCGGACCATCCGTTGCTTTCTATGGAAAATGTGATTCTCACCCCCCATGTTGCATGGTATTCAGAAGAATCCGCTGTAGAGATGCGTTCCAAGGCAGCGATGGGGGTTGTGGATGTGTTGTTGCACGGAGAGTATCCTAAATATTTGGTAAACAAACAAGTGAAAAACAAAGTGCAGCTTAAAGATAATCAACCAAAGAATAGATATGCTGCACTTGTTAAATAAAACTTAGGGGGATTCCAATGAAAAAATGGATTAAAAATGTAACGGTAGGTCTTGTTATTCCCAGTTTGCTTTTACTAGCCGGTTGTGCAGGTGCTAACGGGGGACAAAAAAACAGTGCTCCAGCCCCGTCTCAGCCTGCATCTACATCTACATCTCCAACACCTACTTCTAACGGGATTAAAGAACGCACACTGAAAGCGGGCATTGGTCTAAATGAAGATCATCCAGAGGCACTGGGTTTGAAAAAGTTTGTTGAATTGGTAGATAAAAGTAGTGGCGGGAAAATTAAGGTTCAACCTTTCTTTGCAGCGACCTTAGGTGATGATCTGAAAATGACTCAAGCGCTGCAAGGGGGCACACAAGAAATTACCATCCCCTCTACCTCTCCTTTAGTAGGGATGATCAAGGAATACGGGATCTTCGACTTTCCGTTTGTCTTTAACAACGAGAAAGAAGCAGACGCCGTCTTAGATGGACCTCTTGGCCAAAAATTGCTGGATAAATTACCTGCCCAGAAGCTAGTCGGGTTAGCTTATTGGGAGAATGGATTCCGTAACTTGACTAACAGCAAACATGCTGTAGCCAAGGCAGAAGATTTCCAGGGATTGAAAATTCGTACTATGCAGAACAAGGTACATCTTGAGGCGTTTAAAGCTTTAGGTGCCAATCCAACACCCATGGCGTTCTCCGAAGTCTTTACTGCATTAGAAAGCAAAACAGTAGACGGTCAAGAAAACCCGCTGGCTACGATTCAATCTAGTAAATTCAATGAAGTGCAAAAATATTTAAGCTTGACCAAACACGTATATACTCCATTTGTATTCCTTATGAGTAAGAAATACTGGGATCAGCTATCTCCTGAAGAACAGAAGATTATGAAGGAGGCAGCTGTAGAGGCAGGGAAATATCAACGTGAATTGATTAGGGACGTGAATAAGAAGGCAGTGGAAACCTTAAAGGCTTCAGGCATGAATGTAAATGAAGTTACTCCTGAGGATGCTGCGAAAATGCAAAAGATTATTAAGCCTGTTACAGATAAATTCGCCAAAGAATTTGGTGAGGACTTGGTTAAGGAAATGTACGATGAAGTAGAAAAATTACGGAAGAAGTAGAAGTTGAAGTTGGAGGGCCATCAATGAAAATCATTGAACAATTGCTTCAGGACATTCCAATACCTCGTATGGTCAAAATTCAACAGAAGTTCCATGCACCGGAAATACAGGATGTGGCAGGTGCTGTTCATCAGGCGATCCAGGATGTGGATGTTTTATGCCGAATTTCAGTGGGTGACCGGGTTGCAATTGCCGTAGGAAGCCGTGGTGTGGCCGATATTCCGATTTTGGTAAGGGAAATGGTCAAAGCGGTAAAATCTGTAGGCGGTTATCCATTCATTGTTCCGGCTATGGGCAGTCATGGCGGGGCAACGGCGGAGGGTCAGAGGGAAGTATTGGAACAGCTGGGAGTGACCGAAGAATTTATAGGTGCTCCAATTTTTTCCAGTATGGACGTTGTAGAAATAGGAAGGTTGCCAAATGGCCTTCCTATTTACACCGATAAACATGCCTTTGAAGCGGATAGAGTTATCGTAATAAATCGAATTAAGCCGCATACGGCCTTTCGGGGACCGGTAGAAAGCGGGCTGATGAAAATGATCACAATTGGTCTGGGAAAACAGAAGGGTGCAGATGCCGCCCATGCGTATAGTTTTAAATACATGGCTGAACATGTCTTGGAGATGGCAAAGGCGGTCCTCTCGAAGGTACCTATTATTTTTGGACTGGGGACTATAGAAAATGCCTATGATAGACCATCAAAAATTGTAGCTGTACCCGGAGAAAAGCTAGAGGAAGTTGAACCTCAACTGTTACTGGAAGCCAAGGCTCTGATGCCAAGGATATTATTTGATCCTATTGATGTGCTGGTTGTAGACGAAATCGGCAAAGATATTTCGGGTGATGGGATGGACCCCAATATTACGGGGCGCTATGCCACGCCTTATGCAAGCGGCGGTCCGGAAGTTTCCCGGATTGTTGCACTTGGTTTAACAGATAAAACCCATGGAAATGCAAATGGATTGGGTTTGGCGGATATGACAACAAGAAAAACATTTGAGGCCATTGAATGGGAAAAAGGCTATGCTAATGCTCTGACAAGCACGGTGGTTCATGTTGTCAAAGTCCCGATGGTCCTCGAAACAGAGGAGTTGGCTGTCAAGGCTGCGATTAAAACATGTAATTGCTTGGAATTAGATAAGGTGAGGCTTGTGCAAATCCACAATACGCTTCACATAAAGGAAATTTGGATTTCGGAAAGCTTGCTGCCAGAGGCGATGGAGAGAGAGGATATTGAGATCCTGTCGAAACCGGAATTGTTGGTTTTTTGATCTAGGGAGGAGAATGAGAGATGTCATCTAGGTATCCAGCGATGGAGAGCAGGATTAATCCGTATCGGGACAATGTGCAGGGAAAAGCTAATGAACCGATTTGTGTGGCAGGTCTGCTTGATCGTTCCAAACAAATTCTAGGTTCTAGTTACGATGGTCCCGCACCGGATTGGTCACTAGAAGAAATTTATAATCGATTGGAAGAAAATGCTCCGCGGATTGCAATTATTGGGGGATCGTCCGATCATCCTGCTCATATTATGGATTTTCAAACCTCTGCCCGGGCGGCCATTCGGATTTGGCAGAATGGAGGAGTCCCGTTCTATTTCTCCACACCTGTCATGTGTGACGGAACGGCCCAAAGCAATCAAGGAATGAGCTATTCCTTGCAAAGCCGCAACGCGGTAGCCGAAATGGTGGTCAATCAGATAGAAGCCCATAGTTATCATGGGGCTTTCGTGCTACAGGGCTGCGATAAACAGCCACTTGGGGTTGTCAGTGCTGTGGCCCATTTGGACCGCATTCGTCAATACCGTGGAGAAGCGCCCTTTTTTGCTACATTTGCTCCGGCTCATGTACTGCAGGGTGGAACCATTCCTGCGGCCCTATTCGCTGAGCTGGAAGAAGTGGCTAATCAAGCAGAGCAGCAAAGTGATACCGATATCGCCAACGATTTGCGGGATGCAATGGCCTATATTTTGCAATGCTCTTCTAACACAGCATTTCAAGGTGTGCTGGAAAGAGCTTCAGAAAGAGGATTAATCACGAAGGAAGCGCATAAAGACTTTGAAAAAAGACTAGCTGTTGCTACGTGTGATGACAAAGGCGGGGTCTGTGCCTTTAATGGCACAGGGAACAGTTCACGCCATCTCGTAGCGGGAATGGGCTTGGTGCATCCGGCTTTAGAGCTATTAACGGCTCCTCCCAATCAAGAGCAGGTAAACCAAGCCCTCGATAGTTTAAAAGTTATGATCAATAATCCGGTATTTGGCGCAGCGAATATAATGGCGGCTAATATCAAAAATGCGATTCGAATTCATAGTGCGTCTGGTGGCTCCACCAACTTAATGATGCATATTGTAGCAGGCATGTTGTATGGAGGTTTTAAATTCAGTTTATGGGATCTGGATCAAATTCATCGTGAGCATCCGGTTCCAGATTTGTTTAATTACAGCTTAACGGAAGGACGGGACATCTTCGCACTCGCGATGCAGTGCTGCGACAGTAAGAGCAGAGGGATGGAAACCTTATTTTATGAGTTGATCCATAATGGCGTTCCGATGGATGTCGATGCCCCTACGGTTACCGGCACAACTTGGCGTGAGCGACTCGTTGATCCAAGCCACTTATCGGCCGATCATGTGACAGAAAATCCTGTCATTCTCTCTAAGCCTCGGCGGTCTTTTAGCGGAGTTGATGTGATAACCGGTAATTTCTTTGAAAGTGCGGTTGTCAAAATCAGCGGGATGACGACTAAACAATTAGATGAGTTTGATAAAAAAGTGGCCTTCGTTTTGTATTACGAAAATGAAGAGGAAGCCAATCGCAATTTGTTAGATTCTCACTTGTTAGAACGGCTGAAAGAAGAGAGAAGTTTTAAGTATGAAAATCTGTTGGCGGTTCTTAAGCGTAATTCCCCAGCCGAATTCGATGATTGGAAAGATGCAGAGTATGAAGCATTATTCGATCATTTGGTGGAGAAGGATACGCTGAAAATATCGGTGGTTGTTTCCGGTCAAGGCCCAGTTGCCTTTGGAATGCCTGAAATGTTTACCCCGATGCAGCATATTAACGCCAATCGCAAACTGAAACGTCTAGCCACCCTACTCAGCGATGGCCGATATTCAGGGGTAACCTATGGAGCCGCGATTGGCCATATGACACCGGAAGCAAGAGAAGGGGGAGGAATTCTCTATTTGCAAACAGGAGACATTCTTTATCTCAACTTGCGTGATCGAGAAATTCAATTTTTAGATGAAACGGCCTTTCAGGCGGGAACACTCGTATACCAATTTGATAAAGTTAAAATGGAAAGACAAGAACTCGCCGAATCAAGACTTCAAATGATTCGACTACGCAGCCGTCAGGTGGCGGCAAGCAACCGTTTGGCAGGACATACAGATGCTGCTCATGGCGTAGTTCCAATCGTTGTCTGTGAGGAAGCTGTCCATGATTATAAAACAGATGTAATATATAAAACGGTACAAATAAGTAAACCTGAAATATTCATGGAGCCTTTGGCCGATTGGAAGAATTGGTAAAACAAAGAAATTACTCATGCAACATCATACACATCTGAAATTTAAGAGATACAACAGAATGGTTCTCTTGTACGGTTTTCTAAGTAAACGAGTGGTATTCATAATAATTGCTTGGAAATGGGCATACTTGCCCGTTGCGCCAGAATACTACTTTTGAAATTTCGGCTGGATGACTCTAACCGTCATCCAAATCTAGGCAAGCGTTGGATATTCTTTAGTGTTTGGATGAATGGCTCTCTGTAAATACAGGAACTGCACAATTTCCATGTCCAGTAACGCCCAGAGTA
>NZ_AUGY01000173.1 GCF_000422905.1 Paenibacillus alginolyticus DSM 5050 = NBRC 15375
GAATTGAAGACCACCAAAAGTCCCTGGACAACGCTAAAGTTATTGCGAATCTATTTCTATGATAGCTGGTCTAACTTTGTAAATGCTGTCTTTCGCCCGCCAAGTAGAACTTCAAAGGGTCGACAGAAGACGAGCAAGACAAAAGAACGGCTAAGTTCACAGCGCATCATAGTGAGAGAATAGCGGAGACACAAGAATAAAATGTAAATTAATGGTAAAAACGCGTCATTTTCTGTAGTCTTTACTTTTTTGGCTTGTACCCAAAAAACGAAATGGTAATAAATACAAGATATTAAACAAATTGTATTTAGACATACAGCCCTTCTAATCATGTCAGCTTTTTAGCATCGGTAGTGTATGTTGTACAACAATTTATCCTTTTTATTGGCGATAGAGCCTCTTTTGGCTGAAACTGTTGTATTTTCTGCAACATTCGCATGTATAAAGTGGATTTAGCTTGCTTATTGTTGTATAAAGTACAACAACACACGGCTAAGGCATCGAGTGTTTAAACATTCGATGTCTTAGTCGTATCATCAATTCAACCTTTGCAATAACTATCGCCAAAGGACAGAGTAAGCCGATTATTTCAGCTTACAATTTCACTTTTTCAATACGATCTAGGCAAACGCCTTTTTATTGTAGATACCACAGAATCCGTAACCTTACCCCTTATTATAGCGTCTGGTGAGATAAGGAAGTAAATTTGTGGAGGAGTGAGTCGGATGGGACGCATGGTGGAGCTGGTTTTGGTGGCAGCAATAATGGGTATGATGACGGGATGTGTAGGTGAGCAAACAAAAGGTGCCACAGGCACAAGCAACAGTAGTAGCCCGCAATCGACATCAGCGGTCCCTCCGACACCAACAATTACTCCGAATTCTACCGCACAGGTACCAAGCACAACGACTACTCCTACTCCTAGTGTCAAACCAAGTCCAACTTCGTACGCCAAAGAAGCGGATGCGAAAAAAGCAATCGAAAACCGAACGAAAGAAACGATCCAAGCGCTAAAAGAGAAGGATCTGAAAAAGCTCGCAGAGCTGATCCATCCGAAGAAAGGTGTACAATTCTCACCTTATTCCTATATTCATGTGTCGAGTGATGTCCAGGTTCTAAGCAGCGGGCTTGCAGCCCTATGGGCAAATACCAGCACTACACACTGGGGTGACTACGATGGTTCCGGTGACCCCATTGATCTGACTTTTCCCAACTATTGGGATAAATTCGTTTATAACGAAGATTTTGCAGCCGCTCCGCAAATCAGTTATAACATTATTCTCGGCAAAGGGAATATGATTAATAATGTGTTTAGTGTTTATCCCACGACTTCAGCGATTACGGTGGAATATCATTATCCCAGCCTAGACGCGCAGTTTCAGGGGATGGATTGGACCAGTCTGCGGCTTGTTTACGAAAGCTCAGGCACTCAGTGGTATCTAGTTGCCATTGTGCATGACCAACATACGATGTAATTTCATTTCCAAATTTTAATTAATCGTCTAAAAGCCGTATTAAATCTCAACTTTTCTGGGGGATAGTTCGGCTTTTTCGTTTTTTTTTAAAATTAGTGATTGACAGCTTCCGTTTGTTGTCATATTCTTATCCCATAAAACCGAGTAACATCGTAGGAATTAAGGAGATGATTCTAATGAACAACAACCTAGTGACCGCATTTCAAACCAACTGGGTCAGTTTAGTCGTATCCATTATCATTATCGGGGTCCTCGTCTTTTTGGCGAAAAAAAGGGTTAGCTTTGGTAGCCGAGTTTTCATTGGTTTAGGGCTTGGTTTAGTAGCAGGGGTCGTGTTTAATCAACTGGGGCTCCAATATAAAAGTGTGAGCACGATCGGAACGATCTATGTCAATTTGATCAAAATGCTCGTTATGCCTTTAGTACTTATTCTAGTTATTAACAGTATTTCATCGTTATCCAGTCTGGGTCAGCTTCGTAAACTGGGTTTGAAAACGATCGGTTGGTTCTTGCTAACAACTGGAATCGCGGCGCTGATCGGATTGGTTGTCGCTTTGGCGATTGATCCAGGTAACGGAATTGCACAGGCTGTGCCGAAAGATTTTAAAGCAAGAGAAATCCCTACGTTTTCACAGGTTATTCTGGACTTGGTACCTTCCAATCCAATTAACGATATGGCGACTGGGAAGGTTGTACCGGTTCTGATCTTCGCGATTTTTGTTGCTGTAGCGATTGTACATGTCGGCTCGAAAAAGCCGGAAAGTGTAGCAGCCGTTAAATCGTTTATTACGTCAGCAACAACTGTGATCCACCAAGTAGTTAAGTATGTTATTCGTTTGACACCTTATGGGGTGTACGCGTTGATCGCAGCTATGGCTGCTAAATATGGTTTGGACACACTAGCTCCATTGGCTAAAATTATTCTAACTTCCTATGTAGCTTTGATCATTCACTTCGTATTGATTTTCGGTGGTTTGGTTCTTTTCGTGGCAAAAGTAAACCCAATCAAATTCTTCAAAAAGGCGTATCCGACGATTGCTGTCGCATTCACAACACGCAGCAGTTATGCAACGCTGCCTGTTAATTTGGAAGTCATCACGAAGCGTCTTCGTGTATCACCGCGTATTGCCAGCTTCGTAGCACCGCTCGGGGCAACGATGAACTTCAACGGCTGCGGCGGGGTGTGGCCGGCGGTTGTGGCGATTTTCGTAGCGAAGGTTTACAATCTTCCGCTGGGCATTTCCGAATATATTATTCTTATCTTGGTTAGTGTGGTTTCCTCCATTGGTGTGGCCGGCGTTCCTGGTCCAGCTGCGATTTCGACAACAGTTGTACTTACAGCTTTAGGCTTACCTTTGGAAGGTATGGGTCTGGTGCTTGGTGTTGAAGCACTGATCGACATGGGTCGTACAGCGGTTAATGCTACAGGAACAACCGTTACAGCATTGCTCGTGGCTGAGTCCGAGGGTGAATTCGATCGTGCAGCATTTGATCGCGATGAAGAAGAGGACCTCGAATTGGCTACAGCTTAATCTATATCTCTAAAAAGATAGAAGGACCTGCATCTTAGGATGCGGGTCCTTATTTTTTACACCTGCTGAGCGGCGCTTTTGCCAGCCATATACCCAGTTGAAAATGCCGCGGTAATGTTATAACCGCCAGTATACCCGTGAATATCGAGAATCTCACCGCAGAAATAAAGCCCGTTCACCAGCTTCGATTGCATGGTACTCGGATCGATTTCTTTAAGCTGAACGCCGCCGCCTGTGACGAAGGCTTCCTCGATAGATAGTGTTCCTTTGACGATAACAGGGAAGGCTTTCATCAGTTTGCACAGCTCAAGCCACTTTTGCTTCGGGATGTTGTCGTACGTAAGCTGATCGTCTAAGCCAGACTTTTCGAGCATGATCGGGATTAGGCGATCGGATAAAAGAGGCTTAAGCACGTTTTTGATCGCTTTTTTGGCGTCGGCTTTGGCGAGAGCCATGCTTTGGTTGTAAACTTCGTCAGAGCTTAGATCGGGGAAAAGATCCACAGTGAGCAGTACTTCTTTGCGCTCCGATTTGTTGAGCTCTTTCACAACGAATTGACTGCAGCGCAGCGCAATCGGCCCCGACAAACCAAAATGCGTAAATAATTATCACCCACAAATCTATTGAATTCAGATAACGCTATGAATATACTGGTAAAAGATTAATAATTAATACAGTTAAATTTATTTGGGGAATTGAAGTAATGGATTTTATTGTCGGATAAGGTGGGATAGCTTGGGGTATCAACAACTTCTTAAATTGGTAAACATAATGGACAATAAAATAAGGCTAGAAAGTTTTGCGAGGATATATACAGAGAAACGATTGGAAGGATTACATTATGCTAGTTTTCTTCCAGATAAGAATATTGTCTCCATCTCAAGACCTGATCATACTACGGTTCATGAAGCTACATCATTTCTTATATCAAGGAAAAGCAGTGGTAAGGCAATTAATACAGTACGAAATGAAGCGAATGATTTAAAAAAATTCTTAGACTTTATGTTGGTTTGGGAGATTCAATTATTAGAGTCAGATTTGTTAGTTGTGTTAGAAGGGTTTACTGACTATTTACAGTTAATTAGATCTGATGTTGGAATAGAGGATGCTTTAGAGTGGGTAACCCTAAAAGCAATTCCCTTAAATACTTGGGGGGAATCAGAAGGGAAAGTCACTGGTATTCAAAGGGATGAATTCGGTAAGCTACAACGTTCTGAGATTAGTAGTTACTCAAGTACGAGTATAAATAAGATGGTGCGTACTACTGTGAAGTATCTTCTATTCCTGAAGAAAAAGTCATCGGATTATGCTTCGCTTCAAGTTAACGAATTGCCACATGCGAGTAAAAAGTTAAGAGGTTTTATTTCGAGTATAACTGGAGGTAAACAAGTTGCAACGATTGATATCTCATCGATAACTAAAGACGTAGGAGTTAAAACTCAATATTACAGTTTGAAAAGTTTGAAGGTCGATTCGATATTCACACTTGAACAAACAGATCAATTTATAGATACTGCAAGCAGTTATCAGGATAAATTTCTTTTTAATGTTTTGCGTTTCTTAGGTCCACGGGCAAGTGAAGCAGCAGGTATATGGATAGATCCTACTTCCCTTCCAAACAATTTACTAAGGATGGATTACCATAAGGCTAAGAGGCTAATAAAACAAGGTATAAAGGGCGATATAGACTTTTACGAAAAAGATAACAAAGGGTTCTGGCTCTGCAAGATAATGGATAGGGATAATCCAGATTTTAGAGCAGGGCATAAAAAGGACGGGGAATATAGGGAAGTTCCATGGCTATTTTCTCAAGAAGGTTTCCTGAACTTACTTTATGAAGCATTAAGAGAGCGTCAAATATTAATGCGAAACATAGAAGTTGATCATGGATTTTTATTTGTATCTAGAAATAGAAAAAATCAGGGAAGCCCAATAACAGGGAAATCTATAGCGAAGAAATATGAAAACATTAATAGGCAACTAATTCGAGAGAAGAAGATAGATCTTTCTGAGTACAGTCCCCATACGTTTAGACATTTCTATGCTACATATCTGTTAAAAAAACTGAATATTCAAATTGATGATGTGAGTAGATGGTTAGGACATATTAGTACGGAAACGACACGTACAACTTATTCTCACTGGATTCCTAGTAGTAATAGTTCAGAAAGTGACGGAACAGTTGAAGATATCTTTGTTACCTTCAAACCAACAAAACAATAAAGGAAAGTGCATAAATGAGTTATCAATGGATTGAATGGGAGAAGTTTTCGGTTATGTACATGGAAGCATTCCACGTGGAAGGGATTATAGAAAGTCGAAGGGACTATATAATAAAAAATTGGAAGGACCTTAAAGCGATTGTAGAAAGTCTCCATATAGACTTTAAAGATGGAAGACAATGGATGGAGGCATTACTAGATAATAAAGGGGGTTATAGAGAAGGGAAATTCACTGAAATGCACTATATAATACCATGGTATTTGAATATTTATCTACAACATAAAGATGAAATTGATCATGAAATGATGCTAAATTACTTCCAATCAGATGCTACTTCATCACAGTTACACTATAAATGGTCCAAATATTTTGGTCTAGTATCAGACGAGGAAGATCAGATGATTTCTTCAAATGGCACTTTTAAACGTTCCGGATTTAGAAAATTCTTAGGAATGCATACCATTCTTAAGAGGATGCCACTAATTAGTTTTACTGATGATGATAGTCAATATGCAAAAAATATTAGTCCTGTTCAAGACCGTTATAATCCAAAGTTATTACAGGACCTGCGTATTAAATTGGGCTACACAAATGTTCTGATAAAGCCCCAAAAAAGACAAACGAATTGGGAAAAACTCTTATCTCATGTTAATCCAATTTGGGCAGATGTTGTATCGAAATATAATAATTATTTGCTTGTCGCTGATGCCCATGCAGATTACATAATTAGAATGAGTCAAGTTATTAGTGAATTATTTGAGTATCTTAATAAAGAGAAGAAAAATGACTGCACATTATTTACAATAAGTGATTTTAAGAAATTGACCATTAAATTTAAGCAGGGGCCTAAAAAAGAAGGCGGCACAAATTCTCAATTAGGTAAAGTAACTCTTTTAAGAAGATTTTTTGAATGGGGAGTCGGGGCATTACCTGCATTTTTCCCAACTCAATTGAATTTTCCAGATGAGGACTGGGCGTATTTATCAAAGAAAGCGTCAAGGGAATATATAAATAGTGAAGGACTTGCTCCTTCATCCGATGAAATTGCAAAAAAAATGGTGGAAAGTATTTATAATTATGTTCCTGAAAATGAAAGCGAAGCATTATGCAGATGGTTTTGGATGATAGTTGCTAGTGCACCTCCAAGATTTAGTTTTGTAATGAATCTAGAAAGCAAATATGCTTTGAAACCGTTACCAAACCACCCTGAAGCTTTTGGATTATATTCACAAGATGAAGATAAGGCAGGTAATAAATATGGGCAATTCCCCATTCTTGATCCGATAGGCTATGAAGCAATTAATGAATTACAGAAACGAGCGGACCTACTCCAACTAAAACCAATATGGAATGAAAAATACAATAGAGAATTTGTACACTTGTTCCAGTTAAATCAACCACCATGGATACTCTCAGAGTATGCTGTTCGGCGTTTTTTAGATAAGGTTAAATTAAAGGTATTAAATGAGGATGAGAGTTCTGAGAGAATAAGTGCTCATGGTTACAGAACATTTTTATTAACTCATATTGCAATGAAAACAGGCAGTCTCGAGGCCGTTCGCGTTGCTGCAGGACATAGAGACGAAGAAATGACAAGGTTGTATTTAAAAAGCAGAGTTTCAAGAAAAGCTTTGCTTCATCGTGTACTTTTAAAATATGAGCAAAGTGAAGTGAGTGGTAAATTTTATGTAAGATTGTTGCAGTTACTCACGTCTGATGACACCCCATTAGAGGATATGATGAAAGCTCTCAGTACGGAGATGGGGCTGGATGAGTTCCTCCTTAGATATGGAAAGAGAGTGGAAATGGGTTTTTGTTTGAGCCAAGAATCATGTGATAATTGGTATAAATGCTGGGGTTGTCAAAATTTTCTTATGCGCCGCGAGGAAATAAATGATGCAATAGAGGTTCTGATTAAACAAATAATTAACATGAGGGCAATGATTAAGCACAGCACTAATTATACGTCTAAGAACTCCATAGCAGCCGGTCAAATGAGAACAATTTCTTTAATTATTAAGAGGTTAACTGAACTTGGACTTACGGAGAAAAAGATAGACGAAATGGTATTAGAGAAGATTAATAAAATCACATTTAAGGAAGTTAACTAATGAATTCAACAGCCATAGTTGGATATATTCAAAATTCTCACTGTGAAGTAGGAGTGGATAGGCACTTTACGGATATTGAGTGGAAAGAAATTTGTTCTGACTCTTGGGATAGAATTGAGCATCTTACAGAAATACAACTAAATAAATTTACAGATCTAACTTATTACAAATCACTAAATATCTATGAACGACGTTATGTGAATTTTTTATTATTGTACCAGCGCGTTATTTGGTCGTTGGATGATGCATTATCGTTTAGATTTTTCTCGCTTCCCTTAGAAAAGATTTATAACTTTAAATGGATGGAAGATAAGATTGAGCAGCATTACGAGTCGTTTTTTAAGTTAGATATTAAGAATGAGTTTAAAAAGAAACAATTCAAAATAGATATAATGACAATAGTTTTTCGTATTTGGGCTGCTGGTTATGGAGTGATTAAAAGCGAGGGTAGGAATGTTACTGCTAAACCATACTGTCCGCCAATTGACGGCGTATGCTGTCCTAAACCTGACGGACAAGCTGTCCAGTCGATGGTTTAAAAAAAGGGAGAATCAAGAACATTCTCCCTGGATGACGCGTTTGACCATATGATCGTCGATGATGCGATGCCCATTCTGGGCGCCGTAGATTAAACTGTGTGTACAAACTTTATTGACGAGTCTAGCTGAGCCGCTAGAAAACCGATAAATATCCTCAATCGCTCCATCCGAGAAGATCTCATTCTCAGCCCCAGCATACGTCAAATGACGCTTTATATAATCCCCAACCTGTGCCCGATCATAATGC
>NZ_AUGY01000174.1 GCF_000422905.1 Paenibacillus alginolyticus DSM 5050 = NBRC 15375
TCCGTCAGGTTTAGGACAGCATACGCCGTCAATTGGCGGACAGTATGGTTTAGCAGTAACACTATGACCTTATTTTCGGAAGCCAATTGCATATGAAAAAGAAAAAGTTCTCTCAATGATGCTATCATTTTCAATTACAATTAATAAAAAATGATATCCCCCGGCATAATATCATGCACAATAAGATCATGAACATCGGATAGTAAACTTAAAAGTTCGGTAGGTCTACCAGTTAAAATATCTAGCACTCCAAAGTGCGTCGGTATTACTTTCTTTACGTTCAAAAGCCGTACAGCTTTGGCAGCTTCACGAGGAGACATTGTATAAGCATCACCAATTGGTATTAAAGCGATCTCAGGCTCATAGAGTTCGGCAATTAAAGCCATATCACCAAATACGTTGGTGTCCCCGGCATGATAAATTGTTCTTCCATTTTCGAATTTAATAATATAACCCATGGGTTCCCCACCATAAAGAAGCTGATCTCCGTCAATGAAGGAAGAAGAATGATCCGCATGTACCGCTGTAACAGTAATATCTCCGAATTTTCTAGTTCCTCCTTTATTTATCGCAACTACATTTTGAACCCCTCTCCTCTGCAGAATAAAGGCCAATTCCCAACCAGCCAATATTACTGCTCCGGTCTTCTGGGCAAGCCACACCGCATCCTCAGCGTGATCACGGTGCGCATGTGTAAAAAAGATGAAGTCAACTTTTTCAATGTTTCTTACAAATTCAGGGCAAACTGGATTGTTCTTAACCCATGGGTCGATTAAAATTTCCTTACCTGTCGAGGTTTTTATATAAAATCCACCGAATCCAATCCATGTAAAAGAGATGTTCTGGCTTGCCATACTAACCGTCCCCTTAGCTTATAAATTTCTTGCATTAAAAACTTCCCTTGCAGTAGTTAGACCATTAAGTGCGGCCGGAACCCAACATAAACTCCCATTTGCATCATTATTTCTACAATTTCTTTTTTAGTACACCGGGGGCAATCTCCTTCAAAGATTCACGCGTATGACTACCCAATTCCCCAACTACCTTATTCATAATATCTAGGCCAACTTCATACCTATTCTTGCACATTTTGTTTACTCTCCTCCTCGATTTCATCTTCACACTCCATGTAATGTTCGTAAAATGAAATTTTTTTATTAACGGAATGAAGCAATAACTCAATTTCGCGCTGTCTCTCCACTATGTGGTTCCGATGATTCTTTAAGATGCGAAGTCGGTCTTTTAACGGTGCCTTCGGCATTTTTCCCGACTCTATTCTTTCGAGAATACATCCATCTTTCGTGAAGTCTGCGATATCGTCCAAAGACATACCCGTTTTTTTTAGTGCAACCAAGAACATTAAAAAGCTAATGTCAGTGTCTGTAAATTCACGAATCCCGCTTTTGGTTCTTCTTATTTTTGGGAACAAGCCACTTTTTTCATAAAATCTAAGGGTATGTGCAGATATCCCGGTTTTCTCCGCTGCTTCTTTGATATTCATAATTATTCGGAGCTCCTTCTATTGTCGACTGGGTACATCTTACACCTTAGATTCAACTCTAAGTCAAGTCCATTTTTAGGTTAAAATAGCAAACGGAGAAGACGAAATTATTCTGATGGCCGAACGTTCATAAAATACCCCATCTATAACAATTTTCTAATATTGTTAGAATTTATTAGTCTTCCAGAGCTTTGCTTTTTTTGGGATCCGCTTTCTTGACCATTTTACCCCCATCAAAATGTCGACCGTAAGTTTTTACATGCGTAGTGATTTCCTCAGCAGGAGGTAGTTGCCCCTCAAGCTCCCACGTTAAAAAATAGGACTGTACTTTTCCACTATAAAATACCCAGCTAAAAAATCTTCGTGTAAAATTGTGGAAGCCTTTGGTCCTGAATTTATTCATACGCTTGCCATCTTTCCAGACGGTTGTCGTTTGACCAACGCCTCCCTGCATTTGACCAGTCAATTCAGCATATAGAAGGTCTTCATTTTTGGTCATTGCTTTCATAATGAATTGATTTAACAACCCATTTATCATCAATCGTGGAATATTGAAAAGTTCTCCTCTTGTTACAGAAATCACTGCACCTGGTGGCAACAAGACATTTCTGTCTCCCAAGGTAAATGTGGCTCCGTACTTATTAGTAGGGTCTTCATGTTTCGTCCATGTTTTCATTAGGTCTCCTCCTTATTTTTTTAATGAACTCATTCCCAACCAAACAAAGCCAGCGCCAGTAAAGGCTGCACCGAGCGTAGAGATTAAAGCTTCTGCATCACCTGCTAAACTCCCGCTCGCAAAGACCATTGTTCCCACGATCAAAAGTATCCCACCACCACGCGGAAGTGCCTTTCGCCGAAGAAATGAGAGCCCGAAGAGGATCATTCCGAGTACAAATAGCAATGGACCAAAGGTATGTAGGTTCCTGGTTATACTCGTCTCGAAAACCGCGTCTACTTGCTTTCCGGATGCACCAGCAACTTCCACAAAAACAATTCCCGTAACAAGAATGGTACCCACAATGCCTGAAATCATGCCTAACAATCCGAGTAACCCGATTTGACTTCCGTACGCCGTGTACAACCAAAAGAATGCAAATACAAGAAGTAAATGAGCGGATAAAACTAAAGTCTGCCCCAATACTGTCCCTGGACTGTTACTTGCCCCAAGGTTCAGTACATGCGCAAGAAAAAGCAGCACCCCCGATACGACACATGATAATCCGCCTAGACGTTCCGATAATGTAGTTTTCATTTTACAGCTCCCGATTATTTACTGAAGTACTAAAAAACGAAATCATCAACGAATTTATCGTTGTCGGCCGTTCCATGGCCAGCCCGTGGCCAGTATCTGCCACTAATTTCGTTTGTATGTGCGGAACTAAGTGATTGGCTCTTGCAATCGCTTTTCTAGGATCATATTGAATATCTTGATCTCCGATCAGCAGGAGAGTTGGGCATTGAATGGCTTTCAGCTCATCATCCTCCATGTAACTTGGAAATAACTTATTTTTTGGCAAAGCATTCTGCATGCCCGCAATGAATTGGTTTCTCAAAGTCTCATTAACCTGATTTCCTTTACCGATCATGTAGTTCATTAGGCCGTTCAGACGTTTGGTTGTTGGAAAGACACCGGCGAGAAGGCATTTGATGAAAATTTCTTGCTCTGTGGTTGAAAAGACGCTGCTGGACTCATGACCACCATTTTATTGATAAACTGCGGAGCGTAAATGGCCAAAACCAAAGCAATAAATCCACCGTATGACAGACCTGCAACATGAGCCTTTTGAATATTCAAACCGTTCAAGATTTCACGGAACCAACTCGCACATTCTTCTTTGTTTTTAATCTGCCGAATAGCTTCACTCTTGTTAATATCTCCGATAAAATCCACTGCATAGGTACGATACCGTTTGCTTAGCGGCCTGATATTTTCGATCCACATCGTAGAACTAAAGCCAAATCCATGGAACAGAATCAGCGGTTCGGCATCTTCCGGTCCTGAAATAAGTACGTGTGTTTCACCAAAAGAAGTATCAAAGTATGCCGATTCTACCGGTACATCCCATTCTTGAAGTGTTCTATCGTAAGCTTGAATAAAGGTTTCCTTCGCACCGTTTTTATTTCTGTAAATCGTTTTCATGGTACTCGACTCCCCAATATCTTTTCAAAACAATAGTAAGGCTTTTGGCGAAAAGGAAACCGGATCGTTCCGATTCGCTCATAACCAGCCCGTTCATACATCCTGACGGCAGTATCATTTGCAGAGAATACGTCCAAGCGGATACTGGTGAACGTTTGGTCAAGGGCATATTGTTCCGCGAAACCAAGCAGAATTTTGCCTAGTCCCCTTCTCTGGAACTCCGGATGAACGGCAAGCCGGTGAACACAGGCAGGCTTCCCTTGCCGATCCGTCCAGTCCAAAATATCGTATCGCGAGCTTTGCTTTTCATCCACGACAACCGCTGCAATCACGGTATTGCTCTGTTTTACTCCGAACAGGCTTCCATTTTGGAGATCACTCTGGATGATGAAGCGGTTAGGGTAAAAGCGGTCCCACTGCTTGACGCCTTCCCTTCGGAGATGTTGTGTGACGGATGTGTAGAGGTTCCGAAGGCTGTGTCCGTCCAGAAGTTGAAATTGTTCCACTTGCATAAGATTCCTCCAATTTTTATACAATGTGCAGTTTGATTTGTTCAAGACGCCTAGCTGATTTTTTGCGATAGACCATCGTCCACAAAATTGCCGCTCCTATAAATCCGTACAGGACAAAATTGGATATCGCTAGAAATTGTGAAGTAGAGAGATGATTGACAATGATGACTCTCACGACCGACTCCATGACTAGAACAATCCCCCATACGAATGTCATTAGCCGCAGCACATAGCGAAAATATGGATATTTCCAATTATCCGCAAACCCTTCGATTGCAAGAAATCGCAGCACTAGGTAGTACATAAGGGGACGTTTTAACAAAAGGGAGCCCAGGAAAATGAGCCCGACGGAGCCTGTGATGAGCGATTCTCGGATTAATAAAATTTTCTCGTTCCCGCCCATAGATACGAGGACCAGCGTTAAGAGGAACGTGAACAGCATCAACGCTCCGAATACGTCGAGCTTCTTATGTCTGATCAAGTGGACAAGATTGTCCGTAAGAGGCACCAGAGTCGCAATAGTCAAAGCGAGAACGCTGCTCATGGAATGACTTAACCATTCATAAATCCCCCATGGGGCTAAGCCGTTAATGATCAAAGTAAACAGTACATAAGTACGCGGAGTCATTTTCACAAGTTTTTTCTCTCTTGCATTCCATGTTTCCATTTTTTTTCGCTCCTTTTCAGCACTTCCGCTAAACATCATAAAAGCAATTATTGCCGACATGTATACGATAAAATAAGGCTGTCTTATGTCCGTACAGGCTGCCACAACTACATATACCGCACAAGTGCAGCATGCGAGAAGGAGAAGGGCTGTAGTACGGCCTAGTCGTCGAAACATGTTCATTCCCCTGAGGTCTTTCATTCCACAATCGGAATGGCATGGCTGGCTAGTCTCTTCACATTTCTCCTCACCCTTCTTCTTCGACATGAAGCCGCTTTTCGTACCCTAAGTATAGAAAAGTACGCCCTGGATACCTAGGGTGGAAAGTACATAACTTTCGGGTATACTTTCTGAACTGCCCGCTCCTGTATGCACGCATTTGACGTAAAAAAGCGCTACATACCGTTAATAGGTATGTAGCGCTTTTTTATTCTTTGCGATCTCTTGTACTCGGAAGTTATAACAAATTATGTAATTTATTTACTGCTTGCGTACGATTCTCCACATTCAGCTTTGAATAAATGATGGACACGTAGTTTTTTATCGTACTTTCCGAAAAGTGCATCTCCAGCGCAATCTCTTTATATTTCAACCCGTCCGAAAGAAACCGGACGATTTCCATCTCTTTCTCGGTTAGCCCATATACCGGAATGTTTTCTTCCGGCTCCTCCCGTGCGTCTTGAAGAGTCGGAGTATGTTCTTGACGGGTATCGACCAGCAGCTTGGCGGTTTCCATAGAGATCAACGAACCTCCGCTGTTTACAATCCGAACAGCTTCGGCCAAATGCTTAGGTTGAACGCTTTTCAGCAGATAACCCTCAGCACCGAGCGAAATCGCATCCGCTGCATTATCGGTATCCTGAAACGTGGTCAATATGATTACTTTGACATCAGGCCAACGCTGTTTGATGATGCTCGTCGCCTTAATTCCATTCATCTCCGGCATATGAATGTCCATTAAGATGACATTTGGCGCTTCTATCTCGCACATCTCTATCAAGGCAAGCCCGTTCCCAGCCACGCCAATAACCTGCAAATCCAGTTCCATATCGAGCAAAATGCGGAAGCTTTCTGCAATTAGCTCCTGGTCCTCCGCAAGGAGAAGCCTAATATTTGTCGTGTTGCCGCGTTTTTTTACCGGAATCTCACACTTTACCCGGACACCACCACCGAAATCTGAAGTGATTTCAACCGTACCTAACGCGGCCGATATCCTTTCCTTCATCGTCTGGATCCCGAAACCTTGCTGAAGCTTTTCTTTGGTAGCCCCAACACCATTATCTTTGACTTCGAGGTGGATCTTATCGGCTAGGTAACGAAGTTCGATTTGGATCCTGTTCGCACGTGCATGGCGAACAGCGTTCGTAAGCGCCTCTTGTACGCATCGCAGCAGTGCATGATGCTGTGCCTGCGAAAGTGGATAGACGACGCCTTCTGTATGATACTCCACCTCGATTCCCGTATTTATGGAGAGCTCGCTGCCTAACTGACTGATCCGGTCAATCAGTGATTCCTGAAGACCGAAGTTATCCGCATTATGAACATGATCGCGTATATCCTCCAAGCCTCTTCTCGCGAAATCTAGTAGCTTATCCAAACGTTCTGTTTGTTTTTCCGTCCCTTGAAGATAAAGGTCCATCTCCCGCTTTGTCAACTCAAGTCCCGCAATCATGGAAGTTAGCGTATGTCCAATCGTGTCATGGAGTTCTCGCGAAATTCGGTTTCTTTCTTCGACGATCGTCAGCTGCTCCACTTGCTTCGAATATTCGGTTAACGCGCGGTTCTGTTCATGGATAAGCAGCATCTGATTCTCATTGTCCCGCAACAGTTTACTCATTTGTTTATTATGATCGATGAACTGATGGAATCTGTTGCCGATTTGGGTTACTCCCCACAAAACAATGGTTGTCTGCAGGACGATCACAATCGAACCGTTCACCGTTGCACCATCCATTTGTGGAAAGAAAAGATCTTTCTTGAAAATGAAGCCGAGCGCTGTAAAGATAGCAGTTGACATCCCGGTATATATAATAAGCAGCCCATTAAGGTAAACAAGCGCGAGGGCTAGATTAATATACATAATTTGAAAGATCAGCGAGTTATCGTTGAATGCCCACAGCTGGTACATCGAAAAGAGAAGCATCCCCGTCATAAAAACATACTTATAATTCTTTTCAATTGATGGTACGAATAATAACGAAAGCATAATACCAAAAAAAACGAGAATAATGAGTAAAAATTGGCCATTGATCGGATTAAATAAGGAATAATGCGTAGCGATGTTCAATTCAGCCATTATAAAAATAGGCCCACATAGCAAAAAAAAGAGCAGTCTATTTTTTTGCACGTCAAGCTCCAAATTTGTGAAACAGGTTTCTTTCAGCCAGCTAACCATTAAGTAGGAATTCCTCCTTGAATAAGGGAATGTTTGAAAGCTCACACAAATGAATTCGCATGATTCCTGGATCGTCTCCACTACTATAAAGAAATAATCCAAGCGTAATCCGCATTTCCTGCGGGATGGTTTTTATCCAATAAGTAGACGAATGCCTTCGTGCTTAATATTTTGACTAGCATTGTGATCCCGATCATGGAGGCTGCCACATCCCTTGCATGTCCATACCCGTAAGGCAAGATACTTCACATCCGAATTACGGGGTCCCGCACACATGACAAGTGTTCTCTGCTGTTCATAAAACAATACCATACAAATTCACCATCGAATAGTGGTTCTCACCCCTTTTTACGGTACACTGTGTTAACCGATATCAATAAAGATAAGATCATAAGTAATAACCTTCAGTGAACTATGCTGATCGTTACTTGAATGAACAAAAAAGGAGCAGCCACGAGGCAAGCTCCTTCACTATCGTTTCCGTTAGAATTCCTGTGGAACGAATAATTTGGAGTTTGCATAAAAAAGAGCGCCTCTGTACGATGGGAGTACGTAACGGGTCTACAGCCCTTAAAATCCCACATCAGGAGGTCGCTCTACTATGAAGTTTAAAGCACAAGATAAACAAAATCAACTCATTGAAAACATTACCGCTAATCACCTTGTTGTCGGTGTAGATATTGCTCAGGAGACCCACGTTGCTAGAGCTGTTAATTTCCGTGGTATCGCTTTGGGTAATCCACTGGAATTTAGCAATGATGAAGTCGGCTTC
>NZ_AUGY01000175.1 GCF_000422905.1 Paenibacillus alginolyticus DSM 5050 = NBRC 15375
AAAGGACTACTTTTTTTTCAAATGCTGGCAGATGCCGGACAGTACGTAAACCGTTGCTCCCTTTAAGCGTGACGGCTTCATCTGATAGACAAATCGGACAGCATTGCTTTGAGGCCATAGGCACCGCTTCAATCTGTATTTCATCTGCATTCATCGGCAAAATCTGGTGAATCTGTAACTCTGGTATGTTAAGCATTTCACTGATATACTGGATTTGCATCTGTCTATTCCTTTTGTTGTTTGGTAGGACTTACAACAATACTGGATTGGCAGATGTTTTTCCATTTTCAACCGTAGTTCATACCGTCAAGCACTGATTTCTGTTTTGAGCCCTATTTGTATCATAAAATATTGCAAATTCGCGGTGCATCCGCTCCGTACGTCAAGGGCAACCGCTTGGAGCAGGTGCGTTACAGCTGGGAACAGATGGCGCAGGAAACGGGCGTTACGACGGAGGATGTGACGCACAGAATGTGCGATTTCGGTCTGCACTATTGGACCAGTCATCATCCGTACGTCGTCCCGCAGCCGTTTACTTTGGAGCCAACGGAGTCTTACTCCAAGGAAGACCTCGACGAATATATCAACGCGTTGGCACAAATTTCGAAGGAAGCCTACGAAAGCCCGGAAATCGTCAAAAATGCGCCAACACGCAGCACAGTGCACCGCATCGACCATTCCAGCTTCGACGATCCAAAGCAATGGTGTATTACATGGCGGGCATATCTGAAGAAAACGCAAACGGAATAATCTTATTTTCTCCCCCCCCAATAGATAGGTAGATTTATGATGAAAAAGAGCCTTCAGATCCACTTTTGCGGTGGTTTTGAAGGTTCTTTTTGCTCATATTTTGGGAGCATTTTACGCGCCTTGGCTTTGTTAGCTATTGAATGAACGGAGCAAGCATGTTTTAACGCACAGCTTGTATATGCAGCAGTTGGAGGAGCGACTTAACACTTAATTTTAAGTCCCAGGTTGATTTTTTTTAGGAAGCAAAGTAGTGTTAAGCTGTACTAAATTCTTCCAAAAGTGATAGCCCTCGTTCAATTTGAAAAAAAGGTGAGTGTCATGGAGAAAATAAGATTACTCCGTAAACTGGGAAGCACGAATTTAGAGCTCTCTCCACTCGGACTTGGCTGCTGGCAGTTTAGCAATGGGCAAGGAGTTGTAGGCAAGTTTTGGCCTGTGCTGGGTGCCGATGATGTGCTGAAAATCGTTAAGATTAGCCTTGAAGGCGGCATCAATTGGTTTGATACAGCGGAAGTGTATGGTAAAGGACAGTCGGAGCAAATGCTTTCGAAAGCTCTCCGCGATTCAGGGGCTTTGGGGAATGACGCTCGAATTGCTACAAAATGGTGGCCGATATTTCGCACAGCTGGAAGCATTGTAAGTACAATTGATGAGCGCATTCGATACTTAGATCATCGCACCATCCACCTGCATCAAGTCCATCAGCCTTACTCATTCTCTTCCGTAGCAAGTGAAATGAACGCCATGGCTCAATTGGTCAAAGCAGGTAAAATTCAAAACGTGGGCGTGAGTAATTATTCAGCAAAGCAAATGCGGGAAGCCCACCGAGTGCTGAAGGAGTATGGTCTTCCTTTAGCCTCGAATCAAGTGAAGTACAGCTTATTAGACCGGCGTATTGAGCAGAATGGGATTTTGGATACAGCTAAAGAGCTAGGGATTGCAATTATTGCTTACTCTCCCTTAGAGCAAGGAATTCTGAGCGGCAAATTTCATAAGAATTCTAATCTGGTGAAGGGAATAACGGGTCCTAGGAAATGGACGTCTTCGTTTAAACAATCGGGACTTCGGAAATCAAAGCCACTCATCGATCATTTGGAAGAGCTAGCTATGGAATACGATGCTTCTCCTACACAGATCGCTTTGAACTGGATGATTAACGCTCACGGAGAAACGGTATTTGCCATTCCCGGTGCTTCCAAAATTCATCATGCCCAAGAAAATGTAAAAGCAATGGAATTAAAGCTTACTTCAAATGAAATCCAAACAATCAGCGAAATATCTAACAACGTAATTCGATAATCAAATATACGGCAAGAAACTGAGCCCATGATGCCATGGAGCTCAGTTTTTTTGTTACCAACGCTACGATAAAATTATTTCTTGTTCAGCATGTTAATAATGACCGTTACAGCTTCAGCTCTTGTTGTAGAGCCGCTCGGAACATATTGGATGTTTTCACTGCCGCTAACTACACCTGCTTGCTTAAGTGCAAAGACAGCGCCTTTGCCCCATGAAGGGATGTCTTGATCATCGGTAAATCCTGTAGCTGCAGAAGAATCAGCTTTCAGATTCATCGCACCTGCAATCATGGACGCCATTTCCGTGCGGGTAATCGGTTCATTTGGTCGGAATGTGCCATCGTCGTAGCCTTGGATGAAGCCTGCTTTGAGAGCTTGCGCAACGGCGTTCTTAGCCCAAGTACCAATCTCTTTCTCATCGGCGAAGGCTAGCTTCGCCCCTTCACCAGCCGGCTTCAGACCATTCATCAGCATGACTGCAAATTCTCCGCGAGTAACATTCTTGTTCGGTTTAAACGAAGTGTCCGGGTAGCCCGAGACGATGCCGTCTTTGATCGCTTTCACGATGGTTACTTCTGCCCAATGTTTCGAGATATCGGACGGATCCACGCCAATACTCTGAGTACCGTAAGTCGCAAACCAGCCTTTGATCGTGTCATAATCACTCGAGAATGCCAGTGAAAGAAGAAGTATAAGGCGGGCATGCTGTGCATTCAGGTTGTCACCGGCAAAGATGCCATCCGTCGTTCCCGGATACATTGTGCCTGAACCCGTTCTTGTTGTTGTAACGAAGAAGACACCTTTTTTAATAGCTTCTGCACGGGCTGCACTCATTTTGGTAGAAATACCGCCTGCGCCTGTACCGGCAGTAACAATCCCTTTGGCACCGTCTGCAACGAAGCCGTTAATGGCTCCGCTACTTGCTTCTTGGTAGCTATAAACAATTTCAACAGTCGGCAGTTTATCCTTGGTGATGGACTTTAAATCGAACGGGGTTGTCCAATCGGCCTTGCCAGCTTTCATGGCGCGTCCATTCAAGCGATACATACGACAACCATATAATACATTCGAAATACGGTCATTTACTCTATAATTCTACGTTTTTTAAATAATATCGTTTATTTCCAAAGATCTGACAGAGTCATAAAATAATAGGAATTAACTATATTTATGTTAGATAACATTACATAAATAAATTTAACTTTTATGTCAGCAGTTTGGAAGCCTTCCATAAGAATGGAACATAATACAGAATAACGATATTGTCATTTTGTTTTTGATACCTACTATGGTATGATTGAATGACTAGAGAGGGGGCCCACTATGTCCAATGATCTTCCATTAACGAAGGAAGCCATATTAGACGCGGCGGAACAGGTGTTGCGGCGTTATGGACCTGACAAAACTTCCGTTGTCGATGTGGCTCGAGCACTTCAAGTTAGCCACGGCACACTTTATCGACACTTTGCAAGTAAAGCCTCATTAAGAGAGGCGGTGACCGAGCGATGGCTGCACAAAATCATTTTAGATCCCTTAGAAGCTATTGCCGTCCAGTCTGGTGGCAGTGCTAGAGAGCGTTTGCGCACCTGGTTTGAAACCTTGATCCAAACGAAGAAGACTTATGCAATTAATGATTCCGAAATGTTTGCCATGTACGCGGCTGTTACATTAGATGCAGTCGAAATGATAAATACGCACGTCAATCAATTAATCGATCAGATTGCCCGTATTATCGAAGAAGGAATGAAATCCAAGGAGTTCAGAACCACTGAACCAAAGGTTACTGCGAGAGCCATTTTTATCGCCACTTCACGTTTTCATCATCCTGCACATGCGAAAGAGTGGTCAGCAGACACGATTGAACAGGATTTTGCTTCGGTTTGGGACCTGCTTCTTTTCGGAATCTCCTAGCATATGAATGTGCAAATAAAATAAAGCCCTTCTGATGAAAGTAATCAGAAGGGCTTTTGCTTTGAAAAGGAAGTTGATCATCTCCGGAATTCGAAGGAGCTCCGCTTCACCCAAGCATACGCTTGATCTCATCCGCAATAAGTCGTACCCCGGCTTCGATCCGTTCCTCGGATACTTGCGTTACGCTAAGACTTAACAAATGCTCGGCACCAAACGCAGATAAGTAATATGGTTGGAGGTCCTGCAGAATAACACGTTTCTTACGCAATCTATCCAACAGGGTGGGGATGTGCAGTTGAGCTGGGACGATGATATGGGTGTACACACCCGAAGTCACTTCAGATGGAGATAGGTATACAGTGTCACTGTTTGCAAGTAAGGATTTATTCAGATGCATCAATCTACGTGAATAAGAATCTCTGATTTTACGCTTGCGCCGTTCAAACATACCACTCTGAATATAAATTTCTAATGCTGCTTGCGAGAGCATGGAACTGTCGATGTCCGATAATTTCTTGTAGTTGCTGAAAGTGAGCGTGAGGTCTGTAGGGAGAACGGCTGCGCCAACTCGTAATCCTGGGAACAAGATCTTCGAGTAACTTTTTAAATAAACAACATGGTTTGAAGCATAAGCGAAAATGGGGTCAGATTTCGTATCGTTCTCCAAGTCAGCCAGATAATCATCTTCTACGATGTAGACGTCATAGCGTTTGGCTAATTGGGCAATAGCTTTCTTCGTTTGTTCCGAATAAGAACTACCGAGAGGATTATGGAAGCGGGGCATGGTATAGAAGAATTTAATATCCTCTGTACGGAATATGCGCTCTAATTCATCTAGGTCGATGCCGCTGGCTGTTCTTGTGATGCCAAAAGCAGGGATTTGATACATTTCTAAAAGGCGTATAAACAAATAATAACTCGGTTGTTCAAGCAACACCCCTCGTTTTCCATTCGGAAATGGCATCAAAGCCAAGACGGACAAAGCTTGCTGCACGCCGGATGTAACATGTATGTTGCTTGGATTCGTGAACACCTGATAATTGGCCAAATGCTTAGTTAACACCTTCAATAACGATGGCAGTCCTTGCGGAGTTCCGTACACGAACAGGTCGTTCTTATAGGTATCAATCGCTTTATTTATACAATGTTTAAAATCGAGATAAGGAAACAACTCTGGGTCTGGAGCACCTGAAGAGAAATCATAGACCAAGTGTTCCGCTGGATGGAAGGCATCTGTCCTCTTTTGTACCGCATAATACCCGCTTTGGGGGATAGAGTAAATAAGATGACGCTTCTCAAGCTCCGTATAGGCACGAATGACTGTGCTTTTATTGCAAGAATAGGTGATGGACAGCTCCCTTATTGAGGGAAGCTTTTGTCCGGATCGTATATGTCCATTCTCAATTTGTCGTTCAATGTCATTAAAAATATGAGAATATTTATGCATAAATATTTCCCCCTGCCATTTAATTGTACCGGTACAGTTGGTTGGTAAAATGATTGTAGTGCGATAGCATTCGTTCTATGCTTATACCAACAGCCGGCCGGCACCATTACCAATAAAGTACCATAAAACCGTTAAGATTGGGGAGAAATATGAATAACCGAAAAGGAATCAAACTTGCCTATATATTTGCCGTACTTAATGCAGTAATCATTGGATTTTCTTTCTTGTTTGCCAAAATAGCTCTTGATCTCGCTCACCCACTCGATACGCTCACCTACCGTTTTGCCGTTTCGTTTGCAGTTTTGTCTATCCCGGTTGCACTTGGTTTCGTTAAGCTGAATTACCGTGGCAAGCCGCTAGCCAAAGCGCTTCTGCTCGCAACAACCTATCCACTGGGTTTTTTTACACTTCAAGCGTATGGGCTGATGCATACTTCTTCGGCAGAGGGAGGCATTCTGTACGCATTCACGCCCATCGTAACGATGGTGTTTGCTTCAATGTTTCTGAAGGAAAGAACAAACATCTTGCAGAAGCTAGCTATTTTTCTCTCTGTATTTGGCGTTCTATTTATTTTCATCATGAAAGGGAGCACGGTAGATTTGTCAAACGTGACAGGAATCATCCTATTGGTTCTTACTTGTGTGGCGTTTGCTGGATACAGCGTTATGGCTCGTTCGCTTTCGAAACAGTTTAGCCCAGTGGAGATCAGTTATTTTATGCTCGGTATCGGATTTGCTACCTTTCTTGTAATTTCGCTTACGAGTCATGCAAGTGCGGGGACAATGGATGCCTTTCTTTCGCCGCTGTCTAAACCGTCGTTTATTATGGCCATTCTCTTCCTAGGCTTGTTGTCCTCACTAGTGACAGCTTTGACTGGTAACTATGTCTTATCCAAGATAGAAGCCTCAAAAATGAGCGTGTTCACTAATTTATCAACGATCGTCTCGATAACTGCAGGGGCCCTTTTTCTTGGGGAAAAAGTAACCGTTTATCACTTGGTCGGCTCTGTGATGATTCTAGCAGGAGTGATCGGAACGCAATATTGGGGGCGATATAAAGTGGTTATGCCAAAGGTTAAAGCTGATCGTATAAGAGGGTAAGGATTAACCCTTTCACAAATATGATGAGATTCTGGAGAAGCTTCTATATACGAAAAGTAGTTGCTGCCCGCTATGACGCCATGAGGCGTCTTTTTTTCGGTTTATCTTAAAAGTAACAGGGATTGGTTTTTAAACCAATATGATCAACTTCTTGGTATGGCGCGATTGAAGGAAGTTGCCGATTTGGCTCAATTAAACAAACAAGCATACGATTTAACAGCCAATTTATGTGAGTATAAACTGAATCTTCTGGATCGTCTTTTACTCGGGCAAATAAAGCTTGGATTAACACCGACTTTTCTCAATCATATGTTGAATGAGCTTGAAGAGTACTTCAAAATACTTATCGTGCTCCTGGAGGGTAAGCCGGTCCCGAAGTATGCTCCCTTGCATCATGATTTGCTTTGGCTGATTGATGCTGCTGGTCATGCGGCAATTATTGCGATGAACTTGGATTTGGTAGAGAAGAGATTAATCAAGAAAAGCGAGCAATTTGAAAAGAATTTCAATGCGTTTTATTTAAAAGCGATTGAACTAACAGGTTATTTACGTACATTGCGAGCCAGTTACCCTTCAATTATCAAATTCCATTCTGATGTTAATATGGAAATGTCTATTTTCATGGCTTTCTTGAAAGAAGTCGAGGAGCTTGGTCTAAGTGCAGAGCTGTTATCGCGGATTAACCCTCTCGTGCCGGATCATATGTATCGCGAAGAGTGCTACTATTTAATGAAGTTGTCACAAAGCGGAGTTGTTCCCCCGCCGAATTGTGATCCCACAAAACCAAGAGTCATGTAGTTTTTAAAAAGAATCTCTATAAAGTAAACAATAAATAAGGGCGGTTCCTATTTGGAATTTGCCTTTTTCGGTTATATTAAAAAAACTTTTGAATTGGAAAAATAAAACATTGCAATACGTTTAATAATCATGGTATATTATCACTCCGGCCGCAAGACAGGCTGGTGAAAGTAACTAGAAAAAAACTAGTTGCAAAATAAAAATCAGTATGGTATATTACTTCTCGCTGCTTCGGTAACACGGCAGTGAACGAAAGAAATTGATCTTTGAAAACTGAACAACGAGTGAGTAAGCACGAACGAGAAATCGTTCAAAAAAGAGATTGCAAAATCTCGCTAGCAACGCAAATGAGCAATTAAGCTTTCAAATAGTTTTACTATTATGGAGAGTTTGATCCTGGCTCAGGACGAACGCTGGCGGCGTGCCTAATACATGCAAGTCGAGCGGGTTTACCCTTCGGGGTAAGCTAGCGGCGGACGGGTGAGTAACACGTAGGTAACCTGCCTATAAGATCGGGAT
>NZ_AUGY01000176.1 GCF_000422905.1 Paenibacillus alginolyticus DSM 5050 = NBRC 15375
AGGTTTACCAATATAATTTCAAAACTCCCGGTAAACCTGATCTATTGGTAATTCTTTCGAAATGTAACGTCTTGCAAGAAAAACATACCAAAATTATTAAATGTAATATTAATTAAACGTGTGCTACGGATAGTATTAAAATTGATCCAATAATTTCATTCGGAACTGTAATTTCATTATTTTGCTCCAAGTGTGCCATTTTTGCTCATGCAACGCTATTGTTATTTGAATTCAGATGTTTTGATTTTTTCTCCCATCAATTTTTGAAAATGCTTTGCTTGATCCAAGTGGTATGCTCTAAGTTGTTCTTTGTAATGATGCATCTTCATGTGCCAATCGTACATTTGTTTCCAATAGGTTTCATGGTCTTGTGTATACATTGGCATTTGATAATGAGTAAAACTCATAAAGGTTTCCAACTCCTTTTATATTGGGTGATTTTAACTTACGACACCAGTCTATGTGGTAATATTCAAGGCGAGCACGGCATTTACCCATCTTCAGATTTTTAAAAAAGCTCTCCATAATTCAGTTAAATACAAATAGGCTACCGATTGTCGCTTTTGTGGCCGGTAGCCTATTTGACTCATCACATTTGAACAAGCCTTGCTTCAAATACTGTTTATCATGATTCCTATGTTTTCCATAACCTCTTTTGTTCGTTCCATTGGACCAGACTCACTATCATCCTGAGTACCTTCCTGTCCGTCCAAATGTGAACTTTTTGCTGCTTCATCACCATTCATTGCGTTTCGTTCTTCAGAATGGATAACCGTATTACTTTCTTTTTCCATTTTAGAACTCCTTTGTAATAAGATTCTTCAATTATCGATTTGTTGTACACGTGTGTTTGCCTGATAGACAAGTCGTTGTGTGGATTGAGCCTGATTTGGAGCCTGTGCACTTTTATGTGAAGCAACAGTCGTTTTCAAGTCGGAATCAACATTCATGAGTCAAATTTCTCCATAAATCGTTTAAACACACCAGCCCTACTATTATTCCGATATCCCAATCCATTATGCAGATAATTTATTTGTTAGTGTCGCACAACAACTACTTCTATTGTTAAAAGAGCCTATACACAAGCTACTGAACAATCCTCTGCCAATCTAACACTTTGCGGAAGAAGCTCTGTATCAAACCTCTACCGATACTTCTCATACTCAAACCAAGGTCAGACAAATCCAACTCATCGATTCAGTTAGTATTCTGGCTGAAAAGGGTTATTATCTAACAGTACCTTCATCATTTTTCACTTCCGGGTATACGTTTTACTACTAAAAAAATAAGAAGGATCATCCCCATATACCCGAAGAGCGGGTAAAGATAAGTAAGCAAAGAGGTGAAACCAACCTGACTGATTAATAAACAGGTAAGCAATGTAGCCAAAACCACCCAATTCCTTGGAAGGGCATATAAACTTTGAATCTGTCGGGTGATTCCAAACACGTTACCAATTAATGTCGTAAAAATTTCCCCGTAAATGACCAGTATGAATAAGACATGAAAGAACGACCCAAAACCGCGAATAATTTCGGCCATCGGGATATCGAACCGCAGAATTTCCGGCATCCTGGAATGGATCGCAAAATGGCTAATGAATAACATAACGCCAAGCCCAATGCCTCCCCAAAAGCCTCCCCATTTTAATACGCTCTCGTCTTTTACTTCACTACCTAGAGGAACTAAAACCGCTTGTGCAAAGGCAAAATTTAATGCGGCATAAGTAAACGGACTGATGATCCATTTCACATGGTTCAATGGCTGTTTTGGCCAATCTGTTGCTTTCCAAATACCATCTATTCCGACAACCTGAATGGCAATAAGGAACATGAAAAAAAACATCATGGGGACCACCAGCGAATTTGCCACCAGAATTCCGTTTAATTCTTTGCTCATTACCAGATAGCTCAGTAAAATACTTATGATGATTCCAAATTGATACGGTAATCCAAGCTGCTCCTTAAAAATGGATCCCGTACCGGAAATCATCACTGCGGTTACACCAAATAAAATGATAAAAGTAAATATATTTGCGACTTTTCCAAACATATCGCCAAATAGATAATTGTTTTGTTCCTGATAGGAGAACGCCCTGATCCTGTGGGAAAGAATCATCATTTTAGTCCCGATCCATATAAAAAGGGATGTTGCAATCAATATGCCCATTCCACCATATGCTCCGTAAACTGTGAAAAACTGCATGATTGACTGCCCTGATGCAAATCCTGCACCAACCACCGTACCAATGTAAGTAGCGGCGATTTGTAATATCATGATCGTTTTTTGATTCATAGCTCCCCCATAGTAAACAATATCATAGTACAATCTCATTGTATGTCCAATGTGCTTGTATATTCCGATTATCAAGAGTAATCAATTACATACATCTTTGCAGTTCACCATCGGGAACGTCCCCACTCCAATCAATGTAGAATAAATACTTTCCACTTTGACAAAGGATACTTGTTTTTGTCCCGAATCAGCAAAGGATGTAAATTCTTGTCTTGAGAAAAAGACATGATAATAAAAACGCGCTGCGCGCGAATCACTATAGATATATCTTGTCCGTTAACACCCACCTGTCTGACTAACGACACAAATCCTGCTACATTAACGACACAAATTATAGTGCTCCTCTAATGTGAAAAAACAGCCCTAGGTAATAGATATCCCTAAGCCTGTATGCGACACCCTTAGATTTAAGGATTAACCATTGGGAACCATTATGCCAATACTTTTAGAAAAATGAAGCCCCCTGAGGGATGAAATTCTGCGAATAAGCGATTATTCGAGAGAAAATTAAATCATACCGAGGAAGTTTAATGTCACGATATCCTTAAATGTGTCTCAATATACCCCGACGGTGCGTTACTATTTATTCATAAAAAAAAACCGCGATTTATACGGTCATTAATGGGACAATATTCTTGACTCCGACAAATAGAGGATATATATTCATTGTCTCCATTCATGTTGCCACCTAATTAAGCGTACGAACCATTTAATTATACATCTGCATTAAGAATAAGGTACGGTATAAATTCCTTCGTTTTCTTTCCACTCAGCGTATAACACGTTTTTTACTTCATCTATCCCGTGAGATTGGATCTGCAGTTTCAGCCATTTTATATCAAAACCTACAGCTTTCAAATTATCCCAAATGATTTTCCCGTCAGTGATCAACGTTGTTGGTAAATATACCTGTTGTGGCGGTAGATTCAAATCTTGACGTTTTACGTTATCATATTCCGCCTTTTTTAGAACGCTTATACTTCCGTTTGGCTCCAATAGTGCATATTCTACTTCACGCACGGAAAAAACATTTGATTGCCGCAACATATACATCAAATCGTGTATATTAATCCTGTTCTTTTTTAATTCTTTTCGGATGATCCTTCCATTTCGAATGACGATAGATGGTCTCCCATCAACCCAGCCTCTTATTTTTAAATACTTCTGCCCTAATATTTTAATGCCCAACATGAGCAACCCCCACAAAAATAAAGAATAAAACATCGTTAAGACGGTTGCTTTTTCATCATATAGACCATTTCCCATGACCTCTCCCTTGCCCAGTCGATTCATTGACGTAAATATACATCAGCGAGTATATGCGGTGTCGTTCACAAATCTTGCATGGCTAACTTTAATCGGTAAGCTCTGCCGGTTTTCAAGTTGCTATCTTTAAGACTTTGAAGTTCTTCTTTCTGCTTCTCCTTCAGGTTTGCCTCATTTTTTAGCCAAAGAAATTTGGTTCGCTTTAGCTGTGGCTCTTCTTTTTGCTCGGCTTTACGCACTTCATCAACAGCTTCATTCACCATCATCATGACATGGAACTTATCAAAGGTTACTTCTGCTTTAGGGAATTGATCCTCCTCTATTCCTGAGATAAATGCAGCAGACATATCACAGCAGAATTCCTTTATTTGCGCGGTTTCTACGCCTTTATCGACTAAATGCTGCTTGAAACGTGTAAGAGTATCTTTGCCTTTTCCTTCTGTAGCGAAAACAGTACCGTCTTCGTGTCTACATCCACAAATAAAGTTATATAACGATGACCACGGCGTGATGAAGTTTCATCTACAGCAATTCGTTTTACCTGGGATAAATCCAGTTCTGACATGGCTTGATCCACGTAATGGTGGAGAATCCGCCACATACGAGTATCGTGCTCTCTTAGCTCCCGCGCTGCAGCATTTACAGGCATTTCAGCCATTAGTCGCATTGCCCATGCGTCGAATTTCAGCGTAAAATGTGACTTTGGTCGCGACCACTTAACAGATACCAGTGTTACTTTATTGCAATTTAGGCATTCTGTTCTTGGAACCCGTGCATGCATATACGTTTTCCAGTTCCAGAAGTCTAGGTGTCGCCAATGCTTTTTCTCTGTATCGTATGCTTTGCATGCTGTGCCACAGTTCGGACAAGCAAACATAGAGCCTCGTTCGAAATCAATATAAAGATGCCAAGCTTCATCTTTCTCATCGTATTCAATATGTGTTAATTTCCATGGTTCTTCAAGCTCTAATGCTACTTTAAACATCTCCGTAATTAAATTGTCGTTACTGCTCATTGAACTCCACATTGTCATTACCACCCTATTAATTATGTTATCTAGTAGTATTGACGCTTTCACTATTGAACAGACATCAGACATTCACTGTAGCGAAGAAGCCAAAAAGAATCAATAGCCTATTCATTCGGATTTCTACCTTTTCTCCAAATGCCAATCTTGCGACAATGCCGCAACCTACTCCGTCCAGATCATTATGCGTATACAAATGATACAAAGGTAATCCCCATCTGTTAATAATTTCCATTAAGATCCCCTTGAACAGATCACTTTATTCCGTGTTTAGCAGTAAATAGGGTCCAGCCAACATGTCGTTATCACGTTGTCTGGACCCCTGTACATATTCACCTAAAGCGTCAGTACTACATGGTGGATTTGACTATCGTCACGCAATCGGACGAAAGGACCGTCCTCCGTGGCGTACTCGGTAAAGTCGACTTCCTGTCCATCGATCGATAGCATCGTTTGTCCGCTGGACTTGTGTGACGGATTTTTGACGGTGATGCGGTACTCTGCGTTCCCGAAACGGTAGCTGGCAGAAAATTCCGGCCATTCACTTGGCATACATGGACGGATGAACAACCGTTCTCCTCGGCGGCGCAGGCCGATAATCCATTCAATGCCCGCTTGATACATCCATCCTGATGCACCTGTATACCAAGTCCATCCGGCATGGCCTCTATGAGGCTCCTCTGTATATACGTCGGCAGACATAACATAAGGTTCGCCGACATATTTCTTAACTTCAGATGACGTTTTCGTATGCATGATCGGGTTCAACATGTGGAACAGCTCGAACGCTTTGTCTCCATCCCCAAGCCCGCACCAAGCAATGATGCTCCAGAGGACGCCGTGTGTATATTGGCCTCCATTCTCACGGATACCTGGAGGATAACCCTGAATGTAGCCTGGACTTGGATCCGTTTGGTCAAACGGCGGATACAGAATATGCGCTACCGACAAGCTTCGGTCCACAAGCTCACGATCGAATGAACGCATAGCCTGCAAAGCTTTGTCTGGCGGCGCCATACCGGAAATGACGGACCATGACTGAGCGATAGAATCAATGCGGCACTCTGTATTATGGATGGAACCGAGCCATTGTCCACCATCGGTAAATGCCCGTCGGTACCACTGACCGTCCCACCCCTTTTCATTGATTGAATCCGCAAGCTTCTCCTTTATACGAAGATAATTTTCTGCACGTTCATGGTCACCGCGATGTTCGCACAAATCAGCTATTCCTCGCAAAACATCACCCAAGAACCAGCCGAGCCACACGCTTTCGCCACGCCCTTCAGCTCCTATACGGCTCATCCCGTCGTTCCAGTCCCCGATTCCTATCAGTGGCAGACCATTCTCGCCAAAACGTAAACCGCGGTCGAGCGCACGCAGGCAGTGTTCGAAGACCGTACCACTTTGCTCGGACAATACGGTCGGCTCATAACGTTCATGCTCCTCTTCACTTAGAGATTCGCTGCGAAGAAACGGAACGGTTTCGTTTAATAGGCTCTCGTCTTCGGTATGTTCAATGTATCTGACCACGGCATAAGGAAGCCACAACAAATCATCGGAAAAGCGGGTGCGAATGCCGCGTTGCGTCTCTTCATGCCACCAATGTTGGACATCGCCTTCTTCATATTGGTGGGCGGCGTGCAGTAGAATTTGCGCCCGAGTAAGGTCAGGACGACTATGAAGCAAAGCCAGCGAATCCTGCAGTTGATCGCGGAAACCGTAAGCCCCGCCCGCTTGATAAAATGCGGAGCGCGCCCACATCCGACAGGAAAGCGTCTGGTAAAGCAGCCAATTGTTCAGCATGACGTCCATCTCAGGGCAAGGCGTCGAAACCGTAATCGTACCCATTGCACTGTCCCAAAACTTTTGCACATCCTCGAATGCCTGCTCGCAAACATGGGTTTGACGATATTTGTGTGTAAGCTGAGCGGCGGATTCACTGGAATCCTCACAGCCAAGCAGGATGTAGACGGTCTGTTCAGCATTAGGCTCAATCACCAATTTGGTTTGGATCGCTCCACACCCTTCGTACGTAGGCCCAGTTGCGCCCGACAAGTGAAGTCGGTTCATGGCAGCAGGATTTTCAAGAGTGCCGTTGCGGCCTACAAATTCCAAGCGATCCCCTGTCCATGTCATATCCGGAGTCACAGTAGCTGTCTGATTGCTTCCTTTCGCCGATTCTACGGGTTCTTCCGTTTGCGGATGAATGGTTAGAAAGGCGGTCGCATCCCGGAAGTTTTCTTGATACGTGTTGCGTGCAGTAAGCACCGCATTCACCGGATCCCATTCCGTAACGATGAACGAAGAGTTCCCTTCACGGTGCACCCCAAGCACCCATTCTGCATAATAAGTAACGGATAATCTCCGCTGCTCGGACGTCGTGTTTTGCAGTCGCAATTTAATCACTTTGATGGGATCATCCAGCGGAACAAAAACAGTCATTTCTTGTTGGAGACCGTGACTTTCATGATGATAGCGTGTATACCCACGCCCATACACCACTTTATATGTGGCGGCTACGTTCGCGCGGCCCGGTACCAAAGGCCAATATTCTCCGCTATCCTCGTCCCTTAAGTAGCATACTTCCCCTGGTTGGTCGATTGCAGGATCGTTCGACCATGGGGTTAATTTGCATTCGCGGCTGTTGCGCCACCATGTATACCCGGTGTACAGTTCCGATGTCAAACAGCCGAATTTCGGATTGGCCATCACGTTAATCCATGGTGCCGGCAGGTAGTTGTCGTTTTTCAGAACGATATGGTACTCCCGGCCGTCTGGTGAAAAGCCTCCCCAACCGTTGAAGAAAAGGAGATCATTCGTTTCGACTGGCTTAACAGGAACAAAGCGGTTCGGTGTGGCGGTTATCGGTAGCGGCTTATCCGATGTTCGGCTCGGAACAGATACTTTTAACTGCGCCTTCAGACTGGGACCATCTGCTCGCAGTACAATACGGGATACCGCGAACAACAATGCTTTATCGACATCCGATAATTGAGAGGCTGGCAGGATGTGTACTCCCCCTTGCCCCGTGCCATGTCGTCCAACGATTTGCTCCATCGTACGCCGAAGAGCTTCCTGTAAATCCTGCTGAT
>NZ_AUGY01000177.1 GCF_000422905.1 Paenibacillus alginolyticus DSM 5050 = NBRC 15375
ACCAAATCCGTTCTTGTCTTTTCGAAAATCGTTCCGGTGATCACGGTTGTTTGGTGTTGGCAATTCGTACACTCGTAAAGAGGTAAATTACGAGTCTTAATTTCGTAAGCCTTCTGGTGCTGACATTTTGGACAGTGATATCCCTCAGGCCACTTCATCTTGAACAAATGCTGATGGCAAGCTTCCTCGGTTTGAAACTTCTTTTGAAATTGAATAAGATTCATCGATTCTTGCTTTGCCATAAAAATCACTCCCGAACATATGTTTGATTTCATTATACCAAACATTAGTTCGTATTTAAAGACATTCCTGAGCTAACTGGATAATCAAATTATTTTTATTATAAAACAATTTATGGAGAAACGTATACATCCTAAACTTGTTCTATCTCCGCTTTCGTCGGCATAGCCGGCTGTCCGCCAATTTTGGTAACTGTGAGTCCGGCTGCCCTTGACGCGAACAGAGCCGCTTCTTTGATGCCATGGCCTTCCAGAAGCATGTAAGCAAAGGCACCTATATAGGAATCCCCGGCTCCCGTAGTTTCCTTTGCCTTGACTTCAATCGCTTTGACATGCATTTTTTCATCGCCATTGTAAATAAGACTTCCGCCTTTACCCAAGGTGATAATTAGCAAATCTTTGATTTTTTCAAATAGTTTCTCACAATGCTGCTGAGCTGATGACAAATCGCTAATCGCGGCTCCACAATAATATGTGGCTTCGGGTTCGTTAACGACCAAACAGTTAACCTTCGATAGCACCTCATGAGAAATAGGGGCTGCTGGAGCAGCATTTAATATGATGTAGCAATCATTTTGACTGGCTTTCTCTATGGCATATTCTGCTACATCAATCGGAATTTCAAGTTGTAAAATGACTACTTTACTGCGCTTAAGAAGCGGCTCGAGCTCATCAATTCGGCTCTTATTTAGTGAATAGTTAGCACCAGTGCTGATGGTGGCAACCAAGGTTCCATCTTCTAAAGCATTAACCACACCTATTCCAGTGTTTCCTTCTACGGTTTGCACATAATCCGTATGAACGCCATACAGCTGCAGCTCTTTCATGAGATATCCGCCGAAAGCGTCGCTTCCCACAGCGCCAACAAGATATGTTTGCGCTCCCAGTTTAGCGCACTGGACGGCCTGATTGGCCCCTTTGCCTCCGCCCGCAGTCGTCATGCTGTCCGCGGTCAAAGTTTCACCCTGCTCGGCAAGTCTTTTTTGTTTAAATATGATATCAAAATTCAGACTTCCAATAACTGTAATGATATTTTCTTTCACTGTACTAATCTCCTATCAAGGCGTTAGCATTTTTGCCTTTTTATTGGAAAACTTGCTTTTAATACTACCAAACTTGCCTTGAATGATTTCAAAATAAGCGGCAACCGCAATGATCGCACCTGTCGCAATATATTGCCAAAATGCATCGACACCCACGACAACCAACCCTGTTTTCAAGGCTGACAACAGCAAGACGCCTAGCAGTGTTCCCACCATACTTCCTTTACCTCCGGCTAGGCTGGTTCCTCCAATCGCTGCCGCAGCAATCGCATTCAACTCATACCCTTGTCCGGCCGTTGGTTCCCCAGTACCTAATCTGGCTAACATCACCATACCTGCAAGTGCTGCTCCTATACCGCAAATAGCATAAGTCAATGTTTTATTGAAATCAACATTTACGCCGGACAGCTTGGTCGCTTCTTCATTTCCGCCAATCGCATAAACAAACGTTCCAAATCGCATGTTTTTGAGCAAAATATGTCCAATTAAGGCAAATGCGATTAAGATTAAGATAGCTATCGGGAAAAAACCCATAATATCCCCGTCCATCATGGCTCTAAAGGAAACAGGAACTCCCAGGACAGGCCATCCTTTCGTAATAATATAAGCCACTCCCCGAAAAGCGCTCATTGTAGCAAGCGTGGCGATAAAAGGCTGCAATTTAATTTTGGTAACCAACAAGCCGTTCATCGCGCCGATTAAAGCCCCGATAACCAGACCAAGGACAATAGATAAAACAGGAGACATACCATATTTGGTTAATAATAACCCTACACTTACAATAACAATGGCCATAATAGAGCCGATCGACAGATCAATTCCACCTGTAATAATAACAAATGTAATTCCTAAGGCAAGCAATCCGTTAATGGTGCTTTGGTCAACGATATCCAGTAGATTGTCGGGACTTAGATAAATTGGATTCATCAATCCAAATATAGCTATCATAATAATAAGCGCTGCGACTAAGCCTAATTCTCTCCCCATTTTTTGGGTCATTTTATTTATTTTGCCCATGATGTTTGCTCTGATCCTCCCATTGCGAAGTGAAGCACTCTTTCTTCGCTCAATTCGTCTCTTCCGAGTTCTTTAACAAGCTTTCCTTCATGCATAACCAAAATCCTGTCACTCATACCGATAACCTCCGGCAGCTCCGACGAAACAATAATGATTGATTTCCCTGCCTCCACGAGATCTTCCATCAGTCTGTAAATCTCCGCCTTGGCTCCAACGTCTACCCCTTTGGTTGGCTCATCAAAAATCAAAATATCGACATCGGTGGATAACCATTTGCCCAATATGACCTTTTGTTGATTTCCTCCACTTAGGTTATGTGTCATATAGTGAGGGTCTTTAGGATTCAAGTTCATCTCTTTCGTAAAATGAAGGCAATTGTCCAGTTTTTTCTTAAAGTCAAGAAAACCCCATCGCGAAAACTTCTTCATCGAAGCCAAGCCCATATTATCCTCATTGGTTAAAACTCGAACAAATCCTTGCGTTTTTCGGTTTTCCGGGATCAGTCCGATTCCATACTTCAATCCATGTTTAGGGGAATGGATCGCCGCCTTTTTTCCTTTCACAAAAATATCCCCTGACGTTTTGCGATCTGCACCAAACACTGTCCTTACGACATCCGTACGTTTAGAACCTACCAATCCGGCGAATCCGAGAATTTCACCTTTTTTTAATTTGAAACTGACGTCATGGAATACATGATCACGCGTGAGATTTTTCACTTCTAGAACAACCTCTTCGGAAGCAAGACCGAATTTTTTTCGTTCGGCGAAAGCTCCCACTTCACGACCAACCATACTTCGTATCAGCAGCTCTCTTGAAATTTCATTCGTAACAAAAGTAGCTTTATATACGCCATCTCTTAATACGGTTATGCGATCTGAGATTTTGAATACCTCGTCCAAACGATGAGAAATATAAATGATGGTCAAACCGTTTGCTTTTAGCTCATGTATAATTTCAAACAAAGCGTTCACTTCATTGTCAGTCAACGCTGCCGTGGGCTCGTCAAAAGATATGATTTGGGAATTATTAAATAGAGCTTTAGCAATGGAGAGCATTTGCATTTCTCCGGTGCTTAGGGAGCTTACCAGATCTGTGCTTCTAAACTTGCATCGCATTCTCTTCAAAATGAGCTCCACCTTGGCATGAAGCGATTTAAAATCGATAAAAGGGCCTTTTCTCGGTTCATATCCAAGCGCAATATTCTGACCGACAGTTAAATCCGGAATCAAACTAACTTCTTGATGCACTTTAAAAATTCCCATTTTTAAAGCATCCTGCGCATTTTTAAATTTAATTGGTTGTCCGTTAATCATAACTTGACCTTCATATTCATTATATATGCCGTGCAGAATGTTCAACAATGTCGATTTACCAGCTCCGTTCTCGCCCATGAGCGCATGAACCTCGCCTTTATGAATTTCAAAATTGATATTATCAAGCGCCTTGTGACCAGGAAATGTCTTTGATATTTCTCTAAATCTTATCATAGCCGTTGAAGCCACTTCATCACCCTCTTAATTTAAGGAGCAGCCGGAAAGCGATCCTATCCGGGCTACTCCGTATGATTAATCCTGTTTATTATTTAAATTCGGGCTCTTGCCACTTGATAATTTGCTCAGCGGGAGTATTGACATTAGAGCTGTCAATCAAAGCTTGCGGAGTCCAAATAACGCGAGGCAGCTTTTGTCCGCCAATAATCCGAGTAGCCGCTTCTACAGCGATCTGTCCTTTGTACTTAGGAAATGAGTCAATCGTAGCAGATAGCTCGCCTTTCTTAATGGACTCATATGCTTCCCCTATACCGTCAACACCTACTACCAGTATTTTCTTGCCGGATGCTTTTACCGCTTCAACCGCACCAAGAGCCATCGTATCATTGTTCGCAAAAATCGCTTTCAGATCAGGATGCTTCTTGATCCAAGTTGATGCCAAATCTTTTGCCTTCGCTCTGTCCCAATCTGCATTTTGTTTCTCTGCGATTTTGACGTTCGGCGCGTTTTGCTTCATCCAGTTTTCGAATCCAGCCGTTCTTTGACGCGCTGCAAACGCTTTCGGCATACCGATGATAACGGCTACATTTCCTTCTTTATTAATCTTATTGGCAATCCACTCTGCAGCCAGCTCTCCGTTTTGGATCGCTTTGGGTCCCACATAGTTCGGTGCGGTTTCTATGAGTCCATCATTTACGTTGATCACAGGAATATTAGCCTTTTTAGCATCTTCAACCCCGGGCACAAGATTACCGTCCGAAATTGGGGATAACAGCAAGGCAGCATATTTTTTATTCACCATATCTTTGACAATGGAAAGCTGTCCCTGCTCATCGCCTTCGCCTTGAGCGGCTTTAACATCTATCGAAACTTTAAATCCTTTATCCTGCATCTTCTTTGCGCCGATTTCCATGCCTTCTTTCAACGTACGCCAGTATTCGTTTTCAAATGCCTTTGAGACTCCGCCTAGCTTAACTTCGCCATTTGGTTTAGGCACCGCACCGAATTGGCTTCTCATCATAGTGAAATCAATACCGTCTTTTACTTCATCCGGATTAAATGCTTGCACCGGCGCCCCGCTGCTTTGCTGGCCTCCACCATCTTGAGTTTTGGATGGAGCAGAACAACCAATAATAAACATGGACAATGCAATTGCACAGGACGCTGATTTCAGCAAATTCTTTTTCTTCATTTTTCTTTCCCCCATGATTTTAATTTATAAAGCGGATTTGTTACTTCAAGCAGCCTAACATGATTTCTTGAGCAGCGATGGCGTTATTTTGATCAATAATGGATTGAATCTTGTCCATTCCAATGCCATCGACTAGATCATTTAACTTCGTATACATGGCAATATTGGTTTTCAATTCAGCAAGCGGATCTTCTCTTTCTGGAAAAGTATCAAAATAAACGACTGCATCATAGCTGTATTTTTTAATGTAATAAATAAATTCTAATGATTGCGCAAAATTGACCGAGCCTACGATAAGTCCATCATCATTAAGCTTGTTGCCGTCGTTGAGATGAACGCCAAAGAGTTTATTTTTTTCTGCTACCAAGCTTAACCCGAAAGAAGGGTTTTCCGCTTTCATCAGCATATGGCAGAAATCCAAGGTTGCCCCAAGATTGGAGCATTTGGCATCGTTTATCATTAATAACGTGTCTCCATAGCTTGAAATTAAAGAGTAAGCGCGAGGCTGGAACGGTTTGTACTCGATACTAACTTGAATGTCGTGCCCGTACTCGCAAATTTCCTGTATGGCCTTCACAACTTGTTTCCAAACCTTGGCATAGTTCAATTGAAACGCATAATCAAAACCGTCATAACCAAGCCATATGGTTATATTGCTTCCGCCCAGTTCTCTGCAGATATCTATTGACTCTTTGCATAGGTCAATCGCTTTGCGGGCAATTACCGGGTCCGAATTTCCAAGCTCACCGTTAATGAATTGACTTCTGAATCTTGGCGCAATGCCGTTAAGCTTGATGTTATTTCGCTTCAGAGCATCCTTAATTTCCTCAACGGAATTGTTTTGAAAATGCTCCGGATAGTTCAAATCAACGTGTGTCAACCCTTGCACGGATGCGATTTGATCAATCGTCTCAACGATGGATTTGTTTTTAAAAGAATTAAGTCTTGTTGCAAATTTCATTGTTATTCTCCTTGAAAGTTGGATTCTCTAACTCTATCTCTATCTCTATCTCGCCGCTATTTCTTTGATAGCGCTTGCATTATGTCCATAATGCCTTCATACAGCTCCTTTCCATGCGGATGGATGAGGTGGTGAATGATCATTCTGATGCGATAAGTAATGATTGTATCGATACGACTTACTAAAATGATAATAATCAAAATTTCATTTAATGTCAATAATATTCATTAAAATTCAAATTAACTTCTTTTATTTTGATATTTATTGAATATATTTGATTATTATTTGCAATTTACTTGAATATATTGGTGATTAATCGAAAATCATATTGGTTAATTTGTAGTTGAAATAATTCCCTTCTTGTAGGAACTAAAATTTTGTTCAGAAGAACCACCTTGGAGGCTTGGTTCCAACAGCAGGAGCTTAATAGCTTACGTTAAAAAGTTTGGAATCAGAAAGACTCGTGTCGCTCACAAGCCTTTCTGATTATAAGACTCAATTAAGGAATACAGAGCAGTTCTAAATCAGGAGGTAATTACATGGCGAGTATAGAAAAACGTGGAAAAAAGGAAAATACGTGGAGACTTGTTGTTGACTTATCAATCTAACTTGAAAAACAGAATTTTACCAGCGTCTGGTCATTTGAGAATTGATCAAATTAAACCACTTCATATTGTGAATTTCATAGATTCTCTTTCTAAAGACTGAGCCCGCCAAGGCTTCAGAAAAGGAAACTTATCTACGGGTTCGATTGAGATAGTCCGTCGCTGATAAGTTTGAGTCGATTTTAGCAGGTAAAGAAGAAGATGATTGATTCGATTTTCGTTGACCATCACAGTATCTTCTATTTTCAGTATACGATATAATTATAAGTACCCAAGGTTTTGGTAGAGAGCGAGTCTATGTAATAACAGCGCGAAACAATGCTCACCCTTATTGTCGATGTTCAAAACACTTTAAAGGGAGTGATAACGATGCAATGGCAAGAAGTTCGTACTATTTATCCAGATCAATACGTCTTGCTTGAAATTCTTGATTCTCATACCGAAGATAACATTCAGTTCGTTGATGAGGTTGCTTTAGTACGAGCGATTCAAGACTCTGACGAAGCAACTAAAGAACTGTTGAAGTGTAAAAACAACAATATCGTCTATCATACCGGCCAAGAAAAAATAGCTATAGAACTCAGAAAAAACCCTTTCTACAGGAGCCGGTAAATGCAGATTGAATTAATCGACGAATTACTCCAAGCATCCATGACAATTTGTTACAAAGGGCGATCCTTAACAATCGACAATTTAGTGATTGATACTGGCGCGGCTCATTCCCTGTTATCCTCTGATATCGTCTCCGAGATTGGCATTAAATTTGAAAACGGCGATAAACTTTTGCGGAGTTTTGGGATCGGCGGAGTCGAATACTCTTTTCAAAAACGTATTGATCAAATTCAAATAGGCGATTTAACCATGGAAAACATTCCTATTGATTTTGGTGTTTTTCATGAAGATATTAATTACATTAATGGCCTCATCGGTCTGGATATCCTAAAAGGCGGCAACACGATTATCGACCTTCAGCGAATGGAAATGTATCCGGCTCCCTCTAATCACAATTAAAATGGGGACGCGAAATCCCGCGTCCCCAATACGTCCCCAACTCCCCTGACCACTCAGTTAAAACCCTTATAAATCAAGGAACAAACGGACTCAATATGTGT
>NZ_AUGY01000178.1 GCF_000422905.1 Paenibacillus alginolyticus DSM 5050 = NBRC 15375
AACAAAATACCTGCCTTTTCACTACCACGACAAGGCTTCACGGTAAAGGAGGTGGCGCAGCGCTTGGAGGTATCTACTCATGTTGTCTATTATTGGCTTGATCATGGGATATTGCAGGGTCAGAAGATAGGACCGGGATTTCCTTGGGATATCCCGCTAGACGAGCAAAAAGAGATTGCACTACGACAACGTATTCAGGATTCTGGGCATCTTGAACCAGTCAAATTGCTGAAATAGGGTTACTATGCTATAAAGTCCAAAACCAAATTGGGAGGCGTGCAGTATGAACTTACCTTCGGTATACCTAAGAGACGCGTTCCGCCATTCGGTTTCGGGATTTCGACCCTTCGGACGGGACTCGGTTCATAGCTTCCGTTTTCTAAGCTTTCACGAATGGTTTGCCAATTCTGTAGAATGTGGTCTCGTAACTTATGTACGGACATCCCATCTACACCGTGGCTTCCTTTATTCGTTTCAACACGTTTAAGTGCTGACAGCAGATTTTCTCGTGACAATAGCGACTTCATCATTCTTCGATACACTCCTTGCGTGAATTGTTCTTCTCTTTATGCCGTTTGTAAGCTCAGCCCTTCTGAGTACCCTCGCGTATTCACCGCTACTTTCCTCAGATAAGTTCTCTTGAATTGTCTGCTTTCATCGCTTACCCTCGAATGCCAAGTCGTTCAATTCCTAGTTCATGTTCAGCCCTTCCCCAAGGTGTTGCAACACCTTGCGTACTATGGCTTCTGCTGACTTCTGCTGATTCAACCCACTCTCACAAATAGGCTTACGGCGTTTACTTCGCTTACCAGCAGATCTCCCCAGGTAAGAACGCTATCTTTCTCTCCACCTATCTGCCACATTTACTTTCATTCGCCTTTGGCAGTATGGACTTTGACTTGGACTGCAGCCTCATCCAACGAATGCTAGCCTTATATGTGATTCGTGTTCCTCAGACCGGAGATTTGCCGCCGACTTCCTTCAGATTCGACCTCACGGTCGACACCCTTGTCTTGAGCTAATGGCTACTACTGCCTTCACCATTCGGGATTTACACCCTATAGATAGCGCCCATGCTGGGCGCACAATCGAAAAAACCGTAATCATATTGATTACGGCTTTTAGTTACTCTATTTAATCGCTTTGATTATCGCCGATTGAATGTAGTTATCTACATTGGCACCGGGCACCCAATCCTTAATAAATTCTCGAGAATCGTCTTTTGGTTCAACAACAATACTTCGAAATCCGCTTCTTTGCAGGAATACCAATACTTCATCAATTGTAGATGCACCTGAAACGCACCCAGCGAGAGAATTAAGGTCACTTTTCAACTCCACCGGAAGTTCTGAAGTCATTACAACATCGGAAATCGCCAAACGCCCACCTGGTTTTAATACACGATAAGCTTCATTGAACACTTGCTGTTTATCAGGTGACAAATTAATTACACAATTTGAAATAATAACATCAATCGAATCGTTCAGTATCGGCAGATGCTCAATTTCTCCGAGACGAAACTCTACATTTTCATATCCATGTTTCTGAGCATTTTGGCGCGCACGACTAATCATCTCTGGTGTCATATCAACTCCATATACTTTACCCATTTCTCCAACTTGTTTAGATGCCAAAAAAACATCGAAACCAGCACCGCTGCCTAAATCAAGAACAACTTCCCCCAATTTTAGTGAGGCTATTGCCTGAGGATTTCCACACCCTAACCCGAGATTCGCACCACTTGGAACAACATTAAGCTCTTCATTTGTGTACCCCAATTTTGAGGAGACCTCATCCGGAGTGCTACAGCAGCTCGTTGCTGGTTCAGAGGAGGAGCAACAACTTGCACTGGGAATGCTCTCTATTGCAATCTGTTTATACCGATTGCGAACATGTTGACGTACTTCATCATTTTGAACCTGACTCATGGATCATCTCTCCTTTGTTATATCAAGAAATATTGATCAATACTTCATTTAAAAACCCACCTATGTGGGTTACGAGCAACATTCGCTTGATTGATTTTCGCTTTTTCGGAAGATACAGCATAATTCTGGTGAAAGCAACCGATTAACCTCTACGTGATTTAATTCATAATAACTCCAAGTTCCTTTAGTCTCTTTTGTTATCAGATTAGCATCAAGCAATATCTTTAGATGGTACGATAGTTTTGACTGCGGCATGTTTACAATGTCAACCAAATCACATACGCAGACACTTCCTTTTTGAGTAAGCTCATACATGATTTGCAACCGTTTCTGATCTGCTAAAGCTTTAAACTGGAGTTCGTATTTCGAAAAATCAACTTGACTCTCAACACTCGACGAAATAGGAAGCTCTTTAATCACTTTTAACTCCCCCTTTAGCAACAGGCTGGACAGCAGGCCAAATTGGTCTGTGGAATAATCTTAGGAAATTGCAGCTTATCTGGCTTACTTTCTTTGATATTTGCCCATTTCCAGGCATGACGAGCTTGCTCTTGGATTTCATGTTGTTGAAACTGCATGAGTTTCTCCATACTGTAAGGGTTCAACATCAGGCCGCCTCCTTAAATCAATTTTATTTGATGAATTGATCATAACACATAATATTTGGAAAATTCAAGGGTTAAATCAATTTATTTTGATTTAATTAACTTTTCAATTGCCGATTTACAAAACCTTAACTTTTATATATAAATAAATAATTATATAATCATTTACAAATGATATTGGAGCTGAGATAATGATGAAAAAACCAGTTCGCATTTACTTTTTATGTATTCAAAATCGCTGCCGCAGTCAAATCGCAGAAGCATTTGCTAAACATTACGGTGGGGAAAACGTTATTGTTGAAAGTGCAGGACTAGAACCTCATGATATTCATCCTTTAACCTTAGAAGTCATGAAGGAAGTTGGAATTGATTTATCAGGGAATGCTTCAAAGAAAATCGATATGAAGTATTTCATCGCATCGAATGTGATTGTGAAGCTCTGCCAGCAAGTTGCAGAACGTTGTCCCATTGTGCCCTTTGGCATCACAAGTGTCGATTGGGACATTGAGGATCCATTACTTTCAAATGATATCCAGTCAGTTCGACATGCACGTGACACAATACAAAAGAAAGTGATTGAACTCTTAAAAGGCTTGAATGTACCAATTTAAAGGAGCGTGTAATTTTGCCCGATATTGAACAACTATCTGAAGTGTGTAAGCTACTTGGGGACAAAATGAGATTGACGATTCTCTCTCTGCTCAAAGAACGTGAGCTATGTGTATACGAGCTTGTTGAACTCTTAAATACCAGTCAGCCAAATGTGAGTCAGCATATGCGAAAACTGAAATCAGGCGGTTTAGTTAAAGAAGCTAAAAAGGGCCAATGGGTTTTTTATTCTTTAAATATTGAGGATAAACCCTTCCTGAACGAGTTTTTTCAACACCTGCCATCCCAGAAAGAAAAAGTGGATGCCATATCATGTGAAGATCTAAATTGTTGTGATTAGGAGGAAACATGACTTACATTGCGGTACTAATTTTTCTTATTACGTTAACTTTTGTTATTTGGCAGCCTAAGGGCCTCAACATCGGATGGTCTGCTTCTGCTGGCGCTATCCTAGCTCTTATCTTCCAAGTCGTGTCTTTCCACGATGTACTGACGGTTACATCCATCGTTTGGAATGCTACGCTCGCTTTTGTCGCAATTATTCTCATTTCCTTAATTTTAGACAATATCGGATTTTTTGAATGGGCTGCCTTGCATATGGCGAGGATTGCAAAAGGAAATGGGCGGCTCATGTTTGTGTACGTCATTTTATTAGGCGCGGCAGTTGCTGCATTTTTCGCAAATGATGGTGCAGCGTTAATTCTAACGCCAATTGTCTTAGCGATGGTCCGAGCATTAAAGCTACCAGATAAAATGATTTTGCCTTTCATCATGGCAAGTGGTTTCATTGCGGATACAACTTCTTTGCCTTTGATTGTTAGCAATTTAGTGAACATCGTATCTGCGGACTTCTTCGGGATCAATTTTGTCACCTATGCAAGCCGCATGATTGTCCCAAGTCTTTTTTCATTAGCAGCAAGTTTGGTCGTCTTGTTCGTTTTCTTCCGAAAGAACATTCCAACGGACTACGACATGAAACAATTAAAGCGGCCTTCAGACGCTATCAAGGATCATAAGCTTTTCCGAATGTCATGGGTTATTCTTGGCATCCTTCTCGTCGCTTACGTCAGTAGCGGATTTATTAAAATTCCTGTTTCTATCATCGCAGGTGTCGTGGCATTGATCTTCATTTTTATGGCTAGATCAAGTAAGGCTATCGAAACGAAACGAGTGATCAAAGACGCTCCTTGGGCTGTAGTCATATTCTCTATCGGCATGTATGTAGTCGTTTATGGTCTTAAAAACGTCGGTCTCACCGATGCCCTTGGAACAGTGGTTGAGAACTTAGCAGGACAAGGATTATTTGTTGCAACAGTAGGAATGGGCTTCTTGTCGGCTATTTTATCCTCCATTATGAATAACATGCCGACGGTTATGATTGATGCTCTTGCCATTAAAGGTACAAATACAGACGGTATTATACGAGAAGCACTGATTTACGCTAATGTTGTTGGAAGCGATCTTGGACCTAAGATAACACCGATTGGGTCACTCGCAACCCTTTTATGGCTTCATGTTCTATCTACGAAAGGTGTAAAAATCACATGGGGCCATTATTTTAAGACAGGTATCATCCTTACTGTTCCAACGCTCTTAATTACCCTTACTGGGCTTTATTTATGGCTTCACGTTATTAATACAACAAGCGTGAATATTTGGTTGTTAATTGTTGCGATTGCAGTTGTTGTAGTAATCGCCGCGCTAATTATAAAAGCTACTCTGGGGACAAAACAAAAGAATAAAGGACATCAAGGATGCATTTAAGCTCTGAATGGTCCTTCAAAAAAGGAGAAATGAAATCATGGATAACAAAAAACCTTTAGTTTATTTTCTTTGCACAGGAAACTCTTGCCGCAGCCAAATCGCTGATGGCTATTTAAAAGCTTTGGGTGGGGACAAATATGAAGTGAAAAGTGCCGGATTGGAAGCCCACGGATTAAACCCACGTGCAGTGGCAACGATGAAAGAAGCTGGAATCGACATCTCAAACAATACCTCCGATGTTATTAATACCGAGATTCTAAGCAGCGCTGATTACATTATTACATTGTGTGGTCACGCTGACGAACACTGTCCTGTTGTCCGTAATGATAAGGCTCAAAGATGGCACTGGGGCTTTGATGACCCTGCCAAAGCAACTGGGACGGAAGAAGAAATTACAGCTAAATTCCGTGAAGTTCGTGAATCCATCAAAAGCAGGATCGAGCAATTCTTGAAAGAAGGCAAGTAAATGATTAAAAGAATGCACGTTGCGGTTAACTGTTCAGATCTTCAGAAGTCGCTTGATTTCTACCGTGCTTTCTTTGGTACGGAGCCTTCTAAAGTCAAAGACAATTACGCTAAATTCGAGCTGGATGATCCAGCCCTTCATTTTTCTTTAAATGTTCGTCCTTTTGAGAAAAAAGGCGTTCTTAATCATTTGGGATTCCAGGTGGATAACACGGAAGATGTTCTGGCAATGGGCGAACGTTTAAGACAAAGCGGACTTCTTCTCATTAATGAAATGAACACAACATGTTGTTATGCGGTTCAAGATAAAGTCTGGGTTTATGATCCGGACGGTAATGCTTGGGAAATTTTTTACACCAAAGAGGATTCGGAATTTGAATCTGCAGGGGATTTGCAGGATATGTCTCTATGTTGTGCTCCACCTTCTGCACCGTCCATGCCAGTAACAATTGAATTCACACCCTTTAAGAAAAAGTAAGGAGATCATTATGGAGAAAAATTATCAAGCACTTGTTGATGACAAAATATTTTTTGGTGGAGCTGCAGACGTAGAGGCTATGATTAAAAACGAGAACGTTGAGGTTGTAGTCGATTTGCGTGGAGAGGCTACGGAGAGTGCCTATCCTACAGATGGCGTAGAATGGCTTCAAGTGCCGCTTGGTGACAATGCGGAAGGTCCACAAGACCAACTATTCCAACAAGCTATAAATCATGTTGTAGAGGCTTATAAGAGTGGTAAGAAGGTTGGATTCCATTGCGGTGGTGGAAAAGGACGTACTGGCGCTGTGGCCATTGGCACTTTGATTACTTTAGGAAAAAGCGAAACCATCGAAGATGCTGAAAATTTGGCGAAAAGCATTCGCCCAGTGGTTAGTATTAGGCAGCCTCAGCGTGAGGCACTTGAGAAATTGTTTAAAAAGTAACAAGAAAGATTCAAAAAAGCGGAGAGTGTCTACAGACATTCTCCGTTTTTTTGCCAATGTTTCACGCAATGGAAAACATCAAAGCCAAGTACCCACAAATAACGAAAAACATCGCAGTTGCCACTGACCAAATAGGCTTCTTCTTTCTCCAAGCCCAGACCAATCCGCCAATCATTACAATAACCCCAGTTGCAGTAAGACATATACTAACCACATTCGGGATAAATTCCATGTCTACTCCCCTACTCACTTCGTAACCACTAATATATGTAAACCACGGCAATGGCGGCCCATCATCCAGAATAGTTTCAAGATCCCCGTGAGGAGGCTCTTACTGCCCCATGAATGCCGTAACCACAAGCAATAAAATAATTTGATTATCCAGTTAGCTCAGGAATGTCTTTAAATACGAACTAATGTTTGGTATAATGAAATCAAACATATGTTCGGGAGTGATTTTTATGGCAAAGCAAGAATCGATGAATCTTATTCAATTTCAAAAGAAGTTTCAAACCGAGGAAGCTTGCCATCAGCATTTGTTCAAGATGAAGTGGCCTGAGGGATATCACTGTCCAAAATGTCAGCACCAGAAGGCTTACGAAATTAAGACTCGTAATTTACCTCTTTACGAGTGTACGAATTGCCAACACCAAACAACCGTGATCACCGGAACGATTTTCGAAAAGACAAGAACGGATTTGGTCAAATGGTTTTGGGC
>NZ_AUGY01000179.1 GCF_000422905.1 Paenibacillus alginolyticus DSM 5050 = NBRC 15375
TAATTTTGTCGATCGGGTGCGCCTAACGAACTCTTTTTTGCTAATGCTGAGTAAATTTTGGGCATGTCGATTGTGTCGAAAATGGTGGCATATTTCTGCTCAGGTTGTAAATTGAATAGGTCTTGCAGGGAAAACAGGCTTTGCTGCCGAATCAAATACATTAGGAGAACTCCCTTCTCTTCTAGTGTTTGGTGGTACTTACACTTTCGATTAGATGGGGAGGTTCTCCTTTTTGCATCCTCCAGAAACCCTTATCTGGCGTGGGTTTTGAATTGTGAAACTTACTCCTGAAGACCCTAATTCTTAACTGCGTGAGCATTACTCCAGCTAAAAACATCCTATAAATCAAAAAAAGCCCCACCCCGACATCAAGTCGAGATAAGGCTCCTTTCATTCTATGGAAGCAGCAGCACTTTAAATGTACTGCCTTCACCTACAGTGCTATGAACCTCAATCGTTCCCCCATGCAGCTCCACAATGGAACGGGTGATGGATAATCCCAATCCTGCGCCGCCGCTCCTGCGCGCCCTCGAGGAATCGATTCGGTAGAACCGATCAAACAAATGTGGGAGATGTTCAGGTGCAATCCCTGGCCCATTGTCATGAACAGCAATTTCAACACCTGCATCGGTCTTTGCTAGCGAAAGTCCTAGTTCACCAGTCAAAGGATGCGTATGCTGAACGGCGTTGTGAAACAAATTGAGGACGACCTGTTTGATTTTATCCGGATCATACAGACAACGGATCTGGGGTTCCAATGTAAACTTAACGGTTCTGTCTCCTGCCAGTAGACGAAGCTGGGGCTCCATCTCATGCAGCATCTCATCGAGCAGCCCTTCCGACTTCTGAAAAGATGGCGTTCGATCCAATCTAGCAAGCAGCAGCAGGTCTTCAACCAGCTTATTAATGCGCACGGATTCACCGTGCATGCTCTTCAGCGCTTTCAGCAGTTGTTCCGGTTGTTGATACGCTCCGCGAAGCAGTACTTCCAGAAAGCCATGAATGGAAGTTAGCGGTGTACGAAGCTCGTGCGAGGCATCTGCAGCGAAGCGGCGCATTTGCTCTTTGGCCTCTTTTTCCGCCTCAAAAGAAAACTCCAGTCGCTCCAGCATACTATTGAAAGAAGTCGATAACCGGTCAATCTCCACCTGCCCCTGATGCGCAGGGAACCGCTCGCCCAGATTACCTGAATCGATTTGTTTCACGGTATCCACCATATTAGAAAGTGGCACCAACGTCCGCCTTAGCACGGGCAAGAAGCCAAGCAGCCCTACAACCAATGCTGTCATGGACAACAGTAGAAAGGTGAACAACTGACGGAGCAGCAAAGCTTTGATCGGTGCTGTGCTCGTACTCGCCTGAATAAGTCCTTGTACGCCTTGGGATCTCTCTCGAATTGGATGAAAGACAATCAACTGTTCATTGCCATCCTTATCCTTCATGATTCGGTAGCCCGGCTTCTCTTTCGATTTCAATAATTCCTGATATTCCTCCTTCGTAAGCTGAAAAGGGGAGGTTACATTTTCTGAAGACAACTGCTTGTAAGTCCCTTCACTATCGATCAAAGCAATGGATAAATCAGGAACAAAAATTCGGGGAAACTCTCCTCCCGTATTGTCCGAACGGTTACTCCCATTAGAGTCTCGTCTGGGTATAAAAGGATTCTGGCCTCGATCCGGAAAATCCCCTGCTCGCTGCCACGTACTAGGAGGTAACGTCGCAAGCTGGTTGCGAATCGTCTCCGACTTGTTCTTATACATAAATTGCTGCATGAAAATGTATTGGAACACGCCAATCAGCAGCAATAACACTGACATCACCAACAAAGACCGCGAGAGTAACTGGAATTTCAGCGAACCGGTAACAAAATGCTCGGCAAACCGGCCCCGCCTTTTCATGTTAAATCCATCCGATAACCGGCGCCGCGAATCGTGCGGATCAGCTTATGTTCTTTATCGCCCAGCTTATCGCGCAAGGAGCGAATGTACACCTCGACGATGTTCTCTTCGCCACCGAAGTCATAGCCCCATACTTTATCGAGAATCATCGATTTGCTTAATACAAGTCCGTGGTTAATCGACATAAATTTGAGTAGCTCATATTCCGTAGGAGATAGCTCCAGCACGTTGTCATGCAGGCTAATTTCCTTGCGTCGGTCATCCATGCGTAGTGGTCCAATGATTACTTCACCGAACAAGTTTGGAAAATGGTTGCGAATCCGTGCATAGATACGAGCAAGCAGCTCCTCAAAGCTGAACGGCTTAATCATATAATCATCGGCCCCAAGCGTGAGTCCCTTGACCCGGTCATCGACTTCATCCTTAGCCGTAAGCATGATAACTGCGACATTTTCTGTCTTCTTAATCATTCGACAAACTTCGAACCCGTCCATCCCCGGCATCATCACATCCAGAATAGCGATATGCGGCTGAAACTTATTGCAAGCTGTGATTGCACTAATCCCGTCCTGAGCCGTCATAACCTCAAACCCTTCATTCGCTAAACCCAACTCCAGAAACTCTAAAATATGAGGCTCGTCATCAACGAGCAGAATTTTAATACCTTTTAATTGGCGCATAGTTTAATCCCCCCGAAGTTCATTGTACACGTTTTCTACAACCAGTATCCCATATCCTCCCTAAAAGCAATCTGAGCAGTTGCTGAAAGGTTGCTGAATGTTGACTTCCAAACGAATAAGCCGGACCCTGAGCGGATCCGACTTCTTACCCCTGCCTATTCCGTTACACGACTCGCCTTCGCAACTTCCCCTTCCCCAACTCTTTCTGCAAAAGAATATCCAGATACGCCAGCAGCTGCGGGCGAAGCTCCTCTCTTTGAAGACCCAGCTCCACAATCGCCTTCATATAGCCGAATTTATCTCCGATATCGTAGCGATCTCCTTTGAGTTCAAGCGCCATCAGCCCTTCCTGCAGACACATCTTGTGCAGAGCGTCCGTCAGCTGATACTCGTTCCCCGTTCCTCGCTCAATCGTTTGCAGCACTTCGAATATGGATGGTTTCAAAATGTACCTGCCCATAATCGCCATGTTCGATGGCGCTTTATTCGGAGAAGGCTTTTCCACCAAGTCGCTGACTTGGTACGTACGATTATGCTGCGCGCCTGCTGCGATAATTCCGTATTTGCTCACATCAGATTGCGGAACCTGCTGCACACCGACAACCTGCTTGTTTGTTGCTTTAAAAACCTGCATCATCTCCAGCAAAGATGAAGTCTCGGAATGCATAATGTCATCCCCGAGCAGTACTGCAAAAGGTTCGTCTCCGATAAAAGGCTCGGCACAAAGAATGGCATGACCCAGCCCAAGCGGCTCCTTTTGACGAATATAATGGATATTAGCCATGTTCGAAATGCTTTGAATTTCTCTCAGCAGGTCCAACTTCTCCTTCTCGAATAGCATCTGCTCCAATTCAACGGACTTGTCAAAATGGTCCTCAATAGACTTTTTATTGCGGCCAGTGACGATCAAGATGCTTTCAATACCGGCTTGTACTGCCTCTTCGACAATATATTGGATGGCCGGCTTATCGACAATGGGCAGCATTTCTTTTGGCTGTGCTTTCGTCGCTGGCAATATTCTTGTCCCAAGCCCCGCTGCTGGTATGACGGCTTTTTTAATTTTCATCTTATACCACTCCTTTTTCCATTGTTTTCGAAGGGGTGAATACCCACTTGCGGCTTCCTATATAGTTGAAAACAACACCTGATCCTGTCGCTGCGAGCTTACTACACCAAATAGGCCAAGCCAGATGCTCCGTAAAGCTGACGAACAACCCCGAAGTCATCAGCATCAAAACGGCGCTCAGACTTATGAACTTGAGAAATTGTCGCTTGTTGTCACCGCTTGCCTGAAAGGTCCACGACCGATTCATGAAATAGCCATTCAGCACCCCGCTTGTATACGAAATGCCCTGTGCCAGCAGATGCGGCCAACCCAAGAGGATGAGGAGCGTAAACACAGCGAAATCAATGCCTGTATTCACCGCTCCAACCAGCCCGAACTTCATCCATTGCGTCACGAGTCTGTTCATACGATTCTCTTGATTCTTCGTTCATTTTTCTTCATGCCGTGACAATCGCGAACGATATATAAAGGGCGGCCTTTGGATTCATCATAAATGCGTCCAATGTATTCACCGACTAGGCCAAGAATGATCAGGATAAAGCCGCTCAATAAGAGCTGCATAACGGCAATTCCATTCCAGCCTGCCACAGCTGTTTCTGTGAATAGTTTGAGATAAATGATGACTACTAAGTAAGCCAGCCCCGAAATAGAAAGCATACCCCCCAGATTGGTAGCCAACTTCAATGGTTTGGTCGAAAAAGAAGTGATACCGTCCATGGACAGCTTGAGCATTTTCTTGAGTGGATACTTGGTTTCCCCGGCGGCACGCTCATCTCGCACATATTCGACGGCTGTTTGGCGGAAGCCGACCCAAGATACAAGGCCGCGGACGAAGCGGTTCTTCTCCGTTAACCGGCTCATTTCATCGCACACTTTGCGGTCCATGAGGCGGAAATCACCTGTATCCACAGGGATGGCAATATCCGTAGACGCCTGCAAGATGCGGTAGAACAAATGCGCCGTCTGCTTCTTGAAGAAGGTCTCACCCTTGCGCTGCGTACGCTTGGCGTAGACGACGTCATACCCTTCTTTCCACTTCGCAATCATCTCTTGGATGAGCTCGGGCGGATCTTGGAGATCGGCGTCAATGACGACAACCGCATCTCCACTTGCATAATCCATGCCCGCTGTAATAGCGATTTGATGACCGAAGTTACGTGAGAAATTAATGAGTTTTACGCGTTTATCTATTTCACTGAAGCCTTGGATGATCGCGGCTGAATTGTCGCGACTTCCGTCGTTGACGAACAGAAGCTCATATGAGGCGTCGGTTCGGTTCATCACTTGCTTCAATCGCTGGTATGTTTCTTGAATAACAGCTTCTTCATTGAATACAGGAATGACAACAGAATATCGTACAGACTCAGTCATAGGGTTTCCTCCTTCATTTTTGCTTTTGAATTAAAGGGAATCAACATTGATTTCGTAGAGCGTTCCGGAACCATTCATGCCTCCGCCCATAGGTCTGTCTTGTCCGTCCCGACCATCTTGGCCATCTCGGCGGTCACTCGTGCCACCATCTCTTTGCTGACTTTGCGCTTGCCCATCTTGCGTTGAGACTTGCCCTTGCTCAGCTTGCTGCGTTTGTGCGGCTTCCGACTGGTACTCACTCTTCGGAATTTCGGTGCTATGCGCTTTGATCCAAGTCGTTAATTCCGAGCTGGTACCGCCGCCGCCACCAAACCCGCCAGAAGAGATCAGGAAGTATTTAATTTCTTTGTTCTGAACCATTGCTTTCAGCTTATCTACCGTAAGAATCGGGTCAGAGCCTGAGAATCCACCCATCGCCATCACTGCTTTGCCGGTTTTTATAATATAAGAAGAAGCTTCCGTCGCTCTAGAGACAGCGAACAAGTACGTCTCTCCTGTGTTGTTTTTGGTTACGTAATCTAACAGTTTCGTGTTCACTTCGCTTGATCCCCCCATGCGGGAGCCGCCCATTCCTGAGCCTTGCTTCAAATTTGGTCCAGCTTCAGGAAGCATGCTGTTTCCGCCATAAAGGAGCGGTGTGGCAGCCCAATACAGCGGCACTGCAAGCAAAGCCAACAATCCGAGAATAGCTGCCGTATGAGCAAACTTCTCTTTCTTAGCCGCGAGCACAAGAATCAGGACTGCAGCCGCTCCGGCCGTGCCTACACCGATTGCCCATCCAGCGCCAATTTGACCCTTATAAGGCGTGATAATGTACATTTCGAAAGCTGTCGTCACCGCGATTGCTGCGGGTAACAGCCACATTTTCCAAGAAGCTCTCTCACGGTAAAGGTTCCAAAGCTCGGTCCAACCAGCTCCCACTAAAGCCGAGATCGGCGCGGCCAACATGATCAAATAGTACTGATGGAAAAAGCCTGCAACACTGAAGAACGCCGCTGCTGGGAGCAGCCATGCTAACCAGAATAAAGTTTCAAACTGTTTGGCAGTCAATGGTTTTTTTCTGCGAATCCCTACTAATAGCGCGAGAACGCCGAAAGCTGCGAAAGGAATGAGCCAGCTGATTTGACCGGATAGTGCCGATTGGAACAATCGCAGAGGCCCTGCCCTTCCGGTATTGAATGCACCACCGCCACCGCCCTTACCACCTGGGGCTCCGCCGGGTCCACCGCCATCCGGGAATCCTCCGGGACCGCCCTGACCGTCGCCTGAAACGACTTGGCCATCAGTGCTAGGCATCTGACCGTCTTGGGTAAAAGCATTACTGCTTGCAGCATTCGTTCCGTCTTGAGCGCCGCCATCTCCTTGCGGCATTTGACCGCCGTCCGGTCTCGCGCCTCCTCCACCACCAGGTCCTTTATTACCCGTCAAACGAGATACACCGTTATAGCCAAAGGCAAGCTCCAGCACAGAATTCGTCTGACTGCTTCCCATATAAGGACGTTTGTCCGCCGGGATCGAATCTACGATGACTGCCCATGATAAAGATAGGGCGATAAGTGCAGCCGAAGCGCCTGTAAGCACCTTCAGCTTGCTTTTCCAACTCACTTTACTTGCAAAAATGTAGAACAAATAGAAAGCCGGAATGACTGAATATTTCGGTGCCATAGAGCCATCGAGTTAATGAGTGAGAGCCACCACGTTAATCTATTAGAGCCACTATGTTAGTAGAGAGAGCCGCCCCGTTGGTAGAATGTACAGATGTGCGTCTGCCTAGCAAGTGCACAAATACCAACGGGAGGTCATCAAAATGACCAAGTATCGAGAAATTTTAAGGCTCAATAGCATGGGGCTGAGTCAGCGCAGTATCGCTTCGAGTATTCAATGCTCACGCAACACCGTCTCCGAGGTGTTACAACGTGCAAACGAAAAGGAGCTATCATGGCCACTACCGGAGGAT
>NZ_AUGY01000180.1 GCF_000422905.1 Paenibacillus alginolyticus DSM 5050 = NBRC 15375
CAATGCGGAAGGGATGGCAGCGCACGGGATACAGTCAGCGTGTAGGAAAATACGGAAGAGGCCAAGGGAACACTCTAAATTGGAAGAAACCAAATGCTTGGTTCAACAGGAGGGTAAGGAACATTCCCGTCAGTAGCACCTATTGGCATTGTCCCAAAGACATCGCAAGATCGTAAACACCTTTTAAAAATTTTCGTCCCGTTGGGACGGCTCCCGCGCCTTCGCTTGAGCTACGTTCACAACCGGTTCAAATTCATTTTTCAAGGAACAAAAAATAATAAGAGCAATTTCCAATTCATTAAAGAATTAGGAACTGCTCTTAGCATACAAGGAGGGTTATGCCATGCAAAAATCCCATATTAACCGGCAACCAGATTCTTCTTTGCATACGAATAAAATCAATAAACAGAATTCTTCTGTTTCATCCGATTTGATGAATATTCAACGGGCAATTGGCAATCGCGCCGTGGGCAATATGTTGACCATTCAGACGAAAATGACCGTTGGACCAGCTGGTGATGCTTATGAGCAAGAAGCCGATCAAATGGGTAAACAAGCGGCTGAGCATATTGCTGCATCTGAAAGTAGTGGAGCATCTAAGCCAGATGTACAGCGCGCAGAAGGCGGAGAATCTGAGGAAGAAGAGCTGCAGATGAAGCCATCATCAGAGTCGATTCAGCTCTCGGAAGGTGGAGAGTCTGAGGAAGAAGAGCTGCAGATGAAGTCATCGTCGGAAGGCGGATTTGAAGCAGGTGCAGGGATTGAGTCGCAGATTAAAGCGAAGCAAGGAAGTGGGAGCAGAATGGATGCCAGCATTCAAGCGAAGATGGAATCGGCGTTCAACACTGATTTTAGCAACGTAAATATACATAATGATTCAGAGTCATCAAAGATTAACCGATCCTTAGGTGCAGAAGCTTTTGCTACAGGGAATGATGTGTTTTTCCGCGAAGGCCGATACAACCCAGATACACGCGAGGGACAAGAACTGCTTGGTCACGAATTAACGCATGTTGTTCAACAACGAGGCGGCAAGTAGAGCGAATCTAGCAGCGAGTTCATAGATTCAGAGAATTTTATCGCAAGCACAATCCTATGCGTAAAGGAGGTTCTCCGGATGCCACAAGGAAAACTGGCCCATTCCAAACAAGCGAGTCCCTCGCACCAGAATTCGCAGCAATCGCAGGTGGCTCCGACAAGTAAGGCAGGATCACAAGCGTCGCCATTGGGGGCTAACTTCTTTATGCAGATGCAGCGCACAGTAGGGAATCGCGATACACAAGCCTTCGCGAATCAATTGATTCAGCGCAACGTAACGGCGCAGACACCGCAGCAGGCAGCGACTGTCGCACCAACGACCGCGGCTCCGGCAACGATTGTAGCGCCAACCGTGATCCCGGCTGCTTCAACGTTGCATCCAACAGGTGACGATACCAAAGATAATGCGGATATGACATCAGGTGTCACCTCTACTTTTAGTGATAGCTTCGGCAAACGTTCGGATGATTTGAAAGAGTCCTACGATAAAACGAAGGATGCCGGTACAGCGCAGCAGTCAGCTACTATGGGGGCAGTCGCCTCTACAGCAGATCTCGTTGGCGGGCCCTTCCAGATCATGAGTGCGATTAGAGAAACGCTTGCTGCTTCTCGCGAGCGCAAGGGACATGATAAACGTTTCCAGTATGCAGGTACAGGTTCGACTATGATCGAGGCAAGCGGTAAAATGGTCAGCGGCTCAGCTGGTCTAGTTGATAAGGCAGCTAAATCAACTGGCCATAAGGATGGTGTCGGAGGTTCCTCATCCGCCAGTGACTACACAGGGACGGTAGCGGAAGCGATCTCCGCAGTTAAGAATACGATCATGGCCGTTAAAGCAATTTACGATATGTATAAAAAGCATTCGGACAATGGCGGTCTGAATAATGCAGAAAAAGCAAGAGGCGTTATCGAGATCATTAGCAATGCGATTCAGGCCGCTCAATCTGGGATCAAAGTGGCCAAAGGCATCATGGATATCATGGAGTCAAGTACAGCAAGCTTGACGGCCGTTATCCCGGGCGTAAGTATCGCTGTAAGCGGTGTGAAAATTGCAATTAAAACCGTTGATGTTATCAAGGCTGGTCTCAATCGTAGCGCAATGACGACCTTGAAACGTGACTTCAAAGGCAAAGCTGGGAATGCCGACGTACTCAAAGAAAAACGCTGGTACACGCGAAATGCTGGTGTAGACAAAGCGAAGCTAGCAAAGAAAAACAGGATCTCGAAGTGCTTAAAGCGGGTGGAGATGCTGCAGCAGCTGAACAACTGGACGAAATCGCCAAGTATGAATTAGCGAAAGAAATGAAAAAGATTAACGTGAAGCGAACAGATCGTGGAGCTATTCAAATTGGGATTGAGCTGACGAAGATCGCTGCCGACATTGCTACGCTTACAGGGGTAGGAGCTCAGGTAGGAACGCCGCTGAAAATCGTTGCCACAGGTATTGGCGCAGCGATGCCAATTGCCAGATCCTTGAAGCAAGCTGGACGTGACCGCGCATCGAAAGCAGGCGCTTGGGGTATTACTAAAGCGATATTTAACGCTGATAAATCAACAGAGAAAAAGAAAGAAAAACGAGCCCATGACACAGAACTTATTTTTGATATGTTCGAGAAGCTCCCACTTTATGATGAACAGGATGCAGCGTGCGTCGCACGCTACAAACAAGTTGAGAGCTTCGTAGAAGCAGCTGGTGTAAGTATTCAAGCCTTGTATCAGTTCGATGGCGATGCAGAGAATCTGAAAAAAGCCATTGTTGAAGCGATGGGTAAGAGAGAATAGGAGATTGAAGAGATATGTTGACAGAACTTGCGCATGCGCGTCATTTGGCGCAATTAGGGCAGCTGAAAGAGATTTTGGATGAAGCAGAGCTTGCCACGAATTTATTAGAGAAATCCGAAGCTATTCCGCTGCATGTGCTAATGGCAGGGTTTCAAGAGGATAGTAAAGGTCGAGATCGATTCCTTCATTTTAGCTTTTTACCGTTGAATGATGAGGAAATAGTCGCTATTCAACTGCTGCAAATCTACAGTACGCTACCGTTTCATCTTCAAGCTGGTGCTCGTGAAGATGTAGCCGCGCTCTTACTAGAAATTAATACGCGTTTGCCAATAGGACACTTTGGAGTTAATGAGGAAGGCGAGATCCATTATCGCTATGTGTATAGCCTATCGGCTTCGCGTACGTTCGAGAGTGATGAAGTGTTAGAAATTCTTACCCTTTTCGTGTATATGTGTGACATGTTCGGAGAGCACATCGAGCAAGTTGCCAGCGGTGAAGCAAAAGCAGAGCAGGTCATTCAGACCTTAAGATCATAAGAATGAACCAGAAAGACCTCCAAACCCACATTGTGGTTGGAGGTCTTTCTCACATTATCATTTCCTCGGAAATATTCGACTTATTTCACCTTGTTTTGCAGCAATTCGATGAGCTGCTTACCGGGATCTCTCATTTCGCCGCCAGCAGGACGATTTCCATTGCCTTTCTTGCCACCGGTTTGATCGGGTGCGTAAGCGTTTGGTTGTGCAGAAGCATCTGGTTTATTTTCTGTATTTCCAGATTGACCATTTCGATTTCCCTTGCCATTACCGGTGTTTCCGTTATTCCCAGAACCATTTGCACCGCCGTTTCCTCGATTGCCCATACGCGCAGCTGCATCTTCTATAAATTTCTTCTGGGCATCTGTCAGCTTTTCAAACAGCTTGGTCTTGTTTTCATCACTAAGTTCAGCTTTTGTGACGATCTCTTGCGCAACGGGCAGCATGGCTTGAGCCTGCTCCTTCGTAATGGTAAGTCCATCTGCTTTGTCTAGCTGGAGCAGGGTCTGAAAGGTACTGAAGATTTGTCTTTGTGCCGCATTCATGACAGGTCGGTCTTGAGCATTTTGCTTGCCGTCTGCCTGGGATTGTCCGTTTTGTTGTTGTTGCTGCGGTTGTGCTGAGCTTGCTGCAGCAGTTTGTGAGGAGGAAGCGTTCCCACAACCGCTTAGTAATACGGGGATAAGAATGCATAAGCCCGCTATTTTTGTCATTTTCATCATGCTATGTATCACTCCTATCAATCATCTTCTTCACAATCGTACACGGCAATTATGAAAAATCTGAGAAGAGAAACTGAATAATACATAAAAGTTAGCTTAAAATGGGCTGAGGAAAAGGAGTTTTAACTTAATACCACACAAATGATTCATAATCGAACTGATTGCGCCGCGGCAATCATAATCTGCTGATAAGGGCATCCAGCTAATGGGTGCCCTTCGTGTTAAAATAAATTCCAAAGTGATCGCCAGCAGAACAAGAACTGGAAGAATAAGAATGAGCAAAGTTTTACAACTGGGAGGTGCTATTTATGCAGGAGCTTGTTGGGGAGTGCAAGGAATGCAAAAAGCAAATTTTCTGCCATGATGGATTTATTAACGGCGTAGTGTTAGACGATAACACGTTAATATGTTTTGAATGTTTTAAAGGAGAGAGCGAAATCACAGCTGATTAACATAAGAAGAAGCTGCACGGGCAGCTTCTCAACTAAACTTGTTTCACACTTTTGACCGTTAAGCTGGGAATATCACTTTTCAAAGCGTAGCGTCTGTTCAACAGATAGCCGAAAAGGGAGGCCAGCGATTGCTGGAACAGCATTCCTAGTACAACGGGGACAGTCACCAGAGGCGGGAAGTAGGCAACTGCGAGTACCGCGCCAGCACTAATATTACGCATCCCACTGTTAAACGTAAGTGCTACGACGACGTCTTGATCCCACCGCATAAGCTTAGCGATCAGCCATCCAAGAATGTATCCAAGTGAGGCTATGAAGAGTACAAATCCGGCTAAGCCTAGTAGTTTGGCGTTAAAATCACGTAAATAAGGGGCAATCACGGAGCTGTTGATCGCGACAACGATGCCCATGGTTATTTTCGAAAAAGGACCTAGACGCCCACTCCATTGTTCCTTAATTTTGCCGCGCGTCCATTGATTCAGCAGCATGCCAAGGATAGAAGGTAGAACGATCATCAGGAACAGGCCTTTCATCATCGCGAAGGAGTCCATCTGTACTTTGGTGCCAATTAACGCTGATAGTGTGTAGGGAACGACAAAGGGTGAAAGAATGGTGTCCATAAGAATAATCGATAACGTGAGCACGATATTCCCGCGATAAATGGCTACCCAGACGAAGCTTGTAATGCCAGTAGGAATGGCTGCTGCTAAAATGAGGCCAGTTATCGTCATGGGCTCTTGGCTATATACGACATGCCCGAGACCCATCGCAATCAGCGGCATCGCGACATGTAGAATCAACAATGTGATGATGAGTGGAAGAGGCTGAACAACCACTTTGACGAATTCTTTGAAGCTTGAGCTTATGCTGCCAGCGAAAGTCATAAAGGCAAACAACCAAGGGGATAAATAGGTGAAACCGGATAAATGACTGCCTAGCAAAACACCGATGAGAACACTGACTGGTGTGATTAGCGGCAAGATTTTTTCTAATTGACGATTCAATTGAGACAGCATCTAGGTGAACATCCTTCCTTTAAACTTCTTAGGCAGCTTTGTCTTCCTATTATATGAGTTGGAAGGGGGAGTGACTAGCCCCACATCGTTATGGATGGAATTTAGGCGCTTTTTATGCCTCTGGAGAAATGGTTAAAAGAGTGATTAGACATAATGAAAACGTTTGCAACAAATTCAGCTATTGGATATAATTGGAGTGAACTCTAGGTGTTTACACTGTGTAAATAGGTTTTTGTGAGAGTAGCTTCTGTATCGAGGAGTGTTGATTTATGAAAAGCAAGTGGGAACAGGAATTAGAGGAACATAGAGATAAACGGCGGCAGGACATTATTCTGGCTGCTCAGGAGCTTTTTTTGGAAAAAGATTTGCCAGGTGTAACGATGAAAGACATCGGACGTCAATTGGGAATCAGCCGTGTCACGCTTTACAAATATTATAACTCGATTGATGAGCTGGCGTTTGAGGTTCAGATGAAGGTATTAGACGATTTATTTAGATTTGTCGATTCTCACATAGTTGGTGAACGAGCCGATGAGAAAATGCAGAACTTGTTATTGGCATGGCAGGATTTTACCCAAACTAGGCCTAGCCATTTGCGCTTTATTGGACTTTTTGATCACTATTACCGAGAAAAGTATCCAACCCTTGAACTGGAGGAAAAGTACAGAATTTTCATCAAAAATATCTTTCCATCGCCTTTTCAGCTTATTAAGGAAGGCATTCAAGATGGCTCGATCCGCCCTGATCTGCATCCCGCCAAAACTTCAGCCATGATTGCAAACACGATGATGAGCATGACGCAGCGGATGGCTTCAAGGGGAAACATCCTTCGTGCCGAACAAGAGATCGATCCAGATGAGATGATGCGGCAGCTAATTAACATGATCATGGCCTATCTGAAACCTGAAGTGTCTTCGATCTGATCATCAAGCTTTCATGAGAGGGGAAGTCTATTCAATCATGCAAATTCATGCTTTGCCTCTGTTCAAGACACTGCGCTTTAAGTTGATATTTGGGTTATTGATTATTGTCATACCCATCGTGATTTTCATGATCTATAACAATTTGTATGCCATCAAAGTTGTTCGAAATCAAGTGGCTCAATCGAATAAAAATTTAATTTGATTATCCAGTTAGCTCAGGAATGTCTTTAAATACGAACTAATGTTTGGTATAATGAAATCAAACATATGTTCGGGAGTGATTTTTATGGCAAAGCAAGAATCGATGAATCTTATTCAATTTCAAAAGAAGTTTCAAACCGAGGAAGCTTGCCATCAGCATTTGTTCAAGATGAAGTGGCCTGAGGGATATCACTGTCCAAAATGTCAGCACCAGAAGGCTTACGAAATTAAGACTCGTAATTTACCTCTTTACGAGTGTACGAATTGCCAACACCAAACAACCGTGATCACCGGAACGATTTTCGAAAAGACAAGAACGGATTTGGTCAAATGGTTTTG
>NZ_AUGY01000181.1 GCF_000422905.1 Paenibacillus alginolyticus DSM 5050 = NBRC 15375
TTGTTGACCCTTGGCAAACCAAGTACGAGATAACGCTTGGTAATCTCGGATCATGGACTCGTCTTCAAATAAAATGCGATCAATTTCCTCATTCAAGAGTTTTTTTTATCTTTTCAAACTCTTGTTTGAACGCTTCTTGCTTAACGGGATCTGCTTTAGCGAGCGTATACGTCGGCGTAGTAAAGCTGAGCTTTAGACGATACAGCAGTTCGCGTGTCCCGCGTTCCGAGTAACGAACGTCAAATGTTTGTTCAATCCATTTGCGAATAATGGGGGAGGTCCAATTCATTTTGGCTGGAAAACCAACATCAACGGGTGTTTGATTTACAATCGTCTGATATAATTGCTGTTCTTGTTCAGAAGTTAGTTGACGCGGACGACCCGGCGAGTGCTCCAACGTCAAGCCCTCGATACCCTTATCCCGATAAGCCTTGCTATAATTGTAAAGCGTTGAAAGAGCACGACCTGTCACTTTGACGATCTGTTCATAGGATTCGCCTAGCAAAACCATCAATATCGTTTGATAGCGTTCATGTATCCGTAGGTCTTTGTTCGCTTTCATCGCTGCTTTGATTTCCTGAATGGCTCTATCCTTCTCGTCCTCTTGTATCCCAATTCGTAGACTCATGTATAAGATCTCCAATTAATAAATGATGAAGTCTATTATACAAGGTTTTGATCGATTTGTTCATTAGTCAAATGTAATTTATTCCAGTTATTTTTTATATAGAACTTTATTTTCTTCTGACACCCGGTCCTTCTCGTTCAACTTATTCTACCCTCCATAGCCTGCAATCCAAGCGCCAGCGCCCCGCATAAACCGGCATTGTCCCCTAAACTGGGAGGAACGATATAGTCGTCGATGCTATCTAGTACAGCCTTAGCGCTGACATAGCCGTTCAAATTGTTTCGAACCTCCGCGCGTATCAATGGAAAAAGCTGCTTCTGGTGCATGACGCCGCCGCCCAGAATAATTTTCTTAGGTGACAGCATCAGGATAGCCGCTGCCACTGCCTGTCCCATGTAGAAAGCTTGCATCGCCCATGCCAGATGGTCCGCCGGAATGTCGCTTCCTTTCAAATTCCATCGCTTCTCAATCGCCGGACCGGAAGCCATGCCTTCCAGGCAATCACCGTGATACGGGCACGTCCCTGCAAATCGATCCTCCGGATGGTGCCTTGTTAAAATATGTCCACCTTCCGGATGCACAAGGCCGTGAACCAGCTTTCCTTCTACGAATACGCCTACTCCGATGCCTGTGCCTATCGTGTAATAAACGCAGCTATCCAAGCCTTTAGCAGCCCCCCATACTGCTTCTCCCAACGCGGCGGCGTTGACATCCGTATCCCATCCGAACGGAACGTCGAACGCCTGTTTCAACTTCGCCAGGAACGGATAGTTCGCCCAACCCGGCTTCGGAGTCGTCGTCACATATCCGTAGGATGGGCTGGATGGATCAATATCGATTGGCCCGAAGGTGCCTATACCGATATTATCTACCTCTTTGTATTCAAAATAGGCGATGACCTGCTCCAGCGTCCTGTCTGGTTGTCCTGTCGGAAAACTGATTCTATCCTCAATAATCCCTTGTTCATTGCCGATGCCGCAAACAAATTTCGTCCCCCCGGCTTCAATAGCACCAATCCGCATCTTCGCTCTCCTCCCGACAAAATTTCTCGTCTGTGATGATACCGTAAACAGGGAGAGAGAAGCAATGACTTTCTGCTCAATCTGCCTGACGGAACGCATTTTCATATAGCGAACTAGTTGACGTTTACCTGTAAAAGGCGTGTCTATATCTTCTAAATTACGGCTGTTGGTTCCAGCTTTAATGTCACCCGAGCGCCGCCTTGGAACCAGCTACACTTTGAGTTAGCCTGATAACTAATGATCCCTAAATTGCTAAGCCTGTAAACATGGATTTCCTATAAACGAATACAGGCCAACGAAAAATAAAATATTCCGTGGCATTTAATCTTTTGTAGCGTGTATTCTTTTGAATTCCAAGAACTTCAATACTACATTTCTTGTAATTAGATCAAGGCTCCGAAAATTTAGTAACAATTCGTATTCTGTTGCTCTATCCGCCTCATCATGTTTTTTTCGCTATTTACAAATTGCTGCAATCGGCACGGATACTGAGATTGAGATTAAAGATCCAGAGGGTAGATTGTTAAAAAAAGATAAGATTGGTAGCATATTATTACAAGTAATACCTTTTCGTTACACTGAATGCATGCACACCTGAATCTAGCGCCGACTATAACTGGGTTTTAGATTTTTTTGAATATGGACAGTAAAAGGCTGAATGCTTCAGCCTTTTACTGCTCCTGATGAAAGTCCCGTAATAAAATAACGCTGTAAAAACAAGTATAGCAAGGTGATAGGCAAAACAGCGATTAAGGAACCTGCGGCTACCCAGCCGACATTGCTGGACTGCGGACCGAAAAAAGTTGCCAGCGCCACAGTAACCGTACGCATTTCCACTTTTTGAAGAAAAAACAAAGAAAATTGGTAGTCGTTCCAGACACCTACTCCTGTCATGATGAGCACCGTAGCCGTTACAAGTTTAAGAAGCGGTAAAATCATTTTGAAAAATAAACCAATTCTACTCATGCCATCCATCATCGCTGCCTCGTCCAACTCTCTGGGAAGAGTGCTGATAAATCCGGTGTATAGAAAAATCGTAATCGGTAAATTAAATGTGATATGAAGCACAACAATCCCCCAGTAGGTATTCATACCATGAATATCAATAAAAAACTGATATAAGGGAACGAGTATAGTCAGCGGGGGAATAATAAGTGCTGAAATAAACACGGTATACAATAACTTATTGAACTTGGTCTGAAACCGAGCAAGCGGGTAGGAGGCGCAGGCTTCAATCAGGATAATAAATAACAGGGAAACGATAGTAATGATCGTATTGTTGGTAAATGCTTTTCCTAAATTCGCTTCTTGCCAAGCACTGGAAAAGTTAGTCCAATCTATACGCCTAGGCCATAGCCATTTGGAACTTAAGTCATCGAACCCCTTCAAAGAAGTCGTGATCAGTAATAGAAAGGGGCAATATGAATGATGCTGATCAGCAGGGAAAGAAGGCTTGCCAGTTTATTGTTTGTTTTCATGATTGAATCTCCTTTCTGCGAAGATAGATGAGTGCGCTAATGCTGACCAAGGAAATGATGATAAACATCAGATTTCCCAGTGAAGCGGCATAACCTGCATCTTGGGCGCCAAAATAGGTTTTGTACATGAGTGTCGATAAGGACTGGGAGGCATAGCCCGGCCCGCCTTTGGTCAGCGCTTGGATAACATCGAACAGCTTGAGCCCGCCAATCAGGTTTAGCACGATGTTAATCGTGATGGAGGGAGCAAGTAAAGGGAGGGTCACGTTGCAAAATTTTTGCCAAGCAGATGCCCCGTCAAGCGAAGAGGCTTCATAATAATCCTTGGGAATCGACTGTAAGCCTGCCAAATAAATAATCATGGCTACACCAAGGTATTGGAAGGTATTCACGAACATAATGATCCATATGTTTACTTGCGGGTCGCCTAGCAAATTTTTGGGTGTATGGATAAATAAAAGCAAGATATCGTTGAGCGCTCCGCCTCTGAATTGGAAAAAGAAATACCAAATGTATCCCATAATAAGGGGACTGATAATTACCGGCAAGTAGACAATGGTCCTAGTAATCCCTTTGGTTCTTATTCTCTGGTTCAGTAAGAGGGCATACAGCAGACCCATTACATTCTGAAAGAGGGTACTCCCAAATCCGTAAAAAAACGTATTTCGAATAACGACAACGATACTTTCATCTTCAAACATGCGCTTATAGTTGTCGAAGCCGACCCAATCATAATTTTGCGAAAATCCATCCCAATTCGTAAATGAAATTTTAATCCCCTGCATAAAAGGATAAAAAATAAATAACGCAAATAATAACAAAGCAGGCGCATACATGAGATTTAACCATAAAGGAGAATTCCGGTTTAGACGCATGATCCTGATACTCCCTTCAAAAGATGGTGAGGGGGCAGTACAACTGCCCCTCCAATCATTCATTGTTTATTTTTGCTGTGCTTTGAGGCGTTCCACTTCTTTTTTCATTTTTTGCGAGAAGCCATCTGGCGTTAATTTTCCGCCAATGAGCTCGGAGGAAGCGGATTGCAGCACATCCCACATCCCGCTGGCAAATAGACACGGTCAAAGTACGGAAATACACGAATATCTTTATATTTATCGTAATACTCCGTGTAAGCGCCAAGGTCGGGTTTTATGCCGTTGATCGCTGCCGGTGTGCCGGAAGCCTCGGATAAGGCTTTCAAATTATCAGGATTTGCGAAAAAGTTGATCACATCCTTGGCTGCATCCAAGTTTTTACCGTCTTTCCATGCAGCAAGTGTGAAACGCTCACCACCTGAGAAGGTAGGCTGGTCTCCCTCCACGATAGCCGGCACCGGCATAATTCCTGCTTTTACATTAGGATTGATTTTTAATGCGTCTCCAACGAATCCGGGGGCTGTATGAACAAAGGCGATTTTGCCTTCGGCGAACAAGCGGGGTCTGTCGGACTCTCTTACGGTTAGTACGTCTGTGCTCATCAGTCTTTTGTCGTACATCTCCTTAAATTTGCTGACAAGCGGAGTCCACTTACTCCAATCAAAAGAACCATTTAATAAAGCGTCAGCTTGATTGTCCTTTGGACTAATCAGTAGGGAGGTGGCGTAATAATCAAAAAACTGGGCCATAGAACCGGCATCCGTCGCTGAGAAAAAGAAGGGGTCTACTTCACCCTTGCTCTCTTTTTTGATTTTTTCCCCTGCAGCGATCAATTCGTCAATCGTTTTAGGCACCTCAATTTTGTACTTATCGAGAACGTCCTTATTGTAGGTAAGTCCATCCTTTGCGGCATTTAACGGAAGCGCATATACTTTGCCGGCTTTATCGGTAATAACAGGCTTCATCGAATCGGAAATGCTGCTGACCCAAGGCTCTTTACCTAAATCAGCGACGTATTTGCCGTAGCGAATTTGGGCCCAGCCATGCGTGTCAAATAAATCGGGAAGATCATTGGCAGCCATTTTCATTTTCAAAATGTTTTCGTAATCCTGGCCGGGAAATTGGAACTCAAAGGAGACATTCGTGTGATCTTTTGTATAAGCGCTTCCAATTTTCTTGTAAACATCCTGGGTTGCTTTGTCTGTAGCTGTGGAATAAAGCGTCAAAGTTACTTTTTTGCCTGTTGCTTGTTTCGCACTGTCTGTTGTTGCTGCCTTTGCAGAGCTGGTCGCACTCGCATCTGACTGCTCATTTGTCGTCTTGCTGCAGCCGGAAATGATTGCCGATACTGCAAAAAGTCCTACCATAGATGTTTTCATCCATTTTTTCATAAAGATTCAACACTCCTTCTGCCTAATGGCAACTCTGTTAGTCCTGCATTTCTTTTTCAAAACGTTTGTCATGTACCCCTTCTAATGTGTAAACCAACGTGTTTCCGAATGTTTAAAAAGCAATTCCCCCCAATATAAAGCGCTTACATTTAGGGCTACGAACAATCTTGCGATCGATCCCGTATGCATGTCAAACATTACTGACTTTCTCTAAATATAATAAATTATTGTGGTGAAAAAAAAGAGGAAGTTGAATTATTCAAATGAATAAATTAACTGTATACTTAGAATATGAATAAAACAGACAAGTGACAAGAGTAAAAATATGAATGGGAGGGTAATATCTTGCTGTCACACTTACCGCAAACTTCGTTCTCCTTCAGATTCATAATGCCGATGCCGATGCTCATGTTAAAAGGAATTGGATGGCAATTAAACAACGAATCCGATGAGTATGTTTGGGATGGGAATAAACGTAAGGATGAGAATTGTCTATTCCAATTTACAATCAGTGGTGAAGGGGAACTTGAAATGGGGGGAGGAGGTATATAGTTATTATTAGCGAAATTTCCTCCAAAGTTTCACAGAAGTCTCATATATATATAGGTTGAGGAATGATTGATAAATTACAACTTGCCTAACAGGCACGTATCAGCAATGTTGATATTAGCAAATGGCTTGTTGAAATTGAATGAACAATGCAATAAAACCAATTCCTAAATTCCCCGTAATCATTCACAGGTAATTATGTACAATTAACAGTAACAACATTTGAGTTATGTACACCAAATTAATTATGTACATCAAGACATAATGTGTTACACATATATAAAATAAGGTTTTATATAAAATAATTATTTATGTATATAATCGGCATTAAATAACTGGAATAAATTACATTTGACTAATGAACAAATCGATCAAAACCTTGTATAATAGACTTCATCATTTATTAATTGGAGATCTTATACATGAGTCTACGAATTGGGATACAAGAGGACGAGAAGGATAGAGCCATTCAGGAAATCAAAGCAGCGATGAAAGCGAACAAAGACCTACGGATACATGAACGCTATCAAACGATATTGATGGTTTTGCTAGGCGAATCCTATGAACAGATCGTCAAAGTGACAGGTCGTGCTCTTTCAACGCTTTACAATTATAGCAAGGCTTATCGGGATAAGGGTATCGAGGGCTTGACGTTGGAGCACTCGCCGGGTCGTCCGCGTCAACTAACTTCTGAACAAGAACAGCAATTATATCAGACGATTGTAAATCAAACACCCGTTGATGTTGGTTTTCCAGCCAAAATGAATTGGACCTCCCCCATTATTCGCAAATGGATTGAACAAACATTTGACGTTCGTTACTCGGAACGCGGGACACGCGAACTGCTGTATCGTCTAAAGCTCAGCTTTACTACGCCGACGTATACGCTCGCTAAAGCAGATCCCGTTAAGCAAGAAGCGTTCAAACAAGAGTTTGAAAAGATAAAAAAAACTCTTGAATGAGGAAATTGATCGCATTTTATTTGAAGACGAGTCCATGATCCGAGATTACCAAGCGTTATCTCGTACTTGGTTTGCCAAGGGTCAACAA
>NZ_AUGY01000182.1 GCF_000422905.1 Paenibacillus alginolyticus DSM 5050 = NBRC 15375
GATTGCCAGCGATAGATATCGTTCTTATCAAGCTTTGGCCAAAAATGGCTTCCACCATGAAGCCAAAAAGTACGACCTGAAAGAAAATCCAGATCATCTAAAGTGGCTTCATACGATCATCTCTAATGCGAAAGCTTTTATTGGTGGTACCTACCACGGCTTAGATCCTAAGCACCTACAAGCATATCTCGATGAGTTTTGCTATCGATTCAACCGCCGTGAGGTCAAAAGCGAGTTATTCAATAGGTTAGTTCATTGTTGCCTATCGTCTACGACGATTACCTATCCTGAGCTAGTTGGATAATCAAATAAAATAATTACAAAGCTTTCGGCTCTCATCCAAGACAATGTTTTACTGCTTTCTTTACGTAACAAGAATGTATTCATGATTGCCAAAGCAATTATTGGAACGATTAGTAGATGTTTGATCAGCATGGCTTGGCCAAACGATGTAATCCAAGAGTTAACGTAATAGGGAGAAAGTCTCCCCCATTAACATGAACCCGGCTATAATTGTTAAACAAACACATACGATAGCTGTCGGTGTAAACCATTTTAGAAATGGAGCCCAGTTCTTAAGTTCGACTGTAAACCACCCCACAACAAAAAGTAACGCCAGTGCAACGGATATTCCACTACACTGGCGTTATTTTATTAACTATTAAGTATTGTCTAACTCTTGACACAATCACTTGATGTTTTGCAGGTGATATCATAGTGACTTAGAATGGCCACCATGTTATCCAAGAATCAACTTTTCCTAGCTATTCCGATAACATCTGTGAAACCAATTCTGTCGCTAATGTTCGAGATCCACTTATACCTTTAATATACTTAAATGGGCCGTAACTGGACCAATCTATAGACTTAAGTTTTTTTACATAACTCGCCATACGTTTATAATCAATTTGTTTCTTCTCCTCAGAAACACACTTTGCAAAAATAACAGCCCCTGCCATTGCAAGAGCATTTAAACAAACGATGTGTGTAATTCTATATTCCTTATAATCCAACCATTCCATATTGAAATGTTCTTTAAACGCATTAAAGTACACTAAGACGATCATGAGTTTTTCATCCTTGGATAAACTCGCTACATGATTTGCCTTCAACATAAACTCTAATATTTTATATAAATTCTGCAAGGTAACATGTCTACCTGTGCTCCTTTTACCAGTAATCGTGCCAATGTAATGAAATGGACTATCGCTTCGAACAATAAGCTCGGTAGCTATCCAACTGAAATCATCAGAATATCTACGTAGATATCTACTAAGAGAGATACCGATTCCTTTTGCCTTTGTATTTATTGTATCAAATAGCTGAATTTCTTCATCCTCATCGAGGAAGTGAAATGCTAAGAAAGGAACGTTTATTTCTGAGTTGGTATCCTGTGCATAGCGCTTAATTCCACCTAATCTATGTTGTCCATCCATTAATGAAGCCTTTTCCTTACATATTAATCTTCCATAGGATGGCCTACTTTTATCATAAGTTGAGAACTCCCATTTTGATTCTGCATTTAACAAAATCGGTGTAAATAAAGCATTATCTCCTTTGGAAAGATACATCGCAAAATCATTACATCTTTTAATATCAACAGGACGTTGATATCCTTTGCCTGAAGGATGATCATATGGCTTCACATAAGTTAGTTGTAAGGCAGAGGTCGTAGATAAATTACCCAGATAAGCAACTTTACCCCGCATTTTATATTGAATCACGTTTTCAATAACGTGATGACTCATCAAATTGCTCATGGTGTTATACTCCTTATAGGTTAGTGTACCCTTATTTTAGGTTATATAACACCTATTTTCAAATGGTATTAAGTAGTATATTACACTTCATACTTTGTATGGACTTACCTACTCTTTAAGTAGAGAGGTGAGGATATGTCGAAGTTCTTTGCTAGTGTTGGAAAAAGAGTTAGATTCTATAGAAAAGCTGCGCAACTATCACAAGAGGAACTTGGAGCGCTTCTAAACATTGATCAATCCTATCTCGGTAAAATAGAACGAGGAGAAGTAAATATTACACTTGAAACAATACAAAAAATTTCTGATGTGTTGAATATTAACCCCTCACAATTATTTGAGGAAGAAAAAGACAAAACAACTAAAGAGAAAAATGAACTCCTTAATAAAATAGACCTTCTCTTGGTTAACCTTAAATTAGATGAGTTGAAGACGATATATAGAATCATTAAGGATATTTTGTTATTTAAATAGCTGTGACTCCTCATCTTATTTGGGTTTAGTTCTAATTAATGATACAATTTGCAAAAATGAGTCAAGGAGTTTTGTATGGCATATGATGTAATTGTGGTCGGTGGAGGATCTGCCGGTTTAATGGCAAGTATAGCTGCCAGCTTAAGTGGAGCTAGAGTTCTTCTCCTGGATAAGGGAGATAAATTGGGGCGTAAACTTGGGATTTCTGGTGGCGGTAGATGCAATGTAACAAATAACAAAGAAACGGATGAATTAATCAAACATATCCCTGGCAATGGTCGCTTTTTACATAGTGCATTCAATAATTTTAGTAACAAGGATATCATTGAGTTTTTTGAAAACCTTGGAATTCGTCTTAAAGAAGAAGATAACGGTCGCATGTTCCCTATAAGCGATAAAGCTAAAACGGTTGTGGACGCGCTTGTTAATCAAGTTCGGAAACAAGGTGTAGATATAAGAATTAATAGCCCAGTAGATAACATTAATTTTAATAATGGCTCAGTCTCTGGGGTACGTTTAAAATCTGGTGAAACCATTCGTAGCAAGAATGTGATTGTTGCTTCCGGCGGCAAATCCGTCCCACATACGGGTTCTACTGGTGATGGTTATCTATGGGCTAAAGATGCAGGTCATTCCATTACTGAGCTTTTCCCTACCGAAGTCCCTCTAACCTCTAACGATTCTTTTATCAAAAGTCGAGAATTACAGGGGCTTTCACTTAGAGATGTTACATTGACGGTATGGAATAGTAAAGGTAAGCCTATAATTTCTCATACTGGTGACATGCTGTTCACGCATTTTGGTATTTCTGGACCAATCGCATTGAGATGTAGTCAATTCGTTGTAAAGGAATCAGCCAAAAGTGGGCTAAAAGAGACTATCCTTACAGTTGATTTCCAGCCAAATAAGAGCTTAAGTGAAGTTTATGATGAAACCCTCGTCTTAACTAAAAATGAGCCTAAGAAGGCCATTAAAAACGTTCTCAGAGGATACCTGAATGAACGGGTTATTCCTTTGCTTCTACAGAAAGCTGAACTTGATGAACAACTTACACATGATAATATTCCTAAACAAAATTGGATGGCATTAAGCAAACTAATTAAAGCTTTTCCAATCAAAATATCAGGTACTCTCTCCATAGAAGAAGCCTTTGTAACAGGCGGCGGTGTTAATCTAAAAGAGATCGATCCTAAAACAATGCAATCCAAGCTCATGAATGGATTATATTTCTGTGGTGAAGTCCTTGATATTCATGGCTATACCGGTGGGTACAATATTACGGCTGCTTTTTCGTCAGGTTATACTGCAGGTAAGAATGCAGCAATGTCTCTATCAGAATAAAAAATAGTGCCCCTAACTCTTTTTTGAGGAGAAGGGGCACTACTTTAAAAATCAGGCAACACTTTGCATCGTTGTTCATACAAAGTTGAATTTCCAATCAGTAAAGCATCTCGCTCTATTAGTAACTCCTTAATTTCTTCACGCAGCCTGTCCACCGTAGCTTCCATTTCGGATATTCCTTCATACAATTGGTTTACGTATGCTTCCTGTTTGATTATTACTCCCCCTTAATTTCACCTTCATACTAGATCTATAGAGCCATGCTTCTCAATTACTAATGTTCTTAATTTTTCATTCTCTTCTCTTAATACATGAAGAGCCTTTCTGTACTCAGAAATCAAATCCCTTTGTTTACGATTCTTTTCCATGAGATCCGCTAAATCTTTATGATTAAATGAAGCTTCCTCACTATTCCCTTGTTGTTCAAGAGTTAGCTTGATTTCTTCTACTTCGTTCTCTAACTTGGAGTACCAATCGTCAAGGTAAGTCCATACTTCACCTTCCCATAAGGTGCGGTCACTTTTTAAATTTATCCTAGGACGATTTGCTATGAGTAAAAATACTTCCTTCTTAACTACTTTTGATAATCTACCTTTTTTGCACTCGTTAGTAATATGCCTCTTAACTTGTCCTGCTTCATATTTCAGTCACTCATTGTGAAGCTTCTTTTCCTACCCATTACAATTTTCCTTCTTTCAAGTAATGAAGTGCTTCTCCAAAAGTTAATATTGGCTTGGTTTGCTTATACTTCTTCCAGTAACTCTTGGCTTTGTCCCATAAACCTTTTTTCAGTTTGGGGATCTCTTTTGGGCTAATCGAGAATTTTTTCTCTAATAACTTAGGAAAAGATTCGTCAATTAGCTCAATGATGTCGTGTGAACGTATACTGACTAGTTCTTTCTGTATGGTATCACGTTTTGACTTCGCCATTTCTTCCCCGCGTAACGCCAACAGCATAAACCTAAATATTTCAGCAATATGCTCGTTATACTTATCATCATCAGGTTTGTAGTAATCACATTTAAAACAATGAAGTTCTGTATGACCGCAGTTGAGCATTTCATGTGCTACACAATTATGAGTGAATCTTGGAAATCCTGCAGAAACATTATTTACTGGCATAAAAGCATCAGTAGTAAAGCCAAATTCAGTTGCTTCATCCTTAAACTTCTCAATTAATGAGGATATAAATTGTTCTTTATTTTCGGCTTGTACGACTTTTGCTGCTTGCTCAAGGAGTGGATCAAGTTCAACATCTGTTGCCTCTTCTTGTTTATTTATAATATTACTCCATACACCTTCTTTATAAATCTCACTATAATATTGCTGAATTTCAGGTGAGGATGTTGCTATATAAGGGATTATTGAATTGGGACTGCCATGACCTAGTTGATCTTGTATCTCACGCTTGCTTTTTTTGTTCATTACCATATAAATTGCATGCATTCTCCTAAAATCATGTGATGTAAAATATTCACTTTTAGGACTTTCAGGCCAAAGCCTTTTTTGCAACTTATTTAAAAAGCCATTTATTTGGGCACTTGTTAACGTTGATATATCTGTAGGGCTGGCAAATACTCTATGCTCAGTTAAACCATCTCCGAAGTAAAGATTATTTTTTGGTGAGTAAATCTTATCTTTAGGAGCAAACTTTAAAGATTGAGCAATCCAATTTTGGACATCTTCAGTAGCCTTAACAATATGTGGCTTACCATTCTTTGTTTTATGCATATGCAACCACTTGTTCGCATGATGATCAGTTTTTATGCAATCTTTAAGCAATAAACAAACAGCCGTTACCCTAGATCCTGTTGCTAATTGAATAAGACAAGCTCTTCTACAACGAAACTCTAATAAATCATTTTCGTTAACATAAGGTGATTGCTCATCTAAAAGAGCTTGTATTAAAATATAGGCATTTCCTAAGTTTAGTATCTTCCCAAATTCCGTATTTTGCCTTCTCATTGAAAAAGGGATTATCGTATTTACGGCAATATTCAATTGATGTTTTTCCACATAATAGATTAACCATTTTCTTAATGAATTCCGAAACTTATTTATCTTTTTGCGGTTCCATTTACTACGAACTTGAGTAAGGATTTTTTCTAAACCTCCCAAAATCAGATCAGAAGGTGAATTTATTCCAAACCCATTAAATAGTTTAATATAATTTTTCATTTCAGAAGATTGTGTAGTCCAGGTGTTAAATGTTATAGACCTGACTGCACTTCTTATATTTGATTTAGTTACCTCTTCAGGAGCGCTCTTGATATCTAAATCTTTTATATGAAAAAATAAATAATGAAAAATGTATTCATAAAAGCTTTTAGCTAATTCTGTATCAAATTCACTTAATATTTTATTCCATCCGTCTTTTTCAAGGTCAAACTGAGATCTAGGAGTCCGCTGACCTAGCCGACTAGTTACAGGAGATTCTTTTTCTTTTTCTAGGATTGCGCTTAATTTTATTAAGACTCTTCTCCTCTGGGTATCATTACTCTTCTCAGCATATGTTTTTAATACTATAAGAAGATCATCGTCAATATGTTTCCTACTGTTGCCGCTGAATCATAATGCCCAAAAGCTGACGGAATTGCCTGTCCAGGGATTGACGAATATAATGACCGTATCACAGTAAAGGAAAAGGACGCCTCCATAAAACGTGTACCTGTTAGCGCAGGTACACCGGAGACATCCTCTCACAAAAAATAACATGGTCATTGTATCAAATTATGAGCTGGTTGAGAAGGTCACCGGCGTTTTTTGTTAGGTGTGTGGAAATCGTGCCTTGCCCCTGTTGTGGCGAAGGACTTAAGGTTATTGGTAGTCGAAGGCGAATCTGTAGGAATGCGACTGGAGAAGTTAAGGTATTCATC
>NZ_AUGY01000183.1 GCF_000422905.1 Paenibacillus alginolyticus DSM 5050 = NBRC 15375
CTTTTTGTGAACATCTAAACCGCATGCACGTTCAATAAGTACTTGCATGTGAATCACCTTTCTACGGCTAATAAATTGAGGCTGGTGCAGCAAACCAATATAGGGTTAATCTACCCTGCGTGCTTCCCAAGAGGGAGCAACAGTCCGTGGTGCACCGCGGTCGCTGTGGTCAGACTAACGGTAGGGCTCAAGGCACCATAGTTCAACGACCTTCCTCGCCAGCCGTACTATTATTATAAAACGCACTGAATAAATTTTCATTATTCCGTGGTGCCCCGTGAGGGGCATGGTTGGCTAACGAGAAGTACAAACGAGAAGAACAAAAAAAGCACTCTCTAACTTGAAGTTAGGAAGTGCTCTTTTTTGTTCATTTTATTTGCTTGCTGAGACGGTTTCTATTTCTTTAACGCTTTGATAAATGAGGTTGAATAGCTCTTCGAGGCTGCCTTCTTCAATACAGGAGAAAGCAACGCGGAGGTCAGTAGAGCCTAAGGCGATTGTTCCTACACCATGCTGATCAAGCAAGTGAACACGTAAGGCTTCGGCATCAACGGTTTTGAGCTTCAAGCACATGAAGTAACCGGAGTTGAACGGGTAATAGCCCCATGCATCATTGAACTTTCCACTGTCCAAAATGGACTTGGTGCGGTTAGCGCGGCCTTTCATGATTTCGTATTTCTCTTGTTTTTGTTGACCAAACTCAGGAGAGTTAAGAGCGTGAAGCACGAAAGTTTGAGACGGGTGAGGACCGCTGGATATGGTCGCACGGATGATCCCCATTGTTTTCTGCTCTAAGGCGCTGAGAAGTGCTTCGCTTTGGCCTGCATACGTAATGAAGCCTACACGGAAGCCCCAGACGTATTCTTCTTTGGTGGCTCCGTCGATTTTGACAGCGAGCACACGCGGGTGAATGTCAGCCAATTGACCGAACAAGGACTCGTGCAGGGACCCTTCGAAGAAAAGACCGAAGTAAGCGTCGTCCGTGAGTACGATGACGTTGATGCCTGCTTCAGCAGCATCTTTGATGGCAGCAGAAATTTCTTTCCCTTCTTCAGCGCCAGGCGTGTAGCCTGTTGGGTTGTTCGGGAAGTTCAGGACAACGATCGCTTTGCCTTTGGATTTTTGAGCAAAAAGAGCTTCACGAAGTCCAACTGCATTAAATTTTTGCTCTTCGTTGTATAACGGGTAATTCACAATTTGGGCACCGCGGCGGATTTCGAAGGTGAGCTCGTAATTTTCCCAGTTTTTATCCGGAATAATTACTGCGTCGCCAACATCTGCGAAAAGATCAGCAGCAATGCTTAGACCATGGGTCAACGCATTCGTAACAATCGGATTACCGATCCGTTTGTTGCCAATTTCGGGATTTTCCTCGAGCATTTTTTTGCGCCATGCTGTCCGAAGTTCAGGTTTACCCGCAGGTGGTGCATATTCATATATATCTTTTGGTGCATAGGTGGAAAGTGTGTCTTGAATGACCTTCAGATGCATAGGTTGACCATTTTCGATAGCAATACCAATGGTAGCATTGTATTTCTTGGCTTTAGCCTTTGCTTCAGCAGATTGACTGAGAATGCCTTCTTTCGGGAAGTAAATCGATCTACCTAATGCAGAAAGCATGTCATGCACGTGAGAATTTTCACGTTCCAGGGTCTCGTTTAACTGTCGTGCCAGAGGATTCATAAGAGTGGGTCATTCCTTCCAATGAGCTATTCATTTTTTGCAGTTATTATACCACTTTAACAAGTGTACGTCACTGCGTGAAACAAATATTTTCGGATTGGTTTGGATAGGGATTACACGCTTACATTATTTAAAAAACTTTCTAATCGCTGTTTAACCTCAGGCCATTCGGTATCAAGGATGCTAAACATGACAGTATCACGTATATAGCCATCGTGAAGTATGCGATGTTGACGGAGAATACCTTCTTTTTTGGCGCCTAATCGAGCAATAGCGGTTTGAGAGCGTTCGTTCCGCAAGTCCGTTTTTAGCTGGACACGGAGAAGGTTTAAGGATTCGAAGCAGTGGTTCAGCAGTAAATACTTGCATTCGGTATTAACGCGTGTACGCCAAACTTGGGAATTGTACCAGGTATGACCAATCTCCAGATTCCGATGTTGGGTTGAAATATCGAAGAGACGTGTGCTGCCGACGAAAGCATCGGTGATCTTGTCATAGACGCTGTAAGGGATGCCCAGTCCTGCTTTCTGTTCTTCTAGTGCTTGGTGAACAAAATTTTCTACATCTGCCGGACTATGAAGCGGCGTCATATATGCCCATATGTTTGGATCGGCAGCCGCTTCTAGTAGGCCGGTTATATGGGATTTTTGCATAGGCAGCAGGGCGACACGCTCTCCTTCTAAAATAAGAGGTTGTAGATTCATTGGAATTCTCTCCTTGTCATAAAGTCAGTTTTATGAGATTTTAGAAAGCATAATAGAAAAGTGGAGTAATAAAAAGAACCAATTTTGATGAATTTGTGTGTACCATTGCGGAACATCGTTAAACACAAAGGAACAAATGTAATTTGCATCATTTATAACAGAAGATTGTCCTAAATATTCATCGATTACTTCATTTGCAGCTTAACGAAATCTTACTATAATGATCGGAGGAGCAAGCATGGAGTTTCACATACCCTACCATTCCTATCGAACCCAATATACGAGCAAGTATGCCGCTTTGTATCACGCTCTTCATGATGAAATACTTGCAAATAGACTGAAATTGAATACGAAGCTCCCATCGAGTCGTGAACTGGCAGTTTTGTTTGGGCTATCTCGTGGAACCGTTAATCAGGTGTATGAGATGCTAATTGCTGAAGGCTACTTGCAGGCTGATGTGGGGAGAGGGACTTTTGTTGTATATGCCAGCGGGCAGGAGAAGAAAGAGCATGTTAGCAGGAAGGAGTTTAGGCTATCGGTCTGGGGGACGCGGGTTCTTGATGGGGATTGGGTAGGGCGGGGGGAAGGACAAGGACAAGGACAAGGACAGGGACAAGGTCAAGGGCAAGGACAAGGACAAGGACAAGGACAAGGACAAGGACAAGGACAAGGACAAGGACAAGGACAAGGACAGGGACAAGGACAAGGACAAGGACAAAGGCGAAAGATTTCGTTTGCGGTGGGTCGACCGCTAATGGATGAGTTTCCGCGGGAGCTGTGGAACCGCGGGATGTATGAGCAGGTGCGGCGGATGACGGAGTCGCCGCACGAGGAGGCCTACAACGCCGAGGGGCATTATGCGCTTCGCGAAGCGATCGCACAGCACCTGAGGCGGATGCGGGGAATTGATGCGCCGCCAGAGCGCATCGTAATCGTCAATGGGTCGATGCAAGCGATAGCGCTGCTGACCCAGGTGCTCGTGAATGAAGGCGATCCAGTCGTACTGGAGCGCCCGGGGTATCCAGGCACCAGCCGCGCAGTGCTGGCGGCTGGCGGAGTCCCCGTCCACGCGGCGGTGGACGGGCAAGGGCTAGTCCCGCAGCCGTGGAACGCACGGCTGATGTTCGTGACACCCAGCCGCCAGTACCCTACGGGGGCGGTGCTGGGCTTAGAGCGCCGCCAGCAGCTTCTGCGCTGGGCGGAAGAGCAGGGCGCTGTCATCGTCGAAGACGATTATGACAGCGAGTTCAGGCACCGCGGGCGGCCAATTGAGCCGCTCAAGGTGCTAGACCAAGAGGAGGGCCGAGTGGTTTACATCGGCACCTTCTCCAAAACGATGCTGCAAGAGCTGCGCATCGGATACGTCGTGCTGCCGGAGGCGCTGCAGGTCGCTTTTGTGGCCGCGAAGCGGCTTTATGAGCCGCACCCTTCGGGGCTGCTCGAACAGCGCTCGCTCGCCGCTTTTATGGCGAGCGGCGGCTACGAGCGACACCTGCGCCGCATGCGGCGGGTGTACGCGAGCAAGTTCTTGCTCCTGCAAGCGCTGCTGCAGGAGCAGCTCTCCACCCTCTTCGAGTGGGTGGAAAGTGATAGCGGGCTGCATCTGTTCGGCTGGTGGCGGGGCGACTTCAACAGCTATGCCTCCTATGCAGCCGCATGCCGTGAAGTTGGCGTCTCGTGGAGCGACGCAGCGTTTTACGACCTCCCCCAAGAGCGAGCTGGGGCTATCTTCGGTTTTGCACATCTAACCGAGGAGGAGATTCGCAGCGGCGTTGCTCTCCTGCGACATGTTTATGAAATTGTCACAAAATGACCAATTTGATTTTTGGCAAGGTCGACATTGTATGCTATGATCTAACATGATGGTCAATTAATTATCTTCTTAGGAGTGATCCTTATTATGGCGGGGTTAAATGGTGGAGGCACAAGCGTTATTGTGCGTTTGGAAATACATAAAGAATTGGTCACTTTTGGTAAAATTGCTACAGCTATAGGTGATGCAGGCGGCGATATTGTCGCGATTGACGTAACACGAGCTAGTAAAACAACAACAACGCGCGATATTACGGTAAAAGTTAGCGACCCCGAACATACGGAATCCATAACTCAAGTGTTGAAGGATATTCCAGGCGTCCGCTTAATTAACGTTTCAGACCAAACGTTTCTCATGCATTTGGGCGGGAAGATCGAAGTGACTCCGAAAATGCCTATTAAAAATCGGGACGACCTATCCCGTGTGTATACACCGGGGGTTGCTCGAGTTTGTATGGCTATTCATGAAGACCCTGTTAAAGCACACTCATTAACAATAAAACGGAATACGGTTGCTGTTGTGTCGGATGGCACAGCGGTCTTAGGTTTAGGAAATATTGGTCCGGAAGCGGCGATGCCGGTGATGGAAGGAAAGGCTATGCTGTTCAAGCAGATGGCGGGTGTAGATGCGTTCCCGATTTGTTTGGATACGCAAGATACCGAAGAAATTATTCGTACGGTAAAAGCGATTGCACCAGCATTCGGCGGTATTAATTTAGAAGATATTTCTTCGCCTCGTTGTTTTGAAATTGAGGAAAGATTAATCAATGAACTAGATATTCCTGTATTCCACGACGATCAACATGGAACGGCAGTAGTTATTCTTGCAGGCCTGCTCAATGCTGTTAAGCTCGTGGGCAAGAATTTGGAAGATTGTAAAGTAGTTATCACGGGCATTGGAGCTGCGGGGATTGCTTGTACGAAGATGCTGTTAGCTGCCGGTGTTACAAATGTTATCGGTGTAGATCGACAAGGCGCAATTGTACGCGGAGAGAGCTATACGAATTCGGCTTGGGAATGGTATGCAAACAATACGAATCCATTTTTACAAAAAGGACTACTGTCAGATGTTATACCAGGCGCTGATATTTTCATTGGGTTATCGGGGCCAGGTGTACTTAAGGCTGATGATGTGAAGAGAATGGGCACTGATCCGATCGTGTTCGCGATGGCAAATCCAACACCGGAAATTACTCCGGAAGAAGCTGAACCTTATGTTCGTGTCATGGCAACCGGCCGTTCGGATTATCCGAATCAAATTAATAATGTTCTTTGCTTCCCGGGGATTTTCCGCGGTGTGCTTGATTGCCGTGCTTCACGCATCACGCAAGAAATGAAGCTGGCAGCAGCCAAAGCCATTGCATCGGTAGTAAATGAAGATGAGTTGAACGAATATTACATTATTCCAAGTGTGTTCAACACTGCTGTTGTTGAGAAGGTACGAGAAGCGGTCATGGAAGCCGCCTATGAATCTGGTGTAGCCCGTCGCCGCAACCAGCGTGAGACACATGATGCACACCACCACGAATAAGTCATAATAATTAGCAGTTCGGGAAACCTCATTGAGGTGATCCGAACTGTTTTTTCGTTTCTGCCAAGAAATGATAATTTGGGGCAAGGCAGTTAGCTAGCTGCGTGAGTTCAAGACCACACTAGATGCAGTTTGTACATCAAAATTATGAGTTAGCATCCATTTTTGGGAAATTACCTGCAAAATGTGCAGCTAATTTCTCCTCAACGGGTTCAAAAGGGCGTTTTCGGGAGAATTTGATGTAGGAAATGCAGTAATTCATGAGGAATGCTCTGAAGCCCCCTAATTAGATTGGAGTCATCAATATGCAATAAGGTACAATATTGGTGAGGGGGAATGAGACGTATGAAAAGCAATATCCTATATGATGAGCAACGAATCAAGGTAGCTCAAGAGGCACTTAGTGGAACGAAGTTATCTTATCTTGCACGTAAATATTCAGTGTCTCCTAGCACGATCACGAACTGGGTTAAGTTCTACAAAGAAAGATTTGGTGAGGAATCCCTTCCTTCTGTGAGTGAGCGTATAGAAGATTCTAAACGCCTTCAGGAGTTGGAAACCAAGATGGATACAGCCATTAAGCTGCTTGGAGAAAAG
>NZ_AUGY01000184.1 GCF_000422905.1 Paenibacillus alginolyticus DSM 5050 = NBRC 15375
CGCGATTTGGAGCAGCGCAGCGGGCGCATTATCCGGCAGGGGAACCAGAACAGCGAGGTGCATATTTTTCGCTATGTGACCGAGAACACGTTCGAGGCTTACCTTTATCAAACGCTGGAGAACAAACAGCGCTTTATTTCGCAAATCATGACCAGCAAATCGCCGGTTCGGTCAGCCGAAGATATTGACGAAACGGCTCTTTCCTATGCCGAGGTGAAGGCGCTAGCGACCGGCAATCCGTACATCAAAGAGAAAATGGACTTGGACATCCAGGTATCCAAGCTCAAGCTGCTCAAAGCCAACCATTTAAGCCAACGTTACGCGCTGGAGGATCGGCTGCTCAAAATGCTGCCGCAGCAAATCAAGTCCACGGAGGAACGAATTGCCGGATACGAACGGGATGCCGCCTTGTACATGCGCTCCAAAGCGACTAAGAAGGAGGATACGGAGGAGTCGAATTTCCCCGGTATGGTCATCAAGGATTTTACCTACTCGGAGCGGATGGCGGCGGGCGCAGCTTTACTGGAAGCATGCAAGGGTATGACTTCGCCCGATCCGCAAGCAGCGGGCAGCTATTTAGGCTTTTCTATGTGGCTATCCTTTGACAGCTTCCACAAGGAATACAAAGTCACGCTGCGCGGTGCGCTGGGTCATCCGGTGACCCTCGGAGCGGATGCGGGCGGCAACATGACCCGAATCAATAATGCCTTATCCGACTTGCCTGCAAAGTTAGAGCATACCCGCGAGCAGCTTGCTACCTTGCGGCAGCAAATGGAAACGGCGAAAGAACAAATCGCGACTCCATTTGAGAAGGAGCAGGAGCTGCAAACAAAATCGGCGCGACTTGCGGAATTGAATGCGCTTCTCAATATGGATAAACGAGAAAATGAGGGTGTTGACAGCGTACCGGACGAAGAATCTGAGATATCGGAACGGCGGGTTGTGGGCCGTGAGCGATAACGGTCTGACACCGTCGTTCCTTCTCTTGCTTCCTGCTATAGTGGAAGCAGGAGGGGACACATATGGAATCGACGTTTTTATCGCGATTGCTCCATCGACTGATGACACAAACAGTACACTCTGGAGCTCCATTGGTGAGGATACCGGATGAAGCTTGGGTCAAGGAACTGTTGGAGATGGAGAGTTAAGAATCTAGAAAGTAAAACCGTAATCTATAAACATAGGATAGTTCCAATAATTTCTTGAGATACCTCTCCTTTCACTGTAACATCGGTACATTCTAGAGGAAGGGAGGGGTAAATATGCATAATATTGGTCCAGAGTGGTTGAGACCAGCTTTCGATCAAAGATTTATTGAAATTGCAAAGGAAGCTGGAAGTCAAATGGAGGTTGAACAATTCCGAATTAGGCAAAACGAAATAGAAAGGCTGCTTAAGGATGAATTAACACAAACCCATGTGGATCTTCTTCTCGAGTTGGAAGACATTCTTAACCATCGGAGTACTATTGAAAAAGAGAGGATCTATTTCGCAGGTCTTAGGGATGGGATGTATCTATTACGGAAACTAAATGACCTTTGAGTTGCTCATTCGGACGTAGTAAGTAGAAATCGCATTGTCGGGGGATTGATTTGTCTCCCCTCAATGCGATTTTATTTACTATCACGAGTACAGGAAAGGGCGTAGCCAATTCATTCGGGCTTCTGGTTGTCCTTATTTCAACTAATTTTTCTGATTCGATTCGATATCATTTTCACAGTCAATTTCTACAAGTTTAATCATCTCGGATGCTTTGATGTTAAGTGCCCTCGACAAGGCAAATATTGTAGAAATGGTCGGCTGATGAATACTTCTTTCCAACATTGAAATGTAAGTTCGATCAAGATCGCTTCTAAAGGCTAGTTCTTCTTGACTCAACATATTGTTAATCCTCAACGTTTTCAAAATTTTAGCAAAGGCTAGTTCAACTGTCATAGCTACCCCCTTTAGAGCTTTATCATTAGTTAGTATGGAGGTGATTTCAACGTAGTATACTCTACAAAATGGGTTTATTTTAAGAAATATATGTAGTAATATTGAACTATATAAGATTTAAATCGACAGGAACTTCATAGTTCTCACAAACGAAACGACAAACCTATTGAAAGTAGGGACTCAAAATTATGGACCTCAGGAAGATAATTTTCACGGCTGCCAAGTTACCGAAGGTAAGGTGAACCTCTATAACATCACTTGATGTTTTTTATTTTCAAATGGAGGGATGCCTATGGCGAGAATTATGATTGTAGACGATAATTTTTCTATTCGCTTATTGATTTCAACCTTAATCACGGATGCAGGTCATGAAGTCGTTTTACAAGCGACAAACGGTCAAGAGGCATTGAACGCCTATTTCAATACAAAACCCGATTTGTTGATAGTTGATTATCAAATGCCTGTCATGGATGGCATTTCGCTTATAGAAGAAATCTCAAAAGATGATCCTGCAGTCAAAGTCTTGCTGTGCACAGGCTCCATTGAAGAGTTGGGGAATGATACTAGGATACCTAAGGATGTTGCAGTGCTCTCAAAACCATTCGACAACAATGAATTTTTAGGATTAGTTACAGCAGCTCTAGAAAATTAATTCTCAGTTGCTGTCGATGAGGTGATTCGTATGTCAGATTTTATCAGTGAGCAAGAAATATTGAAGCTATTGAAGAAACTCGACCATGATTCCCAAGAGTCGGAAAGTGAACGGATGGGGTCATCTTCAGTAGCCGGAATTAACATAGAGGGTCAAATAAAAGATGGATACATTAAAGTCGAACAGGGTAAAATCATTATCGGGAATCCCTCCAATGGGGGGAAAATTCCGACGATCGAAGCTCAATCACCTGTCATCCTATTTATCGACGGTCAAGAGATCAATAGAAGAATGAAAGTATCATCTGAAAGTGTCATTGAGTGGAAGATTGAAGAAATGCCATTATTCGAGATTGAAATTTCTGACGATAAGTTAACAGCGTATTTGACTGTTCATCGTCCGAAAAGGCATGCATGGGTGTTATCTGATAATACCTCAACTTTGGATTTAACCCTTACTGCCGAAGAAGATTCAACGATTTATTTGGAAACATTAAACTTGCAGGAAATTCTCGCGGTTGTTGAAAACATGAATATCAAAATGAATCTTGATGTTACAATTATTCAAACCGAGATTATTCAACCTACTTATAGACCAGTGACCATCGCCAGAGGAAAAGCTCCGGTACCGGGTCAAGATGCTCGCCTAAATATGTTCTTTTCGGAAAATATCGAAAACATCTTTACAGAAGTAAGAGGTTTTGTCGATTTTAAGAATCATATGAATATTCCTTCTGTCAAAAGCGGAGATGTAATTGCAAAGAAGACACCTCCCGTAGAAGGTCAGATGGGGTATGATGTCTTTGGTAATCTGTTGCTTCCTGATCCCGTTCACGATATTCGTATTGCAGGGAAAGGCAATGTTGAAATAACGCCTGACGATATCGTTATAGCACGGAAAGAAGGAAGACCGCGAGTAGTCACTGGAAATAAGATAAAGTATTTCGATATTAACACCGCATTCATTGTTCCGGGTAATGTTGATTTGCAGACAGGTAATATCGTTTTCGCTGGAGACGTTATTGTATATGGTGATGTCATGGACAACATGATTATTGAGTCGCTTGGGAACATTTATATATCTGGCAGTGTTTATAATTCAACCTTAACCGCCACAGGAAGTATTGCAGTAAAGGGTAATGTAATTGGAAGTAATCTTTATTCGGGGTATTTCGGCATGCTCTACAACAGACTTTATAACGGTTCTAAACAGTTAATGGACTACCTCGAGAAGATGGCGGAAAGTGTAAAATTGTTATTGAATGAAATCAGTAAGAAGAAACTACTGGTTAGATATGGACAAGCGTTATTGTTAGTAACCGAGAGCAAGTATCAGCAGGTTTGGGAAGTTGTGAAAGAACTGCTTGGCGTTATTTCAAGCCTTCAGACTTACAATAAGGACGCTATGCAGCAATTAAAAGATTATTTGGAGTTATTTTTGTTACCGACCAAGCTAGTTGAAGTGATGACTGCTCCAAGAATGGAAGATTTCATTCGTGTATTGAAAGAAGCATTCATGAGAGTTGCGTTAAGTCAAGAATCGCAAGTTCAGATAAATATTAACCAAGCTCAAAACTCTACATTAAAGTCAAATGGGGATATTTTGATTAGAAGAGAAGGTGTTATTCAATGTGATCTCTATTCAGCGGGCAATATCGTATTCTTCCTAGATAACTCTGTATGTAGGGGATCTAAACTGGAGGCTGGAGATACCATTTCTGCAATGTATGTAGGTGGATTCACTGGAGTTGGGACAAGCCTAAAAGCAATAAATAAGGTTATTGTAAAGAAAATGTTTGAAGGCAGAGTAACTGTTGATCGGTATAGTACCGATATCTTTGAACCGGTAGAAGAAATGACTTTTGATCATAACAGCATCAAGAGACTTGCTTAGGGAAGGGAGTGATTCCTATCGACAATACAACATTCATCGGGAGAAGATTAAATAACAATATTTATTCCAGGCAAGGCAGTTTGCTTTTACCAAAGAGCACCATATTAAATGATCATAATCTCGATCTCTTACAACAACATGGTGTTAATTTATGGGATGCGGACACCCAACTTATTACCGAATTTATAATAGATGAAACAATCTCTGAAGTTCAATCTATATATGAAAAGATACACCACAGTACCGAGAAGCCATCAAATCAAATGATCCGTCAAAAGGTAATGCCAAAGATTCAGGAATTGTGTTCCAATTATAATATTTCGAATGTCTTATTGGGTTTAAGAAAGAAAGATCATTATACGTATCGACATTGTATTGGGGTTTCGGTGCTATCCTATTTAATTGGTAAATGGTTGGGTCTGCATGACATAGAATTGAATGACCTTGCTATTGCGGGTCTGTTGCATGACTTGGGCAAACAAAGAATTTCGCATTCAATCCTGAATAAGGCAGGCAAATTAAGTTCGGATGAGTATGCTGAAATGAAGCTGCATACGGTGTTCGGGTATGAGATGATTATTAAACTTCCAAACATTACGGATCAACAAGCGCTGGTTGCCCTACAACATCATGAACGAGAAGATGGCAGCGGGTATCCATACGGAAAATCTAGTGAAGAGATTGCATACTTTAGTAAGATTGTGGCTGTTGCCGATGTGTTTCATACGATGGTTTCAGAGCGTATATATAAGAAATCAATTCCACTATACAAAGTACTTCAGGAAATATACCAACGAGCATTCGGATTATTTGATCCAGTTATTGTTCAATGTTTTATCATAAACTTAATGAACAGGATGATTGGGGATTCAGTTCTTTTGTCAGATGGTAAAGTGGCTCGGATTGTAATGATCCATCCAGACGACTTGATTAATCCTCTAGTTGAATCAGAGGGACAATATTATGATTTAAGGTGGTCTAAAAACAGAATCATGGACTTTGGGCCAGTAACCAAAAATAATACCGGACTAGCTTACTGTGATAAGTCCATTTAGTGATTTATCTTTCGTGCTTCGACCAAAACCGGATACATCATTTTAGAAAGCTTGTTGCGCTTCATCGCGTGGCAGGCTTTTTGTTGTTTGGGAAATTATGACTTCGATGCGCAGCATTTCACAGGTCGAATATAGCCCCACTATTAAATTAATAAATTACAGACGAAAAGGACTCCGACTTCTGGGTCCTTTTCGCATTTCCGGAGGAATGAACATGATGTATGCCATCCCAAGCGGCGGCGGATGCTTTTGCCCGATTCTACCGCCTTTTTGTTACGGAACTATCCCGACCGAGGAGGGAGAAACCGTGCCAACATTGGAGTTGATATCCAAAGAGAAGAACGGATTTGGCGACATGTATTATTACATTCGTGATTCGAACGGGGTGACAAGTCAAGTTTATGAAGGCGATTTAGACGCATTCATGAAAAAGAATGGCGCTACGGAGTTGAAGGAAAGCAGAGCTTATCTGTATCCCAAAAAGCGGGGTAAGGCACGATGAACGGGAGAGGAGCTACGGCAATGAGCTATGTAAGCAGGGATCAGATCGAACGTGCGAAAAGTCTGGATTTACTCACGTATTTGCAAATGTGGGAGCCCGCAGAACTGGTACGTTGCTCTCGCAATGTCTATACTACCCGGACACACGACAGTTTGAAAATTTCCAACGGCAAATGGTACTGGTGGTCAAGGGGGATCGGCGGACGCTCCGCGCTGGACTATTTGATCAAAGTGCGGGG
>NZ_AUGY01000185.1 GCF_000422905.1 Paenibacillus alginolyticus DSM 5050 = NBRC 15375
TCCATCTTTGACCATTGACGTAAATAACCCGACATGATAATTGTAATTTTATTCCATACGTTTGCGAGTGGTGTCAGCTACGCTGGTATTACCCCAAAAAAGCCGAACCGATGGTTGGTTCGACAGCGTTTATGCCCATATTACAAAATTTTCATACCCAAAACTTGACAAATTGAAACAAGCCTGTTCTAATGGTACTTAGAAACATAACTAAGTAACACTATACAGGAGAGACGGATTTACCTTTTTATACTGTTGAGTGGATTCACTTTTCCAAGTCCCTGCAAATATCATCGTACGCGTCTGCAGGTGATTCTGATATAGAATATCTAACGAGAAATTCATACCAAAAGTCATCAAAAGAAGTTGTTTCCCCATGAACCGCACGATTGGTTATGAAGCGATCCCATAATCTTATCCGGATTTTTTCCAAGTCATTGCGTGACTGCATCTTCTGGACGTGGAGATCCATGATGGGATGTCCCTCCCATCAGACCCTGAAAATGTTTTGCCCTTTCCAAGTGATAGTCACGTAATTGCTGGTGGTAATGGTGCATCTTCATGTGCCATTCGTGCATTTGCTTCCAGTAGGTAGCGTGGTCATTCGTATACATAGGCATTTGATAATGAGTAAAAGACATTTTAATTACCACTCCTTGATTTTGCGATTAGCTTACGACAACAGTCTATGGGGGTATAACCATAGGAAGCACGGCGATAGCCTAAAGTAGGAGAAAATCATTTCATAAATACTACAAAATCATCACGAAAATACTCATAAAAATCACTTTTTGTTTTTTTAATTATTTTCCTAAAATAAGCCGCTTTATCTAAATGAAATGACCTTAATTGTTCTGTCATCTGAAGGTACCACTCATACATCTGCCTCGTACAAGAATCATTATCTTTGATAAACACTGGTTTTGGATTGTACATTTAGAAGTTCCTCCTTTTTTATGGGTCTACCCGACATCAGTCTATGAAAGCCGATAGACACAACACAGCAAATGCCTATAAAGACTTTTTTTCTTTAGACCCAAAACAATCAAAAAAGCGCTCTATCCCGAAGGAAAGAGGGCTTTTGATCATATTGGAGGATTTAGGGTCTAACTACTTATCCGTCCTTACGCATCTTATCCTCGGACAAAACTGCTTCATTCCATCCCATTTACCCCAAACGCACCCTAAACATTTCTTCGGCTGTCTCGGCTTAATCTCAATAGTCAATATTCAATACCTCCGGCATTCATTAGAACGAAGGTTATTTTATCCTAAGAAGAGAATTATATTCCAAACCGCATATAATAAGCGCTAGCACCAATAATAGCTACAGGATACTTCGTAAGAAAGGAAAAAGTGGTAAAATAGGGCCTTTCTGTCTATGATACATAAAAGGCTCAAAACGCCAATATAATCCCCTTAATATAGGCGATAGCCGTGTTCTAAATTTAATAACTTCCATAGACTAATGTCATGGAAACTATGACATACCACTAGACGCTTTGGACGGCATGTGGCGGGCCTGGCAAGTCGGATGTTTTAGTGTGTTCATCTTCACTATCTGCGATGGCATGAGGCATATCTTTAGAGGAAACGCCCATAATATCCGAAACAACGGAGCTAAGCTTGATGTTGGCTCTTTCTAAAACCTTTTGAATCCGATTACGGGCTCGTTCTTCAATGATACTTCGGCGATAACGAACAAGTTCTCGAAGTTCTCGTTGATTTTGGTTTGGAATGAAGCTAGCTTTCAATAGTCCATGACGAAGAAGTTGGGCAATGGGTGCCCCACAGTGTAAGCTTAACGAGATACTGGGATGCTAACAATCCCAAATCTATGAGTAACGAGGACGGAACCATTGTCTGGGGATCAGCAAAACAAATAAATAATCTGCATAATGGATTGGGATATTTGGAATAATAGTAGGGTCTGTATCGGCCTAGGCCCCTGATTGTTTATGGAGGAATTTGACTCATGACTGTTGGTTCCGACTTGAAAATGGCTGTTGCAACATTTAAAAGTGCCCTGGTTAACTTTGAATAATTTGCATTAGGTACTCAAAATCAACAGGCTATGAATTTATACACGAATTTGGCTCAGTCCACACAACAACTTGTCGATCATGCAAGCACACAAGTTCAGCAAATCGAAAATGAAGAGCAGCCTCAGTACAAAGGAGTCTACAATGGGAAAAAACAGACGTGAAACGGTTATCCATTCTGAGGGTCAAAACGTAATGAATGGCGATGAAGCAGCGATAAGTTCGAGTCTAGATGGACAGGAAGGTATACAGGATGAAAGTGAGCCAGGTCCAATGGAACGAACAAAAGAGGTTATGGAGAACATAGGAATCAAGATAAACAGTTTTTGAGGCAAGGCTTGTTCAAATGTAATGAGGCAAATAGGCCACCGATCGTATTGATAATCGGTAGCCTATTTGTATTTAACTGAATTAAGGAGGGAACTGTATCCCTCTATTGTTGGATCGCTCCCAATCGTTTCACATCGGTATTAAGAATAAGGTACGATATAAATCCCTTCGTTTTCTTTCCACTCAGCATATAACACATTTTTCACTTCATCTATCCCGTGAGACTGGATCTGCAGTTCCAGCCATTTATTATCATAACCTACAACTTTTAGATTGTCCCAAATGATTTCCCCGTCAGTGATCAACGTTGTTGGCAAATATACCTGTTGTGGTGGTAGATTCAAATCTTTACGTTTTACGGTATCATAGTCTGCTTTTTTAAGAACGCTTATACTTCCGTTTGGCTCCAATAGCGCATATTCTACTTCGCGCACCGAAAAGGCATTGGATTGCCGCAACATATACATCAAATCGTGTATATTAATCCTGTTCTTTTTTAATTCTCTTAGGATGATCCTTCCATTTCGAATGACGATAGATGGTCTCCCGTCGATCCAACCTCTTATTTTTAAAGACTTCTGCCCCAACATTTTAACGGCCAACATGAGCAACCCCCACAAGAATAAAGAATACAGCAACGTTAAGACGGTTGCTTTTTCATCATATAGAGCACTTCCCACGACCTCTCCTAAAAAAATAGCCGAAATAAAATCAAACGGTGTTACCTGACTAAATTGTGTTTTTCCTAACATCTTGGTAATAATCAACAAGCCCACAAAGCCCAATAACAATTTAATCGTTATTTGGAGAAACAAGATTTCTTTCATCCCCCTTTCTATTGCCGGATATAAAGGATTGCAAAAAATAAGCTTTTTTGTTTCAGGTTATATCATCGGTGAAAGTAGGCGCGCTCCTTGCTCCATTATGCGCTGTGGAAGTGAACGATGCAGCAAATCCCCAATGCGCAACGGTACAGAATGGGTGAGATCACGCTCAAATTGCTCTGTGAGTTCCCTCGCCACATCGGTACTGTATATGACTTCGCACACCTCGTAATTCAGTCGAAAACTTCTCATATCATAGTTCGCCGCACCTACCTCGGCAATCTCTCCATCGATGATCATTACTTTTGCATGCAACATCCCTTTATTGTACTGATAAATATGAACCCCGGCTTCCAACAGTTCTCCGAAATAAGTACGGCTTGCAAGGTCCACGAATTTTTGATCCGAATGGTGAGGGACCATCAATCTCACACGCACCCCGCGCGCCACAGCTGTCTTTATCGCCATGATGATGTCTGCATCGGGCACAAAATAAGGGTTTGTGATGTCCAGTGTCTTTATCGCTTGTGTCAGGCAAATAAAATAGACCTCACGGATCACTTGAGTAGGAATTCCAGGATTACCTTCAAACGATTGCATGTACGCGTTCCGCAACGCTTCTGTATTCGTGGCGGTGTCAATAACGTTGCCACTTAGGTTGCCCAACTCAGAAGCCCATTCTGCCGCTTGTCCGGAAACAGCAACCCTTAGCCCCTCAATGGGTTTTTGTACGTTCTCCACTAGGGTGTTCTTCTGTGCTCTCACCTTTACCCGTTCTGGTGAAGCAATATTCCAATGGATGTTGAAAATAGTGCGCAGGTCGCCAGCAGCCTCACCTATGATTCGCAGGTGAGTGTCGCGCCAGAACCCCACGTTTGGCTTTAAGCCGGTATACTCATACCCAATGTTGATACCACCAGTGAAAGCTTCCTTTCCGTCGATCACGACGATCTTACAATGATCCCGGTAATTCCAATTGGACAATACCCAAGGGAAGCGCACGGGAAATACCGTACGGCATTCAATCCCCGCATCCATCATCCGAATGATCTGTGTTCGTGGAAATTTTCTGCTCCCCCAACCGTCTCTCACAAAGCGGACTCGTACACCAGCCTTGGCCCTTTCGATCAATAGATCCGTAATGCATCTGCCAATCTGGTCATCCCTATAGATGAAATATTCCAAATCAATCGAATTTAACGCGCTCTTTATGGATTCCATCAGTCTCTCATAGGTTTCAATGCCGTTCATAAGCACTTGGACTCGGCCGTTTCGAAGGCCATATACGGACAAATGCCGTAAAGAGTGAGCGATAACAAAGGCTGAGCGGCTGAATGAATCAGGCAACGTGTCCGATTCACTATGCGGAGACGTTAGTCTTTCATGAGAAATACGTATGGGATTTGTTATACTGAGATAGAATACGAAACCGATGACAGGAAAAACGAGGCAAATAGCTAGCCAATTCAATGCCTTGGCCGGTCTTCGCACCTCGCGGATTGCTACGATTAACATCAAAAGTGTATTGATTAGATACAACCAAAGAATCCACACCAACTGAAATTCCTCCTTTATTTATCTTTATAATGCGCAACTAAGAGTTGCATATACACACATGTAATCAACTGGCCAATCAAATTGATGTCCGTCCATGCCGAAAGGAAAGTGGAAATCATAACGGAAAGTAATCTCGCCATTTTTCTGCAGATTTGCCAGCGGTTTACCGGTATGATAAATGAAATTCGCCTCAAACTATTATAGTTTGACTTCGAACACAAATGAGTCCATGACGGGTGGTGAAAAATGTGCAGTGGGTGATGTCCTTATTTAGAGGACGTAAAAATCGCTATGCAACTGGCCGAAGGGGAGCTTGGGTAATGTCTGCCCTGGCACTGGCGATTGGCGCGACAGCTTTTAGCTTGACCAAAGGGCGCCGAAGAAACGTCATTCAACGGTTGCTCCAACCGCTCAAAAAGAGAATACCCGGATAAAAAAAGATCAAACCCTACTTCTAATGTAGGGTTTGATCTTTTTAATCAGTCACACAAGGGGAGTTACATGCCTGTTTGATTCTTAGAAACCCTTATATTGGGGTTCTTCATTCTCTAACTGCTGTACGCGGCTTTCCACTTGCTGAAGGATTTGTTGAGTTTGTTGGGATGCATTTGTAAAGAGCGATTTTGCTTCTTGATTTTGTGTTTCCAAAGCAAATTGTTCCAGACTGGCTTGGGCACTTTTCAAAGAAGCTACACAGGTTTTGACTTGAGAAGCTACTGTCACTGGGTTCACCTCCTTTACAAAGGGATAGCCAAGAAAAGTATGGGTTCGGAGGTAAAAGGAAAGATGCTTACTTACTCCCAATACCAAAATTTAATGTTTCCGTCTCCCGCCTAAAACATACACTCAATGATCCAATATCATAAAACTAAGACTTATACATAGAAAAATTTCACTTGGTAATGCATGAATATTATGGAAATAGGGTATCTTTATATTTGTCATTTAATGGAACTTAGAAAGAAGGGAAGCAGTCATGCCAGAATGGTTAGAAATTGCCTTGCGAACATTACTAGCGATTGTGGTTCTTTTTGTGATGACGAAAATATTGGGGAAACGACAAGTATCCCAGCTATCTTTGTTTGAGTATATCACCGGGATCACAATCGGAAGCCTCGCCGCTTACGTGTCCTTAGATTTGGATACCAACTGGTATCTGGGCCTTGTTTCGATCGCAGTTTGGGTCGGTGTTTCCCTGGTGATGGAATTTTTGCAATTGAAAAGCAAAACCGCAAGGGACTTCCTAGACAGTAAAGCAGCTGTACTTATTAAGGACGGTAAGATTATGGAGGACAACCTAAAGAAGGAAAGGCTTACCACGGACGAGCTGATGGAACAGCTGCGAAAAAAAAGTGTGTTTAAAGCTGCTGACGTTGAATTTGCAGTCATCGAGCCAAGCGGCGACATCAACGTTCTATTAACGAAAGAAAATCAGCCGTTAACCCCCAAACATTTGGGTATTAA
>NZ_AUGY01000186.1 GCF_000422905.1 Paenibacillus alginolyticus DSM 5050 = NBRC 15375
TGCTGCGGGACAGCGAAGGGATTACCGAGCAGGAAGCTACCTCGCTTGTCTACGCAGCAATGTTCGCAAACGGTGGACACGCGATCGCTTATGACATCATGATCCAATCCGGTGAGAATACAGACGTCCTCTTCAAACGCCCAACTAACCGTCAAATGCGTCGTGGTGATCTTGTCATGATGGATTACGGTATTCGCGTAAATGACTACTCTTCTGACAATGCCCGCACGATCTGTTACGGCAACGTGTCTCCAGAGGCAAAACGATTGATGGAAGCCTGCTCCCTCGGATACGAAGAGTGCTTGCAAAAAATTAAAGCCGGCATGACCGGTATCGAGGCTGACCGTGTCATCCGTGAGGCATTCCGTAAATACGAAGTTGAGCAATATCTGGTAGAAGTGAGCGAAGGCCGTACCGGCGCGCATGCAACAGGCATGGATCCAGAGGAAGATATTCCGGAAATCGGACCGGCTTGCGACAATGTGCTTGAAGAAGGCCAAACCTTTGCTTACGAACTTTCATTGATCGTTCCTGGTATCGGCGGCGTGCGGACTGAGGATCAAGTGGTTGTGCGCAAGAATGGTCTGGAGCCTTTCCATACCTTTAACCGTTTCCTTTACGTTGAATAACAAATAAAGCTTTGCCGAGGTAAAAATGCGCCTACCCGACTTGATGTTTAATAAGGGTAGGCGCAATAAATTAACACGGTTCATATACGTCAAGAGTTCATGATAGATAGGAGTGAAGGATATCAGATGGTAGCTGAAGACGACGATCGCGTACTTCTTTCGTTGACCGGAATCACCAAGTCATTCCCCGGTGTTAAGGCACTCCAAGACGTTTCACTTGAAGTGCGTAAAGGGGAAGTGCTGGCGCTGGTAGGAGAAAATGGTGCCGGCAAGTCCACTCTGATTAAGATTCTCTCCGGATTATACCGCAAGGATAGCGGGGAGATTCGAGTCGGGGGCAAAATTGTAGAAATAGATGGCACAAAGCATGCTAAGGAGCTTGGCATCAGTACAATTTTTCAAGAGCCAACACTAGCACCTCACCTAACTGCGGTTCAGAATGTATACCTGGGACGGGAAATTGTTACGTCAGTGTTGGGGCTGCAAACGATGAATGAGAAGGCTATGTTTCAGGAGACGGAGAAGCTGTACCGAAAATTTTTCCCTACGGTGGAGGATCTTCATCGGCCGGTGAGTGAGCTGGATGCACTGAAAAATCGCGTAATCGAGATTGTGAAAGCGCTTTCTGATCAGGCATCTGTCGTAATCATGGATGAGCCAACGGCAGCGCTTGCTGAACACGAGCGGGAAGTTTTATTTGATTTCATCCGACTCTTGAAGGCTCAGGGTGTATCGATCATTTACGTATCGCATCATCTGCGCGAGCTGTTCTTATTGGCTGATCGTTTCAGTGTCATGCGTGACGGCAGAAACGTTGCCACAGTGAATAAAGAAGATACGAATATTGATCAGCTCGTCTCCATGATGGTTGGCCGGGAAATATCGAATCATATCGTAAAAGAGCAAGTGCGGATCGGCAAGGAGCTGCTGCGAGTTTCCGATTTAAACCGTCGCGGTGTTCTGCGGGACATCAACTTCCATGTTCGACAGGGTGAAATTGTGGGTATAGCCGGGCTCGCCGGATCAGGGCGGACGGAGACTGTACGGGCTGTCGTGGGTGCGGATCCAATCAGTTCGGGGACCGTAGCAGTGGAAGGGCGACAATTACGTATTCGGTCACCACGCGATGCGATCAAGGGTGGAATTGGCCTATTGCCAGAAAATCGAAAATTACAAGGGGCGTTAGTGGAGCTATCGGTTAGTCATAACATAACAATGGCTGCGATTAATAGGGTTCTATCTAAGAAGCTTGTCCTAAAGAAAAGGCAGGAATCGCAAATAGCAGAGGATTATGTTAAGCGTTTGGGGATTAAGACACCTTCCGTGAATCAGAAGGTAAGGTTCTTGAGCGGAGGAAACCAGCAAAAAGTCATATTAGCCAAGTGGCTCTTCACACAGCCAAAGGTTTTGATCTTTGACGAACCGACGCAGGGTATTGATGTTGGGGCTAAGGTTGAAGTCTACAATTTGATAGCTGAGTTTGTGCGGAATGGAGGAGCGGTTCTGATTGTTTCTTCTGAACTCCCTGAGCTGATGGGGCTCTCCGATCGCATCTATGTGATGCACAAAGGAAAATTTGTTCATGAGTTTTCACGAAAAGAAGCGACAGAGGAGAATATTATGCTCTACGCTTCGGGAGGACATGAATGATTACGAATACTAGAAAGCTGCTGCCGGTCTTTACACGCCAAGGAATGGGCGTGCCGTTGATCCTGGTCTTACTGTTCGTGCTCTTGTCAGTGACGTCACCACACTTCCTGACGGTGGAAAATTTATCAAACTTACTGCTGCAATCTGTATTTGTTATGGTCGTTGCTTTTGGCACGATGTTTGTACTAACGATGGGCGGCATTGATCTATCGGTGGGATCGATTCTGGGTTTATGTGGAGGCATTACCGGTTGGTTGATGATGAACGGAATAAACATGTGGTTCGCGATCTTGGCCGGACTGGCCTTGGGCACATTAATCGGCATTTTTAACGGAATCCTGATCACAAAGCTGCGGATATCTCCCTTTTTGGCCACGTTCGCGATGCTCTACATTGCACGGGGATTGCTGCTTCTGTTCACCATCAAGGAGCCAATCCGAAATTTTGCCACACCGGCGTTTAAATTTATTGCACAGGGAAAAGTGTTTGGAATACCTATGCCGGTCTTGATTACTTTGGTTGTTTTTCTGTTGTGTTACTTTCTGTTCACTTCGACCAGCTTCGGACGTTTTGTTGTTGCTGTAGGCTCTAACAAAGAAGCGGCGCATCTATCCGGTATCTCCACAGATAGCATTAAAATAAGAGTTTATGCGCTTTCGGGTTTGCTTGCTGCGGGTGCGGGTGTCCTTCTGACTTCACGTTTAACGGCCGTACAACCGCTAATGGGAACTTCCTATGAATTGGACGCTATCGCTGCGGCGGTCATTGGAGGAACCAGTATGTTTGGAGGCAAAGGGAGTGTGGTTGGTGTTGCAATTGGTGCAATTATACTCGCACTTGTGTCTAACGGCTTGGACCTCTTGGCGGTAAACCAGTTTTATCGGTTGATCATCACCGGTGTGATCATCGTTACTGCCGTGGGTGTAGAACGTTTTACATCCTCGAGAACGGATTGAAATGGCCTAGCTACTTCTCAAGGAGGTTAAGAAATTGGCAAATCATAGTCAAAAACATATCATACATTCGGTTTCGGATAGTCCAAAGCTTTTGCATGTGCCTCTGAGACTAGATAAACAAGTACTGGGCCTCATCATCTTCTTAGCAATTATCATCGTAGCGATGTCAATTATCTCGCCCCACTTTTTATCTTACACCAATATGTTAAACGTGCTGCAGCAATCTGCTTTCGTTATGATCTTAGCGTTAGGTATGACTTTTGTTCTCTCAACGGGTGGAATTGATCTATCAGTTGGTTCTATCGTCGGAATTAGCGGTGGAATGACGGCATGGTTACTTTTTCAGGACGTAAACATTGTCATTGCAATTCTGGCCGGTCTAGTTCTCGGCGTAGTGATAGGCATCGTAAATGGGCTTGTCATTACGAAGTTAGGCGTATCTCCCTTTATTGCCACTCTAGCCATGATGATTATTGCACGCGGTATCCTTTATGTTTGGACGAAAGCTATTCCTTTCCGGTCGTACATGAAAAGTAATTTCGATTTCCTCGGTCAAGGACGTTTTTTGAATGTGCAGTTCCCGGTTATTGTAGTGATTGTTCTCCTTCTTGTTCTCCTATTCGTCTATCGCCGAATGAAGTTTGGCCGTCACATTCAAGCTCTTGGGAGTAGTGAGGAAGCGGTGCGCATATCTGGTATCAAAGTCGACAAGCTGCGTATAAAGGTCTACGCCTTATCTGGACTGATCGCCGCCATAGCCGGTATTCTTCTTGCCTCGCGCCTCACCACCGTACACCCGGAGATGGGGAAGAACTACGAGTTAGAGGCGATTGCTGCCGCCATTATCGGCGGAACAAGTTTATCAGGCGGTAAGGGGAGCCTGGTCGGAACGGCGCTCGGAGCCATTATTTTATTCACCATTAAAAATGCCATGAATCTGCTAAACGTACATCCGTACTGGGAGACGATCGTCGTGGGTATCATCATTCTAGTTGCCGTATCTATAAATATTTGGGGCGGATATTTTAAACGCAACCAGGAAAAAAATGATTGAGGGTGAGAAACGATTTTTAGGGGGTGAGCCATGTAAATTGTTAAAGACGAAAGGGCAAAGGGCAAAGGGTACATGTTAAGCTGATTGCATTCCAAATTGGGCTCAAAAAATGAAGGAGGTCAAACACATGTCAATTAGAAAAATAAGTATGAAAAGCGCAATGGTCGTCGCCCTTATAACAACTTTGCTTCTGGCAGGCTGTGAAAGCACTAGTGAGTCATCGGCGGTATCTGGAACAGGAGCAACCAAGGCGGGCTCTTCCTCATCAAGTACATCTTATCAGTGGGGGGATAAGAATTTTGAGGATTTCGTGAGCAAAGCTGCAAAAGGACGTACGCTGAAAATTGGATTCGCACCACCAGCGGCTTCTGAATTCTACGATATCGTTGAGCACGGTGCTAATACGATGATGAATGAACTAAGTAGCCGCTTTGGAGTGAAGTTCGAGTATGAGATGGCTGCGCCGAGCGAGCATCAAGCAGTGGAAGCCCAAGTGTCAACAATTGAGAACTGGACTGCTAAGAAGTTTGATGCAATTATGGTCTCTTCTGCAGGCGATTTTGATGCTATGAATTCCGTTTACCAGAAGGCTATGGACGCGGGAACAGCGATTTATATGTTCAACATGCCAGCTGAAATGTGGAAGGAAAGCGATTTGAAGGCAGTCTCCGCAATTGGTTATAACAACCATTACCAGTCAGGATATCTTGTAGGTCAGTATGCAGCCAAAAAGCTGAACGGAAAAGGAAAGATTCTACTGATTTGGGGGCTGCCCGGCCATTGGTCAACCGCACGAAAAGAAGGATTTCTTGAGGCGATTAAGCCGTATCCGGAATTGCAAGTCGTGGGTGAGCAGCGCGGGGATTACGTTCGTGACAAGGGTATGCAGGCTGCCGAGAATCTGCTCCAAGCACATCCTGACGTGAATTTGATCTATGGAGAGAACGAGGAAATGGCTCAGGGCGCGACACAGGCAGTGGAAGCACGCGGTCTGAAACTCTGGGATGGTAAAGAGGGTATAATCACGATCGGAGCCGACGGTCTTAAGTCGGGTTATGAATCGATCAGCAAAGGTAAGCTGACAGCCACTGTTAACGTTGGTCCTGTTGATATGGGACGCGAATTTATTAAAGCGGTTTTCATGAATGAAGTTCTTGGCTATACCGTCGATAAAATTTTAAATGTTCCGACTGCGGTTGTTGATAAAAGTAACGTAGATGTTGCGTCCGCATACACAGACTGGGCGCTCAATACGAAACTAAAAAAATAAAAGTTGAAATTTGAGAGGAGATCGAAGATATGATATCAAATGCAGCATTGAAATGGATTCCAGATAAATTTGAAAAATGGGTACGTTACGGCGAATTCCAAGGGCCGGGTGAAATCATCACCAATGAGGACTATAAAGCCCGTGTTGAAATAGCGAAACAAAAAATTGTGGATGAGGGTCTGGATGCATTGATCGTCTTCGGCGACTGCTACCGAATGTCCAACATCCGCTGGCTAGTAAACTACCGCACCATTGATGGCGTATATCCACAGCCGATGCTGCTGTATCTGGTGCCTGACCGCGATCCAGTGTTCTTCTTGCCAATGAGTGAGATTCCGTCGGCTCACTCCGTGTCCGCTATGGATGACATGGGCGGCGACATCCGCGAAATCCGTAAAGATTGGGCTCCGTTCCTAAAAGAGCGCGCAGCTGTCGACAAGCCGAAAAAGATCGGCATTTGTGGTTATACGTACATGGATCTGGAGTTCTGGTTCCCGATCAATGAGGCGTTCAAAGAATCCGAAGTGAAACGATCCATGATCATCGAGCAGCTGAAGTCCAAGAAAAATGAGGCAGAGATCGCTTCGATGAAGCGTGCGGCCCGCGTGTGCGACGCCGGTATCGAAATGCTGCTCGAG
>NZ_AUGY01000187.1 GCF_000422905.1 Paenibacillus alginolyticus DSM 5050 = NBRC 15375
TCATTGAGGCTCGGCATCAGAATGCCTCAACGATTTTCATCTCTCAATTTGCTCCCGAAGGATGGCACGATAAAATTGGAGAACACACCATGGCGGACGCCATCTTAGACCGTATCGTTCATAATTCCTATCACATGCTCATCGACGGCGAAGATTCGATGAGAAAGCGAAAAGCACAGTTGATTTAAGTCCAGCATTGCTAACGAGAGCCATCTATTCGCGGTGGCTCTCACCTCTGAGAGGGCGGCTCTATTTCATTAACAACGTGGCTCTCACTCATTAACCCAGCGGCTCTGCCGCACCGAAATATTCATTGATATTAATGGTAATCGAGATATCGATTTAAATTCAGCGCGAACCGAGGTTACTTACAATGAAAAATGGACTGATTTCGCTGAAACCCTTTCATTTGTAGTTTGTAGAGAGCTTTCTAAACAAGTATCATTTAAATATTGGGAAAAGTTAAAAAAAGTTTGGACATCTCGATGCAAAGATGAACTTTTCTTAAGGGGCCTTAATAAAGTCACCTATAAATCTTAAACTCCTTCTCATCTTTCATTGGAAATATTGGGGTTAATAAAAAGAAACACAAAACTCTTTACTTGCCTTTAATTAATAAAGCCAGTGTAACGGAGATTCCGCTTCACTGGCTTTATTTTACTGCCCTTTTTTGGTTATTATGGAAAACAAAATATTAACATCATCTGTGGGTACTTATACTTTGATTATGAAAAAGCTTAAATTATTCGTATTTCGTTAAAAATATGTCTCTAAATGGCCCTCAACTACCGCGGCATAATTATTCTTTGTTTTGTTCAACTATCAATTACATATTCCTTTAGGAGACTCGGATAGGCACGTACTATCCACAATCACTTTCAAACACTCGCTTCTGGATAGATCAGCATCATAGACATACCCTTCTATGTTTTTGCGTAAATGCTGAATATGTTGTTATACGCTGTCCATGTCTTCACTGAATATACTTTCAGTATTTCTATATCTGCTTAATAAAGTTTATTAAATCTAAATGTTTTGTTAGAAAGGTAGTTGAATTCTACTCAAAAAGAATTTGTCATCGCTCACTGCTTTAATATCTATATAAGGATTAGTTTTATAAAAAGTGGCGTTATTCTTCCACTTGCTGATTTCTTCAAAAAATACTATTTGACCTGTCAAGTTATCCTTCTTGTACCTACGATATTTTAGTAAAGTATCATCACCATAAGAATCATCTGCTATATATCTTGCAAGATAGCTGTCTTCTTTATCACTTACCAAGATCGTTTCTATTTCACAATTCTTACATAAAATCTCATCATCAATTTTATTTAAGAGAAGCACTCGAATTTCATCAGGCAACTCTTCATATTTTTCTTGTGATTCAATATAAATCACTGAATAATTACTATCGGGAGAATCCAGCATTTTTTGCTGTTTTGCTTTTAATTTGTGTATTCTATTTGCAATATACTTTTCTTTTACGTACTCGCTTTTCAATGTCCTAACAAAGTCTTTAAAAGAATTTCTAGTAAATTCATATATTGAATTTAGATAAGTAATAATATCCTGCTTACCATGTTGTACATCTTTCCTTAAAAATGGATTTATTTCAGTAATATTATTGGATCCTAGAAATTCCATAGAAACTTTAAGGTAAACATCATATGTGTGCTTTGAACGATTATTAAATGCATCTATGTAAATAAATTCAGAAGATGAACTAATGGTTTCGTACCATAAAGACATATCCGGAAAATCTTGTGCATATGTTTGTTGATCAAAAACACCCTTCATCTTTGGAAAATCGACACTGTCAATCTTTTTTGCCTTGTTGGCTAATAAAGCTGTATTGGAAATTTGGGACATTGAGTCAAATGAATTTCTAATATATTGAAAAAAGTCTTTTGTTAACTTGTTCAATAGAAACACAACCGGTACTTCTATATCAGAAACTTGTATTTTATAATTCGGAAGATTTTTTGTAGTAATTGAAACCTCTTTAAAATCATTCTCCTGATTCATTAAATTATTAAACAAATTATCCTTCCATTCATCATGCTCACTAGACATTTTATTAATTAGATCAAATATAACACTCTTACAAAACTCCGCTGTATCAATAGCTTTTGAGGTGTTTAATACAAATTGCCATGCATCATAAACATTATATTTATATAGCTCCATTTCAAGCATTTTATCAATCACGGGTCACGTTCCTCCACAATTCATAATGATTTTTCATTTTGGAGTGGTTACACTCCATCAATATCGCCTATTTGGTTTCAGGGTTTATAACGTTGTTGTATTCACGAACCCTCACCACCTTAATGCCGATAGGAACGTTGTTGTATTCACGAACCCGAGAACCTTAAGGCACGTAGTGCCGGCCGCGACGCGGTTAGGTTCGCAGAGGTTGTCTGCTGATTAACTTCCTCGAAATTCCTCTGCAGACCAAGGGAGCGTAGCGACCGCAGCGTGAATACGGTGTTAGCTGATGTCCTCGGCTTCTTGAAATGCTATAAATTTCTTTGCTTCTACTAAGATTTGATCCCTTACCTCTGTTTCATTGGGTTTATAGTACTTATCATCATAAATTATTCGATCAATATCTTCATCGAGATTCATCCAAATTGACAGATCTACTGGGTGATTCAGTTCTACAATTACTCTAAATATATCCCTAACAATGTCAAAATTGTTTCTTGTACCATTAATAATTTCCTTACAGAGGAAATACAGATATGTTCTAGCACATTCTTCAAATCCTGGAATACTAATTCCTAGTTCATATAATGCTTTATCGTAATACTCTTCAAACACAAAAAGACTCTCATTAGTACTCATTGATAGGATCATATATAAAGTGTCCGATTCAACATCCGATTCCGCTAAAGTATTTGCCCATTTCAAGTAATCTTTGGTTGTTACTGTATTATTAAATTTCTTATATAAGATAAGATTTGTTTCTCGGAAGAGTAATTTCATTTAAAATCTCCTTAATGTTTTTCGAAGATTTCAGCTAACGTTCTGTGTATTCACGAACCCGAGAGGCGAATGCCCCGAAGCGTGAATATGGTGTTAAGTGATGTCCCCGCCTTCGAAGGATCAACTATTCAATTATTTTTCTGCCCGACTTAATAATGTATCGACATCACAATATGCTCTTTCTGGCATCTCATCCCAAAATGAAATAACAGCAGATAAATAAGCTTCAAGATCACTTTCTGTCACTCTTAATGTGTATCCATTTAGCAAAACTGCTCCATGTAATTCCAAAGTATCAAAAGAATCATCTACTGGATCCCTACGGAAGAAGTCTGGTCTTATCTTTCTTAGCTTATCCGCAGAATCTCCATCACCATGCTTAATTGTATTTGTAAGAAATTTTAGTTCTCGTATTTTTGTCCAAGAAACTTTGTCCGAGATATTTATCCCGTGCAACCTAAATATTGTTTGAACATCTTTGAACTCCAATGCCTTCTTAATAAAGGAAAGCTCATGGCTCAATTCATTGATTGTAAAACGAATTAATTGTTGTTCCCAAGTATGATATAAGAGTGAAATTGTCATTAATAAGTGATTGGACTTCATAGTCAATAACGTAAGATACATTTCAACGCTTTCCTCTTGTGCCCACTCTGCCACCGACGCAGTATCAGTATCTTCATTTCCTGGATATTCTCGGAATAGTTTTTCACCATATTCCTTGGACTCTTCTTCTATATTGTTAAAGTAACTTTTGGTTTTATTATAGTAATCTAAAACTATTGATAATTCTTCTTGATGTCTTTCAATTAATGGTTTCCAAAAATATAGTTGAGTTTGCATCTAGAGCACTCCAATCAATGTTGATTTAGCGGGGATTTCACTTAACGTTGTTGTATTCACGAACCCGAGAGGCTTAAAGGAGCGAATGCGACTGGGTCGATTCTACTTCCTCGAAATGCCTCGGGCAGACCAAGGGGCATCAGCCCCAGTGTGAATATGGTGTTAGATGATGGATACGCCTTCTTCGAATTACTTGGAATTAAATCCCTTTATAATTTTGTTTAGATGTTTTATTCATTTTCTAATTTTTCAAAGTAAGATAACGGTAATATCCATGGAACACCAAAATCATCTTCATAATCATCATATAATCCCATAACGACCTGCGGTTCTAAATAGTCCTTGTTGTTAATCATAGTTACTGCCAGTTCTAGTGTTGGTCCTAGTCCTTCTTCTCCTAATTCAATTTGAAGTCCTTGTTCTTGTAAAATGGCCTTCATATTTACCGATAAAGCTCTTCTTCCTAATAATTCTCGATTTATAGGTTCACAACCTAAATGCGGGTAAAAGTCTACTCGCACTTCTATATGATTGATTTTGTATATCTTTAAAATATGTCCGGAATGATTAGTCCAACTACCAATGAACTTTTCAATATTCTCCATGAGTTAACCTCCATGTTGTTTATAAGGTTTTATAGCCTTGCGTATCTTTCATCTAACGTCTTTTTTGCGAAATTCACAAAATATTGTGCTATGTATGTATTCGTGAACTTCGTAGAATTTCCTTTTATTGATAATTTCATGAAATGAACACCATTACTCCCGTCTTTTATAAAACAACATGTTGCATGTTATTCGACCAATTTCTTACAAAGAATCGGTAATCGGTACATATTCTTGGCCTCATTCGGCAATCGGAACAAATTCTTGTCATTCATCGATGACAAGAATTTGTTCCGATAAAATAAAAAAGCCGCAGTTTCTGCGGATGTTTATCGGTCTATATTCTTGACACTCAACATATTGTCGGATGACAAGAACATATATCGTTCGCCGCCATTCGCACAAAAAAAAGCCGTCAATTTATTGACGACGACCCCCTTTAAAAATCTTAGCAAATCAGAGTTCCAACACAGTTATTGACTCGTCGTTAAAAACTTCACCGTTGTCACGGAATCCAAAGCTTTCATAAAGTTTTTTGGCAGCGATGTTTTCAAGTTTATAAGGAATCCAACAATAATGTGCTGGCCCTGCTGGATAGGTACGAATAAATTCCAAAATCTTTTTCATAGCCTCCCGACCATAACCCTTGTTCTGGTATTGCTTGTCAATCATCAGTCGCATGATACAATAGTTGTCTTCTGCGATTGATGGTTCTTCGTAACCTGTAATTCCATAAGCCAACATAACAAAACCGACCGGCTGCTCATCAGCGTAAATGACAAATGGAAATGGACGTCCCCCATTGGTTGCAAGAACATAACACGAAGCTACGCTTGACAGGTTGGACGCAACAAAGCTCCGTTGATCTTCCGAAACTTCTAAATTAAACATGGTACGCCGGTTTTCCAGTGTGATCTTTCTGAGTGTAATCATATAGATCTTCTCCCATCATCCCAATTCTTACTGCGTTGCGGCCGCATTAATACAATACAATTTATTCAAAAAAAGTAATAGACTTATGTTCAATTTTTTTATAACATATTATGTATCCATGTCTTTTTTAGGGTTATCCTTGTTGCTTTTGATCATTTTTGAGTTAGCCCCTTCTGCACAAAACTCATGCCGCACAACCACGTTTTAACAGGCTCCTGCGCGTTTCAACCTATAAAACTTGTCGTTACTTATGATACGGTTCACCGCGAATAATATTCAACAATCCTGCCCGTCCCTCGGTTTTAAGGGTTTATCTCACATATTCTCACTCATTCGCAGGATTTCGTCGCCTTGGAATACAGTTGCCGTTCGAATAGCAAGCTCATTAGACATCATTAGACACCGTTGTTTCGATTTTGGGCATGCGGGAACAGAAGAAGCGTTGGAACATTTCTCCAAGTGTTATTCTTCTGCACGCATACTCCACAATTTCCTTGGGGGTTCACCATCCCAAGACTCTACGGGTCTATGCCCTCACATTCCTTCGTTACACCTGACCAAGGCGTGGAGACCGATAACGTTTAGCTGACGGGTCTGAGCCCTTATCGGGCAGGAACTCGGTCCTCCGTG
>NZ_AUGY01000188.1 GCF_000422905.1 Paenibacillus alginolyticus DSM 5050 = NBRC 15375
TAACCCAGATCGATACAAAGCGGGCATTTTAGTTGAATGTAATCTTCATCGACTTTCAAGCTAAATATTCAAGCACTGATTTTGAGGTTGAGCCAAAAAACAATGAACTTAGTTCATTGGTTTTTTATGAAAAGAAAGGATTCACTTAGAGGACTTAACTAGCACAGCTCGTGTGCGTTTACGTTGTTCATCTGTTAGTGGCTGAACGTAAGAATGGTTGCCTCGTGGAGAAATCCCTTTAATCGCGCCGGCTTTGAAAGTTCCACCAGGGGCCGGAATGGCAATACGTAAACCATACGTCGACATCACCAGTCCTATCGGATTACTAATCGAGCGCATACCATCCGCTGTACCAGCAAAATTGAGCGCAGCAGCGAAGCGATCCGCTGAGCGAAGCCATACGGAACCGGAATCACCAGGGAGCGAAACAGCACCTGTATTCCCAAGAATAACCGATTGATTTCGGAACAATAATGTCCCTAAAGTTCCTCCATAGGAAACACGCACATCCACATTATTGGATTCTACTGTTCCTCTCACAAACCCTGTTGTACGTCCCGATTTAAACACTTGAAGACCGACAGGATAGCTTAACAAATGACCAGGTACTGTAACAAGCTGCCCAGAAGCACTAACTAAGTATCTTGGATTCAATAGGCTATTTGAAAACGGCAGTGCAATCGCTGAATCTTGGAAATTGACTTCACCCGGGCGCAGTCTAACAAATTGAAAGGCTCTTCCAATGGTATTTCCGGCAATCGCTGCATCTGCTGGACCTGGTTGCACGGTTGCTGAGAAAGCAGTTGAGTTGTTTTTAATAAGAACATGGTTGTTGCTCAGAATATACAGTTGGTTGTTTTTGATTACAATCACACCTGCTGTCCCTGTAGCAAACGGATCTGGTTTACCAATGCTCACACCGCCTGGCACGGGACGAACTCTATTGCGAAACAATGTGGGACGGAAGACTTTCGGTTTAGTAGATGAGGCATTCGTTTTAAATTTCCCAGAAGGTACAAAACGAACGGGAACTGACGTGCCTGCTTTGGCAACCATTCCTTTGAGGCTGTTCAGACTGGATGGGATGGTTTTTTGATGCGTATAAACAATAACGCCAGCTCCGAGTGCCGGTTTACTTGGATCTGCATAACCAACACCAACAGCCATGACCTCCGCTCTTTTTAATAAAACGGAGGAAATTCTATTCTTATGTTTTAGCGCTTCATTAAATGTAGCCATTTACATTCTCCTCTTCCCTAAAGATGTTTGCAGTGTATGCCAACTTGTACAAATCGGCTTGATGACATCACCTAAAGTTGATTTGGAGGATGTAAAAAAGGCTAACGACGGTTGGAGCGTCATTAGCCTTGGATAGGGATAATATGTCGGGAATAACTGTTTAAAGACTCATTAGATTTACATCTCAATTGTCACTTCATGCTTACAGTTCCTCAACGACAATGCGGCTCCCGCGCCCAGATGGCTCTGCTGGGAGGACGATTAATTTCCGAGCTAGACGAGCACGGAGCTCTGGAACGTGGGAAATGACGCCTACAGCTAGGCTGTCCATATGAAGCTTCTCAAGCGCACCGATGACCATGTCCAGCAGCTCTTGGTCGAGCGTACCGAAGCCTTCATCGAGGAAGAAGAATTCCAGCGGATATTCCCCTTTCAGCTGGATCTGTGCCGAAAGCGCGAGCGCTAAGGCTAGCGAGGTAAGGAACGTTTCACCGCCAGATAACGTGCTTACCGGACGTTTCACCCCGCCGTTGGCATCATCACGGATGACAAAGCCTCCACCAGAGTCGACCTCAATCGCATAGCGTCGACGCGTCAATTCACTTAGCCGCTCCGAAGCCGCGCGGCTAACTTGCATGAGCTGCTCTTCGGCGAGGTATTCGACGAAGGCATTGGCCTTAAGCACGGCTTGCAGCTTGCCAAGCCGTTCCAGCTGCGCCGCCTGATCGACACGACGCGCCTCAAGCTCGCACCACCGCGCATGCCGCGCAGCAAGCTCGCTCGCGCCCTGCGCCGCTTTGGCCCGCGTCTCGAGCGCGGCCTCGGCGGCCGCTTTCGCTGCGCTCAGCTGCGCCTGCGACTGCGCCCACTCGTCCGCGCTCAGTACGCGGCCCCGCAGCTTCGCTGCCAGCTGCGCCAGCTGGGCGCGCAGCGCCTGCTCGCGCTCGCGGTGCTCCGCCGCGAGCTGCGCCCACTGGCGGCGCTGCTCGGGCGCCAGCGCCGCGGCTTCTGCGGCTTCGCGCGACGCGAAGCCGCTATCTGCGAGCGCGCTGTGCAGTGCGCGCTCGGTTTGCGCCAGCTGCCGCGCGGCGGCGGCGGCGGCTTCGGCGGCGGCGCTGTAGCGCTGCGCCGCCAGGAGCTGCTCGCGCTGCGCAGCAGCGTGCGCGAGCTTGGTCATCTGCGCGAGCTGCCGCAGCTGCTCCAGCGCGGAGGTCGCCTCCGCGATGAGCTGCGGCACAGCCGCGCCGGGCGCTCGCAAAGCAAGCTGCCGCGACTTGTCGGCGGCGAGCTGCGCCAAGCCCTGCAGCCGTTCATGCAGCTGCAGGGCGGTTCGATCCTGCTCCATTGCGGCGCGCTGGAGCTCGTCGATCTTCCCGTTTAGCTCGTCAAGAAACGGGATGCTCTTCTCAATTCGGCCGCGGAGTTCCTCGGCTAATCGCTCATTGGCAAGAAGCTGTTCAAGCTGCTGATCCACGGCCTCCCATGAAAGCTCCTCATAACGCTCCTGCCAACCTTTTAACTGCTCATCTAACGTTGTTGTTATTGAAGCTAACCTGCTATCTGCTTCCGATAATAAGCTCGCAGCCGCTTGCATTTGAGCACCTGCTTGTACGAATTGTTGGGCAAGAAGTGCATGCTCTTTCTGTAAGCCTTGAAAACCGCGTTCAAGTTCATCAGACTGGAAAATACAGGAATCCAGGTTCGTTTTCATCTCATTCCATTGTTCACACAAAGCCTCAAAACTTATATCTTCATGAAGCTCACCAAGATTGGCATTAACTGCTTCTTTCCCAGCAGCTGCCTCCCCCCATACCTCAGAGGACTGTTCGCCGGTCAATTCAGCTTGTTCCTGACCGGATGCGGCTAGGACCGCCGCCAAATCAACGGCCTGCCGATGAACAGATGAGATTCTACGCAGCAACTGCTGCCCTGTGAATTGATGCTCTTTTGCAAGCTGAAGCAGCTCTTCTACTTGTCGAAGCCGTTCTTCATTTGCATCCAGATCATTGGCAGTTTCAGCTGGTACTACGCTAATCTGCTTTAAAGGATGCTCTGTCGCACCGCATACAGGACAGTGATCCCCATCCATAAGCTCACTGGCAAGAATCGCAGCCAATGCATGACGCTCTTGCCTTTTCCAGCTCAGCTTCAGTCTCTCTTTGTAAGCTTGTAAAGCAGGAACGAATTGGGTGAACGCTGCACCTTGCAAGTTAACCTGTAAACCAGTTTCCTGTAACCCCTTCAGCCATCCTGACAATTTAACTTGAAAGGCTTGCAGCTTGCCTGTTAATTGCAATTGGCTTTGTTCTACTGCTGAGTAAGCGACAACTTTTTCTTCTCTGGCCTTCTTAGCTTCAAGCTCTTGGGCTTGGAGTAGTTCAATTGCTTTCTTTTCTTGAGACGCGGATTGTAAAAGTTGTCGGGAAACCGATTTGGTTTCAACCAACTTCAACTGATCCTTAAGCTCGGTTTGTTTAAGAATGGCTTTTTGTTTTGTTTCAATGCTTTTACTCACTTCAGCCTGCAAATGCGTTAATGTCGCCTTGACTTCCGCCTCTTGAAGCTGAGCGGCTTGGATTTGGCTTTGAACTTGTTCAAGCTCCTGCTGAATGATAAGGGCTTGCTGCAGCTGGTCCAACCGCAACAAAAGCGGCCCTTCCTGTGAAGCCAGCTCTTGCTGCGCATGTTCAAATTTGTGAACAGCTTGCTGATAGGATGTTTCCGCCGTTTGTTGGGAAGCTGCCGCAATCTTAAGCTGCGTTTCCCCTGTTAACACATCTTTGGCTGCCAAAGCATGCTGTTCCAGATAGGGCCTCACTTTTTCTGCCTGCTCTGCTTTTTGCAGAAGCTGCTCCTTTTCGAGGATTAACGGCTCTTGCTCCTGCTGCTTTTGGGTATGTTGTTCCAGCGCTTTTTTCTCAATCTGCCACTGAAAAACCTGCTTATGCTCGTCATAAGACTTCTCTTGCTGTTCCAAATGAAGACGACTTCGAACCGCTTCTTGTTCTGCTTCCAGAAGTTTGGCATTGGCCTCTTCTAGCGCTCTCTCTGAAGCATCCCCAAGCCCCTGCTGCTCTGCAGCAAGCTGCTTAACTGTGCTGTCCGTTTCTTTCACTTTAGAACTAACCTTTGCGCTCAAATGATCTCCATACTGCTCAAGGTGAAATAGCCTCTGCAGCATTTGCCTACGATCCTTGCCGGTCAACGTCAGAAATTCTGCGAATTTCCCTTGCGGGAGCACAACAGCTCTCGTAAAGTCCTGCATAGACAGACCCAGAATATGCTGTACCTGCTGATTCACCTCACCCGCTTTATCCGCTAGTACAATGGTCTCAGTCCCTTTGATATGTAAAAGCCGACTAATTGTCCCGTTTATGGACAACTCTGCTCCGCGTTTGAATTGCCGCTCGACGCGATAACGCTCAGTGCCAGCCGCATTCGTCAGCTCAAACGTAAAAGAAACGAACAGCGTCTGCTCCGCATGATTCATAATCGCTTGCGTGCCTCCGCTTGCTCTTTCCACTTTGCCATATAACGATAGCGTGATCGCATCAAGAATCGATGATTTCCCACTACCTGTGGGCCCAAATATGCCAAACACGCCCGCATCCACTAATTGGCTAAAATCGACCGTCTGCATTTCCCGATAACTCTGAAGTCCGGACATTTGCAACTGAATTGGACGCATGCCAAATCCTCCTTTCATAAAAACGCTAGAATCTCTTGTTATATGTTCCATCTGTTTTTTCTTTGTTAATTAAAAAAACAACCTAGGTATTCGTAGTTATCCACAAGCACTTATTGGGCATAAAACAATGCTTTCCCTATAACGAATCCGCAGCAAAAAGTGCACCTCGAAGTAATTCCACAAATTTAACTTTTAGCTCATTCACCCCGCGCAAAATCTACTGCAGAAACTGCAGCAAATTATCACGCAGAAGCCAGTTCCGAGAAACTTAGCTGCAAAAACTACATCAAATTCTCTTAAACAGTAGCTATTTGCGTATATTTGACGTTATTAGCTGCACTTTTTGCATCAAAACGCACATTTATTGCCATATCCGGTTCGGCCCCTTAATTATGGAGTCTAGCTGCTAAATGCTCTCGCTCTCGCAGCTTCTCATTTCTCTAGCACACTAAAGCGCAATTTCTACGGCTTCTAATTTTTTAGCTTCCCAAGCTGCATGGTACTGGCTTGGACTCATTTTGTGCAGACTTCCGTGGAAACGCCGTTGGTTGTAGAATTCAATGTATGTGTGTACTCTTTGGTAAGCTTCTTCAAACGTTTCAAAGTACTCTTTTGTGTACACATCTCTTTCAATAATGCTATGAAATGACTCAATGTATGCGTTCATATTGGGGGTCTTGGGCGGTATGCGCTCGTGCTCGATCGGACGATTCTCGTCCA
>NZ_AUGY01000189.1 GCF_000422905.1 Paenibacillus alginolyticus DSM 5050 = NBRC 15375
CAAGCATATGAAAGACGAAAAAAACAAAGAGAAAAAGCAGCTGGATGAGCTGAACAAAGGGATGGAAGGCACGATAGAAGATTGGCTCGGAATGAATGATCCAGATGTATTTATTGATTACGTGTGTTTAGAATGTGGGTGTATAGACCCAGTTCCCGATTTCATCGTGGATGAATGTTCATGGGGAGATGAAGATGGAGAAGAACCGACTTTCTTTTGCCCTGCATGTAATGGGACGATGGTAAGAAAGGAAAAGCCGAGGATTGAGTAAAACCGTCGGCTAGAAATGTTTATTCACCCGTAGGGTGATTTTGTTCCGTGTGAATGAGGATATTAAGAGCTTATAATCAGGGGAAAGACGATTGACGGTCCTAAGCTTACGTGATAAAATAGCCGTACATTCTTTATTTTGGTAGTATGGTAGCACGTCACTGCGTTAAAGTAAAATGAAAAGGAAATTGAATTCCTACATGTTGAGGTGAGACTGTGTCAAAGCCAAAAGTATTTGAAAAACCGTTAGGGGTTAAAGATTATTTGCCCGAGGCGGTTACGAAGCTGCGAAATATAGAATTCCGTGTATTGGCCTGTATGGAACGCTGGGGTTATAACCAGATCATTACGCCTACACTCGAATATTACGATACGGTTGGTGTTGCGAGCTCCACAGAAGATAAAAAGCTGTTCAAGCTGCTTGATCGTAAGGGAAAGACGCTTGTTTTGCGGTCTGAATTGACAGCGCCAATTGCGCGTGTAGCTTCTTCCTTGCTCAAAGAACATGCGTTCCCATTGCGCTTATCTTATCATTCGAATGTGTTTCGTTCGATTGAAGAGGAAGCTGGACGGGATTCCGAGTTTTTCCAAACGGGCGTCGAGCTTATTGGAGATGCTTCTTCCGAAGCGGATGCTGAGGTAGTAGCGTTAGCGATTGCTTCATTGCAGGCGGCTGGCGTAGGCGCGTTCAAGATCGCGCTCGGCCATGTAGGCTTCCTGAACGGTTTGTTCCAGGAAACGCTGGAAGGACGCAGTGATGCACAGCTCGCGCTGAAAGAGCATTTGCTCAGTCGTGATTATGTGGGGTACCGCGAAGCCATTAAGTCGTTGGCTCTTACACCTGATGTAGAGCGTGAGCTTATTGGCGTGCTGCGACTTAGAGGCGGAGATGAAATTTGCGAGCAAGCTCGAATGGTATCTCAGCACCCTATCGCCCAGGATGCGATTCGTCATTTATGCGAGGTATGGGATGTATTGAAAGCCTATGGAGTTAGTGAGCATGTAGTCATTGATTTAACAATGATTGGAGATTTCTCCTACTATACAGGCATGACGTTTGAGGGCTATGCAGCCGATTTAGGCTTCCCGGTTTGCAGCGGCGGCAGATACGATAATCTACTGAGTCAGTTTGGGCGTCCGGCTCCGGCGACGGGGTTTGCGCTTAAAACGAACCGAATCCTAGAGGTTACAGCCAAAGAGAAAGTGGAGCAGCCAGGTCGCGTGCTGATTGCTTACGATGCAGAGCATCGTGAAGAAGCGCTGCAGCTGGCGAAAGCTATGCGCAGCAGTGATGATGAGGTTATCATTATCACGCAGTTGGTGAGCGAGTATGAAGCTTGGTCGAACGAGTTGTTGAACAAGGGAGACGGCCAGTACGAGCTTCGCGGAACGGTTTACAGTGATGTTATTACGATGATTGATTCGGCGGTTTGATTATTATATGTTTGCGAGAGCTAGTGCAAGAGTGATGCTGGAGCGGGAGTAAAAGCAAGAGTAAAAGCAAAAGCAAAAGCAAAAGCAAAAGCAGTAGCGGGAGTAACAAAAGCAAGAGAGCAAGAGAGCAAGAGCTGGGTCTCACTCGGTTGATTGGAAGCTTGAAGGAGGTTGGAACGGTGGATGATATTTTAAAAGTAGCGATGCCGAAAGGCCGTATTTATAAACAAGCAGCGAAGCTTTTTCATAAAGCGGGTCTGCCGATTCCAGAGGATCTGGAAGAAGGGCGCCGGTTAATCATTCCTGTTCATGAAGCAAGAATGGAATTCATTTTGGCAAAACCGGTGGATGTTCCTACCTATGTCGAATATGGTGTAGCGGATATCGGAGTTGTTGGCAAGGATGTCCTGATGGAGGAGAACCGCAACGTGTATGAGCTGCTGGATCTGGGCATAGCACGCTGTAGGATGTCGGTTATTGGACTTCCAGATTGGAAGCAAGAGATTAATCCGCGCGTCGCGACGAAGTATCCGAACGTCGCTTCTCAGTATTTTCGCGAGCGGGGGCAGCAGGTTGAGGTGATCAAGCTAAACGGCTCTATCGAGCTGGCGCCGCTGATTGGTCTTGCTGACCGGATCGTGGATATGGTTGAAACGGGAGAGACGCTCCGGGAGAATGGACTCGTGGAGCAAGAGGAGATTTTTCAAATTACGAGCCGCTTAATTGCGAATCGGGTTAGTTACCGCATGAAGAATGAGTCCATTCAGCGGTTGTGTGATATGCTCCAGGCTGTTTTGCCTGTGATGAAGGTGTAGAGCGGAAAGTGCTTTAATGGTGCAATCGATATAGATAAGGAACAAGATCAAGAGAGGATGATGAAGATGCGGATACTTCCCGCCTCGGAATTTCAATTGAACCGCGAGGTCGAATACGGCTCACCCGAGCAAAATGAGACCGTCCGCCGCATCATCGATGAGGTGCGGCAGGACGGAGATGCCGCGCTGCGGCGCATGGCGCAGCAGTTCGACCGCGTCACCGTCGCTGAGCTTCGCGTCAGCGACGAGGAGATCCAAGCGGCGTACGCGCAGGTCGACGCCGAGTTCCTGGCGGCGCTGCGGCAAGCCGCCGCCAACATTCGTGCGTTTCATGAGAAGCAGAAACGCACGTCCTGGATGGACCTGCAGGCGAATGGCAGCCTGCTGGGCCAAATCATCCGACCGCTGAAGCGGGTCGGATTGTACGTGCCCGGAGGGAAGGCGGCTTACCCTTCCTCCGTGCTCATGAACGCCATCCCCGCGATCGTCGCGGGGGTGCCGGAGATCGCGATGGTGACGCCTCCGGCCACCGCGGGGGAAGAGGGCATCAACCCGCATATCCTCGTGGCAGCAGCCGAAGCGGGTGTGAAAGAGATCTACCGCGTAGGCGGGGCGCAGGCGGTAGCCGCGCTGGCCTACGGCACGGAATCGATCCCCCCGGTCGATAAAATCGTCGGTCCCGGCAACATCTACGTCGCGCTGGCGAAGCGCTTCGTGTTCGGCGTCGTCGATATCGACATGATCGCCGGACCAACGGACATCGTCGTGCTTGCTGACGAGCACGCCGATCCTGAATACGTCGCGGCCGATTTGCTGGCGCAGGCCGAGCATGATGAGATGTCACCGTCGATTCTGGTGACACCTTCGAGAGAGCTTGCCGAAGCGGTTCGGCAAGAGCTGTGGCGGCAGTTGGATGTGCTGCCGAAGAAAGCGATCGCCTCTGTGTCCACAGCGACCAAAGGAGCTATACTCCTTGTGGATAACTTGGACGAGGGCGTTGACGTTGTCAATCGCTTGGCGCCGGAGCATTGCGAGCTGCTGGTACAGGAGCCTTTTAATTTGCTGCCTCGCATTGAGAATGCTGGAGCTATATTCCTCGGCGCCTACAGTGCGGAACCCGTCGGTGATTATTTCGCTGGACCTAACCATGTGCTGCCGACGAATGGCACAGCCCGTTTTTCATCGCCGCTGAATGTGGATGACTTTCTCAAAAAATCAAGCGTTATTCACTATAGCAAGGAAGCGCTGATCGCAAACGGCGAAATGATTATGACGCTGGCTCGTAATGAAGGGTTGGAAGGTCATGCAAGAGCGGTAGAGATCCGACTCAAGAAGGAAGGGAAGTTGAAATAATGGCTGAACAAGATAAAGGGATCACTCGCTCAGCGCGTGTAGCCCGCAAAACGAATGAGACTGACATTGCCCTCGCGTTTCAAGTAGATGGAACTGGGGTCTCTGAGATCCAAACCGATGTTCCTTTCTTGAACCATATGCTTGATTTGTTCACGAAACACGGACAGTTCGATCTGAATGTCGTCGCTAAAGGCGATATTGAAATCGATGATCATCATACGGTTGAAGATATCGGCATTTGCTTAGGTCAAACCCTTCGTGAAGCATTAGGCGATAAAAAAGGGATTAAGCGTTATGCTAGCGTCTTCGTTCCGATGGATGAAGCCCTTGCTCAAGTGGTCATCGACATTAGCAACCGACCGCATTTTGAATATCGTGCGCAGTATCCTTCACAAAATGTGGGCAGCTTTGATACGCAGCTTGTACAAGAGTTTCTGTGGAAGTTTGCTCTGGAATCCCGTATTACGCTGCATGTTATCGTGCATTACGGACAGAACACGCATCACATGATTGAAGCTGTATTTAAAGCATTAGGCCGTGCGCTGGATGAAGCGACATCGATTGATCCTCGTGTGCAGGGGGTTCCTTCGACGAAGGGAGTGCTGTAGGAATGATCGCCATTATTGATTATGGAATGGGTAATTTACACAGTGTAAGCAAGGCTGTCGAGCGTCTAGGCTACGAAGCAGTCGTAACTGGGGATGCTGAGCAGATCCTTGCAGCTGAGGGCGCTATCCTGCCGGGCGTAGGCGCATTCGGAGATGCGATGGAGCAACTGCGCGAGTCGGGGCTGAATGATGTCGTTATCCGTTATGCGGAGTCGGGTAAGCCGCTATTAGGTATTTGCCTTGGCATGCAGTTGTTGTTCGCCAGCAGCGAGGAGCATGGGGATCATGAGGGACTTGCCCTTTTGCCTGGCTCGGTCGTTCGCTTTCGCGGCGACTATAAGGTGCCGCATATGGGTTGGAATCGATTAGTCTATAAGCAAAATGCGAATCCGATTTTCCAAGGTATCGAAGAAGGGCACGTGTACTTCGTTCACTCCTATCATGCGAAGCCGGAGCGCGAAGGCGATCTGTTGGCGGTAACGGATTACCATCAGCCAGTGACGGCCATTGTGGGCAAAGATAATGTATACGGCATGCAGTTTCACCCCGAAAAAAGCGGAGATATCGGCATGCAGCTGTTAAATAATTTCCTTGCTATGTGTAAATAAGCAAATAACAGTCTTTACCGTCTCTTATTTGGTGCAAAAGGGTGGATTCGACACAGATAGAAGCTTCTAGGGACTCTTATTCGGTATGAAAAGCTTGAAAAGGCTTGATTTAGGAGGAAATAGAAGTCTGCAAGAGTAAGTTTCACAATTCAAAACCCACGCCAGATAAGGGTTTCTGGCGGATGCAAAAAGGAGAACCTCCCCATCTAATCGAAAGTGTAAGTACCACCAAACACTAGAAGAGAAGGGAGTTCTCCTAATGTATTTGATTCGGCAGCAAAGCCTGTTTTCCCTGCAAGACCTATTCAATTTACAACCTGAGCAGAAATATGCCACCATTTTCGACACAATCGACATGCCCAAAATTTACTCAGCATTAGCAAAAAAGAGTTCGTTAGGCGCACCCGATCGACAAAATTACCCGGCTATATTTCGCTCCGTCATTATTGGAATGACGGAAGGATTTACAACATATGAG
>NZ_AUGY01000190.1 GCF_000422905.1 Paenibacillus alginolyticus DSM 5050 = NBRC 15375
GAATCTGCCAAGTATGCAATAGATAATTTTCAATTTGACTGGAAAGCAAACGCTTTAAAAAAAGCTGAATCATACGCAAAAACAATGAACATGTCAAAACAAGGAATTTATGATCAACTTATTTCTGAACATGGTGAAAAGTTTACAGAAGACGAAGCACAGTACGCAGTCGACAATATAAAAGCCGATTTCAATAAAAATGCCTTGAATAAAGCAAAAGATTATCAGGATTCAATGAAAATGTCGCCAGCAGCAATACGAGACCAACTAACTTCTAAACACGGTGAAAAATTCACAAAAGAAGAAGCCGATTATGCTATTAAGAATTTGGATAAATAAAACTCAAAACGCCCTTAACTAAAGAATTGGTTGATGGCGTTTTATTTTCATTTTAGTTGTTAAAGTTCATTACTGATTTTCCATTTTTAAAAGTTAAAGCTGATTATAGAGATTCTTGTTGAACAAACGAGGAACGTTAGTTGAATTGAAACCAGCAGCAGTCTAAGACTTTATTATACAAGTCTTTGTTCGCTGCTGTTTCTTTTTATGGATCAGTCTAAATCTTATTTTTCAAAAGCTATCGATTTTCCACCTGAAAAACCGCGTCAACTCAACAACTTCAGTCTAATACTTTATTTTCATCAAACACATACTTGAATTATTATTACGTCAAGAATCATTTTTACGAATTTATTTAACATAGTTAAATAAATTAATTGACATTATTTTCCAGTATGTTATAATGGGAACAAATGTTCTAAATATAACGGAGGTGTTCCCTACCCAATGATTCACGAACTAGCACAAGTACAGAAAGCAAACTCCATACTCTTCCCTGGTATGTAGTTGAATTTATTGAGCATAAGCACTCCCTATCCCCCGCTTCCCTGCTCAATTACGTCCACGATTATATTATCTTCTTTGATTGGTTAGTCTCCTCTGGCTACCATGAGGGCCCTGTATCGGATATCCCCCTCGATCTCCTGAATAAATTAAGAGTCCAAGACATTACTAAATTCAGAAGCCATCTGGTTCGGGATCAAGGTAACGCTGATAATACAATCAACCGCAAGTACGCATCGTTAGTGTCACTGTTTAAATACCTTTCCGATATTGCTGAACATGAGAACCTGACCCCATACTTAACCCGAAACGTGATGGCAAAGGTTGAAATGACCACGGATAAAGTCGATAACGATGCAAAAGCAAATAATATCAAGAGCTACATCCTTCGAGATGATGACTTTGAAAAGTTCCGGGAGTTTGTTGCCTTTGAATTCGGTCAGCAGCCGAAGCTTCATGGAACCACCAAACGATTCCACACACTAAATAGAGAAAGAGATACGGCAATTATTTCATTAATCCTTGGTTCAGGGATGCGGGTATCAGAGTTGGTTGGGTTAAATGAAGAAGATATCGATATGGATTCCAACTCTATGACGGTCTCCCGCAAAGGTGGTAAAACATCCGTAATCTACTTTAGCGACATTGCCAAGGCCGATCTCAAGGACTATATCAGTGTCCGGAAAAGAAAATATAAGCCCGAAAAAACAACAAGGGCACTACTACTTCCCTCCCAGGAATCGATAAACTGGAAAGAAGGCCGGTTAACGGTAAGAGCTGTGCAAAAATTGGTTGAGAAGTACGCCAAAGCCTTCGGTCGACCTTCGCTCACATAAGCTGCGTCACAGCTTCGCTACCCGTCATGCACAAGAGAACAATAACGTCCCGCATCTGAAGGATCAGCTCGGTCATGAGTCAATCCAAACCACAATGATTTACACGCACATCTTTGATGATCAGAAAAAGGCTGGCGTACTGAACGCAGATAAGTAACTAAAAACCCGCTCCAGCACAATGGAAGCGGGTTCTTAGTTACTTATAATCTATCGGACGATATGTGGCCGCGGCAATCTGTGGGTCAATTATGATATTTTCTTTGTAAGTCTGGTATGATGTATATTACATAATAAGGTTGAGGATCTATGTACATAAGTCTCTAAGAGGAATCAACTTTACATTGTACTTTATAGAGCAACAGTATAGGAGGGAAAGACCTTTTGAATTTTGGGCAGCATGTCTTAGGCGAAGTTCTCATATTGGCTTTTTTTATTACACTGCTTTGTGTAACGATCGCTGCAGGTATTCTATTACTAAATTTATTGGCTACAGAGAGTTTTTTAATGTTGATAATTTGGTTTTTTTCGGAAATCGTTATTTTAGCAATTATAATTGCAACTTTCGATGGAATAAGTAATGCTTATAGCAAACTTAACTCAGATTCTGGGAACCTAGGCATTATAATAATTGCGTTCGTCGTTATAAGCTTTATTTTTGTTTATATTAAATTAAGCAACTATCATACTAGAAAAAAATACCAAGAAGATTTACTTAATTGGGTTGAAGGAGGACTATTTTTTGATAGTAACAGATACGAGAATATAGAGAAATTACTTTCAAAAAAAACAAATTGTAACTTTCTTGCACCAACTTACGGATGTTCACCTCTAACAGTGGCAGCAGCTAAAAGAGATATTCGGTGTATAAAAATGTTATTAGACGCAAAAGCAGACCCCAATCTTAGAGATTCTCATGGGGATACCGCGATAATGTATGCTCATTATTTAGGTGATACACATTTAGTAAACCTATTGAAGAAATTTGGGGCTAAAGATTTGAAGCCAAAACAGTAAAATAGATTAATCAGAACGTTCGTTTACGGAAACATGCCCGAAGGTTTATTGGCAGTTCTGGAGGACGGTTATAGATTTGACAAAGGTGATGAGAGGTTCGAGGATTTTTTTAATCATGCTGTGAATAGTCGCTTCAGGGAAGTACTTTCTATTTTAAAGCAGTATAGACCACTATAATTTTTTTATTTCGCAGAATACCGATACTGTGAAGTAATTGTCTTAAAATATAGTTTGCGGGAATAGGGGATATTAGGTTCAAATTTACTCATTGGATAGGATAAACTTATTGAGAGGTGACCTCTTTAGGTTAACCGAGCTGATGAATTTGGTTTATGAGGTCGATAATTTTACAATTACTTTAATAACAACGGCTAAATTTGAGGAGGAGTAACAGTGGCAAAAGACAAATTAAAACCAAACATTAATATCCTCGAAAACTATATCAATCCCGAAAGCGAGTTTGAAAAAGGCAAAGTAGCACCAACTTTTGAGAATACTTTGAAACTTGCACCAGAGTTGGCCAGTGAAAAATTGAAGAGTTTTGTAGTAGAAGACGGTCGGGATATCTTAACACAGGTTGAATGTCAGATGAATTTGGTTACTAGCGCATTGAATGAACTCATTGCTGATATTAGCAATAAATTCAATGCCACTGCTACTGCTACAGCGATTCAAAAAGCGAAATACCTCAAAAATGGGTTGTGGGGAGATCAAAAAGTGAAGAGTCCGGTTGAATGCTTGAATCAACTGTTCCACTATATGACGGTTCTAGCTATGGTGAGGTATTTGCTCAAGGAAAATAATCTACTTGAGAATAAAACTATTAATAGGGTCACAATCTTGCCTACTGCCAATGATAGTAATAAATCGGATGATCAATCAGAGAGGATGAATGATATCCAAATCTTTGACCAACAAGGCAATCTAATACTTGTTGGAGAAGCTTTTCATGTCTCAGAAGCAATGTTCTATAACAAATTCAACAAGTCACTGGATGATCTAAGTAAAAATAAAGCGAGCTTCAGAAAGAAGGTCATCATTGTAGGCAACAAAGATCAGATGACATTTATAAGCCACAAATCAGATTCGCGTAAAAACAATATGGCTCTGGTAAAGGTATTTACAGTAGATTTCCATCAAGATTTTCTGGTCGAAGAGTTTCCGTGGGTGAAACAGAAGAAAAACAAGAACTAGGATTTATTTTGACTTATAACATTGATTGCCGCCGCCGATGTATGTTTTTTCGATGAGACGAGCGGCAATTTATTTTTATATTTACTTCACAGAACCTGTATTCTGTGAAGTAAAATTTCCTATGGGTACGTTTCAATATTCGTTTTAAATTTACCGTGAATATAGCGATTGCGCGTTGTATCTCCATACCTAATAGACCCGAGGATGTGGCTACATCATACCCGTGCCCGTGCCTGTGTTTGAGTTCGCTATTCTTTGCTTCAATTTTGTAGCGTTCCTTCGCTTTTTCCTTAAAGTACTCACTTTCTTGGAACGCCATTTGTTCGGTGTGTTCTTCGGATTTAATGGTCATTCGAGTAGGTTTTGCTTTTCGCTCCATCCTTGTAGCACCCTTCCTTGAACGGACACCTCTTGCATAGATCTACTTCGAAGTAGTAAATGCCTTGGTTTTTCCCAACCCCCTTCTTGCCTTGTTTTGCTTTCCGAATCGCCATAGACCGGCAAGGTCAAGGACTGTTGTTGTTGAATCACGGCATTCACCCACCCGGTTTGAATGCTAAAGGCTATCCAGATGCCGACAATGGGCAATTTAGTGATGTCTAATGGATCATTCTGTTCGTATTGCATATACTGTATTGTTTCTATAAACAAAACAGTAATTCAAATGATTAGCCATTAACTTAAGCTTATCCAATCTTCTAGGCATAATCCTCAGTTCTTAAAATTAAGGAGAGATCAACTTTGGAAACTGAACAGATAACTATGGTTAGTCTATCATTCTTAACAAAATGGGGTATCCGCGCTGATATAGCTGGTAGACCGATCGCTTGGGGCGCACTCATCATAAACTCTATTACTAATAACAAGGTAATTGGTACGATTAATTTTCGTGGTATTCCTATTCCAATTCATGGATCTTGGAATGAAAGCGCCAAACAAATCACATTTGATTCACCTTACGCCACATACTCCGGTAACTTAACCATTTTTGATGATCCTCCAATTAACATTCGACATTTTATTTTAAGCGGACGTCTTATTATGAATCCTCCCTCTCTACAAGCAGGTGAATATGGAACTTGGATTGCTACAACTGATCTTAGTCTGAACGAATACCCCATTAGTGGAAATACGTTGCCGTACAAGTATACTGATAAATTGCCTCCTGTTGGAGTCTTTGTAACATCGAATTTACTAAATCAGCTGCAGCAGCAGAATTTTAGGGTATATAGGGGTTGAACAGACGGGTTACGTTTGTCAGACCTGCTTTATTTTATATACTTTTCGATGAGCAACAAAAAAAACAGAAGAGCGTGTCTTCCAGGCTGATATTTATAAATGCATCCTGTATTATTTAATGAGATAATTATAGGGATGTTGAATAATCGTCCATCGATTTTACGGAAATGGCCCCGTCTTTCGCACCATACAAAAGACGGGGAATACAGGATTTCGTTACTGGGCATTCGGAAATATTCGTTGTACCATCTCATTAAATTCCTTAACAAAACCTGCGACCGGCCGTCCTTGTTGCACATCCCTAACATACGCATTGATTCGGTCGATGAAATCCGGATTGGTGGAAACATATACATTTTGGATGGTCGGATCGGTTTCCCTGACTTTGGAAGCGATTTGATC
>NZ_AUGY01000191.1 GCF_000422905.1 Paenibacillus alginolyticus DSM 5050 = NBRC 15375
CCATCTTGGTTTCCAACTCCTGAAGGCGTTTAGAATCTTCTATACGCTCACTCACAGAAGGAAGGGATTCCTCACCAAATCTTTCTTTGTAGAACTTAACCCAGTTCGTGATCGTGCTAGGAGACACTGAATATTTACGTGCAAGATAAGATAACTTCGTTCCACTAAGTGCCTCTTGAGCTACCTTGATTCGTTGCTCATCATATAGGATATTGCTTTTCATACGTCTCATTCCCCCTCACCAATATTGTACCTTATTGCATATTGATGACTCCAATCTAATTAGGGGGCTTCAGAGTAATCCCTTAATTTTGCTGCACAAAATGCAGGATGTCCCGCCGAGGAGCCAGCATCCCTTAACTGTGCTGCACTTTTTGCATATAACGCTGTCCGAGGCTGCACTTTCTGCATAATCGCTGCGCGGGGCTTACCGCCAGGTCGGCCAAATCCTAATAATACCCCTCAATGACCTAAATAAATGACAATAAAATTAGTTTGAAAGAGAGTATGATGATGGTCACAAGGTATTTGTATACGCTTATATATATCTATTAAACAGAATAAGGAGCTTGTTGACATGAAAATTCAACTCATTCAAAGAAAGTTAGCCATGATGTTAATGTTTACAATGGTTTTCTCTTTACTCCTCATCCCTTCGCCAGGGAAGGCGACTGATGTTGAGGTTGATGTAGCTGCTCTGCTGCCTGCAGCGGATGCGGCTATCGCCATGGATACTACGAATGCAGCGATTGCTAATACCAACTTTGATACCAAAACTAGCTCCACGGTTGGTATTTACAACATTTTATCCAGCAATACGGTCAAAAGACAGGCTTACTATAAATTTAACGTGGCTGCGGTTTCGGACAGCTCATACAAGTATTATTTGCAGGTTTCTGCTAAGCGGGGGAGCGGTACAAATGACGTGGACACCCCTTTACAAGTGTTCGGTTTGAATAATATTACATGGCAGGAAGCAGCAATTACTTGGAATACAGCGCCCCAAACGGATCTGGCTCAATTAGCTCAACTTGGGCAAATCATAGTCACTCAGCCTAATACGATATCCAAGCCGGCTCTATATACGGTAGACGTGACCAATTATGTAAGACAGCATTTAACGGATGGCGCAGTATCCTTCGTTGTCGGTGATTCACAAGGCTTAGGCAGGTCGGTTAATGTGTATTCCAAAGAAACGACGGCATCCAATCCTAAGCCGCAGTTGGTGGTGAAACGGGTGGTTCAAGGCGACAATACGCCGCCTGCTTGGCCCTCAAACGCTGTCTTAAAGTCAAGCAATCTGGGAATGGACTTTATCCAATTAACTTGGCCGGCAGCAACAGATGATACTTTGGTAACCAATTATGTAATCTATCAAAATGACTCCGTTCTTTCTACTGTTTATGGCAGTACGTCTTATAGTGTCGAAGGATTAACACCCAATACGAGTTATACCTATAAGATCATCGCCGGAGACGCAGCTGGGAACTATTCCTCAACTCCATTGACCTATAGCACGACAACGTTAACTTCTCCTGTTACTCCCCTGCAGGTTGTGGAAGTTAATGCTAGCAGCAGCGATGGAAATGTAGAGAGCAATACGTTAGACAACAATTTATACAGCCGTTGGTCAGCTTCTGGCGATGGTCAATATGTGATGTTTGACTTAGGGCAAACGAAGAGTATTGGGTACGTGGGCATAGCTTTTTATAAAGGAGATCAACGTTCTACCCTTATCGATATTCAAACTTCAAATGACGCTACAACATGGACGAATGTATTTAGTGGCAGCAGCCGCGCGAGTACAGTTAACATGCAGGCATTTGATTTCCCGGATACCAATGCTCGTTTCCTAAGAGTAGTAGGACATGGTAACTCGGATGGCAGTACCTTTACCAGCTTAATGGAAGTGATGATTTATGCACCATTTTTATCAGGAGATACACCGGTAGCCATTGTTCCCAATATTACGCCTACGGCTCCCCCAGGCACAGTTCCTTACACGAAGGCTGGCTTGACGAAACCAGATGGTTCCGAGCACCCCATGCATGCACCTAATGCTGTAACGGGAAAAACGATTAATGCAGTCAATTATGGCGCCGACCCAGCGGATAATGAACAAGATGATCGGATTGCCATTCAAAATGCCATCAATGCTGCCGCTTTCGGCGATGAAGTTTTTTTACCGAATGGTGTGTATAACTTGAAAACATCGCCTGACGGGTTTATTAACCTAAAGCTCAAATCCGGAGTGAATGTAAGAGGAGAAAGCCAAGCTGGCACCCTGCTGAAATCAAGTATGGATGACGTCAAGAATAGTTCAGTTTTGAAATCATCCAATCAACACGATATTGTCGTATCGAACCTGACAGTGACTTCAACTTGGAATCGTACATTTTCACTAGAGCATGCTACGAATAATCCAGATGCCGGGGGACCCGACAGTATGATTGCCATAGCAAATTATGGCGAGAATCCGTCCTATAACGTGACCATTGATCAGGTTACAGTTGAACGGTTTAGACGGATGGCGATTCGGATTGAGAACAGCCATGATGTCGTTGTTCGCGGCAGTACGTTCCGCAATGCAACGGATCTTGGCGGCGGCGGAGCAGGTTATGGAACATCCATACAAGGAATGCCGAAGGTCGACAGGCTCGGTTTTGATAATGATACGTATTGGAATGTCGTAGAAAATTCTACGTTTGAAGGGCCATATTTGCGTCATGGTTCCCTCATTCAAAATGTAGCGCACAATAACGTACTGAGAAACAACCACTATACGAACACAAAATTGGATGCTATTGATCTTCATGGTGAGCTTGAGTACCTGAACGAAGTTCACGGCAATACGATCGCTAACATTTTTACTGGCGGGGGCATAGGGCTTGGAAACACAGGCGGTACAGCGCCAAGCAACCATAGTAAAACAGGCCCTAATAACTACATTCATAATAATGTCATTCAAAACTCACGTGAAGGCATAGTCGTTTCGATGGGGACGCCGGATACGTTGATCGAGCACAACACGATAGCAAACACGACGACCGTCAATAACGGCGTTGGGATTAACATTTTAAACGGACCAGGTACTCGGATTATCAATAATCTAATTCATAATAATACAGCCAACAATTACTGGGGAATACTGCTTGAACACGACAACGGTGACCAAAATGCCAATAGTGTGGGACAGGGAGATCCTCAAAACGTACAAATTACAGGGAATACGCTAACAGGAAATACGAATGGGATTCAGCTGCAAGCAGGTTCAAACATTACGGTCAGTAAGAATTTCTTAAACAATATCGGGATCAATTATGAAAAGGCAGCTGGTGTGACGGCTACGGAAATATGGCCTTCGACGGACAACTCGTTAAGCGGTTTAACGATCAGTGCAGGTACTTTAAGTCCAGCATTTGATTCAGCTGTAACTGATTATACGTCCAGTGTGCCTAATGAGATAGCTCAAATCAGCATCCATCCAACGGCATCAGACAGTCAAGCGAAGATAGCTGTGAACGGAGTATTGGTTGTAAGCGGAGAGGCTTCCAGTGACATTCAGCTGAATGTGGGCGAAAATAGGATCGACATGGTTGTTACAGCCGAAGATCGTTCTACAAAAACATATCGACTGACAGTTACTCGGTTGTTGTCGAACAATGCGAATCTAAGCAGTTTGACGATTAGTGCGGGAACATTAAGTCCGGGATTCGGAGCGAATGTAACGGCGTACACGGCATCGGTGTCAAATGGAACCAGTAAGATCACCGTCACGCCAACCGTTGCGGATGACCGGGCAAAGGTAACGGTAAACGGAGCATTAGTTGTTAGTGGAGCGGCAACAGATGTTATTCACCTGAAAAAGGGTGAGAATGCGATTGACATTCAGGTGACAGCTGAGGACAACTCTACTAAAACATACAAGCTCATTGTGATGAGAGGCAGCGACAAAGACAAAGAGAAATAAAGCTATTACTGATCAAAAGTCGGCGGGGTCTTCCTCCCGACTCTTTTGCGTTTGCAAATGCCAAGGAATTTCACATCAAGATCTGCACTATGATACAATACTGAAAAATGAATGTTGAGTGGTGAGACTATGACATTTGAAGAAGTAATGAATAACCTAGAGGAGCTTGGAAGCGAGCAAACGAAAAAAACGTTTCTTCGTCATGGTGCGCAGGAGCCTTTATTCGGAGTAAAAGTAGGGGATCTAAAGAAGTTGGTTAAATTCGTCAAAAAAGACCGTGAGCTAGCCCTCGCCTTGTACGATTCAGGGAATACGGATGCGATGTACTTGGCCGGACTTTCCATTGATCCGAAAACAATGACGAAACAAGAGCTCCAGAATTGGGCGAAGCATGCCTATTGGTATATGCTCACCGAATATACGGTAGCGGGACTGGCGGCGGAAAGCAGCAGCGCGCCCCAATTGGCACGGGAATGGCTGCAATCTCCTGACGAGCTAATAGCCACATGCGGTTGGAGCACTTATGCCAACTATATTAGCATCACACCAGATGAGAAGCTCGATCTTCAGGAAATTGCCCAGCTGCTGGAGCAGGTGAGAACAACGATTCATGCGGAAAGAAATCGCGTTCGATATACGATGAACACCTTCGTAATTACAGTGGGTGCGTATTGTTTTCCACTATTTGAAGCTGCGACGGAAGTAGCTAATGAGATTGGCAAGGTTCATGTCGACGTCGGTCAAACGGCTTGTAAAGTACCGCTCGCGACTGAATATATTCATAAAATCGAATCGATGGGCCGAGTAGGAACGAAGAAAAAGACGTGTATTTGTTAAAAAGATTTTATTAAGGCTATGACTGAATGGCAGTGAAAGATGCCGCTTCGGTTGCAGCCTTTTTTAACATTTAATTTTTTACTTGTTAAAAAAAGGATAACGCTTACTCTTGCAGAAACATTGAAAGGAATGGATTGAGGGGAGAGCCGAGTAAGCCATGTTATTAGAAAAATTATTTTTGAACATCCTTATCGTTCTTGCTCCAGTCTTATTGCAGAGTGTCTTTGGAGAGCGATGGCGCAATGATCCGTCACCGATAGTGATGGGCGCTCTTTATGGAACAGCCTCCTCACTTTGCTTATTATTTTCTTATTTGATTATCCAACTAGCTCAGGATAGGTAATCGTCGTAGACGATAGGCAACAATGAACTAACCTATTGAATAACTCGCTTTTGACCTCACGGCGGTTGAATCGATAGCAAAACTCATCGAGATATGCTTGTAGGTGCTTAGGATCTAAGCCGTGGTAGGTACCACCAATAAAAGCTTTCGCATTAGAGATGATCGTATGAAGCCACTTTAGATGATCTGGATTTTCTTTCAGGTCGTACTTTTTGGCTTCATGGTGGAAGCCATTTTTGGCCAAAGCTTGATAAGAACGATATCTATCGCTGGCAATCGTTGATCCAGCTTCAATGTAGGTGGTTGCAAAGTCAGTGAG
>NZ_AUGY01000192.1 GCF_000422905.1 Paenibacillus alginolyticus DSM 5050 = NBRC 15375
AGGGAATTCCTGATGATAAAACCAGGGAAAAACCGATGATTATACCAGGGAAAAGCTGTTGATAAAACCAGGGAATTTCACTTGACAAAACACATTCTAGTGCATGTAAAACGAGCGGCTCTCTTTCCTTTTTGCTCATTCCCCGATAGATCAAAGGCAACTCCACATTCTCATAGGCACTTAATCTCGGGAGCAGGTTAAAACTCTGAAAAACAAATCCAATCTTCTGATTACGAATCTCAGCAAGCTGAGAATCCTTAAGCACGTTTATTGCTTGACCATCCAGATCATAGATACCTTTATCTACAATATCCAAACACCCGATGATGTTCATCAGTGTGGATTTGCCGGAACCTGACGGCCCCATGATGGCCACGAACTCTCCATTATCAATATCTAACGAGACATCATCTAATGCTTTAATCGTTTCCTCGCCCATCGTATAGTATTTACTAGCATTCTCGATATGGATTAACGTCATAACCTTCACCTCCATTACTTGCACACGATCCAAATAAATGAAGTATCCGATTCGTAACCTTACCTTTTCGCCTTATAAAACTCATGATACAGCTTCATGAGCGCCCTTTTCTCAATCCGCGACACATACGACCGCGAAATACCCAGCTCCTTCGCAATCTCCCGCTGCGTCCGCTCTTCCCCGCCAAGCTCCAGCCCAAATCGGCCAACGACGACTTCCTTCTCGCGATCGTCCAAGATTTCCAAGTTCCGATATATTTTGCTCTTCTCTATCTTGAGCTGCACCTTATCCACTACGTCATCAACTTCCGTACCGAGAATGTCGATGAGCGTAATTTCATTCCCCTCTTTGTCCGTTCCGATGGGATCATGCAACGACACATCTTTCCGCGTTTTCTTCAATGAACGCAGATGCATCAAGATCTCGTTCTCAATACAGCGAGCTGCAAACGTCGCGAGCTTGGTCCCTTTGTTCGGCGAGAACGACTCGATGGCTTTGATCAATCCGATCGTCCCGATGGAGATTAAATCCTCCAAATCTTCTCCTGTATTGTCGAATTTTTTTACTATATGGGCGACCAGTCTCAAATTGTGTTCAATCAACTTGTTCCTAGAGTGATCATTACCTTCTGCCATAAGCCTCAGATGTCGTTCTTCTTCTTCCTCGGTGAGAGGTTGTGGAAACGCATTATTTTTGACATAGGATACAAGCAAGGTTAGCTGCTTAATTAATACGGCTATTGCGCTAAACAATCCAGGCATTCCAGTCACCCCCTTCAATGTTAGCGGATCTTAGCTGTTCGGAAGTCTCCGCTTTAAGCTTAGTATTAGTGTATGTGGGTGGGAGCCTAGAAGTGCCTGTACCTTATAACTTAGACAAAGAAGTCATCTGGAACTAGCTCATTAAAATTAACTTGTGGGGATCTTGTTACACTAAGATAAGAAAGTAACTTTAGTCTCCTCTGATTGAACTCATACATCGCCTGCTCTTTTGAGATCTCCATCAGAAAAAACTTCAATTTAACGTCCTTAAACTCTCTAAACTTATTGATTTCTGACATACAAATAAATCCTGTGGCCGCAAGTTCCTCTACCTTAGAAATATCTATAACAACCACATCCAACAATTCACTGATCCCAAAGATACTTAGAAAATGTTGAACTAAAACGGCTGGCTTCGTCTCTAAGAGAGAGATTGTCCCATAATCGGATACAACCTTTTTCTCTTTTTGAAGGATTACTGAAGAGCACGCACGTTTTCTAAGTCTGTACCACTCTCCAGATAAGATCTCTAGTTTTTTATGATATTCATGCCATACCACCAATTGATCTTGAATGTCCATATCAGCCCACCAAATGTTATATGTATTTTTCAATTGTTTATTGGGGCTAAAACGAACAAACTTCTCTACTAATAGCATATCTTTATTAATTAATCTTAGTAGCTGATCTTCACTTAACTTCTCAATACAAATAGAACATGCATGAACCAAAATGCCTAGATCATAAAACATCTCCTTTAGAGCATCCTTATCCCAGGCGTATTCTTTGTTAGAAAGAAACTTACTAACTACACCAATTTCCTTCCATTCAATTCTCATTTTTTCAGAATTCATTTGAAACAGACGAACATTTTCCTTAATACTGCTCGTAATGAATTCGTACTGTTTCATTTCCTTATACTTGCCTTGCTCAAAGAAATAGTTGAGATGAAAGATCGTCATTGATATACTACTCCCACTCAACTATCTTCATGGGACTATATACATTTGCCTGCTTTAACTTGAACTTTCTATGCAGCACTACACCAACATCCGTTTCTTTATTGGTCTTCTCTGCTAACAAGCTTTCTAAGTGGCCAATCATTGTAATTTGAACTTCATTACCTAGATAATGAACTCTCACCTCATCAATAAGCCATTCAACGATTTTTCTTTTATCTTCAAATGATAGTTCTGAGCCATTGCTTCCAATGAACTCCTTAATGCGTTCTGTTGCTAATGTAATCTTTTCAGCATTCAAATTTCCCTCTTCAAACGCTTCGAGTTGCAATAAATAATTGTCTAGAGTTCGTTGAAGATCTAACTTAGAAACATTGATTTTGGCAATCTCTTCTGCCATTTGCTCCTCATTAATTACATCACGCATAAACATTATTTTTATTTTTTCAATTTCTTTCCCCTTTTCATTAAGTTGATTTCTTACCAACTCGCTGGCTTGTTTAATCTCACTAACAACTGACTCCGACATCACATCTAATTGTGCAATATACTCATTTGGGTCAGATATCACTGACATTATGAGATTCCATATAAACTCTTCAAGCAAATCAGCTCTCAAAGTCTTTGCAGGACAAGCTGTCACACCACTTCCATAACGCTTTGGGTTTTTATTCGGGCAGCGATAACAGGTATACTTTCTTTTCACACCATCGTACAAACCTTTTGATGCATAAGTTGTACAATCCCAAGTTCTTCCGCAATGCGAACATCTAATTATTGATTTGAGAAGATACTCATATTTTGTGTTTCCGGATCTTGTAGTGTTTTTTACTTTTTGCTCTTGTGCTAATTCAAAAAGTGCCGAATCAACGATAGGCTCAATTTCAACCAGAATCCAGTCACCTTTCTCACGAAATTCATAAGTTTTTTTAGGTGCACCGCCTTTGGTTTTCTCACCTTTCACCTTTTTGAATTTTCGGCGATTGTAATAGTATTTACCGATATAAACCTCTGAATTTAAAATACGCGAAATTGAAGAAGATCCCCAATTGCAACTTTCTTGCCTTTTTGGGGATACGCCCAAATCATACAATTTACTTCCAATTTCACGTAGGGTCAAGTGATCAAAGATATACCACTGATAAATATTCCGAACAACCTCTGCCTCTTTTTCATTTACAACTAGATTCTGGTTTTCGAAATTATATCCAAACGGTGGAACCCGCATTGGCATTATCTTCTTATCACGTTCAACTGCCTTTAGCCTGCCGCGCACAGTTCTTTTCTTAATAAGTGCTAGCTCGTACTGAGCAATAACACTCATTAAGTTAAAAAACAGTTGGCCTTCCGGAGTTGAGGAATACTCTGTGTCAACGAATAGCAATGCAATTCCCTTTGACTCAAACTCTCTGCAAATAAATAGCTTATCTGTGAGGTCACGAGAAAGCCTGTCTGGATGAGTAACAAAGACATGAGTGATCAATCCACTTGCAATATCTTGCCGAAGACGGTTAAGCTGCGGGCGTTCAATGTCCTCGCCACTAGCTCCTTCCTCACGGTACACAATTACATCATTCAAGGAGTGACCGAGATCAGAAATCCTTTTTAAGCAAAGTTCAGTTTGCGCATCAAGGCTTGTACCATCTGCAGCTTGGCTGCCTGTCGAGACACGTGGGTATATAGCTATAGCCATTTTCTTCTTCCTTTCTTAGCTGCATGTACTTGTGCTCTGTGATCCTTCAGTTCTTGAAAGCGAGCATAGTATTGGTGTAGATACTCTTCAGGGAACACTTTAGGAGTAGGCAGTAAATTGCAACATATCAACTCCGAATTAGGATTAATTATGTAAATACAATCAAGGCAATCAGGAGCGTAATATACCGTTACCTCATTACAAATCGATCCTGATTTTAATCTAAACCATTGCTTTTCTAGAGCTAAACTACTTGAGTAGAATCTCCCTTCAAAATCAATACCCCTATTAGTTAGCAATGCATAACCTTCTTCAAAATCAAACATTCAAACACCTACATTCCAAGTAATAGAACATTTGTTCTCATTACTGTTATGCCCAATGAAAAGAAAAATAAACCGACTTTATTCAGTCGGTTTGGATAGTAGCCTTTTGATGATCAACTCAATAGCTCTTTTCTTGGCTGCTATAGCAGCATCATTCTTTGTTGTCATGAGCGATTGAATTACCATCGTTCTCTTTTGATTCATTGTCGGAGCAATCTTCACGCTCCTCCTCTTGTTTAATCCATTTCTCTAAAAGATCTAATGCTCGTTTGCGATTTTCCTCCAAAGTAAAAACCCCCTGAATGCTACATATCAGGAGGTTTCTCAATTTTTATTAATCGTAATTTTGTACTACCAATAGCTCATAGCCGTTTAAAATACATTGGCTCAGTCAATACTGAATCTTCACTTTTAATTATATAGCCCCAATGTGTTCTTCCCTCTAATACAGTTAACATTCTACCTTTAATTGGATTAAATGCTTTAATCAGCTCTTCAAATTCCAACATTAACTCCTCACTTGAGAAACCATTAAGAACTTCTAACGTGATTTGACCATTACCTGACTCAATTCTTAATGGAATATATTTGTCATTATGGAATTTCAAGCGAATGCCCTTTATATTTCTTATGTGCCGATTTTTCAGCAAATTTATAAATCCTATTATCTCTTCTTCTTTATTTTGAATGTAGAGTAAATGCTCATCATCGTAGATTTGCTTGATATCATCAACTACTAACCAATGAAAAGGAACTCTACAAATCAAAGCTAACTTTGCCACAAATTCTATTCCGTACTCATTAGAAACATTCTTTGAGTAGCGAAATTTAGTTATTTTATTCGCACTTACAGAAAGAATCGCTTCAAGATCTTTATAACTTAAACCTACATAATCAGGTTCAAGAACAAAATCACCCTACGGGTGAATAAACATTTCTAGCCGACGGTTTTACTCAATCCTCGGCTTTTCCTTTCTTACCATCGTCCCATTACATGCAGGGCAAAAGAAAGTCGGTTCTTCTCCATCTTCATCTCCCCATGAACATTCATCCACGATGAAATCGGGAACTGGGTCTATACACCCACATTCTAAACACACGTAATCAATAAATACATCTGGATCATTCATTCCGAGCCAATCTTCTATCGTGCCTTCCATCCCTTTGTTCAGCTCATCCAGCTGCTTTTTCTCTTTGTTTTTTTCGTCTTTCATATGCTTGCATCCCCCATTTTTTCTCTTGTTCT
>NZ_AUGY01000193.1 GCF_000422905.1 Paenibacillus alginolyticus DSM 5050 = NBRC 15375
GCTCTCATTATGGAATTATTCGACATTAGACTGATGATCCCTCCATTCCCCTTAAAAACAATGTTCCGAATATGTTTTTGTAAAAGGAACATCGGGATTTATGAGACTCATATTGTCTAAAATATGCTGCTTCGATATAATGATTTCAATCGTATTGTTCCGATACTCACAGTTATAGGAACTTTAGTTTGGAGGGGATAACATGAAGCGAAATTGGGAACTGGACGAATTAATTGAGTATTTTACGATCCTACCGAACGAGATGAGGTTGATCGAGAACAAGACCGGGGATACCAGGATTGGATTTGCTGTGCTACTCAAGTTTTTTCAAAATGAAGCCCGTTTTCCAACTCATAAGTACGAAGTTCCCAAAGCGGTGATCGCCTACATTGCAAAGCAAATCTTCTCTGAACCAGAATTATATGCTTCGTACGATTGGACCGGTCGTTCAATCACCTACCACCGAACACAGATCCGGGAGTTCTTCGGGTTCCGCGAGGATACGATAGAGGATGCTCTGGAAATGACAGAATGGCTATGCCAACATGTTCTGTATCACGATCATGAATTTGAGCATTTAAAGGACTGCGTTTACCGTCGATTCCACGAATTACAAATCGTGCCGCCAACGCCGGATCGCATTGAGCGTTTGATCCGTTCAGCCATTCACACATATGAAGAGTCCTTTTTCCAAGCGACATACCAAAAGCTGCCTTCTAAGTCTCTAACCCAGCTAGACTCTCTAATTGATAGTATTTCTTATTTAGAGATTGACGAAGAAGAAACCGCCAGCGACAGCAACATACAAATATCATTTAATGAGCTAAAGGCAGATCCTGGCCGTGCTGGGGTGGATAGCGTGCTGAAGGAAGTTAACAAATTGCGGACTATTCGCAATTTGGAGCTTCCGGATGATTTATTTCGAGACATTCCCCATAAGGTGTTGAAAAAGTATCGGCAGCGCGTTTCTACTGAGGATCTGCGTGAGCTGCGCCGACATCCAGATCCGATTCTATATACGCTGTTGTCAGCTTTCTTTTGGTTACGCTGCATGGAAATCTCGGACAACCTGGTCGATCTGCTTATTCAAATCATTCACCGTATCGGAGTACGCGCCGAACGAAAGATCGAAAAGGAAATACTGAACGATCTACGACGAGTCAGCAACAAGTACGGAATTTTATTTAACTTGGCACAGACCGCCATCGAGCATCCGGAGGGAATCATTAAAGATGTCTTATACCCGGTTGTAAACGAACAAACACTAAAAGATTTGGTCAAAGAGTTTAAACATACTGGACCGGCATACCGCGAAAAAATCCATACGGTCATTCGCGCCTCCTATGGCAGTCATTACCGCCGGATAGTTCCAGAAATTCTTAGCATTCTTGATTTTCGTTCTAATAACGACGTTCACCGACCGGTTATCCTTGCGCTCGAACTGATCAAAAAATACACTCAAACAGGAATGCACTATTTTCCCTTAACCGACGAAATTCCGATCAATGGGGTGATCCGCAATAACTACAAGGAAATTATCATCGAAAAAGATGAAAAGGGACAAGAACGAGTAAACAGGATCAATTATGAAATCAGCGCCTTACAAATGCTCCGGGATAAGTTACGGTGTAAAGAAATTTGGGTATCCGGCGCGAACAGGTATCGAAATCCAGATGAAGACCTGCCGGTAGACTTCGAGGAACGCCGGGAGGAAAACTACAAAGCTTTAAATCAGCCGCTGGATGCAGATCCCTTTATAACTACGTTAAAGCAGGAAATGATTCAAGGTCTTGAAAAATTAAACGAGGGAATGCCGAAGAACCCTAAAGTACGGATTACTGATAAAGGTAAAGGTTGGATCTCGGTTTCTCCGTTGGAACCGCAAGAAGAGCCGGTTAATTTAATCCGGATCAAAGGAGAAATTACGCGCCGCTGGCCAATGACCAGTTTGCTCGATATTTTGAAGGAAACTGATCTAAGAATTTCATTTACAGAAATGTTCAAGACGGTGGGCCATCGAGAAATATTAGACCGGGATACGCTGCAAAAGCGGTTGATCTTATCTCTTTACGGTTTGGGAACTAATACCGGTTTAAAGCGTGTCAGTGCCGGTGATCATGGTGAAAACTATAAAGACCTTCTTTACGTCCGGCGTAAATTCATTCACAAGGATAACCTTCGCAACGCGATTTCCGAAGTAGTGAACGCTATCTTCAATGTACGGATGCAGGAAATATGGGGTGAGGGAACAACTTCTTGCGCCTCCGATTCAAAGAAATTCGGGGCATGGGATCAGAACCTCATGACGGAATGGCATATCCGATACCGCGGCAGTGGTGTTATGATTTATTGGCATGTAGAGAAAAATTCAACTTGCATCTACTCGCAGCTTAAATCGTGTTCTTCATCAGAAGTCGCCGCGATGATGGAAGGGTTGTTACGCCACTGCACCGATATGGAAGTGGAGAAGAATTATGTTGATTCACATGGTCAGAGTGAGATTGCATTCGCCTTTTGTTATTTGCTTGGATATAAACTCATGCCTCGATTAAAAGCTATTCATACACAAAAGTTATACCGTCCGGAGGCAGGAATGACAGACGCTTATGCGAACCTGCAGCATGTACTCACGCGCCCGATTAATTGGGAACTGATCCGTCAGCAGTATGATCAAATGATGAAGTATGCAACAGCTTTACGGCTTGGTACTGCTGAAACGGAAGCCATTCTGAAACGGTTTACCCGGAACAACTTGAAGCATCCAACGTATCAGGCGCTAGGTGAGTTGGGTAAGGCAGTTAAAACCATCTTCCTTTGTGAATATTTGCATTCGGAAGAATTACGGCGAGAGATAAATGCTGGTTTGAATGTCGTGGAAAACTGGAACTCGGCAAATGGGTTTATCTTCTATGGCAAGGGTGGAGAAATTGCCACAAATCGCATGGAAGATCAAGAGATGGCCGTTTTATCTCTTCATCTACTGCAAAATTGCTTAGTCTATATTAATACCATCATGTTCCAGAACGTTTTATCGGAGAAGAAATGGTTTGATCTAATGACTCCGAAAGATTTACGTGCAGTGACACCCTTGATCTATACGCACGTTAATCCATATGGCACATTCCGATTGGACATGACGGAAAGACTACCATTGGAAGGTGAACCTGCATGATTGAAAAACGTGTATCTACAAAAAAGAAAGCCCGGGAGCTGGCGAAGTACATTCGCTCAGAACGACCGGACTATGCTTACTTAAAGAGTTTGTTTCAGCATTTAAGAAGCGAGCTTGAAATTGAGGTTCCTAAATCAAATAAAAAGCTGCCTTATGTACCCACTGAGGAGGAATTAAAAAGATACTATGAAGTGGTTTGGAAGGCCAAGAATTTTCAGGACATGATGATCGTGAAGACCCTCATGTATACAGGTGTCCGGGTCAGTGAGTTAATCAGCATTAAGCTGGCGGACATCGATTTTCATTACTGTCAGATCCGGATCAACAAAGGAAAGGGCAGCAAAGACCGCATTGTTCCATTTCCTCAGACTTTCAAAGAGCTACTAGCCATGCACACTGATTCGATGAAAAAGAAGCAAGCGGCCTATCTGTTTGAGTCCTCATGGAAGAAAAAATACACTGACAGGGGAATACGCAAAATTTTGGCTAAATATTCAGAGGAGGCCAAGTTATCTCAAAACCTTTCTCCTCATAAACTACGTCACTTTCTATTAACCTGGCTAAAAAAGCAGGGCATTGATGACGCGCTGATTCAACCCTATTCCGGCCATGAAAGCAGAAAATCTTTGGAAGTATACTCAAAGCTGGCAATTACCGATGCTCAAAATGAATATAACGAGGTTATTAATAAATTTCCAATTTAATCCATACGTTTGCGGGTGGTGTCAGCTACGCTGGTATTACCCCGAATAGGAAGGCTTAAGATCCCCACGGCAAATAATTTGTCATCCCATCCCTTTATTGTTCCGGAAAACAATGCCATAGCAATCATCCCATAAATCGCAAATCTGGTAAGCATACCAAGCAAATTTTTCATAGGATAAAGAAAACTAGCCACCAGCACTATTATTATAAAATCCTTCCACGAGTCCATAAATGTCCAGCGACACAAGTCTACTCTCATAAATGACACAAACATACATCCATAAAAAATGCGACACAAAAATGCTTCCACCATTAGCACTTTGTGTCGCGTTTTTAAAAGTTGTTCTTTCGCCGCTTTTTAATTGAATTAAATGGACATTCATAAATTATCTTATCGTCAGTATCATTTTGCCACCAATGGAATAGTTATCGGTTCCGGTTTTTGACAATCAGTGGGTAATACGTTTTTCCATAGTATTACAAACTTCATTGTAAACCAACTCTGTAGGAGTTTCTTCCGATATCATATGCTTGATGAGAAATTCATACCAAAACTGGTCGAAAGATGTGTCCACAACTCCTCCTCCATAACCAGCACGAATAGTTAAATAACGATCCCATAATTTCATTCGGAACCTTTCCAGTTCAGTACATCGCTCCATGTTAAGGTTTCCATTTCAAGCGGCGGGGCCATCATTTGATTTATCCGTTGCTTTCTCCCTTTCCTCCGCCAATTTTTGAAAGTATTTTGCCCTTTCCAAGTGATACGCACGCAGTTGTTCTTGATAATGGTGCATTTTCATATGCCAATCATACATTTGTTTGCAATAGGTAGCATGATCATGTGTATACATCGGCATCGCGTAATGGGTAAAATTATTCAATTCATTTCCTCCCAAACCTTTTTTGTAATATTTGCTTCCACAACAGTCTATGGGAAGATACCTATAATCAACACGGCATTTACCTAGTTCCTTTTTTATTTACTGTAATAGGCCGCGAAGTCCTTCTACGGATGATGTAGGCCATTAAAAATAGCCATGCTGCAAAGAGCATGGCTATTTGTCCGTGATTAGAAACCTTTATATTGCGGTTCTTCGTTTTCCAACTGCTGAACACGACTTTCTACTTGCTAAACGATTTGTTGTGTCGATTGTGCTGCACTGGTAAATAACGTCTTAGCTTCTTGGTTTTGAGTATTCAGAGCGAATTGTTCGAGGCTTGCCTGGGCGCTTTTTAAGGAAGCCACGCACATTTTGACTTGGGATGCTACAGTCATCACTTGTTCACCTCCTTCCAAGTGAATACTCTAACTGACATTTCCAAATCTTCCTAAAAATAAAGTCAAACCGCGGCGATTATTGGACCATATTGTATACTTACCCAAAATATCCCTAGTTTATGGGATTCCCATCTTCATTAATCACCTTTGATGATCGAGACTTGACACATACGGGTTTAGGACAGTATTGCTTCATCCCATCCCAATTACCCCAGATACAATTTTGGCATTTTTTCGGTTGCTTTGGCCTGTATTCCGGAAACAAAAGAACTTCTCCCCCC
>NZ_AUGY01000194.1 GCF_000422905.1 Paenibacillus alginolyticus DSM 5050 = NBRC 15375
GAGATTTATGGAGCCGTAATCTCACATATCAATATTACGCAAAGGAAGTTATTAGAACTGCAATTGGAAGAATTGGCCATAACAGACACTTTAACTTCTTTATATAACCGAAGATATTTCAACAAAAAACTGAAGCAAGAGCTGGCCCATGCAAATCGTTACAATCATAGTCTATCTCTTATACTTCTTGATATCGATCATTTTAAAAAGATCAATGATACTTATGGGCACGAGGCCGGTGATCGAGCCATTCGTGAAATCTCCTTTGTTTTGTTGGATTGTACGAGGGAAAAAGATACTTGTGCAAGATTGGGTGGAGATGAATTTGCCATAATATTGCCCGAAACCAACGCCAAGCAGCTCAAAGCGATATCTGAAAGAATCCTTAAAGAAATCCAAAATCGCCCGCTTCAAAGAAATAAAAGATATTCCTTTACAATTACAGTTTCAATTGGCGCCTTAGTAAAAGGAAATCAAAAAAACGAAGAGGCATTGTTACATGATGTTGACCGCGCATTGTATAAAGCGAAAGAAAAGGGACGCAACCAAATCTATATGAATTTATAAGTCACCGACAATTCAATTATCCGACCCACTTCCACCATTAATTAAGGGCAATTCGCTTGTGTTATTTCTCACCTTAACGGGTCTATCGGCGAAAATACTAAAGGAGCTACCGCGGCATGCTCCTTCGTTCAATTACCTATGGATTTGTTAATTGAAATTGATTGGGGATACTGCTTCATTCTCCGCAACCCTAAATCGTTTATTCTTTTAGCTTATGTTGGGCTTCTTCTGTTGGCCAATTCTTACCCCAACCAACATCTCCACATGTAGTGCATACGTAATCACCAGTTTTTGTCCCCCTATGATATTCAGATACGACGTGTGGATGGCTGCAAGGCCTACTATCCCATTTTTTCCTTAATTCAGCTGCTTCGTACATTTGCATACTGAGCAATCCCCCTCTGAAGGCGGTTTAAACCCTTAACTTTAGAGTCTTACTCCCTTATTCTCACGAATTCGTAGTTTTTTAAAATGCGCTTCATTGCCGCCCTTGACACGGAGCCTCTACGGGCATGGATTTCTCGCGATAGGGCGATGCGGGTAATATGCATCGCGAGGCTAGCCAGCCTATCATGCCCGTCCCTCCATATAAAGGGCTTTATCCATCCGCTAGACTTTTATGATCAACGGCGGTACATTCTGTTGCTGTATAGCTTGTACAAATTGGGTCGGAGATAAATCGTACAAACTGCCATGAATCCGCCGCTGATTATAAAATAAGATATAATCCGAAACGATCTGGTAAGCATCCTGGTAACTCTCAAATTCATGTCTGGACAGACAATCCTTCTCCAATATGGCATGGACAACCGCCGCCAGGCCGTCAATGGATTTGCGCATGTCTGTAGAGCCGCAAGCCAGATAGACCTGCGAAGCAGCAGTGAGATTCAGCATGGAGGCGTGAGTGCGGCGACGACATCGCGGAGCAGCTTCGGCTCAAATCCGGGGTGAACCGCAATACGGGCAGCCCCTACTTGTATCCAAAGCGACCGGGATTCTGCTGTTTGATCGGTAACGGTTACGGCCCGGAAGGCCGGAGTGGATCCCACTCGTGCCCCTTGTCTCTGCGCTTTGTACAACCAATATTTTAATTGGTGCACGGTCAAGTCGTGCTCAGCGCACCAGGCTTTCATTGACCACTTGCCTGATAAGCTTTAATTCGCTTGGCCCAAAGCTCTTGTAGGCTCGTATTCATTCTGAATCTATCCTTTCGTATGCCTGATGGATTCATTGTGACGGATTAGGGCTCTTATGAACAGGTGTACTGGGTTTGACGCTTACTACCTATTTACCGTTTGGAGGAAAAACGTTGTACCTGTCGAGTATTTTGGACTTGTTTAACGGGGAGATTGTGGCTTACAGTATAGCAGACAAGCAAGACACAGCGTTTGTTCTGGACACGCTGGACCAACTGCCAAACCTGCCGGGAGCGATGCTCCATAGCGATCAAGGCAGTGTCTACACGTCTGAGGCGTACCAGAAAGCGGTAAAAGGAAAAGGCATTACCATGAGCATGTCCCGTAAGGGAACGCCGGCTGATAATGCCCCCATCGAATCGTTTCATTCCACGCTAAAGTCTGAAACGTTCTATCTCTAAGGTTTAACCTGTACAACGACAGCAATCGTTGAGCAGACCATTCGAGATTACATTACTTACTATAACTCAATTCGCATTCAAACGAAACTAAATAACCAGTCGCCGGTACAATTCCGACAACTGGCTGCTTAGACTTGAAAGGTGTTTTGATCCCTGTCTCACTAACGGGGGTCAGTCCCTTAAACTCCATGATACCATGGGGTCTTTTTTCACTGTCTACCATGAGGGGATAATACCACTTATCATGAGGGTTAGTTAGGCTTTTGTTTAATTTTGACGGTTTTCGTTATTTGTCAATGCGATGTGTTGACTCTACGCACTCCACATGAATCGCTTTTGCTTATCCTGCATCCATCCCGTTCAACGTATCTACTCTCAATATACTGGCAACCCAAGGTCCGATTTTGCTTCGAAAATGAAATGGATGATAGAAGGACAACATTTGATTCCTTCAGTCGCCCTTTGACAACCAAATACAATCTTATCCGGTACGTTCCCCGCATGGCCTAGAAGGATAGCCGAATTGCAGGTGCGCCACGACCATTTTGTCGATTCTTATTTTTGCCTACTTTTTCAGAAACGGCAAACTGCGAGCGAATTTTCCCATGCAATAAATAAATGGTGGTGCCATTTAAGGCGAAGACCCGTGCGGTGGGATAATGATACTTCCGTCCAGCCACAGATCATCGCAATGGGGGCGGCTTGCAGCGATCCTGGAAGAGGTTTGAAGCCTATGAGGACGGCTAACCACTGTCCGCCGGATAGGATTATTTTCAGGGAAACAACCAAAACAGAGGCGGAAACAGAGATGCGTACAGGTTATTTCGTGCGGTGCGCATCTCTGCTTTTCCGTATGTCAGAATGATCGGGAGGCTCGTTATGAATCAAAAGCTGATCCGTTACAGCATGCAAATTGCGATGCTCAAGCAGTTGCTGGCGCGATCGTTGATTACTGAGAACGAATTTCATCAGATCAAAAGTAGAACCATGCGGGAGTACGGCATCATTTCGGACCTGACTTCTTAATTCGCACATTTGTCGGTCTGCCCCGCTCTTATTATACTGATCGCGAGTGAATAAGAATGGAGGACGAAACGATGGCGATCGAAGTAGAAGTGATTAAAGCAAACCGGAAAATGGTTGATCGAAAGGGTGGGAAATCGTCGGATGTTCTGCGCGTTGCTCCGTATGCCCGAGTAAGCACGGATTCCGAGGAGCAGCTCAGCAGTTACAAATCGCAGGTGGCCTATTACACGGATCTCGTCAGCAAGCGTACCGATTGGGTGTTGGTTGACATGTATGCGGACGAAGCGATCACGGGGACGCAGGTGACGAAACGCGAAGATTTTCAGCGGATGATTAACGACTGCATGGACGGGAAAATCGATATGGTCATTACGAAGTCCATTTCCCGTTTTGCTAGAAACACCCTTGATACGCTGAAGTACGTCCGCATGTTGAAGGAAAAGAGCGTCGCTGTATTTTTTGAAGACGAGAATATCAATACGCTGACGATGGACGGCGAGCTGTTGCTTGTCATCTTGAGTTCCGTTGCGCAACAAGAAGTCGAGAATATCTCCGCCAACGTCAAGAAGGGCTTGAAGATGAAAATGAAGCGCGGCGAGTTGGTCGGCTTCCAAAGCTGTTTGGGGTACGATTACGATCCGAGCACGAAGAAGATTTCCATCAACCAAGAAGAAGCGGAGCTTGTCCGCTATATTTTTCAGCGTTACGTTGATGGAATGGGCGCATACGTTATTGCTAAGGAATTAACCGAGGCAGGCCGTAAAACCAAAAACGGAAGAATCGAATGGCAAGATACGAGCATTCTTGGTATCATCAAAAATGAGAAATACAAAGGCGACTTGTTGCAGGGGAAGACCTTTACCGTCGATCCGATCTCCAAGAGAAGACTTGAGAATTATGGCGAGGAAGATCAGTTTTATGTCAAAAATCATCACGAGCCGATCATCAGCGAAGAAGTCTTTGAGAGGGCGCAGGCTATCCTGCATAGAAGGGGCGAGAATCGCCGTCGCGGTATGAAAGGAAAACGTGAAAAATACAGCAGGAAATTTGCATTCAGCAGCATGCTGGAATGTGCGTTTTGTAGAAGCAATTTCTCGCGGCGGAGCTGGCACAGCGGAACTCCACACGAAAAGACGGTTTGGCAGTGCGTCACCTCCACAAAAAAGGGGAAGAAGCTCTGTCCTCACAGCAAGGGATTGGATGAAAAAATAATCGAGGACGCTTTTGTGGAATCGTACAAATTGGTTTGCCGCAATCATACGGACATTATTGATGAGCTGATTAAAAGAATGGAATCCGTATTCAGCGACCAGAACAGTCAAAGACGGCTGAACAAATTGATCAGCGACATTCAAGCATTGGAACAAAAACGCTGCAAGCTGATCGACTTGTGCCTGGATGAAAAAATCGACCGGGCAACCTACGAGCAGAAGTATGCGGAGCTGGATGCCACGTTGACAGGATTACTTGAAGAGAAGGCTCAGTTGGAGCAATCCGCACAAGAAGAAATCGATACGCGCAAGCGGCTGGAGCTTTTTCGCAAAGTGCTTCGCACGAACGAACTCCTGACGTCATTTGATCGCACCGTATTTGAAAGCATTGTTGATAAAATTATCATCGGTACAGACGCCGATCCAAAGAAACTTAATCCGTACAAGCTGACCTTCGTCTACAAGACCGGCTTTCAGAACAGCGTTCAAAGCAAAACACGCAGGCAATCATCAAAAAAGTCGTTGAAAAATGAAGGGGGTGAATTGTGTTCCTATTCCCTCGACGACACATGTGGAGTGCGTAATA
>NZ_AUGY01000195.1 GCF_000422905.1 Paenibacillus alginolyticus DSM 5050 = NBRC 15375
CAACTGCTCTTTCAAGTGATTGCTGCAAGTTACGAACGACGAAGCCTCATCATTACGACCAATCTCGAATTCTCCAAGTGGGGAGGCATCTTCACCGACGACCAGATGGCTGCGGCGATGATTGACCGTCTTGCTCATCACGGACAGCTCATTGTTTTTGAAGGAGAAAGTTACCGCCTTAAGCACGCATTAATGCGTCAAAAGTGACCGATTAACTGGAAATTCCACAGGGAATTTCATGATAAAACCAGGGAATTCCTGATGATAAAACCAGGGAAAAACCGATGATTATACCAGGGAAAAGCTGTTGATAAAACCAGGGAATTTCACTTGACAAAACACACCTACAAGAAAATAGGTTACTTCGCGTCTTGGGGAGTATACAGCGGTAGGAACTTCAAAGTGCAGGATATCGATGCCTCCAAAGTTACGCATATCAACTTTGCATTCGCAGATATTTGCTGGAACGGTATTCACGGCAACCCATCGCCAGACAGCCCGAACACACAAACTTGGAGCTGCCAAGATGAGACTGGAAATATCAGCGTACCTAACGGTACCATTGTTCAAGGAGATCCTTGGGCAGACACAGGAATGTCCTACCCAGGCGATACATGGGATACACCCATTAAAGGCAGCTTCGGTGAATTGAAAAGACTGAAAGCGGCGAATCCGCACCTAAAAACGATTATTTCCGTAGGAGGATGGTCTTGGTCGAACCGCTTCTCCGATGTTGCGGCAGATCCGCAAATTCGCGCAAATTTTGCAAATTCGGCTGTAAACTTCTTACGGAAATACAGTTTTGATGGCGTAGACCTTGACTGGGAGTATCCAGTAAGCGGCGGTCTTGCTGGGAATAGCTACCGACCAGCTGACAAACAAAACTACACGCTGCTCCTACAGGAGATTCGCAACAAGCTCGATGCAGCCGGAGTCACGGATGGCAAAGCGTACACATTGACGATCGCAGCAGGTGCATCAAAGTTATACCAAACCAATACAGAGCTGGATAAAATCGCTCAATACTGTGATTGGATTAACATCATGACATACGATTTCCATGGCGGTTGGGATGCTAAATCGGGTCAAAACGCTCCATTGTATTTTGATCCAGCTGACAATGGTATTGATCCACAGGGCTTTAACGCTGCCAATACCGTGCAAGGCTTCCTAGACCACGGTGTACCGGCGAATAAACTTGTTATGGGTCTTCCATTCTATGGTCGGGGATGGGATGGTTGTGCAAGCGCGAACAACGGTCTGTACCAAACTTGCGCCAAAGGTTCCTCGAAAGGTACTGTTGAACCTGGTTCCTTCGATTTCTGGGATATTCAAGCCAACTATGTGAATAAAAATGGATATGCGCGTTACTGGAATGATGTAACCAAAACACCTTGGTTATACAATGCAAGTACAGGAACATTCATCACGTATGATGACGCTCAGTCGTTCCAATACAAAACAGACTATATCAAGTCCAAGGGATTGGCAGGCGGCATGTTCTGGGAGTTCTCAGGCGATAAGAGCAAAACGCTGCTCAATGCTTTATCGGACGCCCTTCCTCATTGATAATTTTAAGAAGGGGCTGGAATTCCTGTTAGATTTCGCTCCGTATCGAAACAAAATAGAGGCTGCTCGCTAGGTTATTAACCTTTTGAGTCAGCCTCTTCTTTTTGAAGGTAGGGATTACTTAACCACATTAACGTTTGATTGTGGGCTCGAAAGGTCACTTGAATCATCTTTGTCTAATGGTGCTGGGCCCAATTTATCCTCTTCGCGAAGCAGATAGCCAAAAAATAAAATGTAGTAAGACACGATAATGAAGAAGACACCTGCGGTTATGGGGTCTTTGGTAAATTGAGTTGGATCTACCGGATTCATGTTTGCTGGGTTGGCTGCTGAGTTCGTTGAAAGACTGATAAAGGCCAAGCGATAGACGATCCGGCCAAGAAATAGCACCAGAACCGTAATTTCGACCCATAGGTGAGTGCGATAGTACCATCCGTCTGTTCGATGTTCGAAAAGGGTGTGGCGAATCGCCGTAAGCCCAAGTGCAATACCAGCCGCTAAGCCGATGATATAACCAATGAAATGGATGGGGTGGACAAAGCCTAGCAGGAAAATGAGGGCTCCAAGGATACTGAAGAGAGTGAGTCGGAATTTAAGTCTGCCCCGGGATAACTTTTGAAAACCAATCGTTCGCTTCGCTCTTCGATAAATAAAAAAGCCAATAAATAGGAAAGGAATGGCATAATGCATCCAGTTTTGCATGAGGTTTCCTCCATGAGAATCATAGTATTTTCCTATTGTAACAAATTTAGCCGTTTGTTAGATAAAAAAATTATTTCGTTTACAAAAAACTGTCATACACTTAATAGTAGCGCGATAAACTTACTATTACACACAAATAGTGCCGCAAGGAGTTGACAGTCAATGGCTCTAATCACCCATGTTAATGTATGTAATACAGAGAATGAAATTTACTGCTGTCTTCGTAATAAAATTGTGAAGCTTGACGATCAACAGAAAGAGCAGTTTTGCAATGGATGTAAAATGTTTGCCGGTGATGCCGATGAACATGGGAATGGTGTATCCTGTGTATGGGAAGATGTACGTGTCGTGAGCAATCCGCATATCGCTGTGGATCCGCTTGAGGAGTTTATTCACAATCAAATTCGCCAAGTGCCACCCGAGGGACCGGCCGTATATCTATATACGACAGAATGGTAAAACACATCCTCTTTGATTTTGATGGAACACTGGTCGATTCTAGAGCGTTGCTAGTTAAGCTTTATAATGAAATGGCCGTGCAGTATCGATTTCGCAGGATTCGAGATCAAGACCTTGCGCTTCTGAGATCACTTTCGATCTCTGAGCGGATGGATCACTTAGGTGTTCCGGTACTCCAAATTCCAAAGCTAGTAACAGCCGGAAGACAGCTCTATCAAGAAAATATTCGTACACTTCACATTGTGCCTGGGATGAAAGAGGTTATTGCCAGAGTGTCCTCGCAAGGGATGAAAAGCTCCATACTCTCTTCCAATTCCGAGGTAAATATTCGTCAGATTCTAAAAAATAACAAGCTGGATGGCGCCTTCAAGGAAATCATCTCGGCTAAGCATATTTTTGGCAAGCATCATTCCATTCGCAAAGTAATGAAACAATGGGGGACTTCCCCTTCTCGGATGATTTATGTTGGAGATGAATTAAGGGATATCGAGGCTTGCAGGAAACTAGGCGTTCCCATAGTTGCCGTTACATGGGGCTATGATTCTCAGCATTTACTGCTCAGTGGAAAGCCCGATTACTTGGTAAACTCACCCGAAGAGCTGCTAAAAACACTTCTGTCCTTAACCTGATAGAATGGTAAAAGAGAGCAATTAGCTATCACAGACTGAGTCTGAGGTAGTTATTTGTGTTTGCTTTTTTGTAAGTGCTATTGGCAACATTCGCAGTCGAGTGGTGTCATCATGTAAAATAGATTTATGAGGGGATATTTGCGGAAGGAGGCGTCTAATGTTATTTTATCTCATCATATTTGTAGTGACAGCTGTGGATCAACTTACGAAGGTGTGGATTCGGTCTATTCTAAAAGTAGGCGAATCTATGCCGTTTTATAAAGATTTGATTTCATTTACGCATTATCAAAATAGTGGAGCAGCGGGCAGTTCGCTGCAGGGCTCAGCTCGTTATTTAGGAATTCTTGCTGTTGTGATTATTTCTGTTATTTTGTATTACCGGAAAAAAGGAAGCTTTCAAGGATTCTTCAAAGAGTGTGGTGCCGCATTTTTCGTGGGCGGGGCGATTGGTAATGGCATCGAAAGATTATTATTTGGCAAAGTGACCGACTTCATCGTGTTTCGATCTGGCCATGGAGTGATGAATTTGGCTGACTTAGCGATTAATTTGGGTGTGGTGTTTTTTGTACTGGATATGTTTCTCTCTTATCGGCACAAGCTGTTGCCAAAACAGAAAAATTTTCAATAACGTAGGTATATTAAACTATATAGGTAGATCAAAAGTACTATTTGTGATATCCTTCAAGTAGACAGTTTTGAACGAGAAGACGCTGAACTGGAGGATGGTCACATGAGGCCTGATAAACAGATATTGATCGATGAATTTTTTGCAATGATTCGAAAATTGACGCGTACGGGTGCAGATATTATGTTAGTGAGGGATTTTTTCTGGAAAGCTTCCGAGATCCGTTCATTTATCCCTCCAACGGTAGAATTCATGACGGTTCTTAAAACGTATAACGCAGTCTTGTTTCATGAATTCCGAAAATCACTTGTACCCAATACGAGTATGCATATGCTAGCGAATGTCCACATGGAAGCGGGAGAAGCGCTCATTAGTTTGGGAATTACGAGTTTGGAGCAGCTTCAACTAGCGGTAAAAGGTACAGTAGCTATGAAGTAGTAAAGAGAGTTAAACCAAGCGACGACGCCAGTCTCGCTTGGTTTTTTTGTTGTATAGGAAATTATGCGGGATGCGGATCTGTGGATAAGTAATGTAGAATGGAAATGGGGGGGATGAAGGATGGGTGAGCCGAAATCGTATAAAAAGAAAGGGACAGTCAAGAAAATCTTGAAAGATCACTTTCATGGGTTTTGGCAAATGCATGCCGAATCCTATCCCGAATCTGTTCGTAAAAGCATAGAAGAAACGGTTCAGAAAGCGATGAAGTGCGGCAGTAGAGATCTGGGCTTTGCGTTGTATGAGTGCAAGGGATGTAAAGAAGGAGAACCGGAACCGGTGTATGTATGTTTCACCTGCAAGAGCCGGTTTTGTCACGGCTGTGGGAAGAAATATA
>NZ_AUGY01000196.1 GCF_000422905.1 Paenibacillus alginolyticus DSM 5050 = NBRC 15375
GCTCTGGTTAATCCTGTCTTGTCCGAAAGCTGATATTGTGTAAGTGACTGACTGTGCCGTAACTTAACGAGCTGGGCTCCAATTGTTAACATGGTTTCAACCATGCTGATAAGAAGATCTGCGAAAATAAACACGTCAAAGACAAACAGCACTTCTGCGATTACTTCAATACGCTGCATGTTTCACTAGACTTCCTCGTTGGCTTCGGGATTGTAGATTCTGCTCCTTGCGCATATCGACTGCACCGGCGGCACAACATGGTCGGTATAATGCAAATTCGTCGCACCCCTCGTTTGTGTTTTCAAATCGAGGAACTCTTTATTACCTCTCTCACCTGGACATCCATCTGGATCCTTCCTACACTATTTATCAAATGGGCTTATTCACTGTATATTACAATCAATGCCAAAACATGGAGCCACCTATATCCATCTAATGTTAACGCCTCGCTGAGGCTACGGAGAGCACTTTCTACAATAACGGGGAAAGTCGGCGCGCTGCTTGCTCGAGAATGCGCTGTGAAGGGGAGCGCTGCAGCAATTCTTCCATGAGCAAAGGTATAGAATTAGTTAGATCATGCTCAAATTGCTCCGTCAGTTCCTTCGCCACGTCGGCACTGTACTAGATTTCGCACACCTCGTAATTCAGGCGATAACTTCTTATATCATAGTTTGCGGAGCCTACATCGGAAATCTCCCCATCAATCACCATCAGCTTCGAGTGCAACATCCCCTTGTCGTACATGTAGATATGGACCCCGGCTTCCAGCAGTTCTCCGTAATAAGTGCGACTTGCTGGCGCGATACCCATAGCGACCCAGATCATTGACATCACTCCCCCTTACTTTGTACCCGATGCAGATATCATAATGGCTATAAAGACAGCCGTAGCACGCGGTGTGCGAGTTAGATTGCTAGTTCCTACCACGTCATTCCCAAAATCGTAAGCCCTGCTCGTGGGGGCAGTTTAATCATGATTTTATAAAATATCAGATGCTTATTTTATTTAAGGTACAAGCTCGACCGTGGACGACTCCTTCATAAGTAAGTGAATAAGCGCATTTGCAATAATTTGTCCCGCCGTTTTAGGTGCCACCATACCGGGTAAACTGGGAGCAAATAATGCTTTAATGCCTCTTTTCTCCGCAAAACGGAAGTCTGTTCCGCCCGGTTTTGAAGCAATATCAATAATCACTGCCCTATGTTGGACATTAGTTAACACGTTTGGCGTGAGTACCAAAGACGGAATTGTATTAAATATCAAATCCGCATCGGCAACCTGTTCATTTAATTGATTCAAAGAAAATGCTTGGAAACCCATTTCATATGCACGGGCTAGATGTTCATCCTTTCGATCGCCGACTTTTATTATTGCCCCGAGCGAGTGCAAAGTTTTGGATAGCGTAAAACCAGTTCGGCCAAATCCCAGCACCAGACATTGCGAGCCGTGAATCGTAATATCCGTATTTTGAATCGCCATCATAAGCGCTCCTTCGGCGGTCGGTATTGAATTATAAATGCTCACATCATCGCGTTCAAATAATTCAACAATCTCAATTTGATGTTTCGAACAAAGTTTTTTCAAATAGGATCTCGCCATTCCCGTGTATATTTTTGCATGCTTCGGCAGGTAACTGATATGTTCGTCAGTCATTCGAATATCCTGCAAGGAAAAAATGGATTGAATTATTCCCATATCATCTCCTCCTACTGCCGGTAAAATGACCGCGTGAACATTTTCAAGCACGTGGCGCTCTAAATTTGCTTTCATTACACCCTTGTATTGATTTTCTAGCTTATCGAATCCAATTAATATCACTGTCGCATCCAATTCCAACAATGTTTGAATCACTTCCAGCTGACGGGCATCTCCGCCAATTATAGCAAATTGAATTCCTGAAAGCATAAAGATAATCCACTCCTATTTCAATAATTACTATTTTATGCTTTCGCCTATACAGTGTTGCTTCCTCAGCAAATTTAAAAAAACTACCTCGTAAAAAAGGTATTTGCCTATTGCAATTGAAAAAAACAAATCCCACCTAAGACGGCGGGATTGCAATTTCAGTTTTAAATTACTAACGGGCATTTTGGAAAAATTCTCTGAACACCTACTTCTTCGATCAATTTTGGTATGATTTTCTATCAAGCATTATGCAACTGTTTCTACTGCCCAGATTGTGTACGAAGATGTTTGCAGGCAATTAAAGCAGAGTTTTTTGTATCATATATAATGTTCCTCCTAACCATCCGCAAATAATGATGTCCGTGGTTACGAATATTTCATTGTACACAGGCTTGTTGCAACACCACCTGCGGTTATTGTAAAAATAGAAAGAAAAAAGGTGTCGGCTGAGAGGAGCAAACCACCAAGGCAAATGATAACCCCATCAATAACAAAAACAAATACCCCAACATTGATATTGGAAAATTTTGAAAGCAATTGAGCGAGTAAATCTGTTCCTCCGGTGCTTGTTTCATATCGTAACATGATTCCAATACCTGTACCGATAATAAATCCGCCGATAACAGAACTGCTGAACGATGTTAATTCAACAAAATATAAGAAATGATACTGGATCGGCTCCAATAAATCGATAACTAATGAAGAAATAATCAACCCGTATATGCTATTGTAAAAGATATCACGGCAGTAAAACCATGCCAGTAGTAAAGTAGGAATACTGCACAAGAAAATGACAAGTCCTACTTTAATTCTAAATATATAATTGATGATAAGGGCAATACCAATAACCCCTCCATCCAAAACCATGAATGGCTTTAGAAAAAAATGGATCCCGATTGCGATCAATAAACTTCCTGATAAAATCGCAATAATTTTTTGTAACGATAGCAATAAATCAGCTCCTATAAAGGCATGTCTGATTTATATGCTAATAACGGTAAAAGAATCCCTTTTGGCTTTACACGAAAGATGGAATTCCTCGTACTTTTTTATTTATCGAGCAATCGTTAAAACCGTTGAGCCAATTCGATAAATTCCTGCACAAAACCCGAGACCGGTCTTCCGTGCTACATCCGGTAGATATTTGTTAACTCGATCAATAAAACTCAGGATTGGTGGATACATACACATTTTGAATGTTCGGATCTGTAGCCCGAACTTACTGAGTAATTTGATCCTCCATCTCACGAGTAAGCTGACCCTGACTTGTATCTATCACTGTTGCGACATAAGCATTTGTTCGTGTAGCAAGCACATTCGCTTGCCTTATACCAGGTAATCGGACAATCTTATCTGCCGCTTGTTTGGCTACTTCACTACGATTATCAATCGTAGTGGTCCAAAAGTACGTTCGACGATTATCTTTCCGTTTCGGGGCCGATCAATCAATGTGCTAAAGGCTATCCAGATGCCGACATTGGGCAATTTAGTGATGTCTAATGGATAATTCTCCTCGTAATGCATATACTGTATTTTTTCTTTAAACAAAACAGTAATTCAATGATTAGACATTAACTTGAGCCTATCCAATCTTCTTGGCATAATCCTCAGTTCTTAAAATTATGGAATCCGCTTTCTCCCAACTTTCTTCTTCCAGCATGGAGTCTCCGTGGATAATGTGAAAATCGTTGTCAAGCGGTCCCCTTCCTTCAAAAGGACCTACAACCGTTGCCGTTGAACGAATGACCGGTTTGTTTTCAAATATCCAACTCTGGTGTCCTTTCAACAGGTCAGGATGACGGAAATAAAATCAAAACCTCCACCGTAGGATCACCCGCTTTTTTCTCATCAAAGCCGCCCCAATGAAGCTTTTCAGAAACGGCCTCGGTGGTTCCACATGTTAGGCCAGCTCTTTATACTCCTGCTACACCGGCGTTAAATTTTCTTTATATTGTTGGCCATGAACATCCTCCTTGATTTTCAACAAACTGTAACTTGAGTATTATTAAATTACTAACGAATCAGTAACGGTTTGACTTCATCAATAACCTTTTCTAAGGCTCATTGATACATTATAGTCGACCCTCAGTATTAAGCTCTTTTTTCAAAATCTATAGCGAGGTGAAATCACCGCTTTCAAATTATTCATCTGATTCCTTAACCATCTTCATGAGAGAATTTTTTTCTGCAAAGTCTTCCCATGCAAGACTGTAAAGCTCCATAAGAACACATCTCCATCTATTCGTTTAAATCGTAAGAAGAGCGAGATAAAGGGATCTCCATTTCGTAAAGCAAAAAGAAAAGTACAACATGATTGTTCCAGTTGTTTGGCAAAACTCCAGTACTCTGCTTGTATACTGGCACAACTCTCCGATAGGACAGAAACCTGTTCTCGAAGACAAAATCAGTTTTGCTTTAACGGGTTGGAATCTCTTTTTGAATTGCATAGTAGAGAGTGCTTTCCATGCGATCATGTTCACATTTAACAGGAAAATCTACCTCTAATAACGCCCCTATCGGTTATAAAAGTACATTAGATGGCAAACTGCACCTAAAACAACGGTTTTCGAGCTTTTAAAGAGAATTGACCGAAGTTAACGGGCACAATTCCTGTTCATGTAATCAATGTAGCAGTAGCAATCCAATTTACAAGTTTCTTTTCCTGTTAATCACAAAATTGGCGTTCGTTTTACCTGAAAATGGATCCAACTGCATAGATCATGCCTGTACTTTCAATGTCGCTCCCCTCCTCCTGTTTCCCACAAGTTCATCCAAACTTACCTTGAAAAAATCAGCTAACAATATCAATGTGTTAATGTCCGGCTCTCTGCGATTTTTCTCGTAGTGTGATATCGCAGCTCTGGTTAATC
>NZ_AUGY01000197.1 GCF_000422905.1 Paenibacillus alginolyticus DSM 5050 = NBRC 15375
ATAGTCGATAATCGACCCATTATTTGGAATTTGGGATAAAGGAACCATTTCCCCTCGATATTCCCAACCTGGCATATCAAATTTAACAGATGCTAATAATTTCACTGTGTTTCCTGAAGATACGCGAGCCGATTTTTTCGTTGAAGCAGGACCTACCGAATTAAATATCTGGATATATTTCCCAGCCGCAATCTCCGCAGGTGTCGGTGGTGGTGTGTAACTTCCACCGGAATCGCCTCCGCTGCTTCCACCGGAAGGATCTCCTCCGCTTGATCCGCCGTCTCCTGATCCGCCTCCAGAGTCACCGCCGGTTGAACCGCCGCCGGAACTTCCTCCCGATCCACCACTGCTATCCACCGGATCCGGTACCCAGTGACTCGGGTCGTCGCAATCGCCTCCGTGCGAATATTCCCCGTACTCACACCAATGTCCCGTCGGATCGGAATAATTCACCGGGTTATTCAACGTGTACGCGTATCGGTTTAGTGTCTACGGCACATAGGCCGCACCAGCGTACGTATCCTCTGTTGTAAACCGACCAACTTTCGGGCTGTACCAACGAGCCGAGTAGTCCATCAGACTCGCTTTGGCATCGTACATCTTGCCCGTAAAGCCCGTGTTGTTGTACGGAGCAGCCATTTGCGTGAACAGGTTGCCGAAGTCATCGTAGCGATACTTCATCACGGGATCGCCATTACGATCCGTCACGTCCATGACGTTGCCGAGCAATCCTCCGATTTACATAAACGACTAAAAACCCATTAAAATAATACTCACTGAGTGGTTATTTACGTTTTTATCGATACACATCTGAAAAAAAAGAACCCACCAAGCGATGGTAGTCGCAAGTTGGGTGTAACCATTACATTCTTATTCTGCTCCGAAAATATCCTCGACATATCTACTCACATCAAGATAAACATCTGATACACTTACGAGATACAATACATCATTGTGAATCAAAGTAGTGCTCCAATACACTTCTTTTAATAAAATAAATAATTCATAAGCTAATAACTTTGAAATAACCTCTTCTTTTGAAATTTTCTGAGATAGTTCCCGTAAGATAGGTTTTAATTTTAATTTATAATCAAGTTTCCTAAATGTGTGATTTTGAAGATTCATAGTTAATTCTTGAATTACATCGGTAAGACCGATTCCTCGTGCATAATTAAACAAATCATCAACATCATTTTGTACATTCCCTGCGAATAAGAAACTAATAATATCTTGTTCATACTCTAATAATACTTTTACTAACTCTTGTTTTTTCAAATCTGATGCATAATCCATTTCATTAATAATGTGAGTAAAGGTGTACAGCAAATTTTTTGCCAATCTCCTATTAATCATGTATGAACCACACAATTTCAAGTGCTCCTTTAATAAATTCGTAACATGTGAAAATTCTTCGTAGAGCACTCTCTTTTCTGGGCGTAGTGCAACATCAATATTCGTCAAAGATATGTACAATTGTTCTTCTATACCAGATAAAATATATTTATTTTCCAACTTTAATCACCTCGGTATCCATCCAATGATTGCATTACGATTTAAATATTGATAAATTGAAACCTCTTGGTCAATAGTGGCATAAGCCACAGCTTTGTTATATTCTTGAAATTTCGAATCAATTGATACCGGCGCATAATAATATGCAGATTCAATTTTACTTGTATCAATCTTTATTACCCCATAACTAGTTCTAGAATCATTATAGAACTGAGCTCGTTGCAAGCTCAATGTTGTAGATATCCAAGGGTCATTTTTTTCAGGTTCTTTTACTTTATTTGAGCCCCAAACTACATGTTCGGATAAACTCCATGATCCTGACGGATTTTTGGCTTCTAGCCCTAAATTTCGAGATAAACTTGCATAGTCTTTCTCGTTCAAAGCCCTGTAAAGATAACCATTTTGATCTTTATTTTCCTCTGCCTCTTTTGGACTTATATATGGTAATCCAAGGTAATCTGAGCGTGTATGATCAACATCTTCTTGACTCTCACCCGCATGATTAGGTTCTATTAATACTCCAATAATCGCACCTACAAATGCACAGAGCAAACCACCGCCAGATTTACTTTTATTGGCTCCTTTTGCCCCTCCTTCAATTACCTTAAGACCTTCTCTCCGATACTCACCCCAATCTATCTGAGGGGCAGCTTCAGCAAGAAGGGAGCCTGTTTTCAAGGCATATAACATGTTATTGCCATATGTCGTATTTGGCATATCTGATAATAAACTAGGATATTCCCCTCTGGACCCTACAGCTCCAGAAGATACGTGAGCCGATTTTATCGTTGAAGCAACACCTACAGAATTAAATATCTGGCTATACTTCAACGCTGCAATTTCTGCCGGTGTCGGTGGTGGTGTGGAATTTCCACCGGAATCGCCTCCGCTGCTTCCTCCGGAAGGATCTCCTCCGCTTGATCCGCCGTCTCCTGATCCGCCGCCGGAGCTTCCTCCCGATCCGCCACTGTTATCCACTGGATCCGGTACCCAGTGACTCGGGTCGTCGCAATCGCCTCCGTGCGAATATTCCCCGTACTCACACCAATGTCCCGTCGGATCGGTATAATTCACTGGGTTATTCAGCGTATACGCGTAACGGTTCAATGTCTGCGGCACATAGGCCGCACCAGCGTATGTATCCTCTGTCGTAAAGCGACCGACCTTCGGACTGTACCAACGAGCCGAATAGTCCATCAGGCTTGCTTTGGAATCGTACGTTTTGCCTGCAAAACCCGCATTCGTATGTGGCGCTGCCATCTGGGTAAACAGATTTCCGAAGGCGTCATAGCGGTATTTCATCGCTGTTTCGCCTTCTTTATTCGTTACGTCCATGACGTTGCCGATCGCATCGGTCATGTAATACAGCAGTTTCCCATGGTCTTCAATGTTTCCTTCATAGCCTTCCATCTTCCGGCCATGATTGCCGAACATTTTGCGGGCAACGATGTCCCCGTCAGCACTGTAATACTGCGCCAGCGGCTCCCCATGCTCGCCATATTCCTTAAACACGTTCAAGCCATCATACGTGTAATTCGTCGTTTCCGGCGTGAGCAGATGCTCCAGAGCACGCTTGGATTTATCTTTTGACGGCACAAGTGCTGCAATTTTGTCAGGATCAAAATAGCTCTGTGTGCGAGACACCTTGCGCCTCAAGGCATCATACGCATACTCCACCTTGGAGCCGTCCTCGTAATTGACGCTTTTCAGCTTATTGTCTCCGGTGTAGGCATACTGAACCGTCCCTTGTGAGCCACCGCTACGCTCTTGCAGATTGCCGCTTTGGTCATAGATATAGGACTCGTCACCTGCGGATTGCAGCCGATTCGCGCCATCGTAGGCATACTCGGTAATTTTACCGTCGGCCACCATACGCTTGCGGTTCCCTACGCCGTCATAATCATATTCTACCGTTTTCACGGGATCGATGAAATAGTCCGGATGCTCGGAGACAAGTTCTAACTCGTGATTGACAATCTTTGGCTTCAGTTTTTTCTTCTTTTTGGGATGGTTATCTTTTTTGTCCTCTGATTTACCCTTCGCTTTGCCATTCACAAGTTCATGTTTATCGTAGCGATGCTTATCTCTGTAGCTTTGCGGCTCATCACTCGAATGGTGCTCGTCACTTGAATCTGTTCCAGTTCCGCCGATACTACTGCCTCCACCGGTGCTCGTATGACTAGTATTGTCTGTACCATTGTTGCCTGTGTTACCGCTACCGGTGCCGTCACCATTGCTGTTGCCATTGTTGCCAGTGTCGTTATGACCACCCGATTCATTGCTATCATTTCCGCAGGACTTGTTGGTTTGGTCGTTATGATTCCCATTATCATGATGCTCATTATATTGGTCCTACCGAAATAATCATCTTTCACAAAAACTATTTGTTCAAATTAGTACAAGAAAAAACCACAGAGAGGCAAGATCGCCCCTCTGTGGCACACATGAGTTTATTCACACAACGCCCAAACCCTAAATACATCTAAGATTTCCTCTAAATTTCTAACCCCACCAAAGCCTTTAAAAATTCCATCTTCAACATTACAATGAATCCAATCAAAGTCAGAACGTTCTATTTTTAATGGTTTAAAATACTTTCCCTCTATATCCGTATCAATCAGGCTAATTTGAATAAACCAACCTGGATTATCAAGTGTTGCAATTCTTATGCCTTCGCAATGTTCCCAATCGCCATCACAATTTTGATTAAACCAGTCTTCTAACCATTTTAACAAACTCAATACTATCTCCTCCTCGGAATTTCATCAGGATAAGGCTCCCTGACACCACCCGGTGTTGATGGGTCATGCACATGGGGTTCAGGAACAATTTGCCCTGTCTCTTTATTATAGTGACCGTCGCCTTTTCCCACTCCATCGAAACGCTTTTCCGGTTCGAATGGATTAGGGTTCCTTGAGTCTTTAGGAGTTTTATACGTTTCCCAGTGTGTTACCTCACCAGTATTTGGTCACGTTTAAAGACAGTATGGTTTCCTATAGCATCAGGGTCAGAGGTCATGTTACCTCTCCCTTTCTTCCCCGCACCTGCCGCAGTCCCTTTTCTAGTTACAAAAGCAGCGATAAAACCGCCTGCCGATGTTCCGGTAGTGTATGAGGCTGAATCGTTAGACGGACTTGTCATTACTCCGTTAGTCAATTCTGATAGCGCTCCATCACCAGC
>NZ_AUGY01000198.1 GCF_000422905.1 Paenibacillus alginolyticus DSM 5050 = NBRC 15375
TACAATTGGTTACATGTCGCCATTGCAATTTGAACAGTTGTACTACGAGAGTGTAGCTTAGCTAAGCGGTGTCCACTTTCTTGACAGAAGAGCAATTTGTCTAAACGGTGATCGTTAGTTGCATAATAATTACTCTTATTAAATAAAGTGTGGCTAAATGCTATTATATGTACTCATATTTAGAGACGTAACGATAAGATGGAAATAACGGGTGAACAAGAAGCATGCTTTGGTATCTCTACTCGTTTTTTATTCCAATAAAGGGAAACTTTAGTGCAGGAGCTGCTTTAGCCGGCTCTTTTTTTTTTTTATTGAACGAACGAGCAGCATCGTTTACACAATTCACGAATACTTCAATTATTGAGCATCATCGAATATACTGTTTCCCGTTAATGCAAATGGCTATTTTTTATAGCCAAATCTTTATTTTATGAAGATAAGTGTCCGGACATCACCCTTTAATTACCAATTAAAATATAACTACTAGAAATTTAGTGATTTTGGGAGAAGGGGGAGAACATCGTGAAGCAACAAGGTCTTATTTTTATTATGCTATTTTTAGTGATCGCGTTGTCAGCTTGTTTGTCGTCAAAAGTAGCTCTGAACGCACCGAATCCATCAGAACAGCCATCTACGACTGCCCCAGAGTTCACGCCCACACCCACAACATCGCCCTCAAATTCACCAACAGTGGTTTCGCCCACACCTGCAGTAAGTCAAGCACCTGCATTTGATCCCCCAGTACATTTCAATTATCCAGATGCTGTACGTGGAATTTATGTAACAGGTTGGTCAGCTGGTGGGGAGCGTATGACTAAACTTCTGTCACTTATTGATAACACCGACCTAAATGCAATGGTGATAGACATAAAGGATGATGACGGCTATATCACATTTAAGCCAGAGGGAAAACTTGCAGAATTTGGCCAGCCTTACATAAAAGATGCTCAAGCACTCATGAAAACTCTTGAACAGCATAAAATCTACTATATCGCTCGTATTGTTTCCTTTAAAGATATGGTTTTGGCTAAAAAGCGTCCAGACCTTTCTTATGTAGACGGTAACAGTACTTGGCGTAATTCTAACGGTGATGGGTTTATCAACCCGTTCCTTAAAGAAACATGGGATCACAATGTAGAGGTAGCAAAATTAGCTGCAGAACTTGGGTTTAAAGAAATCCAATTTGACTATGTTCGATTCCCAGAAGGCTTTGAAAGTAGGGACAAAGTTCTTAAATATTCATTGGGTGATTATAAGGATAAGAAACCAACTAAGTTTGTACAAGAAGAAAAAGACTATGCTGAAGCCTCTAAGAAATATCAAGACGATTTGTCTTCTTTACAGATAAAGTTGACTGATGCTACTAATACCTACAATTCAGCGAAAACCGATGCAAATAAAAAAGCAATGGACGATGCTCAAAAGAGCTTGTCTGACCTTAAAAAAGAAGCACCCCAAGCACCGGATTTTAGCGATAAAGCAAGTATGACACAGCTTCGTGTTGATGCTGTCAGCGACTTTGTCGCATATGCCAAAGAACAACTAAAACCGTATGAAGTAAAAGTCTCTGTTGATATCTTCGGATATTCTGCTACATTGCCTGAAGCTCCAGGTATCGGTCAGAACTTTAACCGCATTTCTAGCTCAGTAGATGTAATTTCGGCTATGATTTATCCAAGTCATTGGTCCAATGGTTATTTCAGAATCTCAAAACCAGATAAAGAGCCATATAAACTTGTTACCGAATATATGAAAGCTGAAAAAGAGAAGTTTGCACAACTCAAGACTCCACCCCTATCACGTCCTTGGATTCAAGACTTTACAGCAAGTTGGTTAGGTGCCGGCAATTATGTTAAATATGGCAAGGCTGAAGTAGATGCACAAATTAAAGCCTTAAAAAATGCTGGGGTTAATGAATACCTAATCTGGAATGCTAACAATTCCTACACAGAAGGTGTAACATATATACCATAAAACAAAAAAAACATAGGCAGTGCCCGAGTGAGCGCTGCTGTTATCGGATCAGTCTAAAACTTATTTTTCGAAGGCTGCCGATTTTTCAATTCAAAAACCGCGTGGGATCAATAACTTATTTTCAATTAACAAATATCTACCATATTTACAATCAGTATGTTATAATTTGGTCATTAACAACTAGTCCGTAGTGACATTTCCGCAAGAATGCAACCCTATTGGGTTAAGCGTGTATACAGGTGTAGTCTAACCTGTCTAAGGCGCTTTTCCTGATAGGGTTTTTTGTTGCATTCGGACACTAAAAAACTAAGGGAGAAAAAAATATGGAAAAAGTAAAGGAAAGAGTTGAGAGCGTACGAAAGGACAAAGACGAAAACCTTAATGATTAGTTTAATAAACGAGGGGTTTCCGAGCTTTTTACGGATGTTCGTATCTCCATTGCCCGTGTTGACACAGCGTATGAATTAAGGACTAAAGCATTAAAAGCAATCTGTCGAGGATTAAAAAGCATGGTGATAAGTGAGCAAATGTTCTACGATTTTTCCTTTGGTCCTATAAGTGAACAGACATGGAACGGAAGAACGTTATGGGAACTACCGCCCGGCGACGGGTGGTAGTCAGTATTTATCAAAGGTAGAAGATGCAGTCATGTGTGGCTGGATTACGTTAAATCGATTTAAGGGATAGTAGGATTATGGCTGATCCCTCGAGCATGGGGAAAGACAACTTGATTTAGAAATTTGGCTATATAAGCAATACAGCGTAAATAGACTCCAAATAGCCCCTACATCGGGTGGGCTTAAAAACAACCCACGTGATGTAGACGTGGGTAATCGGAGGATATTGACATGATCTATCAAAAAAATTTCAATTTACTAAATGAAATCTTAGAAAATAAGCTTTTAGAATTCTCAAAATCGGATGGGAATCTGATACTTAGGTCTGAGCCTTTCATGGACTTAATAATCGAAAATCTGGTGCCTAATGTCATTAGTATGACCCATTACTTTGAACTCAATGGGGACTTGATAGCAGGTCCAGACATGGAAATTCGAATCGATCCTGAGTTGGCCATGATTGGAATAATGTCTTTTAAGACCATGATGATAAACGTGAAGCCCACATAAAGAGAATAACCAAAGTGTGGGAAAATGTAAGATTTGAGGCACGTTTTGGATGTGCCAGGGTGAAATAAGTCCCATATGTAGATAACCATTTACTAGTAAGGAAGGAAAGGCGGCAAGTGGAAAATAAGTCATAGATGCTATAACGATGAATAACACACATACTCTCATGATGCGGGGCACAATCAATGATAGCCAAACTAGGAAACACACCAATATAATCTGAACAAACAATGCGAGTATCATCCAATCAGGTCCGTCAGGTCCTAGAGTATAGACCATTCTACCTAGTTCAAAGAATAATTTATCAAACATTGGCTACCCACCATCCTTATTTACATGAAACTTGTTACTTGTGCAATGATTACTATACCTCCAAGTAAATATAATGGTCATTGTACAGGCAACAAATATTTACCTATAAAAGTAAATTTTGTTAATAATCGCGTTCCTAAGTATGTAATATGCATACATATGATTATAAAAAAGGGGTTTATGGTATATATTAGTAATAAATTGGAATATATTTCTTGTTTTTTTACAATTTTCACCATGGGAGGTTAATATTTTGTCTATGCTAGAAAATAGGATTCTAAGACTAGATCGAGGGGGACGTTTCACAATGAAGAACTTTAATCCTAGATTTCGCAGTTGAACCTCAATAAAATTGTCAATAGAAGTTGAAAAGGTGCGCCAGATCAAGGAAAATGGAAGTTATCGAGACCACCATAG
>NZ_AUGY01000199.1 GCF_000422905.1 Paenibacillus alginolyticus DSM 5050 = NBRC 15375
TACCCTAATCATACCGAAAAAAAGGTACAGCATCCTCAATTTTTTTGAGTGGCTATACCCCTTTGATGTAGTTAAGGAACTTTTTCAGTGGCCTCATTCCTTACAGTATGGCTTTTTAACTATTCGTAACAGACAGGGCGGTGATCCGTATCATAATTTGTAATCATTGCTGCGTTAAAATCCCGGTAGAGTAAAGGGCTACCACATGGCAGCCCTTTCGGTGTTCAAAAGCCACTGCTTCAAACGAATCACACAAAAACCTACTTCCTATGTGTACTCTAAAATGCGGACCAAATGAAAACTTGTGCAAATGAACAAAATTTCAAAATGACAACAAGGAGCAGCACGTGTGCTGCTCCTTGGTTTGTTTGAACTATCGTTCTTCGTTAAATAAATTAGTTGTCTGTTTTTATTGAGTGTCTTCATCGCTTTTGTACTCCAAAATATCACCTGGCTGACAATCCAAAGTCTTACATATCGCTTCTAATGTTGAAAAACGAACCGCTTTTGCTTTCCCATTTTTCAGAATGGAAATATTCGCCATAGTAATTCCAACCCTCTCCGAAAGTTCTGTTACGCTCATTTTCCTTTTTGCCAACATCACATCAACATTGATGATAATCGCCATGATATTCACCTCAGATCGTTAAATCATTTTCTGATTTTATATTAATAGCTTCTTGTAAAAGTCTTTGGAGAACAGCAGCAAAAACGGCGATCACTATAGAGGCGAAAATAATGACCAATCCGATTGGTATGAAACTTGGAGGGTCAACTCTTTTCCCCATGAAATAGTAGAGTGGCATACCTAGCAGGTACATGGTACTGATCGTGATGGCACAGTATTTTATATTCTTTAAAGCCTTTACTGATAATTCCGAGAACGCTTGGTTCTTATCAATATAGCTTAAAAGTTTAAAAGCTTGATACAGAGCAAAGTAAAAAGGTATCGCTGCCGCGTACATATCGATTAAAACGAGAGATTTCATATAAGCAATATCTGGATACAATTCTCCAGCAAAATTCCCGATCTTAGGCACCAAAAATATGCACAATGCAAGAACTGGGATTCCTATAAAAATAACAGCTAGCTTTAAAAAGAGTGTCGTAACTTGTTTCATAAAAAGCACCTCGTTAATTAAATTTTACCGAAACGTTAATCATTTTCTGGTTTTAATTCAAGGATGTTTTTAATGGCACACCTCCACTTATTTAATGACAACATGATTTTAGCATATGATTTATCGTTTTTCAATAAAATTGCATTGTTTAATATTATATTATTATTGAAATATCCTTTTAATTTTGACAAATAAAAAAAGCATTTCTCATTACAAAGAAATGCTCTTACTTTAAAATGTTAAATTTACGCGGCACTTAATGAGATAAAGTTCTTGTCTACCGACACATGGCTGTGACAAGTCAGGTTAAGAGATCCTGAGCTCTTTACGTTTATAAAATTAAAAAGTATTATATACATTTTCACATTCTTTCGCCGTCGGTTCATAGAAACAGTGCTTCTTCCATCGTCCTACGAGCGGCTGATTATACCAAGTTGGCGGACATGGTCCGGGATTTTCGAACGTTCCTGGACGGAAATACCATAGGGAGAATTTGCCTGGCCAATTCCGCTCCCCATTCACAGTCCGTCGCGCCAGACGGCGTTCCCTCTCTCTTGCATTTTGATAGTACATACCATGTTGCAATGCTTCGAACGCATGCGGCTGGTTGATCATTTGGGGAATTGTCCGGATTCCTTTAAAATCGGAGCAATTCGCTCTTATTCGGTTAATGCCAACATTTCCAACAAGGAGCATGCCCATTTCGCCTTCGGTCTCAGCTTCAGCTCGAAGCAACCTAGCCAACATATCAATATCCTGTTTCCTAGCTTTTACGACTGCCATTGGCTCACCTCTTTAGATTTCTATACACATCATATTGTAGGTGAGGCGGATGTGTTACTCTGGCAAAATAGTGAGCGATAATAAATAGCCGTTCCACCACACTCTTCTGCCCTTTACTTGAATGAACAGAAAAAGGAGCTGCCACGATGACAAGCTCCTTCACTAGCAAATCCTTTCTTTTGAAGATGGATATTGTTGAGAACTCGTTCAGCTTCATCCGCTTCTAGATCAGATAAATTACGAAAGGGACCCGTTGATTCATCGTAATAGTGATATAAGAATTCTTCCATATACACTCCCACATCCCAACATACAACTATCCTTTAACGTGAGTAACCCGTGGTTTAAATTAATTTTTTAGTCAGAATGATTTCCATCGGCTCATTTTCGAGTAATAAACATCCCGCATCCCGATATCCTAAATTTCTGTAGAAGTGTTGTGCCTCTTCATTAGCCTGAGTAGACGTCATAACCAATTTAAAGCCATTTTGTTTCATTTGATCTTCCCATAAGAGGACAACTTGCTTGCCTACACCCTTGCCTCGATATTGTTCGTCGACCCAAATCATATTCATGAAGGGTGTGTTATCCCAGAAATACCCGTATCTCATCCATCCAATATTACTTTCATCTTGGTTCCGTAGTATGTATATTTCATTTTTCTTTATTTTTGGCAATATTAAGTTCTCTAAAATATGATGGTCACTTTCTCGTATGTATTCATAGTCTGAATCAGTTGCAACAATTATCTTCATCTTCCCCCCCCCTTAATGCCACAGTAATTAACTAATCCATCTTTTGTAAACTACCAGTTAACAGAGTGAAAACTGCCACACAGTAGCCCTTCTGATGTTTAACTATCGTTCCTCGTTAGTTGAATCAGCTCAAGTCAAATGTGGTCCAACCAACTTCAAGTATTATCATTTGAAAATCCCTGAATTCTTTTTTTGCATTAAAATTAGTAAATTCGATCTTAGAAATTAAAGAAGGTAAAACCCTCTGATGTTACCTCACCGATCCTCAAAATGACTCACCTCACGTTTATTCGTAAAGGGCTGGAAAAATAATTAAAACTCCACACCGCGAACCTTAGAAAATACCATAGTATCTCTCAATGAACCATCTACATTACACTTATCATTTCGAAGAACTCCTTCTAATGTGAATCCCAGGCGTTCGGCAACTCGTGAACTTCGAGCATTTCGTCCATCACATCGGATTTCAATTCGATTAGCTTGTAACTCATGTACAGCATAGTTTGTAATAGCTTCTACTGCTTCAGTAATATATCCTTGATTGCCAAAAGATGTACGCACCCAATAACCAATTTCAAATTTTCGCGATTGCCAATCTATTCGATGTAAACCGCTGCTACCAATTAATTGACCTGTTTCTTTCAGAATAAGGAGTAATCTTAGATCGGTGCGATCCAAGAATTGAAGCCTAGATCGTCGGATACTTAATTCAGACTCTTCAATTGTAGGAATGTTCCCAGCCCACGGCATCCAGGGACGCAATTCTTCAATACTTTCTTTAACTGCCTCATTTACCCTCAAGCCATCTTCCCATAATGGGGCTCTTATAAGCAATCGTTTACTTTCAAAGCTCTCAGGTATCGTATATAATATCGGATCGGTTGGTTCAATGCTCATTCAATAACCCTCCTATAGAAAATATTTCCATAAGATTATCAGCATTTTATGCATTCTTCAATATAAAAATTATAACCTTTATGAAGAAAACTACCCGATAGGTGAACGAAAGGCTGCCGTCCATGCCAGCAGCCATGTTCTGGGTTGAATGTTCAACTATCGTTCCCAGTTAGTTCAATGCCAATCCCATTCTGAGTAATGGTGATTATTAGACCCTGTTAGAGCCTCGCGAACGTGATGTAATCGACTCGGACAGGCTCTGCCG
>NZ_AUGY01000200.1 GCF_000422905.1 Paenibacillus alginolyticus DSM 5050 = NBRC 15375
CATGTAATGGGACGATGGTAAGAAAGGAAAAGCCGAGGATTGAGTAAAACCGTCGGCTAGAAATGTTTATTCACCCGTAGGGTGATTTTGTTCTTAGTGAGTAGCAATAGTAACTTAAGCGTTTCTTTGAAGCTGAAGGCGAATGCCTTCACGGTCGATTTGGATCCAGTATTCTACGATACGTTCGTTTTCAATGCGATACACAGCGCTGGCGATCTCAATGACGGTTTGGCCAGTAGGCGTAAAGCCGTCGACTTCTCCGATGTGAGTACCGGTCTGTTTCCAACGTACGTAAACACGATCATCCTGTGCAATAAGTTCTTGTACCTCAAGGTGGAAATCACCGTAGACTGCGATCATTTCCCTAACGTGGTCAGCATAATTGGCTGGTGTTCGGTGAACGGTAGTTTCGTTTTCTGCGGTCATTTGATGAGCAAGCACCTGCTCGGCCATATATTGAATGGCGGCATCGGGTTGTTTGCCAGACCGAACTTGGTTGAAAAACTGCTGAACGATTTCTGTTGGTGTTTTAGGCATAGGAAATGCTCCTGTCATTATGAATGTATGCTGAGTTTACTGGATAGCCGGGTGAAGTTCAAGCAAAGAATTTGCGGCGATCATGGGCAAATCTAATAAGTTTCATTGGAAAATGTACTATGGAGTGGATTCAGCGATCTAATCTCCCTTTAATATTAAAAAAACCACCCCGATAGCAGGCTGAGCCTAATATCAGGGTGGATAATTTACGAGTAGAGAGGGAGCCTCTACTTCAATAGTTGGCGGAATTCCTCGGTCAGCAGCGGCACGACCTCGAACAGATCGCCGACGATGCCGTAGTCGGCGACTTTGAAGATCGGCGCCTCAGCATCCTTGTTGATGGCGATGATGACGCGCGAAGAGCTCATCCCGGCAAGATGCTGGATGGCGCCGCTAATGCCGCATGCGATGTAGATCTCCGGCGTCACGACCTTGCCGGTCTGGCCGATTTGCATCGCGTACTCGCAGTAGCCTGCGTCGCAGGCTCCGCGGGAAGCCCCGACAGCGCCGCCCAAGACGGCAGCCAGCTCTTCGAGCGGCTGGAAGCCATCGGCGCTGCGCACGCCCCGTCCGCCGGAGACAACGATCTTGGCTTCTGCCAAGTCGATGGTGCCGGACGTTTTCTTGACGACCTCCCTAATGATGCTGCGCAGGGAGGGAGCGGGGTAAGCAACATCGATGACCTCGGCTTGACGCGAAGCGTCAGGCTCGGAAGCTGCGATGTTGTTCGGTCTTATCGTCACGACCCATGTGCCATTCGGGTCGGTAAACGCTTTCTTTTCGACGGCTTTGCCTGCGTAAAGCGGCCGCGTGAACTGCACGCTATCCCCGCTGCGCGAGATAGCTGTAACGTCCGAGAGCTGGCCAGCTGCGAGCTTCGCCGCGGCCAGCGGTGCGAGATCTCGGCCAACTGCCGTGTGGCCGAAATAGAGCGCGCCTGGCCCGGCGATATCTGTGACGGCCAGCAAAGCGCTCAAATAGGCTTCCGAGCTGTAGCTCTCCAGCTGGTTGTCTTCGACGACATAGATGGTGTCTGCGCCATAAGCCGCAAGCTCACCGGCAAGCGCTTTGCTTCCTGCGCCGCCAATCAAAACGGCGGCGATGGCGTCGCCATCAGCAGCGGAAAGCTGCGCTGCGCGTAATGCTTCAAAGGATACCTGACGCAGCTTGCCGCCGCGTGCTTCTGCAACAACGAGAAATGTTTTGCTCATAAATGTAGCCTCCCCTTATTTAGATCACTTTGGATTCACTGCGTAATGCTTGCACGAGTTCGGTAACTTGCTGTGGAAGGTCGCCTTTTAGAATGCGGCCTGCCTTTCGCTCGGGAGGCAAGGTCAAGTCAAGGCGTTCTGTTTTGGCGACAGCAGAATCAGCGCCATCAATATCATCTAGCGATAAGTGCTGGAACGGTTTTTTCTTTGCTTTCATAATGCCAGGAAGTGAAGGGTAGCGCGGCTCGTTCAAGCCTTGCTGTGCCGTGAACAGAGCTGGGAGAGGGACCTCGATCACTTCGATATCGCCTTCTGCATCGCGGTGGGCAACCGCTTTTCCTCCGGAAATTTCCAACTTCGTTATTGAGGCTACATGAGGTAAGCCGAGGAGGGAGGAGAGTCGGATTGCGACTTGCCCAGCCCCATTGTCGACAGAGAAATTACCGCCTAATAGGAGATCGACGGACTGTCCGCGCAAATAGTTGGCCAAAATTTCAGCCACTTCGAACTCATCTCCCTTAATGCGCTCATCGGAGATAAGAACAGCTTCATCAGCCCCCATCGCCAGCGCAGTTCGTAGCGCTTCGGCAGTACGTTCGGGACCAACGGAGAGCAGAGTAACCTTGCCGCCCAGCTCATCTCGAATTTGAATTGCTTGCTCAACCGCATATTCATCGTAAGGATTGATGACGAATTTCACGCCATCCTCTTGTACGGCCCCGTTCTGCAGGACGATTTTTTCCTCCGTGTCAAACGTTTGCTTCAACAATACAAAAATATCCATAGTCAAGCTCCTTCCTGAATATACATGTTATACAGACCTTAAGACTCGATACCTTTCATGAAAAAATCAATGGTAGGTCCAACTTGAGCGGTTAACGAATACTTCTGCCCGGAAATAAGCCAAGAAGTAACGACTTCATCCATACCGCCAAAAATGAGAAGCCTCACAAGCTTCACTTCAAAATCAGGACGGAAACTGCCGTCTTTCTTCCCTTTTTCTAATATATTTTCAATGAGGATAATATATCTCTTTAGTGCAAGGCCAATCTCTTTGCGAAGCTCGAGATCACTCTGTCTGAGCTCAATTTGGGTGAGATAGGCAAGATGAATATTCTCTTCCAGGACACTGAAATGAATTTCACATACTTTGTGCAGCGCTTCTCTAGCTGTCATTTGGTCATTTAGCCCATTATTGAGCTTCTCAACAAGTTCGCCTAATTTCTCCTGAAACAGGCTGGTTAAAATATCCTCCTTCTTCTTGAAATAAAGGTAGATAGTGCCATCGGCAACTCCAGCTTCCTTGGCGATTCGGGAGACTTGGGATTTATGAAAGCCGTGCTCAGCAAACACTTTCAGAGCGCCTTCGAGTATTGCGTAATACTTGTCTGGTTTTTTGCCACTTGTCAAGGAGATCACCTCGGTGTTAGAATACAAATATCGGTGAATGAATGCTCATTCATTTTTGTAATTTCATCATAAAATACGCAGTACGCCTTGTCAACGACTTATTCAGCTTATTAAAGCAAGTAGGAAGGTTTGCCGGCTTACACATCACAATGAAGCAGTTTTCAACTCTGGAAAAAGGGTCAAATGGAACTTGCTTTTTTACGTTGTTCGAATGTAAGCGGTTACTTCGTGGGATGAGTGGGGTTCTGAGTCCAGTAGAAGTTGGGGCGATGTTATGGCTCATTATTGTTGGATTCGAGCTGGATGTTGAGGCTAGTGTGGAATAAGTGTCCATAAAGACTGCTATATCTGTAGAAGTCAAAGAAAATAGGGAAATAACAGTCTCCAGGAGTACGTTTCACAATGTAATTTATTTGAGAATCTGCTTCTCCAATTTGAATCGGTACTTTTCAAAAAAATTAAGCAGAAAGCTGAGGGGTAT
>NZ_AUGY01000201.1 GCF_000422905.1 Paenibacillus alginolyticus DSM 5050 = NBRC 15375
TTCTTTGTTTGTCTAGATTAATAAATACTTTATATTACAAATTAAGTAAATATTTGATGTGAGGTTTGATGCATCGGTAATGTATTTTGTACAACTTTAAGCAAGTAAATCCGCGTTTTCCACACGAATGTTGCATAAAATACATCAATTCCAGCCAAAAGTACCTCTTTAGCGCCTAAAAGGGCAAAATTGTTGTACGACATACAACATTCTAAGCACGCCGAGAAGAAATCAAGAAAATTGTTGTACGCTGTACAACAACTTCCTTCTCTAAGGCTAAGTGTCCTAGGTTTCCCATCTTCCCCCTAATCCAAAAATCCGTCAGGATAACCCTGGCGGCCCTTTTCTCTTTCATCGCTTGGATCACGAGCACCTAGATAAATCCGGCTGCCACGATTTCCCCTGCATTTTCGCAATTCTCCCCCTATTAATCTTCTATGTACGCTTTTCCCGGTCGCGAGTCTTTAGAGCTTGTGTCTTTTTCAGCAGCAGCGGTATTAATGCAAAAGCGATGTACATTCCCACTGCGGCATAGAACTTGCCCGATCCAATATCTTGCAGTGATGCGCCAAAAACATTATAAACAACAGCACCCGGAATTATTCCAATCAGCGTTCCCCACGTATAGTCCCAGAAGCGAATTTTGGACAGTCCTGCTCCATAACTTACGCCATCGAAAGGAAAGAAAGGCATTAAGCGCATATATAGAACGACCATAAAACCTTTTTCTTCGGCCTTCTGATCGAAAGACTGAAGCTTCTTGTTTCGCAAAATCCGCTGAAAGCTGTTTCGACCCCATTTGCGCGTAATATAAAAAGAAAGCATCGCCCCGGCGCCAGCCCCGATAATATCGTAGATCGTCCCCCAAAAAGCACCGAACACATAGCCTCCATATAGGGTCAACGGTGTCGCCGGAAATAATACCAATGGACGGAGGGTATAAACAATAATGTACAGCAGCCCACCAAGAGGACCTAGGTCACGCAGCCAATCGGTCATCCAATCCAGATCCAAACGCTCCCATACTCCGGTCCATTTCAAAACGAGCAGACCCGCGACAGCGATTATAAACCATAACAACAGTAACCAGAGCGACTTCGAGCGCGCTATGACTCCCCTCCTTCGCCCAGCATTCTTGAGTTTTATCTTACACAAAGCAAGGACTGCATATCAACCACTGGCATGCAAAAAAAGCCCCACCCGCTGAAGACGAGTGAGACTCCTAAGACCTTACAATCATTTATGCCAACCATTGCTTCACTTTCGAAGCAAAATTGTTCAGCATCTCCTGCGAGCCATATTGACCGCTGAAATCTTCAATGCCGAGGTAACCGTCGTAGCCGACCGCTTTTAAGTCATTCAACAGTTGCTTCCAATTGACGATACCTTCGCTTAATGGCGACCACTCGCTCTTCCAGAGCTTGATGCCATCTTGCTCTTCGCCGGTTGGCAACCATCTTGCATTTTTCACATGAACATGCGCTAGATAAGGTCCGAGGAGCTCAAGACCCATGCGGAAATTCTCGTATCCTTCATGCACCATGTTGCCCGCGTCATGCAGAACCCCAATGTATTCCGGATTGAAGTTGGAAACCAATCGATGTGCCAAGCCAGCACTTGGCGTGATCGTATTATGGTGGATTTCAGCTAAAGCTTTAACGCCATACTGCTGAGCAAATTCCTGCACATGATGTAAATAGTCCACAGCCGCTGCATACAAGTCATTATAATTTTTGCTCTTGTCATAGCCAGGAACACCAATACGAATGAAGGAAGCTCCAATTTTCTGGGCAGCTTTGAAAACATGCTCAGTCTCAGCAACATTACACGCGTTTAAGTAAGGTGTGACGCTCAAGTTCACTAAGTTATTGTTAACAGCAGCTAATCGGAAACGTTCCAATTCTTCATCCGATCCATTCGGATCAATGGAACAAAGGTTATTTCTCCAGAAAGATGGCTTCTCATTTACCGCGTCGGCGGGAATATCTTTAAAACGCCATTCAATACCTTCAATCCCGGCAGCAATAGCCGCCTTGGCTAGTTCTTCTGGTGTCAGGTCAGGTGTCGCTACAGTAAACACGGATAATTTCATTTGAATATGCCTCCTAATTTCGTTTGGGGCCCCCGCAAAGTATTGTCTAAACTCTTATCGAAGCAATTCGGTGATGTATAACCGCTTTAAATGGTAAGTTAGACGCCGATCGAGCTAATGCTCGATGCAGACGGAATATGCTTCAGAGCTTGGTGTCACTTTGTGTTGATTGTTTATCTATTCTTTATTTTGCAGTATAATAAAAACGTATTCATTGCATTAATTGGGCAAAAGTTTGCTAATATTGACTCCAGCTAAATAGAGGAGAACCTCACGTGCAGGAACTTTACCATAATCTACATCGCATGATTAATTTCAGACATGCCGTGACCCATGATCCGCTTCCATTGGACTTCCACCAACACCAGGACCACTATGAAATTTATTTTTTCCTTACTGGAGACGTTCATTACTTCATCGAAAAACAGGTCTACCCCCTGCAATACGGGGATCTGCTGATCATGCACAGTAATGAATTGCATCGCCCTAATTTTCAATCCAAAAAACAGCGATATGAGAACGTCGTAATCCATTTCAATCCCACGCTGGTGAAGTCGTTTAGTTCTCCGCAGTTTAACTTGCTTGACTGCTTCAATAACCGTGTATTCGGCGAGCAAAACCGGATGCGGCTGACTCCACAGCAGATTGATGACATTATGAAACTTTATGAGCGTATGGAAATGTATAATCGACCTCAAGCGCTCCCAGGATCGGAAATCCTGCTTGTTTCAGCTTTTATCGAGCTGCTCGTGTTTATCAATCGAGTTTTTCAAAATCAAGGCAAACAAGAGGAACAGATCATGATTCCCGACAAGCTCTCCTCTCTATTCACCTACATTGACGAAAATTTAGATCAAGATCTGTCGCTCGAGGTACTGGAACACGTCGTGTTCATGAATCGTTCCTACCTATGCAGACTGTTCAAAAAACACACAGGCAGCACTATCCATGAGCACATTTTGTTCAAGCGCATCGCCAAAGCGAAACAGCTGCTGCGCGAAGGCTCAACAGTCACAGATACGTGCCAGCTAGCAGGCTTCAACGACTACTCCAACTTTATTCGAACGTTCAAGAAGGCTGTTGGCCTTCCTCCTCGGCAGTACCAAGCCCAGCAGCGGCGGGTTTGATCGCGAAACTGCGAGTTGAAAAAGGTCACCAAACAGAAAAAGGTCGCCCAAGTCTACGTGACTTTGGACAACCTTTTTTTGTTGGAACTATGTGGTGTTCAGACTCGATGAAATCCGGAGACTAGAAAGCACTAATGCCCAGTAACTGCATAAAGTACATCAAATTCGTGAGGAATCACGCTATACGTTTTGACTTGCTGCAGAAAGTGCATCTATTTTCCCGATTTTCGGTTCGGCCCCTTAATTATGGAGTCTAGCTGCTAAATGCTCTCGCTCTCGCAGCTTCTCATTTCTCTAGCACACTAAAGCGCAATTTCTAC
>NZ_AUGY01000202.1 GCF_000422905.1 Paenibacillus alginolyticus DSM 5050 = NBRC 15375
CGATCCGACCATCCAAAATGTATATGTTTCCACCAATCCGGATTTCATCGACCGAATCAATGCGTACGTTAGGGATGTGCAAAAAGGACGGCCGGTCGCAGGTTTTGTTGAGGAATTTAATGTGATGGTACATTCTCGAATGCCCGGTAACGAAATCCTGTATTCCCCGTCTTTTGTATGGTGCGAAAGACGGGGCCATTCCCGTAAAATCGACGGACGATTATTCAACATCCCTATAATTATCTCATTAAAATAATACAGGATGCATTTATAAATATCAGCCTGGAAGACACGCTCTGGGAAAAACCAAGGCATTTACTACTTCGATGTAGAGCTATGCAAGAGGTGTCCGTTCAAGGAAGGGTGCTACAAGGATGGTGCGAAAAGCAAAACCTACTTGAATGACCATTAAATCCGAAGAACATACCGAACAAATGGCGTTCCAAGAAAATGAGTACTTTATGGAAAAAGCGAAGGAACGCTACAAAATTGAAGCAAAAAACAGCGAACTCAAACACAGGCACGGGCACTGGTATGATGTGTAGCCACATCCTCGGGTCTATTAGGCATGGAGATACAACGCGCAATCGCTATATTCACGGTAAATTTAAAACGAATATTGAATATTGAATCTTACCCATAGGAAAACCTGAACAAACAGAGTATTACATAGCGAAAAAGTCGACACCTATTCAAAAACAGAACAGGTGTCGACTTTTTTTCATGCTCAACCTTCAACTAAAACGAAAAACGCAAGTTTTTCAGTGGCCTCCGATATTCGTGGGGGATAAATGTTTTTAAACTTTTTATGTATTGTAATTATCTAATACATGTTTGTTTGGAACAAAATTGTTTCATACCATCCCATCTCCCCCAGACACAACCTTTACATTTTTTCGGTTGTTTGAATGTGCATTCATTTTTTGGAATTAATAATCTTGTCAATTTTGTTTGTACTCCTCTCGATAAATAAGCAGCAGGAAATAATATAACCGATATATAAATATGTATACATTATTTACATTAATTAGTTATTAATCTCAACGGATAACTCCGTGGAAGAATGTACATCTTATTGTTATCTCAAAGGAGGGGTTCATATTGATGTGGATTCTTGGGCTTTACATATTGAATACAGTCTTTATGTTAATCGTAGCGATTCGTGAGGTACGTCGACCGGCAAAGGCTTTAAATTGGCTAGTTATAGGGCTCATTTTGCCTGTTATCGGTTTCGGATTTTATCTTATTACTTCGAATCCAGTGCGTGTTCGTCGAAAGAAACTGACTTCTCCGCAAAATGCGTCAGATACGTTGCCTGATTCATTCGGCCCTTCAGCCTCGGTTATTTCTCAATCTTTACGGCATTTGACCGTCCAAGGGCTCAGGGTAGGGCGTATCGAAATGCTTACGAACGGAATTGAAACTTACCAGAAACTTATTGAATCCTTACCGAGCGCACAAAAGACAATTGATCTTGAATACTACATATATAGGGATGACCAAATTGGAAGGTACATTACTGACTTGCTGATTGAACGGGCAAAGGCCGGTGTACGGATCCGCTTTGTAAGAGACGGTTTGGGGAGTCGGAAATTTCCTCGGAGTCAGATCATACGGATGATGGAAGCAGGGATTGAATGCCGGACCACCTTTCCATTGCGTTTTCCTTGGATTTTGTCTACTTTGACATACCGGGATCATTGTAAGATCGTTGTGATCGACGGAAAGGAAGCTTTTACAGGGGGAATCAATGTCGGGGATGAGTATACCGGATTGAAGCCGAATATAGGTTTTTGGCGCGATACCCATATGCGAATTGTTGGTGAAGTCGCAAATGATTTGCAGGCTGTTTTCGATGCCCATTGGATAATCGCTTCGCCGGAAAGAACAAAGATAAGGACTAAAACAGATGATACTCGAAAATCCAAGCTTCCAAGGCATGAATCACAAAACATTTCTCCATCCGGCACGGCTGCTCTTTCCGGTTTGTCGGCCGAATTGAGTGCTGAACTCAGCACTATAGACGCTAGCGTTGACAGTGTCCAGAGCACAAAGCCGTTGCAGCAAGCGCACGTGCAGACATTCGAAGGTAATCCTGCAATTCCTACGCAAGTTATCCGGGAGGTCTACTTCATATGTCTCACACAAGCGACCGAGACCATTGACATTACTAACCCCTACTTTGTGCCCGATGCAGATATCATCATGGCAATAAAGACAGCCGTGGCGCGAGGTGTGCGCGTAAGATTGCTGGTTCCGCGCCACGTATTTCCCAAAATAGTAGGCCCTGCAAGCCGCACTTACTATGGAGAACTACTGGAAGCCGGGGTACATATCTACATGTACGACAAAGGTATACTGCATGCGAAATTGATGGTTATCGATGGGGAGATTTCCGAAATAGGTTCCGCAAACTATGATATAAGGAGTTATCGTCTAAATTACGAGGTGTGCGAAATTGTGTACAGTGCCGACGTAGCGAGGGAACTGACGGAACAATTCGAGCATGACCTTACGAATTCCGTACCTTTGCGCTTGGAAGAATTGCTACAGCGATCCCCTTCACAGCGCATAAGCGATCAAGCGGCGCGCTTGCTTACCCCTCTTTTGTAGGCCGTTCTCTCGTTAAAATGGATATTTAAATTAATAATGGAACTCGTTACTTTAGGTAGCGTGACGAATACCGATGTTATCATCACCTATATTAAAGGGATTACATTCGAGGCCATATGCAGGAAGTCCATGCACGAATTCATTAAATTCAAATCGATAACGTACTGGAATCAGGTTGTATTGCGTTTTCACCATTTCCAACGATTCAAAATACGGATCGCCTAGATGTTGTTGCTTCCTCCTTACTGGATGGACGCATCGCTATTTTAGTGGATGGAACACCCTTTGCGTTAATTGTTCAGACTTTTGGGATGGCGCTCCAATCGCAGAAAATTCAGAACATGCAATGCGTTTTTCTCGGAGGGTTCACGCCGGACAGCGCCAACAGATATTTTCTTGTGAAGGGTAATATGATGTAAATAAAACCTATTTGATAAATAGTATAGGAAGGAGCCAGATGGATGTCCGGCGAGAGAGATAATAAAGAGTTCAGCGATTTGAAAACACAAATGAGGGGTGCGACGAATTTGCATAATACCGACCACGTTGTGCAAATTAATCCAACTGTCCGCTGGTGCCGTCGATATGCGCAAGGAGCAGAATCTATTACAAGTAAATCCCGAAGCCAACGAGGAAGTCTAGTAAAACATGCAGCGCATTGAAGTAATCACAGAGGTGCTGTTTGTCTTTGCCTTTCCCGTGTTTATTTTCGCAGTAATCTTCTTATCAGCATGGTTGAAATTATGTTAACAATTGGAACCCAGCTCGTTAAGTTACGGCACAGTCGGTCACTTACACAATATCAGCTTTCGGACAAGACAGGATTAACCAGAGCTGCGATATCACACTACGAGAAAAATCGCAGAGAGCCGGACATTAACA
>NZ_AUGY01000203.1 GCF_000422905.1 Paenibacillus alginolyticus DSM 5050 = NBRC 15375
AAGCTTTGACCTTGTAGGGGATGAAACGGATGACTGATCGTGACCATTCCTAAATGCGAATTGACTAAATGTGCATTTTGCATTGACCGTTCCGACGATCAAAGACCGAACTGTACAAATGGTAACAAAAATTGGGTAGTCGACGTAGATATTACGAGCTATTTCGTTAACATCTCGCATAGCAAACTATTGAGACTGGTAGAAGAGCGTATCTGTGACAAGCGCATTCTGAAATTAATTAGGCAATGGCTTGAAGCAGGTGTAATGAAGGAAGGGATTTGGCACAAAACGGAAATCGGAAGTCCGCAGGGCGGAGTGATATCTCCGTTACTTGCCAATGTCTATCTGAACTACCTTGATACTATTTGGGAAAAGCGGTTTTCTCATCTTGGAAAACTGATTAGGTATGCTGTTGATCTATTCATTTTATGCAGGTTCAAACCGCAGACCCTCGAATCAATTCGAATCCTTAAGTTCATCTTTGGGAAACTGGAACTAACCATGAATACTAGCAAGTCGAAGTTAGTACGTCTTTGGAAGAACGAGGACGGGTTTGACTTCCTTGGTTTTCACCATCGAAAAATGCCGTATCTTCATAAAAACGGAGTTATGTATAGACTTCGAAGTTTTCCATTAAAGAAAGCAATGAAGAAGATACGTCTATGTGTGAAAGAAGAAACGTCTCCAAGAGGCGGACTCCAATGGTCACTAAAATTGATGGTGGAAAAACTGAACAAGTGGAAGCCTCATTAAGCTATCTGGCAGGTTAGCGGAAAAAACTTTTTGTAGTTTCAATATATTATTCGTGATAAATTTAGATAACGAAAAGTAATGGATGCTGTTTTCGGATTGTGGTTATAACGGGAACAGGTAATAAATAGGAGGCTCCTTAATGAGCGAAATCAATGCGTTTGAAAATTCTTTTGCAAAGCTCAAAAACAACCAATACGATACAACAAAATTAACTACCGAAGACCTTGAAGTCTTACAAAAATATGTCCCTGCTGTATTCAAATTCATTCAAGAAGGTAGCAAAGTACAGGAAAAAGTATTTAGCGCTATCGATAAAGCAATAGATAGTTTTGCAGACCAACTAAAAAATCCAAATTTAACTTCAGAAGAAAGAGAAAAGTTGAATGATCGAATCGAACGAATGGTTGAGCGAGCTGTGAAAAAAGATACGGAGTTCAAACAGTGGATGTGGGGTGGTCTCATATTACTAGTAGGAGGATTCTGGGCAGCAAAGAAATTCAGACGATAGCGGAATAAAAGACACTACGACTAGGCTGCCATGATGTTCGGCAGCCTTTGTTACGCTAACGGGAGTATAGTTTAATTATATATGTTTTATACGTCCAAATTCTGGAGGTTGATGGTAAACTAAAGTCACAATATACCTCGTGTTTGAACAGGAGAGATTCGCATGGAGTTGCAAATATATGATGAGACGAATAATACCGACAAGTTGTATGTCGTAAACAAAATGATTGAATTTAACTTAAAGCATTTCCCGGATGATTTGAAGGGCAGATATCAAGTTGTTAACCTGTATTTGAAAGATGTTGACGGGAATGTTTACGGTGGACTGGTGGGTGAATTATGCTGGAATTGGTTAGAGGTACAGTATCTTTTTGTGGATGACGTCTATCGAAAATTAGGATATGGGAAGAAACTACTCTCGGAAGCTGAACAAATTGCTAAAGAGAAAAAATGTGATTTCATAAAGCTAGATACCTTGAGCTTTCAAGGGTTAGATTTTTACAAAAAACAAGGTTTTGAAGTGTTTGGAACAATACATAACGCTGGCAGGCACACTCATTATTATTTGAAAAAAGACATCGAATAGAAAAGCTATTTCGTTGCGCTAACTGAAAACTATAGTTGAGGGGCTTGCTTCATCGCGGCAGCTCCTTTTTTGTTTATTGAGGGACGGGTGGGTTAACGTAATGGCTCAATCAATTTTCGTTGACTGTAAAAATCTGGATTAGTATGATTATTATGAAATAAAGATTTCCCGAAAGTGAGGCTTTCACATGTCACCAGGCATTCATTTTATTTAATTGAGGTAACAACCGGAGTTTGGGAAAAGTTCATTCGATTGTTCAATCACGACTCAAATACCAAGGAGAACTCATGGACCCAAAAATAAAATCAATGTTCCTGGACGAACATGCCATAGAAGGCGCTGCGCGTTTTGGCGTCAGCCTAAAGGATTTAACTTTCATTGGAGGCTTTCAGAACTTTATTTATTCCTATAATCGCGATGAATTGAAATATATTCTCCGTTTTACCCCGAGCAATCTTCGCACTTGGGACGGACTTGCAGCTGAAATAGAATGGATTCGTTATCTTTCTGAGAATGGTTTGTCGGTCTCGGATTCGGTACATTCGATTGATGGAAAGGACTTCGAACGAATCCAAGGAAATATGATTGATTTCTACGTGACCTCCTTCAGACACGCACCCGGTCGTAAAATTGGATACCCAGAATGCCTAGGTAATTCCATACTTTATGAACAATGCGGACGCATGACCGGCCGTCTCCATGATCTTGCTAAGGAGTACAAACCTACGGCCAAAAGACATACGTGGGAGAATAATGAATACCTCTTACGGGCCAGAAATTATATTTCGTCAGAGCAGCAACCAATTCTTCTTGCCCTTGATGAACTTAAATCACATTTGGCTAGCCTAACTGTAACTGCTGATAATTTCGGTATAATTCACGGGGATATTAATGTAGGAAATTTCACAGTTGATGAGTCAGGGGAAATGACGCTCTTCGACTTCGACGAATGCCAGTACAGTTGGTATACCGAAGACATTGCCATCCAGCTCTATTACTTGCTGTATGTATTCGGGGAAGATTCGAAGTCGGAACGGAAGTTACAGTACGAACTTTTCATTAAACATTTCGAGCAAGGTTATACAGAGGATGGTTGTCAAATGCCTGACGGCTGGAAGGAACAGCTTGGGCTCTTCCTTAGATTACGAGAAATTATCGTATTCGTCGGTATGCACCGGAGCTGGGATTTAAGTCAACCAGACGATTGGACACGCGATTTTTTGCAAGATAGTCGCATGCGGATTACAAAAGGAATTTCGTTGATCGACGAGTTTTGAACAACTGAAATTGCAGATATTATTGAACTACCCTGAAAATCTCACATAGCTGAGAGCTAAAAATGGCAATACGAAATTAGGCGCAGCTATGACGTTTTTTTCAAAAGGCTGCGTCT
>NZ_AUGY01000204.1 GCF_000422905.1 Paenibacillus alginolyticus DSM 5050 = NBRC 15375
AGACGGCGTTTACTCCCGGAATGTGGGAGTAACGCCGTCTTTTTCTGTAGAGCATTAACTTGATTTAGGAGGACGCAAGTTTTTCAGTGGCCTCGATGAATCGATAGGCTCTTTTTGCTGTAGCTCATTGCTGGGATAGAAAGGTGTTCCAAAGAACAATGCTTGAGCTTGAGAGGTAAATAGGATTAATCCATTGGAGCAAATCCAATGAAATTCAATATGTCCATCGTGAGTGTTTTAAATCTTCGTTAACACTACTCCGGTTTCAAAATACCCAGCAATTCAGGCAATGTGGCGATCTCATAACTTGGGCGATTGTGAATCGGCGCCATTCGGTTATGATGATTGATCCAAACATTCCGCATGCCAACCGCTAATGCCCCTCTAATATCCGTATCTAAATTATCGCCAACCATGATGGTTTCTTCCACAGTGGTACCTAGCAGATTCAGCGCATGCTCAAAAATCGTCGGATCTGGTTTCCCTTTGCCGAAAGAGCCGGAGATAAGAATATGATCAAAGTAAGCCGCTAAACCAGGAATGCTGTCTACTTTTTCCTGCTGCAAATCGGGAGCACCGTTCGTCATTAGCAGTAGTTGATACTTGTGATGCAAAGTATTCAAGACCTCGAAAGTTGTCTCATAAACCAAGGGACGCTCTCTTCGCTCGCGAGCAAATCGCTCGGCAAGCACTTTGCCTAATTGAGGATCATCGATTCCCAATGTACGTAAGCCTTGTGTCCACGATTCCTTCTGGTATATAGGGGCGAGCTGTTCCAGCTCCAGAAAGGATGGATGCTCTTTCGAATCGAATCGTCCCCAAAGGGCTTCCAAGTGAGTAACCTCAATCATTTTGGCAAATTCATAACAGGCCATTGTACGAAATAGGTGCTCAGATAATTCGCGTACTGCAGCCTCAAGTGCTGCAGGATCCACGTTGACAGACTCAAAAGCCACACGGCATGTTTCTTGAAATGCTTCATTTATACTTTGTTCATCCCACAGTAACGTATTGTCTAAATCAAAAATAATCGCTTTTATCGCTTTCATTGTCCATATTCCTCTCCTATGTCCTATACATAATTTGCTCCATAAATAAAAGGAAGTCAACAGTAAAGTTAGGTGAAATCATTTGAAAAATGAAAATTTAACAACGAAAACAAAATAAAACAAATAAAAAACACAAATTTTACATGTATTTAACCTTGCGATTACAAATGCTGTGTAAGATATAAATAAGACGCAACCAAATCCACATGAGGTGATACCAAATGCCAACCAACCATGAACCAAAGACCTACATGAAGATGGAAGGCGATATTATGGTAACGGATCTTAAGACGAAGGAGCCCTGCTGTCAAAGAGGCAGAGCGTGTAATGTACAGCTATTTGGCAGTGGACTTAATTTCAAAGTATCCAAGGGAAATGTTCTTACTCTGTCTCCGCCTTTGATCATTACCGAAGATGAGCTTAGTAAAGCATTGGACTGCCGCTGCCGCGATGTCTACACTAATTGTTGCGACGAATATTATCGTTCGTATCGTGTACGAGCTCAATTTGAATAAAGTGAAAAAGAGAACAGCTGCTTGGTAAATGCCTAAATAAAAACATATAATTACATTAGATGCTGCACATATATTGGGGGCTTAAACGACATGTCGTTAATCGGTGAAGAGCGGAAGGATTACATTCTTAACCAGTTGAACCTGGAAGGCAAAGTAAAAACGAATGATTTAGTAGATAATCTGAATGTTTCTTCGGAGACGATTCGTCGTTATCTGGAAGAGCTGGAAGAGGAAAATAAACTCAAGCGGGTGTATGGCGGCGCGGTCAAGATTGATTTATCCCGTGATGAGCCGTCCCATCTCAAAAGGGAAGTCCTGCATGCGGATGAGAAGCGCAAGATAGGTAGAGCTGCTGCCACGCTTGTGGAGGACAATGATGTTATCTTCATTGACGACGGAACAACGACTCTGCACATGATTGATTATTTGCTGAATAAAAAGAACATAACCGTTCTAACCATTTCGATTCCTGCCTTGTACTTATTGATCGATTATAAAAATAAAGAGCTGTACTCAGGCGACATCTATTTGCTTGGAGGCAAGGTGAATTCCATGCATTCTCGGGTTACCGGTACATTAGCTGAGAAGATGGTGGAAAACTTTTATGCGGATAAAGCTTTCCTTTCTGTTGACGGTTTGATGGTTGAGAAAGGCATAACAGGCTTTGATGAAGAGAAAGGTCAATTGACTAGGCAATTCATTAAAAATGCCAAGCAAAGTATTGTTCTGTCCGATCAATCGAAGTTTGGTCTTGTGCAATTTTATAAAATTGCTGACTTAAAAGAGATTGACATTATTGTGAGTGACGCTGCTGCACCTAAAGAATGGGAAGATTATTTAGTCAAAAAAGATGTGACCTGGATTGCAGCCCAATAAATGATAGTGATAGGAAGAATCTGGCCGTTGGCTGGGTTCTTTTTTGGTATACAGGCCTGATAAAAGAACGCAGCGGCTGCCGGGACGTGAAAAAAGCTGGTCGTCAAGCGGCGCTGGAACGTTGTAATCGGATCCGTTTACGTTAAATGGAAAGATAAGCGCTCCATCAGTTCCAATTCCGGGTATGGTTAATTTGGCGGAAAAATGCCCGCATTTGTTGAACTCATCTGCGAGAACCTGACATTAGTTCCGGTAGCTGCTATATTTTCCGCATGGTGAGGATGATTTTAAAATAAATGACAGAAAACTAAAATTGTCACTTGATTTTTGTTTTAACGAGAGGTATACTAAGTCCATAATCAAGAAAAAATAATCTAACTTACAAAGGAGTTATTTTGATGAGAATCAATCCTAAATATCGTCAGCTTACATTTGTATCCGTTATGTCATTGATTATGACATTTATCATGTCGGGAATTATGACTTTTGTACTTGAAGGTGGCTTTATTCAACATTTTGTTCGTGCATGGATGAAAGATTGGGGAGTCGCTTTTGTGATCGCATTCGGACTCAACCTTTTCTTACCAGCTTTAGTCCGTAAATTTGCAAATAGATTCAAAAAAGCTCAATTAATTGTCTATATTCGGTTCGGCCCCTTAATTATGGAGTCTAGCTGCTAAATGCTCTCGCTCTCGCAGCTTCTCATTTCTCTAGCACACTAAAGCGCAATTTCTAC
>NZ_AUGY01000205.1 GCF_000422905.1 Paenibacillus alginolyticus DSM 5050 = NBRC 15375
ATTGCAGCTTGTCTACCATATAGTTGAATGTATCGCGGATGCTCTGAAATTCGTACGCAGCGTCAAAATGCAACCGGGCACCGTAATTGCCTCCCATCACTTCTTGCATGCCTGCATGAAGCTGCTCAAGAGGCCTGTTGATACGTGCAGAAGTAATCCGGCTGTAACCCCAAATGAACAGCACAGTGACTGCGGCAAAAGCACCAATCGCTGTCGCCAAGTACAGCGCGATGCCCCGGTTTTGCTGGGTGGGATTGACAATGTGATTACCGTCCACCAACTCCATCGGTAGTTTAAGCAAATAATACCCCGAAGGGCCCCCGCCCGTTAGCGGAGCAATGGAATAATAGAAATCCGAATTCGGGTCATTCGCGAGAAATTGCTGCAGTTGGTCCTCCGTATAGCCCCCTATGCTCTCCTTCTCTTTGCCAAGCGTTTGCACGACTTCCTTTTTGTCGTTTAAAACCTCCACCCATCCGCCGTATTCAGAAATTCGCTTAATGATTGGCCCTAGATCTTGCGCTTCGACGACATCACGGGCTTGCACGAGGTTGGTAAGCGAATCATCATAATTTTTCTCCAACCCATAAAACAAGTAAAAAACGATGACGCTGCCGGCCAGACTAAGGGCAACGGCAAGAATGACATAGTGACGGATCATCATGCCGCGAACGTTTGCCAGTTTTATAATCTGTCTGCTCACACAGGTCCCATCCTCTTAACGAATTTATAGCCGAGCCCGCGAATGGTCACTAAATAAGGATGAGCGGGGTCGTCCTCGATTTTGTCCCGCAGTTTGCTGATGCAGACCATAATGGTGTTGTCGTCGCCTCCATATATGTCGCCCCATACCGCCTCATAAAGCTGCCGTTTAGTAAATACGCGGCCTGAGTGTTCCATGAAATGCTTCAGCATGCGGAATTCGGTTGAAGTCAGAGTGACCTCCGCACCGTTGCGGGAAACGCTGCAGCTCTCTGCATCCAGCGTCAAGCTGCCGATCGTGATCGGGGACGATACCGTCACCGCAGTCGGAGCGGCATTCCAGTTGTATGTCCGCCGAAGTTGGGCCTGAACGCGTGCAACAACCTCAAGAGGATTAAAAGGTTTCGTCATATAATCGTCCGCGCCCATACCGAGCCCGAGTATTTTGTCATGATCTTGGCCTTTGGCCGATAGCAGGATCACCGGCAGCTGCCTAGTCCGGCGAATTTGCCGGATGGCTTGCAGCCCGTCCATGTCCGGCATCATGATATCCATCACAACCAAATCAACAACCTGCTCTTGCAGCAGCTGCAGCGCCTCGCGCCCGTTGCCCGCTTCAATCACCTGATAGCCTTCCTTTTCGAAATATAGCCTTAGAATCTCGGCGATTTCCTTCTCATCATCCGCGATTAGAATCGTATGCGACATAACCAGCCCTCCATTTTGCCATTCTGATGATAATCATTATAACCTTCATTTCTTTGCTAAAGGTAAAAAATAAGGTAAATTTAAGATTACGCTATGTATCGGGAAAGCTTGATCCGCTAGGATGAAGTTGAAGGGAAAAATTCAAGTGAAGGATGAGAAAATAATGAGCAAAAAAACAAAATGGGTCATACTTGGAGCGTGCTTTCTCACACTAGTGTCGACAGGCACCATTTACGCGTGCAGCATGGTATATCCTAACGACGAAACGGCTTCTATTGAGGAGCCGACGGCGATTCAGTTGCCTGTGGCAATTGCGAGTGGAGCACCGGCAAGGGATTACTATGTGTCCCCGGAAGGAAACGATACAAACCCCGGCACCGTGAATGAGCCTCTCGTCAGCATCCAGAAAGCGATTGATTCCGTCGAGCCCGGTGGCACCGTATACCTTCTTGAGGGAAGCTATCGCCAAACCGTGCGCATCGCAAAATCCGGCTCGCAAGCCCAAGGCTACATCACCTTACGAAACGCAGAGGGGCAAACGGCAATACTGGACGGCACAGGCGTGCAGCTTGTAGCGGACGGCGCCATCCACATCGACAATGCCAGCTATGTGCGCGTGGAGGGACTTGAAATAAGCCATTATCGCACGGACAGCGCGGATATCACCCCCATCGGCATCCGTGTGAGCGGTGGTGGTAGCAATATTGAAATTAGCGGAAACCGTATCAACGATATAGGTACAGATGCGGGTCATGGGAAAGGCGGTGGAAATGCGCATGGCATTGCGGTTTACGGCAACACGGCAACCCCGCTGCAGCATCTTGCCATTATCCAAAATGAGTTGTACAACCTGAAACTGGGAGCCAGCGAAGCGATGGCGATCAATGGAAATGTGGACGGATTCCGTATCCTGCAGAACACAGTTCACGATAATAACAATATCGGCATCGACGTCATTGGGTTCGAAGGCACCGCGCCGAACCCTGACCAGGATCAGGCACGAAACGGCATGATTGCAGAGAATTATGTATACAATATCTCCTCTTTCGGCAATCCAGCCTACGGGAATGAATACTCAGCAGCCGGCATATACGTGGACGGCGGCAAAAATATCACCATTATGAACAATGACGTCCACGACAACGATTACGGGATTGAACTGGCAAGCGAGCATGCCGGCGGTCTGACTACAGAAGTGGAGGTATCGCTCAACAGGATTTATCACAATCGGGCGGCAGGCATTACACTTGGCGGCTATGACGAAAGTCGTGGGGGGACGTCGGATTGCATCATTAAAGAGAACGAGTTAATAGAAAACAATTCCCATCATCTCGGTTACGGTGAAATCAATTTCGCCTTCGACACAAGAAACAACGAATTGCGCAATAATAGCATCAGAGCCAATGAAGATGGACTCATGATTACAAACGAGTTTCCGCAAAATGAAGGAAACACAGTTGACTTCAATCAATATATCAGCAAAGAGCAAGCGCATTGGATATGGAAAGGCGAAATCTTTGACGACTTCAGTATGTATCAAATACAGACAGGGAATGACCTGAATTCAGACTTGTCCATTATATCTTCGGGCAAATAAAGAAATGGCCAATTTCAACGCTAAGCCGTGTGTAGGCGTTGAAGTTGGTCGCTATTGTCTATGCTCATTTTTGTTACATATACATTCTGGTGTTTATTTTAGTGTTAAACATGTTCTACACGAGTATAATTATTCCGCTATCCTGCCCGT
>NZ_AUGY01000206.1 GCF_000422905.1 Paenibacillus alginolyticus DSM 5050 = NBRC 15375
TTATACGATTTCGGCTCACCCATCCTTCATCCCCCCCATTTCCATTCTACATTACTTATCCACAGATCCGCATCCCGCATAATTTCCTATACAATTAAAAAAAGTCTACGACTCTCCTTCTTTTTAAGCTTCAGAAGAAACTCTCTCACTTTATTCATTCCTAGTTGTGAAAGTCTTCGCATTATAAAAATATAAGTGGGCCGCTTAGGTTTTATAAAAGGCATTACCAAACCATCTTCAGTAATAATTCCACGAAGAAACTCTTGTGCCATATTTAGATGTTCGTCAGACCAGAAGACTTCACCTTTTTTTATCTCCAAGTTATCTCACCTGGGATAAAAATAAGTTTTTTTCACTTTTCTTATGTTACAACTACCAATTGGTAGTGGTAATTTTACAAACATTAAATAAGGGTAAACTTTTAATGTGATACCCATGTTAACATTGGTTTGGATTCTTGGGGATTTGAATTTATCGGATAACTGAACGAAAAGTAAATGATTGCTATTATGATTATTAGAAATTTATTCTTTCTTATAACAAATATCGAATTATCTTTCATGTCCAGTCACCTCCTTTCTTTAAAATCTAATCCCACAAAATTCTATACCATTTAAATCAAAAATAGCTCCTAAAACACTCCGTTTCTTTTACGGAAAAGTTTTAGCAGCCATTTTACGCACTCACTCATTTTAAATTCCGGCTATTTCACCGATGTCAATTTAAATATCATCCCCCCTAACGCTTTCGACAGAAAGCGAGTTTTTTTCCATTAAGCAAAATTATTACGGCATTTATGTAATTTTTTTACATAAAACCTAAATAATTAAAAGTTTTGATGATGAGTGCGCAGCCTTTATACGTAATGTATACAGTCATCAGGAAATGAATACAAAAAAGCCCTGATGCACGGGACCATGAAAAGTGGACATACTTATCCCCTTACCATAAATTCCGCCGCATAGGGCATTCGACTTGCGCAACAGGTAACAATTTCTTTTTTCATTATATCCAATAATAACTACTCTGTGAAGTCCTAATTCTATTAATCTACTAAAATTTCTGAGTATATTAATAGACTTATATGTCAAAAATAAAATTAGAGGTGATCACATGCTTGGTCAATTGAAAAGTATCTCCCGAGAGCAACATGATTTCAAAAGCTATCTAAACTCGCTTGGAATCGTAAAACAGTCTACACCACTGAGAGTCGTTATGGAATTTAAAATGTCAGCATTTGATTACTTAGTACACAATCCATTTTCCACCAATTTTAAAGTCGTTGATTTTTTAAAGCTATCTCTAGAGAAACTTAACCAAAGTTATGCTCTTAAACAGATTAGTAAAAGAGAACATGCAAACACATCCAACGGCTTAAAAAAGTACTTTCAATTTTTAACCTTAAATGGCCTGGTTTCTGATGATTGGAACCTATTTTTTCAGAGTACTAAACCACGAAAACCTAAATTATCTAAGCCAAATAAAAGAGAAAATAAAGTCTTTTACATTAACGGTAGGAAGAAAAAAGACTTTGTTCAAAATCAGATTTTTCGTAATTACATGGAAAAGTTGGAGAAACGCAATGCCTCCTGTATCAACGAACATTACAACACCATTGCTTATTTCTTAAGATTCCTTAGAAGTAGTGGAATAACTTCTATCGAATCACTTCCCCGTGAATATATCAAGGAGTACGAAAACCATCTCGAGAGCCGATTTCTGCTAAAAGAAATCAAGAAGAAAACAGCATATGATAAGCTATTAAAACTTAAACACTTTATCAACTATCTATATTCAATTAGTTTGGTTAGTTATAAATATGACATCCCTCTTAAGTTCAAAGGTAGTCAAATAACTCGTGACAATGAATACGTAACTAATGAAGATCGACTACGTTTCATCGAGGGGATAGTTAATAATAAGTTCAGAAATTTTAAACGGGATCTTGCAACCACTCTAATTTTTGTAGATATAGGATGTCGACCTATCGAAGTCTGCAACATTAAGATCTCAGATGTCAACACTACAGAATCAACTTTAACATTATATTGCAAGAAGTCCGGTCAGCGAGTTCTGAAAGTCGATAAATTTGTAATGAAACACATCTCAATATATTTGGAATACAGAAAAAAACTTCCCGCCGAGACAGACCACCTATTTCTTTTGGAAACTGGTGATCCCATGAATACCAAAGCTATCGGAAGTGTGATAAACGTATACAACAAAATAACATTCGGCGAATCACGCTTCTCTGCAAAATCATTAAGACATACATTTATCACAAATGCGCTGAATGACCGCAATGATATCAATCAGGTTTCACTATCAGCAGGACACAAGCATTTAGTTTCAACGTTACATTATTTCTATCGAAGTATCGAAACGCTGCTTGAAAATACCTTAGCTTATAATCCAGTCGAAGGGATCGATCAAATATAATGAATCTCAACAATGCGTCCAAATATAATTATCAAGAAATGTGTGATGAATTGAATGTACCGTATGATGCTTTCATTTGTTGCCGCTGAATCATAATGCCCAAAAGCTGACGGAATTGCCTGTCCAGGGATTGACGAATATAATGACCGTATCACAGTAAAGGAAAAGGAC
>NZ_AUGY01000207.1 GCF_000422905.1 Paenibacillus alginolyticus DSM 5050 = NBRC 15375
AATCGTGTCGTCCCGATACGCACGCGGGCGTAGTTTAATGGTAGAACTTCAGCCTTCCAAGCTGATCGCGCGGGTTCGATTCCCGCCGCCCGCTTTACAGAAAAAAGATCACCTTCGGGTGGTCTTTTTTCGTTTGAACGGGAAAGGAAGAGAAGCCGCATGGGCTCGACCACCCGTGAAGACATCATAGAATATACCCTAAGTAGGACGCGCGTCCAAATATACCACTGGCCGCTTCACAGAAAAAGATCACCTTCGGTTGGATTGAATTACATGAAATCCAACGTTATGACCGTCATCGGCGCCGGTTTCAGCAACATACCGCTGATCCGCATGCTATGCTCGGCTGGGCGCGTGTCACCTTGCGCGATCGCAACCTGGCACTGCCCCGGGAGGAGTGGGACGATCTAGGCGTCAAGTTGCGCCTAGGGGAGAATTACCTAGATCGCGTTGGGGGCGACATGGTGTTCCGCACTCCGGGCATGCGCCCAGACCAGACCATCCGGCGCTGGACTCGGCCCGTGCGGGCGGCAGCCTTGTGACCAGTGAGATGGGGTAGTACCAGCGTAGCTGACACCACCCGCAAACGTCTGTAAAACACTGGTAAATGTGCGTTGAAAGTTCTAAAATGACGTGTATCGGAACAAAATTTGAAAATTCAACGGTGTTTGAGCCTAATTAAACAGGTTTTATAGGGATGTGGCCAACCTAAGTTCCAATTCCAAAATTAAATTCAAAACTTAGGTGAAATCCCTTGCAGGAGCCAGCATTTTCAAGGGGTTTATCATAATTCAGAATTAACTTATCCCCTAGTGACAGCTTCGCTGGTATTGGGGCTATTAGACCAAATTAGGTTGTAAGCGGCGATTTCGCTTCCGTGGAACAATAGCAAAAAAACGGCTCTGTTCGCATTTTTTGCGAAAGGGCACTTCTTAGTTTTTCCCAGATTTCTCGAAAATAGATAGGCATGACAATGAAAACAGGGCTTGGACATGTTAATAAAGTGAAGGTGTCTGGACACTCTTTTCAGTGATTCGCCTATCTATTTCGAGAAATTATGAGAAAAACGAACAAAATACATGGAAGATTTAAACTAAGTTTAATATTTTAAATACAACTATTTACAAAATATGTTTATTATGATAAAAATAACGAGTGGATAATTTTGGATATAAATCCCAAAAATAAACATTTTTTTAATTTTCGGTAACAAAAAAAGTTACTAATTAGTCAGCTTTAGCGGGGCCAGCCTAATTAGTAACTCGGTTTACAGGTTTTTTTGCTGTGCAAAAAAGCCTTCATGTTTATTCTATCAAACCAAACAAGCCTTTGTAAATGTCTTTCTATTTTTTAGTATATTTTCTAAATATGGGGTGGAAAATAATTGTAAATATTAATACTTAAAAATAATTATTTACAAAATTTATTTATTATGGTAAAAATAACAAGTCGATAGTTTTAGACATAAATACCTGAAATAATACATTCTTTTATGTTTGGCAACAAAAAAAGTTACTAATTAGTCAGCTTTAGCGGGGCCAGCCTAATTAGTAACTCGGTTACAGGTTTTTTTGCTGTGCAAAAAAACCTTCATGTTTATTCTATCAAACCAAACAAGTGTCTTTCTGTTTTTTTGTATATTTTCTAAATTTGGGAGGCGAGATAACAATTGTTAATATTAAGTCAGTATTGCATCATACTAATTTCAGTAATTTTTCTAACTTCTGGTTTTAGCAAATTTTTATCGCTAAGTAATTTTAGAAGTACACTTAACCAACTAGGGCTCCATGATTTTGCAAGCAGAGTTGTATCCATTGGATTTCCAATATTAGAAATAATAATTTCTGTTAGTATCTTAACTGATTCATATTCTTTTTATACTCAAATTTTAATTATGATTTTACTAGCTTTATTTTTCTTTTTTAGCATAAGAACTTTGTTGAAAAAACAAACGATTAAATGTAATTGCTTTGGTAATTTAGTCGAAGAGAATTTTGGTATAACTACACTTATTAAAATTATAATTTTCGCCATTTTAGATGGATTTTTATTACTAAACAAAGCCCAATTAAATCTGACTAATTCTGTGGAAATCATAATTGTATTTCAAACAGTTATCCAATTATTTCTTTTATATGTACTCATTTCATCTTTATTCAAATATTTAACCTGAATTTCGAAAGTAACGCTCTTTGAAAATATGAAAAAGTGCCCAAATCTTTGGTAGAATGGTGTTTGACGAGAACAACATCACCCAAAGAGA
>NZ_AUGY01000208.1 GCF_000422905.1 Paenibacillus alginolyticus DSM 5050 = NBRC 15375
TTTTGGATGGTCGGATCGGTTTCCCTGACTTTGGAAGCGATTTGATCTTCAATCTCCCTGCTTAACTGGCTCTGCCCATCATCCAATACCGCAGCGACATAAGCATTTCTTTGTGTAACCACCACATTGGCTTGTTTCACTCCAGGGATCGACACTATTTTTTGCGCCGCTTGGTCTGCTACTAGAATGCGATTATCCGCAGGATTCGTATCCGTTTGTTGTTGTATTCGATCTATCCGATCTGTTCGATTTCCTTGTTGCCTCACCTCATTATTATCGGTACATCCCGTTGCAACGATCGGAAGCACCACAAATGTTAAGGCAATAACCATCTTCATGTATCTTTTGTTTACCATTGTAACCTTCTCCTTTTTCTGCTTAGTAGAATCCTTTTTATATTTCCATTGGATTCCCCATATTATCCTTTTGGTTTTACGAACAATGCAGCCAAAAATGAAAAAATAATCGCTGCAGAAATTCCGGCACTGGTCACCTCAAAAATTCCGGTGATGACCCCGATCCAACCGTCGCTCTTTAATGCCTCAAGCGCACCATGAACGAGCGCATTACCAAAGCTCGTAATCGGCACTGAAGCTCCCGCGCCGGCAAATTCAATGAACGGATCGTACCATCCAATTCCATCGAGAAACGCCCCCAACACAACAAGCAAGCTCATTGTATGGGCCGGTGTGAGCTTAAATACATCGAAACAAAATTGACCGAAGACACAGATTGCGCCGCCAACTAGAAATGCCCATACAAATATCATCACAAACTCCTCCCAGCTTCTATCGATACGGCATGAGCAATACAGGGGATGCTTTCCCCTTGTTGGAAGGAGATCGGGGATAGAAGCGCACCCGTGGCTACAACGAGGATTCGTTTTAATTCGCCCTTTCGCATACGTTTCAGCAAATGTCCATACGTAACAACCGCGGAACACCCACAGCCGCTTGCACCAGACTGAACCATTTGAGTTTCATAATCGTAAATCATCATTCCGCAATCGGAATATTCGGTTTGACCGATTGGGAAGTTATGTTTTTTAAACAATTTACAAGCGATTTCATAACCGATTTTAGAGAGGTCACCGGTTACAATCAGATCATAATAACCAGGTTCAATTTCCAAGTCGCGAAAATGCGCTTGGATCGTATCCACCGCTGCGGGAGCCATCGCCGCGCCCATATTAAACGGGTCTTTAATTCCCATGTCGATTACACGGCCAATCGTCGCAGAAGTGACGACAGGTCCATCACCTTCCGTAGATACTATGGCAGCTCCGGCTCCGGTTACGGTATATTGGGCGGTAGGCGGTTTTTGCGAGCCGTACTCGGACGGATAGCGGAACTGTTTCTCCGCACTGGAATTGTGGCTGCATGTCCCTGCCAACACAAATTTGGCCGAACCGGAATTCACAAGATTTGCCGCTAACGCCAGGCTTTCCATCGATGACGAGCAGGCACCAAATACACCTATGAAAGGGATTGTTAAGGTTCGGGCGGCGAAACTGCTGCTAATAATTTGGTTCATTAAATCGCCGCCGATATAAAAATGCACTTGTTCCTTGGTCAACCCCGCATTTTCGATCGCCAATTTTGCTGCTTCTTCGATCAATACTTTCTCCGCTTTTTCCCAACTTTCTTCTTCAAGCATGGAGTCCCCGTGGATAATGTCAAAATCATTGGCAAGCGGCCCCCTACCTTCAAAAGGACCTACAACCGTTGCCGTTGAACGAATGACCGGTTTGTTTTCAAATATCCAACTCTGGTGTCCTTTCAACATATCAGGATCCCCCTCCGCCTTTAATCAATAGATGCACGATTCCAACAATAAAAGCAGCGACGGTTCCGAATACAATGACCGGGCCTGCCAGCTTAAACATCTTGCCACCGACGCCTAACACCATGCCTTCACTTTGATGTTCGATCGCCGCAGAGGCCATCGAATTCGCGAATCCGGTCACAGGCACGGCAGAACCCGCACCGGCCCACTGGGCAAATTTATCATACACCCCTAAACTGGTCAGGATGACGGAAATAAGTATCAAAACCGCGACCGTAGGATC
>NZ_AUGY01000209.1 GCF_000422905.1 Paenibacillus alginolyticus DSM 5050 = NBRC 15375
GCTTAATCAACTTCTACGCTTTACCACATATATGTGATACGGTTCTTCGTATCATCGCTGAGGCGAAAATTCAAGAACCTTTGTTACAAACCTTTGGGAATCTTATTTAGTGCTGTAAGCTTTCCAATAATGTAAATCCAATGTTCTGATCGTCGTTTATGCCTAATCCATAATTTGCTAATACGACGACTGCTGCTTTCCTATCTTTATCACAACCTAAAAATGAACTAAAACACCCCGTTCCCCCACCATGCCAATATGTGTTGTTGTTTTTCTTTAAAAGCCACCATCCGAGACCCATATCATATTTCTTTGTTCCAATCCCATGCTTTTCGGTGCCTTTTGCCAAATAAGGGCCCTTCTGTTTCTTTAAGCTGTTTTTCAATCGAAAGCGAGCCAGTGGAGCCTCTAAAACAACTCAAAAATAGAATTTCAAAACAAAACCCCACGCAACCACTTCCAAAATTCTCGCAAGTGGTTTCTCGCGTTTCTAACAAAAAAGTTCGCCAGCCAACCGAAGTGGCCTACACGCTCAAGGTAGCTTAGTCTTTACTGCGGGTTTCGTACTATCAAAAATATTATTCCTTTTAAATAGATCTGCCAGTTGCTCAGCCATTGTTTGTGGTGAGTGCGGCATTTGGTTCAGAATCCACCATTCTACCGTACCAACAAAGGCCGAGGCCGTATAGTTGATGATCAGTTCTTTATCCATATTCTGATTAATCCCCTGCATATCGATCTGCTTCTGAATGGCTTTCTTAATGATCTTCAGCATACCCTCACGGAATATGGATGTTTTTTGTTTGGAGATCATCGATGAAAAGAATGAAAAATGGTCTTCAATAAAAACAAATAACGCCTTTAACGACTCCATGGCCTCGTCCAGATCCGTTATTTTTTTCTGATAAGACTTACTGAACTTACACGAAAGAATCATTTGATTTAAATGGTCCTCAATGCATTTATCGAGCAAATCGTATTTATCCAAATAGTGTGTGCAAACCGTACTCTACTTCGAAAGGGCGATGGAAGATGGAAAACATAGAATCTAAAGTCATAATTATTACTGGAGCATCCGGCGGAATTGGTGAAGCTACAGCCAGATTATTGGCAAAAAACGGGGCAAAGCTTGTATTAGCCGCAAGAAGAGAGGAACGTTTGCAATTCATTGCAAACGAAATACAACTCGAAGGCGGTCAAGCCGTTTATCGGATAACGGATGTAACCTCCGCTGAGGACATGCAGCAACTGGCTGATTTCGCTTTTAAACAGTATGGTCGAATCGATGTCCTTATAAATAACGCGGGGAAAATGCTGAATTCTCCATTAAATGAGCTAAAAATTGAAGAGTGGGATCAGTTAATCGATGTGAACATCAAAGGAGTTCTATACGGGATAGCTGCAGTTTTGCCCGCGATGAGAGAGCAAAAATCGGGGCATGTTATCAACATCTCCTCCCTTATGGGACATAAGGTTATTCCGAGCACAGCGGTATACAGCGCTACGAAATATGCTGTGAGAGCCATCTCGGAAGGCTTGCGACAAGAAGAATCAACAACATCTCGTATTCGGACAACCAACATATCTCCAGGTATGACTGCTACAGATACAGCGATCGACGGTCTTCCTTTAGAATATAAAGATATGATTTCTCAAAACAACGGTTTGGCGATTTCTCCATACAGTGTCGCCAAAGCTATTCTTTTCGCAATTCAGGAACCAGAGGAAGTCGGAGTAAACGAAATTACTATCCGACCAACCTTACAAGCTCTTTAAATAGCTATATTCAGATTAATGTGTCATGCCGGCCAAATTGGGTCGGCTTTTTCACGAACTGTTCCGCCAGTTTAATAAATCCAAAACAAGCGGAGGTCGTCAAAGTGTTAGCATAGGAAGAATGCTCTATAATACTACGATTCAATGTAAAAAACCAACTTCGATAAACTCTTTCCTCACGCATAACACTCCCGCACCCTACTCACAACAATTTTTTTCGCCTTACTTGTGATACGGTTCAGCGCGAATGATCTTAAACTATCCT
>NZ_AUGY01000210.1 GCF_000422905.1 Paenibacillus alginolyticus DSM 5050 = NBRC 15375
CTTTCCTCACGCATAACACTCCCGCACCCTACTCACAACAATTTTTTTCGCCTTACTTGTGATACGGTTCAGCGCGAATGATCTTAAACTATCCTCCCTCTATAAGGATTCGCTTTTCTCTTGAATACTCTCTTATTCTTAGGATTTCGATGTTCTGCAAAAAGTGAAGACAACTTAGCTTTGGAACCATGTTGAAGAAGAAGAAAAATCTGGGGCGGTTAAAGCAAAAAAGGAGCATTCACCTAGCCACTTGTTAACAAAAAGTGGTTAATTAGGTAAAGTATGATCGCACCTATGGATCTCTACTTGTCTCATGGAGGTCAACCCTCCCATGTCTCACAGAGTCTACGCTCCCACATTCCTTCATTCAACCTGTCCATGAGGTAGAGGTCGGATATGCTGCCCGACAGGATCTTCGTCCGTATGATAGTTGTGTTCCGACTTATCCGTGCTTCAATTGTCTATGATTTGCTTTTCATTTCAATCCTAAAAGAAAAGAGTTTTCTATGATTTATGCTGCAATTGTTAAACCAGCGAATCGAGGGATATCCTGTAACATCTTTACTTCACTGAATTCATGACCTTTTTTCAAAATGCCAAATAAGATTCGAATTAATTTATTACAAAGTGCGATCAATGATTGCATTTTCTTTAGTGGATTATCTGGGCGCTTCGTATAGTATTGATGCAGCGCTTTAAAGGCCTGGTTTTTCGCGACCAGAGGCATAATAACTCGGAATAACAGGGCTCGAAGCTTCTTTCTTCCCCTCTTTGTTATCTTTGACTGTCCTTTATGCTTGCCGGATGTGTTCTCCCGTAAGTTCAGTCCTGCGAGCTTTACGATCTGTTTCGGATGGTGGTAATTGCCTATGTCACCGATCTCCGCTAGAAAACCAGCTACCGTATTTCTGCCGATTCCTTTAATGGCTAACAGCCGATTTACACCTGGTATTTTCTCAACTAATTCGTCAAGCTTTAAATGAAGTTCATCAAGCTTACCCTGAATGAGTTGGTACTGTGTAAGCAGTAGTTGAAGCTCCATTTTGGCTAGATCCATACCCTGCTTAATGCCGACAGAACGGCTAGCTGCCGATTTCAGGGCCTGTATTCGCCCCATACCAGCCCCACGTTTTGCTACTTGTCTCAGATGTCTAAGCAAGAACTCATCCGATAACGTTACGAGTTCACCTGGCAACATACCCAGACTTAGCATTTGGATAGCTGACTTACATTCCCAATCCTTGAACACCGTAAGGAACTCAGGGAAGTAGCGATCTAGCCAGTTATGAACACGCCCTTGTACAACGCGCAGGTCAGTAGACAGGTGATCGCGAATTTTCATGGCCTCACGTAATTCTGCATAAATGCCTTGAGGAATATTCGGTACGGCATATCTCCCGTCTTTGACCAGCTGTGCGATGACTTTGGCGTCCTTCACGTCATTCTTAGTTGGAGAGTTGTCATCCAACTCCTTACTTTTCTTTACATGCAATGGATTCACAACGCCGCATGAAATATGATGCTCCTTCAGGTAATGAACGAGATTCAGCCAATAATGGCCGGTTGGTTCCATACCGACTAAAACATCTTTGTATCCGTGTTCCGACATGATGTTCCGGAACCAACTTACGAAGCACTCGAATCCTTCTAGGCTGTTCTCAAACGTAATTGTCTTCCCATACTCGACTCCGCGGAAGTCTTGTGCCCTGGCCACATGTTTGAATTTGGCGATATCTACGCCAACAATTAATGTAGCTGAAGTAATTTGAGTTATTTTCTGATTTTGAGTAGAATTCATAGTGTAGTCTCCTTGGTATGTTTTTTGGATCCGATCGCTGGCCAGCAACTGGGACCCATAAACATCATACCAAGGAGTCTTTTTATATTTCAAACCTCATATTTCTACATAATAGGAATGCTGCCCGTTCGTATTATGAGGTCACCAGATCTTTCTGGTCGACCTCTTTTTTGTATGGTCGTAAGATTACGGTAGCCGGGGATCGAACGATTCT
>NZ_AUGY01000211.1 GCF_000422905.1 Paenibacillus alginolyticus DSM 5050 = NBRC 15375
GTCCAGAAGCATCCTGAGTTCGACTGCTCTTACCCCACAGTTAATCGTTACGTAACGGCCTCAAAGCAAGAACGCAAAATGAGCAAAACCGGATTTCTAGAGCTGCAGTGGCACCCGGGGGAAGCCCAAGCTGACTTCGGTGAGTGCGATGTCATCCTAAACGGACAAAGACGGACATGTCGCTTTCTCGTACTCTCTTTTCCGCAAAGCAACGCAGCGTTTGTTCAGTGCTTTTTGGGAGAAACCGCAGAATGTCTCTCTCAAGGTCTTATGGACATCTTCCAGCACATTCAAGGTATCCCGCGTCGATTAGTTCTAGACAACGCAACAGGTGCTGGAAGGAGAGTTGGTGAGGTGGTTAGGCTGACGCAGTTATTCCAGCGTTTTCAAGCTCATTTTGGATTCGAGGTTACCTTCTGTAACCCAGCTAGTGGGCATGAGAAAGGCAATGTGGAGAACAAGGTCGGCTACGCAAGGCGTAACTACTTCGTGCCACTTCCTTCAGCACCTTCGCTCCTAGAATGGAATGCAGAGTTGTTTCAAGTCTGTGAGCTCGACAACGCCAGGGAGCATTACAAAAAGGACGAACCGATCTGTACGCTGTTTGAAGCGGATCGCAAAGCCTTGCTACCACTGCCTAAGCTCGAATTTGAAGCTTGCCGCTATGAGCACGTGAAAACCAACGGCTACGGCAAATTTGTTCTAGGTGGATGTCACACGTATTCCTCCTCGCCGATGTACGCCGAGCGTGAAATCGTTGTGCGCGTCAGTGCGCATTTCATCGAACCGCTAGACGAGGCCGGTGATGCCATCTCCCGGCACAACCGCGAATTCGGTAGTGAACGCACGGATACCGTCGACTGGACGACCATGCTGGATCAGCTTATGGTGAAGCCCGCCGCATGGAAGAATAGCGTCATGCGTAGTCAATTGGCTTACGAGGTACGGGATTACATGGATGAGCAGGACAAGAGCGGCCTTAAGCAGGCACTCAAGCTCATCAAGGATTTGTCCAACCAATATGGATTAGACGTGGCTATGACGAGTATGCAGGAAGCGATCGTTCGTAAACGCACGGAGGGCCTTCCGGTCAATGCCGCTGTGGTGGCTGCCCGAATCGTCCACTATGGTCTCCATACGCCGGGAGAAGCAGGTCCGGATATGAGTCGCTACGATGAACTTCTCCCCGCATCAGGAGGTGCTAATTATGGATCGAAGTGAGGTCCGTCAGGAGATTGCACTTTTTTGTCGGCAACTCATCCTAAGCCAAAATGCCGTGCGGCTATGCGACTTGGAAGCAACGCCGAAGCAGGAAGAGTTCTTGCATCAAGTATTTAAAGAAGAACTGGAACACCGAGAACGACTGCGGAAAGTACGCCTGTTCCAGAAGGCTGCCTTCCCGGTTCGGAAGACGCTTGAGGGCTATGAGTTTCAGGCTCTACGCCTTCCCTCTACCTTACAAACGGATGAACTGACCTCGTGTCAGTTCGTTCGAGACAAAAAGAATCTCGTACTCTACGGCCCTGTAGGTACGGGCAAAACACACCTAGCCATCGCCCTAGGTGTGAAGGCCTGCGAACTTAGTATGTCGACGCGGTTCTTCACCGCTGCCTCGCTCGTCACAAGGCTCAGCGAGAGCAAGCGAGCAGGGTCTCTGGAGCGTACGATGAAAGAATTAGAGAAAGCTGATCTCGTCATTATTGACGAGTGGGGTTATCTGCCGATGGATCGAGAAGAAGCCCAACTGCTCTTTCAAGTGATTGCTGCAAGTTACGAACGACGAAGCCTCATCATTACGACCAATCTCGAATTCTCCAAGTGGGGAGGCATCTTCACCGACGACCAGATGGCTGCGGCGATGATTGACCGTCTTGCTCATCACGGACAGCTCATTGTTTTTGAAGGAGAAAGTTACCGCCTTAAGCACGCATTAATGCGTCAAAAGTGACCGATTAACTGGAAATTCCACAGGGAATTTCATGATAAAACCAGGGAATT
>NZ_AUGY01000212.1 GCF_000422905.1 Paenibacillus alginolyticus DSM 5050 = NBRC 15375
CCTTCATCGTCCGATATCAAAGAGGATGAAATCCTGCGAATACACGAGCTTGCGTGAGAAAATCAAATCATAACGAGGGAGCGTAATCAATTGTATCAAGCTTCAAATAAAAAGAATCGGACTTTCTCAATGATTACCACTTTGACGATAGCAGTTTTCTTCACATATTGCCTTACACTCATATAAAACAACGTCCCTTTAGGAAGAGGGCAAGATCACCATTTCAGAGCTACTATCCACCACTAAAATAATAAACACCATCCGTTATAAGTTCATACCGTGCGTGTTGAAAGAATGTTTCCAGTCTGCTATCTGTGGAAGGATTTTTACCATTCCTGCATATGGCAATTCCATCAATGGATTGCAAACCAGGACTAAACATAAAATAGTTGACATCTTTATCTGCGACACTATAAGAAACTACACCAGCAGAGCGGTTTAATGTTTTCATTTTACTGATCAATTTACCCGAGAAGAGCTTCTTTAGTTCGTCTGAATCAATCTTGCTGGGAGGTGATCGAAACATTCCTTTACCTGCTAATTTGCCCTCATCATAAGCTCTAAAAAGTGAATCCGAAACAGCAAAATAGTCGTCCTTATAAAGTTTGAATTTATCAATTTGCGTTAAAGCTGGCACAGCAATAATGACAATTGTCATAATAAAGGAAAGCAAAATTGCAAAGATCTTTTTCTTGCTTTTTTTCCTGTCACCATTTTTATCCCAATAATGACTAACGAGATCAGCGCGATTAAAAGTATGATCACTGCGGGCAGGTAAAGAACAACCGTTAGAAAGTCGTCCCCCACTATAAATTTTGCATATAGAAGCAAGAAATCTCCAATGAATAAAATCAACATCGGAATCATGATCCGCTTGATATCCACTTTCCCATAAAGCAGCACCACAGTAGTTCCAAGTAAAACCGTTATTAAAATCATCAACGCTAAAGCCATATCCGTTCCGTTACCTAGCTAAATCGTATAGGAAAAAAATGTCCGATCGGTGTATTCTTATGTTTTTCCTGATGAAGAAATCGATCTAATCCTATTACAACTAAAAAATCACTTTTTATATCCGATAACTTTACCAAAAATGCTGTCTTTTGAAATCGGACCATAATGTCTGCTATCCCCACTTCGAATCCAGTTATCGCCAATAATATAATACTGCCCGTCAGGAACTTTGAATTCTTTCTTGTTGGTTTCATCGCTTTCCTGAATAATCTTAATCACCTTTTTGATGTTCTCCGAATTGGAATCACTATTAATCATTTTATTTAATTCTTCTACGTTCATTCCCCCCCAAAGTGCTTGACCATAAAAGGTATCGAGTGTTCTTCCATTGATAAAGATCAGACCTTTTTCAATTCGAATACTTTCTCCAGGAAGTGCTACTACCCTAGAGATCTCTGTATCTGGCGATCCGTTATTGGATTTCGCCGCCTGTGGTTTTTGGTAATAAATGATGTCGCCTCTTTGGACGCTATTGGATTTGTAATAACTCGGATCAACAACAACATCAGAACCAGAGAATTCCCTTTCCTTAAGCTCCATATTATCATTCATGTGCTTGAACAAAACCATGCCTTCTCCGACATTTACATTGGCGACCGATACTGTTGTGTGATTATCCAGTAACGGCTCCTGACGACAAGCGGTGAAAAAAATCATAATTAACATGAAAATAATTATTCGATGCATGCTTACACCTCCAACTGCCTGTTGTCATGGTGCTATCGTTTCCGTTAGCCAACCATGCCCCTCACGGGGCACCACGGAATAATGAAAATTTATTCAGTGCGTTTTATAATAATAGTACGGCTGGCGAGGAAGG
>NZ_AUGY01000213.1 GCF_000422905.1 Paenibacillus alginolyticus DSM 5050 = NBRC 15375
GGGCGGCTCTCTCTACTAACATAGTGGCTCTAATAGATTAACGTGGTGGCTCTCACTCATTAACTCGATGGCTCTATGGCACCGAAATATTCAATTTTTCATTTTGTCATTTTTCTTATTATTCTTTTTATTAGAATTGAAAATAAACTAATTATTGCAATGATACATCCGCATTTCATAATGAAATCAGATTTTTTCACTTGTGTATTGTATATCTTTATTAATTCTGGAGTTGGATCTGTATAAGGTAATAAAGGGCCATTTAAAAAACCAACAATTATCACTAATATTCCGATCCCAAAAAATAACCATAGAATTCTATTCAACTGAATATGTTTCCTCGAATTCTCTCTGGCAGACCAAGGAGAGTCAGGCTCCGCGGCATGTGCTGTTCCTACAAAGATCTTAAACTATTCATTAGAGTTCCAATTACTATCACATAGAACTACTGATGACTCGATTTGTCTTTCAGATACATTCCAAAATCTATGTAGTAATTTCCCCTTCTCTTCATGTGAAATTAACTTAAATCCATTCTTTAAATAAAAATTAATTGCCCATTCAGCCGATTCCCAGGTCCCGATTAGAATTGGTTTATCTGTTAAATTAACTAAATGATACAGAAGCTTGGTCCCTATACCACCTTTACGTTGACTCGTTTTAACATAAGCATGTCTGATTAATGACACTTCCCCTTTATCTTGTATTCCCATGACTCCAAGTAATTCATTGTTTTCCTCTAGCCCCCAAAACATAACTCCTTCATTCATTTCATGATTTAATTCTTCCATGGTCATGTATGGTTCATGATACATATCATACGGAATAACCCCTTCGTATGCTTGAGCAGCATCATTGATAATCTGATAGATAACTTCTTTATCTCGGTAATCACACAATCTGATCATGATATTAAACTCCTTTGATTATTTAATTCGTTCTATATATCTTTATGTAGTTTCTTATAACGCCTTTGTATTAGCCCCGCATTAACTTCTTCATCTCTAAAAAATGGTGGACAAGGGTTTAATAATGCACCTTTGTTTGCTAATTTCATTCTGTCTAATGTAATTTGATACTTACCTATATATTCATTATTTAAGAATTGACTCGGTAGAGAATCCGTCAGTACCACATCGCTACCACTCAGCGTAGTTTCAAGATAAGTCGAAAATTGATAATTTGAATTATTATCGGCAAGTTCATTACCAGAAGCACAAACGTGATTGAATTTAAGATCCATTATTTTAGCAATTTCCATCCATGAGTTTGAAATATTACTTGCTGCGCCAACGAATGTATAAACTATCTCCCTATAATTATCTCTTAATTCCGCTATTGAAAACAGATCAGAAAGTATCTCACATGGATGGTTATTCGTAGTCATAGCATTGACTATTGGAATCGAGCCATAAAGTGATAGTTCCTTAAGTTTTGAAAAGTCGGAATGCCTAATGATTAAGCCATCAGACCAATTATTCAAATAATTCATTACATCTTTTGGGTGCTCTCTTTTATCAAGTGTTTCAGAAGGAAATAAAATACACTCACCACCTAAATCCTTAATCCCCTTCTCAAAAGTAACTCTGGTCCTAATACTTGTTTCAGGAAAAAATAAAACGAATGTCTTTCCACTTAGAATTTTATTAGTTTGAGTTTCTTTTAGGTTTTTGGTTAGTTCAAATATTTCTAAGCCTGAAATATTCATGGAGCCTTTGGCCGATTGGAAGAATTGGTAAAACAAAGAAATTACTCATGCAACATCATACACATCTGAAATTTAA
>NZ_AUGY01000214.1 GCF_000422905.1 Paenibacillus alginolyticus DSM 5050 = NBRC 15375
ATTGGCATTGCATATTTGGTGAATGTGTGCATTTGATAAAACTCCTCCTTGGAATATTGAGATATTTTACTTACTGAAACAGTCTATGAAAGTTGATCTAACTTTGGAAAGAAATTTACCCAGTCTATTATAAATGTTGGGAATTCATCTAAAAGGAAAAGCAGATACTCTTATGAAAGGAAAACGATCTGAGGAGTCCCCCGAAGGAGGTGCAATTTCGCCGCGACAATCTTTCTCTCTGACTGTTTATAGCAAAAACAGCGAAATCTAAGCAAAAAGGGCATGATAAACGTACAAAATATCAATTTTTTGTACATTTGTCTTAATAGGATCGAAACTTTTGGCAATCTTGTTATGTCACATCATTCTAAGGATGGCATCGCTACCCTTCATTCCAGGGTGAATTCCGAGCGTTTGTGCCTCAAAAGTTACGGATTCTAGGGGAGCTTCAAGTAATTGTTCAATGGAACGCACTCCAACAGCACGACCTGCAATAATCTGGCGATCTTTTAATTTACTATTTAACAACTGAACATCCAAAGCACCACACATGATATACCCTTTATCAGTTGTTACCGCAAGTAGTGTTGTCTTTGGCAATTTGATTTCAATTCCTAATGCTCTGCAGCCCTCAATGTCTATCGGTTTCATTTGTATCATACACCATTTGAACTCCTTTATTTAGTATGGGATTTAAGTTAGTGTCCAACAGGTAGTATCAAAATCGGAAGGAGTGAAGGAACCGTTTGAACTCCTTATCGTTTCAATAAAATTAGTAATGCACTTGTGTCGGATTCTTCTAATGTTTATGCTTAGGTACATACTCTAATTTCATAATGTTTAATTGATCTATAGCTCTACCTATAAAGTGGATGGTTTCTCCTATTTCGAATTCATCGTTTTCGAATCGATTACGTAAGACGAACCTTCTCGCCTCCATTAGTTTCTTGATTACTTCATTTAGTTCCCAATTCAATCTTTGTTTCTGAGCCACTATCTAATTATCTTCCTTTTTTTGGACAAAGGTAGAGCAACAACTAACGATTTTCTAAGCGTTATTTATGCTCGTATATATCCGTTCCCAATCAGGCGTCACCTTCCCTCCTTTTAAAGATCTTAGCTCTGTCATCAAACATTTTTTGGAACTCCTGTAGAACATCCTAACTTAGTATCTTTTCTTGTTACGACGTCAGTATATTTAACAATAACATTGTCCGGTGAGGGTATTTGCCTATCTGACGAAAAATATTTGTCACATAATATGTTAAATATATTGCGTTTTTATAACTATCTGTTTCACGCCAACCAAACTAAACTATACATTGTTGATAAAAATAAAGTTTTGTGGTGAGATAATGGGATCATTTAATAGGTTTAGTTCCACCTCGGAAATGCAAAAAGATCAGGTGACTCTCAAGGCTGTATGCCGGAGATACCTTGATCTTTTTTAGTTACTAATGCCTACTTTCAGATTTTATGTTTTTATTTTGTTCTTAAACTTGTTCCTTTTGACGGGATTTTGGTATTGATTAACCTGTACTTTCAGTGTCGCTCCCCTCCTCCGCTCTCCCCCACAAGTTCATCCAGACTTACCTTGAAAAAATCAGCTAACATTATCAATGTTTTAATGTCCGGCTCTCTGCGATTTTTCTCGTAGTGTGATATCGGCGCTCTGGTTAATCCTGTCTTGTCCGAAAGCTGATATTGTGTAAGTGACTGACTGTGCCGTAACTTAACGAGCTGGGCTCCAATTGTTAACATGGT
>NZ_AUGY01000215.1 GCF_000422905.1 Paenibacillus alginolyticus DSM 5050 = NBRC 15375
TAGGATATTGCTTTTCATACGTCTCATTCCCCCTCACCAATATTGTACCTTATTGCATATTGATGACTCCAATCTAATTAGGGGGCTTCAGAGTAGAAACACAAAGAAAAAAGCTTCCAAGCGGAAGCTTACATAGTATAGATATGCTTATGACTATATCAGGTTACTTCTAACGTGCTACACTTCATTATCCCATCCAAATTGTATCTAAACTATCTTTCATAATATCATTAATAATGGAACATAAATTTTTCCTCCACACTTCCTGCCACTCTACATCCAGTTGTCCAAAATCAGCTGGTTTAGGATTGACTCTTGGAGTGGCTTTTTCTGACCATACTTTACGTAAACTATACATATCACTACCTAGCGCAGCTAGAAAAATCTCATTCCCCTGAAGATTGTCACTATTAATAAAAAGCAAGTCATTTTTCTTTGTAATTAATGTAAGTGGAAGACCAGTATCTCTTTTTACAGCAATTCTATAAATACTTGGCATAAATACTTCCCACCAACTATATGAACCAAATTGACTAGTTTGTGTGTGGGAGCCACCGTTATGAAGTATAAGATGATTGGGAGAAACAAAATCTAAAGGAACCCAAATTTTAAGAGAAACAGGTCTGTTTTTAGGATTGTCTCTATAAACCTCTATATTTTCCTGATCTTGATTATCTGAAATAATATTAATTCTTGTCCCCTTGTCACACATGGCAATATCCCAAATATCCCTATCATCTTCAATCCTTTGTATATCTGTCATGTATATATGACCAAGTTCTTCAAGTTCTTCAGTTCCTTGAATATTCCACTTACTGCCCCTCATAAACTTCGAACTAATAATTTTCTCCCCAGCCTCTTCATTTGTATGGTGGTAAAGTGCAATACGTTGTTTACTTAAGTTCGCTTCAATTGCAAATACTGAATCGAAGGGTCTACCAACAGTAGCTATAGTACACTTAACCAACCGTACTTTTTTACCTTTTTCTCCTAACAACTCCTTAACATTGAAAACAATACTAGCAAAATGTTGAGGTGTAAGCATGCAATGAATTGTACAAAACTCCTCAATAATAATTTCGCCATCGATAGTTAAAGGTCTAATTGCTGAATTACCTAAGAAAACCATTAAAGGGTAGAATATTTTCCCAGCTGGTGTACTTACAAACGCAACTCTAAGGTGCCCAGAATATTCTGATCTTTTAAACGCACCTGTGTCAAATAATTTGAGAAATTCTACTTGTCCTTCCCTGATATTACTTCTATGCCTTATCGTTTTCTTTATTTCATTTGGCGATAAATTTGGATGACAGTCATCTTGATCTTTACCGCTTCCACAAGGGCAAAAAAGCATTTTTTTCATTTCCTCCTAAAATAATGTGTTTGAACAAAATTAACGCTCTACCATTGCATAAACGATTAGGCTTACATAAAACATCTCTTTTATTAACTCTCGTACCCTTTAGTTCAACTCGTGATCATTCTTGGAAATTAATTTCATTTCATTCTATTCGTTGTCCAAAAGGCGATATTTGATTCATTCAGCTTATCAAAATTGGCTCAAAACAGAAATCAGTGCTTGACGGTATGAACTACGGTTGAAAATGGAAAAACATCTGCCAATCCAGTATTGTTGTAAGTCCTACCAAA
>NZ_AUGY01000216.1 GCF_000422905.1 Paenibacillus alginolyticus DSM 5050 = NBRC 15375
CCTGAATTGCGAAAGTCCGGCATATAAAGCCTTGTGAACAAAGTCGACTGGAACAATGTGGTAATTATGGGTTTGAGTCAGGCGAAGTTGTCTTCATGAAGGCTATTGTGGGCATACTTTCCCCCTCCCCAAGTAACGGGCTAAGAGCAGGTTCCATTTCAATTTTTGGTAATTGTCATTCCAGCGTGGCTACTTTTCGTAACATACGCTCCAGTGGTCGTTTCCCATGAAACTCCTGTGCAAGCTTTAAGATCGTCTGGCGGCTATGTTGCACGATGACACCCACACAGGCTACGAATTCCCGTCGGAACCTGTTAATGGTATATCCCACATGGATCGATTCGCAGCAATCCCTTTTGAATCGTTCAAACAGATTGTACGTGAGCAGCTTCAACGTCAGGTCAACTTCGTTTGCATCAAAGTTGCCTGTCGAGATCCGATCGATGGCGAAGCCATGCTTTGCCTCTTTGATGTAGTTCTCCATGCAGCAGCGTTGGTTGTAGAATCGCCATACATCTACTGACTCCCAGCTCTCTGTTGTAACCATCGCTTCATACTGCCAATAGAGCTCCATCAGCTCTGGCTGCTCCATGAGAAGCTGGTCACCTTCACAACGTTGAGCCTTTCGAATCACGACCACACGTCGGAGCTTATCCCAAGAGGTTGCTTGGTAAAACAGAACTATCCCTTCGATGACCCAGTTTTCATCAACGTAGCGTTTCCAGTATCGGCACTCAGAGACTTCCTTCTGCAAGCGTTCGGTCCACTTCAATTTGCCGACGTACCCGATGTTCTTGGACTCCAGCAAGGAGTAAAACGCTTCACCGCCGAAGCCTTTATCGAATCGGGCATAGCGGGCGGAGCGGTCACCGAGTAGTTCTAATGTTTGATTCATAAACCCAACCACATCGTGAGAAGAGTGGGTGTTCCCTGGACGCAGTACGGCATTGAGGCAGAGACGGGATTTTCCTTCGTACACAAGGAGAGGATGATAGCTCTTTCGGCCACGCTTATGAGAGTTAACACCAACAGCCGCGCCTTTCTGATGGCCATAGACCGTTTCGACTGTGGAATCCAAGTCCAGTATGAGAGAATCAGGCAGGCATGGCGAAATGATGTTCATGTTCAGTTGCTTCAGTTCCGTGACCACTGCGGATTTAGACTTACCCAGTCGCAGCAGTTCCTTGTTCAGCAAGGAGTGGTGAGGACAGCGACCACCCAGGAAACGCTGAATGAGGTGATCTTTCTGTAAACTTCGGAAATGAAAGAGCCTCTGACAACCGAGCATCCAGCCGATGATGAAATAGAGAAGGATCCGGGGTAATGAGAAGACGGAATTGGACTGCTTGAGGCCAGATAGCTTCGCGAAAGCCTCAGTCAGGCGGATTCGCTCTAAGTATTCTAGGAACGCTTTGCCTCCTGCCACACTTGTTCCATTTTGTAACGAAAATTCGGTCTTGATTTTTGAAATTTCTCTGGTAGACTTCACCTTATGGGTGCTCCTCTCTTTGGGTGATGTTGTTCTCGTCAAACACCATTCTACCAAAGATTTGGGCACTTTTTCATATTTTCAAAGAGCGTTACTTTCGAAATTCAGG
>NZ_AUGY01000217.1 GCF_000422905.1 Paenibacillus alginolyticus DSM 5050 = NBRC 15375
AAAATGAATGTGGAGGGCGTGAAGTGGGCGATCGATACTGTGAAAGAGACCGGTGCCCTGAACAAAGAGTTAAGTGTGGAAAAAGTAGTGGACGAAAGGTTTTACGCCAAATAGAATAGACTCAACTCTAAGCATGTAATAACTCTTCACCTAATCCGGTAACCGGAGGTGAAGGGTTATTTTCGCTTCGGGGAAAAAGTCGGAATAAGGCGATGCAAAAGTCAATCGTTTTCCACAAAAAAATTTTTGGCACGTTCACTATAGAAGAACCTAGTGTGTCTGTCTCTTTGGACTCTCGATATAATTTAGTCAAACGATAAAATTGATCACACACAAGCAGGAGGCGCGACATGTTAAAAAAAGAAGATAACGAAAAGCTTTGTCTTATTGGTCCTGAAACTCCCATGGGACAAGTATTCCGCAGATATTGGATTCCTGCACTTTTGTCCGAGGAACTCTCGGAACCGGACGGTGCACCGGTCAAAGTTCGACTGCTAGGTGAAGATTTGGTCGCATTTCGCGACACCAACGGGACTGTAGGACTAATGGACGCTTACTGCCCTCATCGACGTGCACACCTATTCTGGGGCCGAAATGAGGAATGCGGTCTCCGCTGCGTATATCATGGCTGGAAGTTCGACACAACGGGACAATGTGTAGATACCCCCAACGAACCGGCAACGAGCGATTTCAAGCACTCGGTCAAGCTGACTTCTTATCCGACTTGGGAGAAGGCGGGCATCATTTGGACTTACATGGGACCAAAAGAATTACAGCCGGATTACCCGGACTACGAATGGCTGCGGACACCGGATAATTACCGGCACGTCTCCAAAACGTACGAGCATTGCAATTGGCTGCAGGCGCTGGAGGGCGGTATAGATACCTCCCACTCTTCCTTTGCTCATAACAACAATATTGCCGACAAAAATGCACTTCGTTCAAGATCGACGGCACCCAAGCTCGAAGTGGTGAAAACACCGTATGGCTTTAAATACGCCGGGATCCGGGATCTGAAAGAAGATGGAAATTATATCCGAGGCTACCAATTCATTATGCCGGCTCAACAAATGAGGGGAGCGATGACTCGCTGGACGGACGGTAAACGGGAAGAGTTTCCTTCCATTGCGGGACATCTTTGGGTGCCGATTGACGACTCTAACGTATGGGTGTTCAATTTCATTTACTCCGCAGATGTCGAGATTCCGTTCACGAAGGAGTTCGTTCTAGATCACGAGACGGCATTCGGTCGGGGATCGGAAGACGTACTTCCGGGATATCGCTTGAAGCGGAACGCTTCCAATGATTTCTTAATCGATCGGGAAGTGCAGCGTACCCAAACATTCACCGGCATCGCCGGCATCAACACACAGGATTATGCTCTTCAGGAAACAATGGAACAACCGTTCTGCGATCGTACCAAGGAAAAGCTCGGGACGGCCGATACGGCCATCATTGCGGCCCGACAGATGCTTTTGGAAGC
>NZ_AUGY01000218.1 GCF_000422905.1 Paenibacillus alginolyticus DSM 5050 = NBRC 15375
CCTTCATCGTCCGATATCAAAGAGGATGAAATCCTGCGAATACACGAGCTTGCGTGAGAAAATCAAATCATAACGAGGGAGCTTAGCGAAGAATTAACTAATGAAAGATTGTATGGGTATTGTCCAATAGCAAATTCTCCTTCATAAGCTCCTTCTACTGTAATTTCTGTTTTAAAAATATCCGCTTCCTTTTCTGATCCCAGCCACACTCGTCTATATGAAGACAAAATGAATAGCCCATCTTCATCACCTACAGCAGCAAAAGTTTCTTTGCTATCCTTATATCCGTCGATTAAAAGATTTGTACTCAACAAGTCTTTAATACAATTTACATCATTAACCACAAGGCCGATTTCACTGATATTTATTAATTCCTTACCTGTAAATGGAGTATTGTTTGCGTTATCAAGAGAGTGTCTAGCGATAAATTCAACTACATTCCCTGCTGGGTCATAAAAGTAAATTGATGTTGCGTTCTAGGTTTTAGAATAAACTTGATATGAGTTATCTGGTAATAGATTTAGCGTAACCCCGACCGAGTTTAGCCAAGTTATTGATTCCTCAATTTTGTTCTCAGGGATGTCAATGACGAAATGATAAAATGGGCTTTTTTCATTTTTATCTGATTGCTCGAAAATTAAATTTGATTTCCCCACTTTTAAAGTAAACATATTACTGGAACTCTCCACCAGTTGGACTCCGAGATCATAAATGTAGAACTTTTTGAGTTGCTCTAATTGTTTAGTGAGTAATTTAATACTATGTATTCGCAAGAATCTCCACTCCTCAGAATAACTTCGTTAGAAAAAATGTTCGGACATAATAATACCATAATTTGGAATTGTTTTGTTGAGCAAATCTGCCCGTTAGTGGGGCGAAAGGCTGCCGCGGCAGCCCTTCAATTAGAAATATTTTTTAAATCCTTTACTAACCGATCCGTCATATCCTTCTCGTTCGAAGAACTGATGAGCTCTTTCACGGGTTGAATTGCTTAGAAGCATAATCCGATGACAATTTATTGACCTACAATAGTCCTCAACATATTGTAAAAGTTGTTGTCCAATACTCTTACTTCGATGATTCTCATGAACAATAATGTTCTCGACAATTCCATACGGTCTTGTTCCATGCAATGCTTGGATACAGATATTTAGCGTCACTGTCCCTAATATTTCACCGCCTTCATCGAAAACAAGTAGAAAGTTATTAGGGTCACTTTTGATTGTATCAATTTGTTCTTCGAGAACATTCATTTTCTTACTATTTGGCACTAACATACGATAGAGCTCGCACAGTTGGTTTTTATCAGATCGTTCAGCTTCACGAATCATATCAATATCAACTCCCATATAACCCTTGTCCTTACATTTTATTCCACGTTACAATTGAGCATTCCTGCCCGTCCCTCGGTTTTAAGGGTTTATCTCACATATTCTCACTCATTCGCAGGATTTCGTCGCCTTGGAATACAGTTGCCGTTCGAATAGC
>NZ_AUGY01000219.1 GCF_000422905.1 Paenibacillus alginolyticus DSM 5050 = NBRC 15375
GACCTAGTGCAGACAGATTTATGCGAGGTTGTCCGTGAGGTCGCCGCGGAACATTATGCCGAGTTGGAGGAAAAGAACTTTACGGTCATCTGCAGCATTCCAGAGGAGCCGCTCATTCATTTGTTGGATCTAAAGCACTTCAAAAGGGCGCTTGCCAATCTGATTGTGAATGCGATCAAGTACAATCCTACCGGCACGACGTTCAGAATACGCTTAGAGGGGAACTGCGCAGGTGGATCGCTTTTGGAAATTGCGGACAACGGGATTGGAATAGAAGCATCCCTGTGGCCTGTTGTCTTCGATGCTTTCGTGCGTGGCGACCACGCCCGACACAGCAGCGGAACGGGATTGGGGCTGGCAATCTGCCGGCGGATTGTTGAGTTGCATGAGGGAACTATTTCGCTGGCTGCGAGTGAGTCCGAGCGTACGGTGTTCCGCATTTGGTTGCCAAACACGGCTTAGGAGGCAGAGTTGAGGTTGTTTTTTGTATGAGAAGCCGAATCTATTAACCGTAGATATAGACAACATCTTGGCGGGCGGTGGACTAAGGGATATGAGGAATCGCTTAATTGGTGATGTATAATCAGCAACATTGATCGGAGCTTTTTGATGCTGAATTACTAATGTTCAGCCAACAGCTTGATAAATTAATTAATAAATATTACAGAAAAATTCTAGACTCTAAATAACAAATTCTATTTACGGTCGATACTAAGGATTCTGTTGTTAATAATCTTGCATAATGAAAATGTTTCATGATACTTATGATAGTTTTACTTATTCTAGAAAAAAGTGGATTGGCATCAGTTAACTGGTGCCGCCGCTTTTTTACTACCCATCGGGGTAAGTTTAAGATTACACCACAAAAACAATCTTATAATGATTCTTTAGATGGAAATTTTACCGGGGACTTATTAGTGAAGACATATTCGATGATTACGAAGTTATTTCTGATTTAATGGCTCAAGATGTTCGAGATAAGTTCGGGGAAGAATATGATGTTTGGGAAATTACTAAAGATGATTTGGATGCAAAAATAAATCCGCAAACAGCCTGAATATTGCAGTAATTTTGTTTAACTAACAGGTACGATACTGGAGGAGCTTGTACCTGCGGCTCCTCTTTTGGTTTATTGAAGTAACGGGAGGATATTTTACTTCATTTCCCGAATATCTGAATGGAAACCACAGTCCGGATTAGGAGATTACTATATGAAGAAGTCGGTATTATGTTTCTGTTTAGCTATGGTTCCGAGTATAGCAACCATATTTTTATTGATCGAATTCTTTCCTTACACAGGTTTGGGAAGAGTTGTAAGTATCCCTGCAACATTATTTGTTAATGCCACTATTTTGTTAATTTCTCTGCTTATTACTCAAAAATTCAAATCAAGGGTATACAAAAGTTTGATATGGATAGCAGCCATACCAATAAGCGTATTAGTAGCGATTGCCTTGCATCCCCAAGAATACTTACC
>NZ_AUGY01000220.1 GCF_000422905.1 Paenibacillus alginolyticus DSM 5050 = NBRC 15375
GCCATTGCCCCTTGCAGTTCCATACCTAATAGACCCGCGGAAGTGGCTACATCATACCCGTGCCTGTGCTTAAGTTCGCTATTCTTCGCCTCGATCTTGTAGCGTTCTTTGGACTTCTCCTTGAAGTACTCACTTTCCTGAAATGCCATTTGCTCCGTGTGTTCATCGGATTTTATGCTTACCGAGTACGTTTTGCTTTTCGCTCCATCCTTGTAGCATCCTTCTTTGAACGGACATCGCTTGCATTTCTCTACATCAAAATAGTAGGTATCGGTTTGGTTTTTCCCAACGCCTTTTTTCCCTTGCCGCGCTTTTCTTATCGCCATATGACCGGCCTTACACACATACAAACCCGCGTCTTTGTTAAACTCAAATTCATCCTCTCGGCTGCGTCCACCTTGCGTAATCTGTGGATGTAACTTCGATACTAGCTCGATGTTGTTTTCTTTGCTGTAACCAATGTTATCCTTCTCTGAATAAGCCGTGTCACCGATAACGGTACGTACTTCCATACCTGCTGCCTTGCTCTTTTCGATCAATGTCTGCAATTGCTTCCCGTCATTCTTTTCTCCTGTTGTGACAATGGCCGCCGTAATGATTCGTTCTTCGCTCATCGCCACATGTGTTTTGTAACCGAAAAACGCAGAGTCTGCACTTTTGTGACCTACCCTGGCATCTTGGTCTGCGGAGATACGAAGCTGCTCCAAGTCATCTTCAACCGTCTCTTTCAGCAAATTTAGTGGTTCCATGATTTTCGGCAATTGTGCAATCCCAGACTCCGTTTCAAGAAAGTGAATGAGTTTTTGACAGTAGCCGATCTCATTTTCGAGTACATCGGTTGTGTTTTTCGCTGGGAACTTTACTTTCATGGATTCGTCGATGGCATAGACGGCTTTTCTCAATTTCCGGGAACGATCTTGCAAGATTTCTCGTGGGGATTTCTGATTATAACGGGCTTTCGTATGCGTGGCATCTACGATGATCGCTGTGCTTTTGATAATGTTTTTCTCGACAGCAATTTCTACCGTTTTCCCAATGAGCATGTCCAGTAGATTCAAATCTTTCAGCCGCAGCTTGCGAAACTTCGTTAAGGAACTGGGATCGATGACTGAATCTTCAGGAGCCATGTCCAGAAAATATTTGAACGACATGTCGTATCGGGAGCGCTCAACAATATCCACGTCGGATAACTCAAAGATCGCTTTTAAGAGCAGGTATTTAAACATTCGAATCGGGTCAATGGCATTTCTACCATTTTCCAGACAGTAACGTTCTTTTAATTCTTCGTACACAAACGAGAAGTCGACCAATTCATTGATTTGGCGCAACATGTTATCCTTAGGAATTATTAAATTAT
>NZ_AUGY01000221.1 GCF_000422905.1 Paenibacillus alginolyticus DSM 5050 = NBRC 15375
ATCAGCACCCAAGAGAGTATGAATAAAAAGAAGTACACTATACATAGGAGCCTCCTTCCTTGTACAAGCTATGGCCATGGACATGGAACGAAATTGCTGCTCGTTCAATTTGATTTGGTGGCCTTCCCGTTGCGTAAATCCCCAAAGCTTCGGATTTGAATATCACGTTCAAAGTGGTGTGGATGCCTGTTGCGAGCGGTCTGTATTACATCTATAGACCTCGTGCGAATAAGTTGACAAAGTGTTTTTACTTTGCTGTCTGGATTTCACTGCTCACATTAATCGACGGGATGCTAGCCGCAAAAACCGAATTGGTGGATTATGTTCATTTTCACTGGAGTCTGATGGCGATTGTGTACTCGATTATATTTCTGTCCGTCCGCGGCCTAGCGAGTTGGTTCTTTAGGGATCGCAAAGTTTTCAGGAAGGAAGCGAATGAGCGATGAGTTTGCTGCTGCAATACGGCATTATCGTTTCAGTGTGGATCCTTTCATTGTTATTGATTCTCATCATCCCGCGGCAGAAACGTCGATTGGCGATGGTCGCGTTATTCACTACTGTACTGACGATAGTTGAGGTGCTGCTCGTACAATATACCGATCTGATTCGGTATGTTCGTTGGAACTGGTTTTGGTCATGGGCCACGATTTTTCTCACATTCCTGATAACTCGAGTGTTCTGTGTGGTCTACTTCGGAACCATGACACGAGTGGAAGCGGCAAAACAAAAGAACGCAGCCAGTACGACACGTTCCTAAATGTGGGGCTATGCCCCCAAGACGTCGCCCAGCTTGCGCCGCCGCGCTGTGGTGCTGAAGAACGTCGGCATTTTAACGACCAACCCGTAATAATAGGAAGCAGAAGAAAGAGGGAGGCCCCTTAAGGGCCTCCCTTTCGCTTGTCATGATTCGCTGCGCTGGTCCGGCAAATCAAGCGCGTTCGCCGACGTGCAAAAATGTCTCATTGAAAGGGGGCAATTTCCGTAGTCCGCTTATATCCACTTACAATTATGGTCTTCAACATTAAGAGGTTATTGACGGTGGCTTGGTATGGCGTATCTCCCGTCTTTGACCAGCTGTGCAATGACTTTGGCGTCCTTGATGTCATTCTTCGTTGGAGAATTGTCGTCTAGTTCTTTACTTTTCTTCACGTGAAGTGGATTTACCACACCGTACGTAACTTGTTTATCTCGTAGAAAATGAAGCTAGGTTTAGCCAGTAGTGACCGGTCGGCTCCATGCCAACGATGACCTCCTGAAAGCCATGCTCTGTTGAAATCTTCTGGAACCAGCTCACAAACAATTCAAA
>NZ_AUGY01000222.1 GCF_000422905.1 Paenibacillus alginolyticus DSM 5050 = NBRC 15375
GCTTAACCATATATAGGGATCTTTGACGAAAGTCAAAGTCTCTCTGATCAGCTGACTAAGCAGTTGTTCAACTTTACGCAAGTTTCGTATCTAGTCTTCAGGGAATAAATCCCTACTGTGGCGATCGTGGCGAAGGGGTTAACGCACTGGTTTGTGGATCCAGCATTCGTGGGTTCAAGTCCCATCGGTCGCCCTTTTCCCTTCAATAATGGGGATTAGCCAAGCGGTAAGGCAACGGACTTTGACTCCGTCATGCCTAGGTTCAAATCCTAGATCCCCAGTTTTCTATTTTCATACGCGGTCGTGGTGGAACGGCAGACACACCATCTTGAGGGGGTGGCGCTCACAAGGCGTGAGGGTTCAAATCCCTCCGACCGCATCCCAGCTTTACAAGCATGAAGCCCTTATTTATAAGGGTTTTTTCTGTTTTATAACTGTTTAAAGAAAATGCACTAGTACAGCTTCATAAATCACACTTGTTTACTATCTGTTGACGAAATATGATTCGCCAAGTTTTCTGTTCCACCAACAAGTTCGCAATCATTTTGATCTTCGTCCGCAGGCATATTAAGATGCTTAATTTAGAACCAACAGATAAAGCTGAAGTGTTACAGAAAGGTGCAGCACTAGGGGCAGCAGGGGAATGATCAACCATCATTATATACGACTCAGCACTAAAAGCCTCTTCTCACCATTCTATGAATAACAAATGAACAGTGATCTAGTAGAGTGACTAGTTCTAATGAATTGCAAGTTGATGTGGCTGATGATGGAAGTAAAGCGGTCCAGTACGCTGCTAAAAAGAGGTATGATGCCATTCTGATGGTCTTGCAAATGCCAATAATGGACGGCTACGAAGCAGCTAGGCAAATAAGAGAACGGGATGTGGATACACCGATTATTGCCATGACTGCAGACGTAATGAAAGGCGTAAAAGAGCAAGTACTAGGGACTGGAATGAATGGCTATATTTCAAAACCATTTGAACCGATGGAGTTATTTAGTATGTTGCAGCGGGTCATTCAGACTTCGAGACTGAAAGGACCGCAGCAAGTCGCTGCCTCTATTGCTATAGAGGATGCCCCGGAATGAAAGAACTACCCTGAAAATCTCACATAGCTGAGAGCTAAAAATGGCAATACGAAATTAGGCGCAACTATGACGTTTTTTTCAAAAGGCTGCGTCTCAT
>NZ_AUGY01000223.1 GCF_000422905.1 Paenibacillus alginolyticus DSM 5050 = NBRC 15375
ACAATAATATCTTTGATGTTTGATCAAAGTAAACTAATGAAAATTATTCAGGGTGGCACCTGATATCCCCATAGCTAAATCAAGGGGTTTTACGGTGCGACCTATAAAAAAGTGTAAAAGGACTAGTGATTACCTCACTGTCCTTTTACACTTAATGGAAATTATTAGGCGGACCAGCAAGTACATGAACGATCAGCCCAAAAGTATACGCCCGTATCTGCGCAATAAACCTCTTCTTGATACCAAATATCTCCTCTTGCACCAGTACATGACACGAAACTACAACGATTACGACCTGTCGGTGTAACATTCATACACATTTTTTTCACCTCCTTTCAATAGATTAATTAGCTTGCTGCATTTGTAGGCGTATAATTTGAAAATACTAGGTTGTTTAACTCCATTTCATTACTTACAAAATTCTTTGCAACTACCTTTCCATTCGGAGATAGAAAATAGATAAATGGTACACCGTTTATTTTTAATGCATCTATAATATCTTTATCTTTATTTGTAAAACTAAAGGATGGTATGTCATGCAGTTGGTGTTGTTCTATAATTGCATTGACCATTTCAGTTTCGCTTGCAAGCGTAAAAAGAACAAATTGAAAATTTGTCTTATTCTTATTGTTATAATTGTTAATTAGAGGATATAGATTGTTGCAAAGACTACAACCTACCTGAGTTATGAATATTAAAATCCCAGAACTTTTAACATAATTAGCCTCAAACTTCTTCCCATCAAAATTTAATTGAGGGAAAGGTGATCCAATTCGAATACCCTCATCAGAGACTCCCTGTTTTGGTTTTTTTTGAATGGTTTCAGCAAGTTTTTGACTAGTTTTAACTAAATATAAAAATGCAATTATTAAGAAAAGACTAATTGTACTCTGCATAATTACTGCGTAATCATAAAAATTTATCATTTCATACTTCCTTTCATTGTGTTTAAACCTGAATTGCGAAAGTCCGGCATATAAAGCCTTGTGAACAAAGTCGACTGGAACAATGTGGTAATTATGGGTTTGAGTCAGGCGAAGTTGTCTTC
>NZ_AUGY01000224.1 GCF_000422905.1 Paenibacillus alginolyticus DSM 5050 = NBRC 15375
AATGTTCCGAATATGTTTTTGTAAAAGGAACATCGGTGCTATCATTAGTTGGGTCCGGTTCAATACATTATTCTGGGCCATAACATCCATTATTTTCTCCCTGAGAAGATTTACCCGAGACTGAATATAACTTTCACTAGTGGATCATTCTGTTGGTGGTGCATATACTGTATTGTTGCTTTAAACAGAGCATCTAATTCAATGATCAGCCATTAACGTAAGCGTATTCAATCATATTCGCTAAAATCCTGAGTTCTTAAAATTAAGGAGAGATCATTTTGCAAACTGCACAGGTAACTATGGTTAGTATACCATTCCCAACAAAATGGGGTATCCGCGCTGATATAGCTGGTAGACCGATCGTTTGGGGAGAACTCATCATTAACTCTATTACTGATAACAGGGTAATTGGTACGATTAATTTTCGTGGCATGCCTATTCCAATTCATGGATCTTGGAATGAAAGCGCCAAACAAATCACATTTGATTCACCTTATGCCACATACTCCGGTAACTTAACTATATTTGACGATCCTCCGATTAGAATTCGACATTTTATTTTGAGTGGACGTCTTATTATGAAACCTCCCTCTCTACAAGCAGGTGAGTATGGAACTTGGATTGCTACAACTGATATAAGTCTGAACGAATACCCCATTAGTGGAAATTCCTTGCCATACCAGTATACTGATCAATTGCCTCCTGTTGGAGTCTTTTTAACATCGAATATACTATATCAACTTCAGGAGCAGCATTTGGGGAGATTTCGGGGTTGAACAGACTTAAATGCTGATATGGCCCCGTCTTTCGCACCATACAAAAGACGGGGAATACTGGATTTCGTTACCGGGCATTTGGAAATATTCGTTGCACCATCTCATTAAATTCCTCAACAAAACCTGCGACCGGCCGTCCTTCTTGCACATCCCTTACGTACGCATTGATTCGGTCAATGAAATCCGGATTGGTGGAAACATATACATTTTGGATGGTCGGATCGGTTTCCCTGACTTTGGAAGCGATTTGATCTTCAATCTCCCTGCTTAA